>NZ_WJIG01000003.1:0-1046118 GCF_009647635.1 Phyllobacterium sp. SYP-B3895 | reverse complement strand
CGCCGGCCTGGCCCTGGTCGAGCAGCTTGCGGAACATTTCAACGCCCGTCACCGTCGTCTTCGAGGTCGGACGGATGCCGATGATCTCGACTTCCTCGCCAACCTTGACGATACCGCGCTCGACGCGGCCCGTCACAACCGTGCCGCGGCCCGAGATCGAGAACACGTCTTCGATCGGCATCAGGAACGGCTGGTCGATCGGACGTTCCGGCGTCGGAATGTACTTGTCGACTTCCGCCATCAGCGCGCGAACCGCGTCTTCGCCGATTTCCTTGTTGCTGTCTTCAAGCGCGGCAAGCGCCGAACCCTTGACGATCGGAATGTCGTCGCCCGGGAAGTCGTACTTCGACAGAAGCTCGCGCACTTCGAGTTCAACGAGCTCGAGGAGCTCGGCGTCATCGACCTGGTCGACCTTGTTCAGGAACACGACGATGGCCGGAACGCCAACCTGGCGGGCCAAGAGGATGTGCTCGCGGGTCTGCGGCATCGGGCCGTCGGCAGCCGAAACGACGAGGATCGCGCCGTCCATCTGCGCAGCACCGGTGATCATGTTCTTCACATAGTCGGCGTGGCCGGGGCAATCGACGTGGGCATAGTGACGGTTGGCCGTCTCGTACTCGACGTGCGCCGTCGAGATCGTGATGCCGCGCGCCTTTTCTTCCGGCGCTGCGTCGATCTGGTCGTACGCCTTGTACTCACCAAAATACTTCGTAATCGCTGCCGTCAACGACGTCTTGCCATGGTCAACGTGACCAATCGTGCCAATGTTGACGTGCGGCTTGTTACGTTCAAACTTGCTCTTAGCCATAGCTGTCGTTCTCTCGTCATCACAACCGGCCTTGCGCCGGAACCATGTTTGTAGCTCAGACGAGACAGCAAGCCGTCCGTCAGCACATTCACCCGCTCAATCGCATGGCGATCGACCGGGTTCTGTCCAAGCTTGCTCGTTCATATGGAAAACACATGAGCGAAGTACAATGCTCAAGACAAAAATCGAAGAGCACCTCTGCGCGTTTTCACGCACATGTGGTGCCCCCTGAAACTGGAGCGGGTAGCGGGAATCGAACCCGCATATTCAGCTTGGAAGGCTGCTGCTCTACCACTGAGCTATACCCGCACATCATGGTGTTGGTCCCGGCGGATGGTGGAGGGGGTTGGATTCGAACCAACGTAGGCCAAGCCAACGGATTTACAGTCCGTCCCCTTTAACCACTCGGGCACCCCTCCGGTCATCGCCGATGGAACCACACCATAAGCACTCTCTCAAGCAGCCTGCCTGCGTTTGCCCTGGCCGCTGCTTGCGGAGGGCCTTATGCCGACTAGCCTACGTGGTGTCAACAGGTCACGGCAGAAAATGAATGGCTTGTTGAAACAAGCTGAAGAAATCTGCCTATCATGCCAGCAATGCCCGCGATTTTTGCCGAGATGTCTGTATCGCACCCATTGTCAAAAGGGTATATGTCCGGCCATGACCGAGCAAAAACCATCCCGAACGCCCAAAGATTCCCACTATGCGACGCTGCGTCGACAGTTTCGCGACCAGAAGGCAGGCGGCGCGCAGCAACCACAGCGCAGCCGGCGTCCCGCGGCGGAAGGCTCACAAGCGCCTGAAGGCCTCGTGCGGCTCTACGGGCTGCACACGGTGCGCGCGGCGCTCGACAATCCCAACCGACAGATCAAGCGCATGCTCGTTACGAAGAACGCTCTGGATCGCCTCGAGATCGGCGATTCGTCCGCGCTGCCTTTCGACGTCGAAATCGTCGATCCGCGCGCCATTGACCGCGAAACGGGCTCTGAGGCGGTGCACCAGGGCGTGATGATCGAGGCGAAGCCGCTCAAGGCACAATCCTTGAAAGCGCTGCAGGAGAGTTCGCTGCTATTGATTCTCGACCAGGTGACCGATCCGCACAATGTCGGCGCGATCATGCGCTCTGCCGTTGCTTTCGGGGCCGGCGCCATCATTACGACCGCGCGGCACAGCCCGCAGGAATCCGGCGTCCTCGCCAAGGCGGCGTCGGGAGCGCTGGAACTCATTCCGCATATCGAGGTCCGCAATCTTGCGGAAGCGATTGGCGAGTTGCACGAACTCGGTTTCACGACGATCGGGCTCGATTCGGAAGGTCCGCTTGAACTCGAACGAACGATGCAGAAGGGTCGAATTGCCCTTGTTCTCGGCGCAGAGGGCAAGGGGCTGAGGCAAAAGACGCGTGAGACGGTAACCCACCTCGCCCGGCTGGACATGCCGGGCGCGATCAAGTCGCTCAACGTTTCCAATGCCGCCGCGATCTCGCTTTACGCCGCGCAGCGCTTCCTTGCCGGCGATTCCGCTTAGATAAAAAGCCGCATTCGAATATAATCCGCGTCAGCAGTGTTCATCCTGCTCCAGTCGTCCCAAGTTCGGAGGGCTGGAATGGAGCACGCCCATGCTGCGCAACAGCAAAGAATCATTTGGCCTGATATCGATCCTGTTTCACTGGATCATCGGCCTCATCTTCATCGGCCAGATCGCTCTCGGCTATCTGATGGTGCGGATGAGCGATTTCACCCTCCAATTCAATCTCTACCAGTGGCACAAATCCTTCGGTTTCCTGATTCTCGGACTGTCTGCCCTCCGTCTGCTGTGGAAATCGGCCAATCAACGTCCGCGTGATCCCGCAACGCTGGGCCCGCTGGAGCGGGTGGCCGCGCATGGCGCGCACGTCATTCTCTACCTGAGCCTTTTCGTCGTGCCGCTGACGGGCTGGGCGATAGCCTCGAGTTCTCCCCTGCGGATACCGACATTCATGTTCGATCTCGTCGTCATACCGTCCTTGCCACTCGCGATTTCGGATAGCGCCGAGGCATTCTGGTCGGCGAGCCATGCCTGGCTTGCCTATCTCTCGGCGGCCGTTGCCATGCTGCATATTCTCGCGGCGCTCCACCATCACTTCTGGAAGAGGGACACAATCTTGCTGCGCATGCTGGCTCCAGGGGCCGTGCGAAACGGCGGCCGGCACGCAACCTGACAGGATCAAAAATCATGGAAACGAAACATGCGATTCTATCGGCGATCTCCGGCGCAAGCATTGCCGCGATCGTCGCCCTCACTCCAACGTTCGTGACAGCCGACACGCTCTCCGACGTTGCCGGACGCTACCGTATTCAGCCCTCCTCACGCGTGGGCTTTACGGTTTCGCAGGTTGGCGGCGGCGGCATCACGGGCGACTTCAAGAAATTCTCAGGCGTCTTTGCCTTGAACAGTTCCGATATAAAGCGATCCGAGATCGACTTCACGCTGTATCCGGAGAGCGTTTCGACCGGCGAGGCCCGGGTTGAAAGCTTCCTCAAATCCGACGCGGTATTTGATTCGGCAAATTTCCCGACCATCACCTTCAAATCGACGCAGATTACCCAGACCAGTTCCGATACCGCCCAGATATCGGGGATCCTGACGGCGCGCGGCAAGAGCAGTCCGGCAAATTTCCAGGCAAGTCTCGCCGATCACGGCAAGAACACCATCACCTTCCACGTGCAGGGTAAGCTGCTGCGGTCTCGCTATGGCATGGATGTCGGCACGCCGATTTATTCAAACGTCGTCCAGTTCGACATGACGATACGCGGACAGCGTTCCTGACAGAACGAAATGCGCTCGTTACACCGCCTTTGCCGCGGCTCGGCCGGCGGTGCGGCCGGAAAATATGCAGCCGCCGAGGAACGTCCCCTCGAGGGAATTGTAGCCGTGCATGCCACCGCCGCCAAAGCCTGCTGCCTCACCGGCCGCATAGACGCCTGCGAGTACCTCGCCATCCGCCTTGAGCGCTCTCGCGCTAAGATCGGTCTCGATGCCGCCAAGCGATTTGCGGGTGAGGATATTAAGCCGCACCGCAATCAGCGGACCATGCTTGGGGTCGAGAATTTTGTGCGGTGGCACCACGCGCACGAGGCGATCGCCGATATAGTTGCGCGCCCCGCGTATCGCCATGATCTGCACGTCCTTCGTGAAGGGATTGTCAACCTCGCGGTCGCGCGCTTCGATCTCGCCGCGCAGTTTCGCTTCATCGATGAGATTGTCGCCGGTAAGGGCGTTCATCCGGCGCACCAGATTGCCAAGATCCTTCTCGACGATGAAATCCTCGCCATTGTCGAGGAAGGCCTGGACCGGTGCCGGTACGCCTCCAAGCGCCCGTTTCAATACCTGCCGCCAACTCTTGGACGTGAAATCAGGGTTCTGCTCCGATCCCGACAGCGTGAATTCCTTCTTGACGATCGTATGATTGAGGACGAACCAGGAATAGTCGAACCCGCCTTTCATGATGTGGTCGAGCGTCGACAACGTATCGAAACCGGGCAGGCACGGAGCCGGCAGGCGTCTGCCTTCGGCATCGAACCATAGCGAGGATGGGCCCGGCAATATCCGGATAGCATGGTTGGTCCAGATCGGGTCCCAATTGTGCACGCCTTCCACGTAGTGCCACATGCGGTCGCTGTTGATCAGGTGAGCGCCGGCGCGCTCGGCAATCCCGAGCATAAGCCCGTCAACATGGTCGGGCACGCCGCTGATAAGGTGTTTTGGCGTGCCGAGGCGCCTTGGCCAATTACGGCGCACCAGATGATGATTACCGCCTATGCCGCCGCTTGCAACGATCACCGCCCCTGCCTTTAGCGAAAACGATGTGGAGACCGCGCGGGAACTCGGCTCGCTGCGCTTCACCTCGCTGGGCACGAGCACTTCGCCCTCGACGCCGTCGATCGTTCCGGCGCTCGACGACAGCGATGTCACCCGGTGCCTGAAGCGAAAGGAGACTAAGCCGCTGCGCTCGGCCTCCCGCGCCCGGCGGATGAAAGGTTCGACGACGCCGAGGCCGGTGCCCCAGGTGATATGAAAGCGCGGCACCGAATTGCCGTGACCCGTGGCGAGTGACCCGCCCCGCTCCGCCCAGCCGACGATCGGAAACCAGCGCATGCCCTGGGCATGCAGCCACGAACGCTTTTCGCCGGCAGCAAAGTCGATATAGGCTTCGGCCCACTGGCGGGGCCAATGGTCGTCCCGGCGGTCGAAACCGGCAGAGCCCAGCCAATCCTGCAGCGCCAGTTCACGCGAATCCTTGATGCGCAGGCGCCGCTGTTCCGGCGAATTGACGAAAAATAGGCCGCCGAACGAGCGCCAGGCCTGACCGCCAAGGGTTTGTTCCGGTTCCTGATCGACGATGATGACGCGCTTGCCGGCATCGGCCAACTCGGTTGCAGCCACCAAACCTGCAAGCCCCGCCCCGATTACGATGACATCCGCATCATACGCCATACTGATCTCCCCAAGGGCAAACGGGACCCGATTCGGATCGCCTCCAAGCCGCTTGCACCTAATTTTGCCCCGTGCAACCCAAACAAACTATTTATGTGGAGCGAGACGGCGTAAACCCTCCCCCAACCTTTTCCACTTATGCTATACTGCAATGGAACTTTTGGCCTCCGATCTAGTTAGGATGATATGAGCACAATTGTTGACTACCTACTCCCATGTTTGGTGTCATTCGCCCTCACTTACGGGATGCTCTATTTTGTCAGTACCGCACGTCCGCCGCAGCGCTAGCGGGTCCACTTCTTCACACCAACGAAGAGTATATCTGCCGTTGCATTCGAGGAATGCTATGGCGGTAGTCGTGCTCGGGTGACGGACCTGCTTCTGCTCCCATTTGCGCGTCTTAGACTATCGTTCAATACAGTTTGCCATAAACGAACTGTATTAAAGGTGGCGCAGGCGAATGAAGGATAAGAGCGCGTGACCTCCGCTACAGCGCATTCTATGAACCTCGATCGAAACTTCCTCAATCTGATCGAGGAGGCAACGTCGGTTCGTCATCACCCGCAGGTCCACGAACTGATCGGCCGCCTCGCGACAATCTACGAGCTGAGTTCCGTTGCCTATGTCGGCGTCAATCTTCCCGGGCCCGCTGGCGGAAATTGCTATGTCTCCACGACGTTTTTGCCGGATTGGATCGATCGCTATAACGATCAGAACTACTGGCAGCTCGACCCGGTCTTGAAGCAAGGCTTCTCGTCGATATTGCCTATCGATTGGGGCAAGTTCGACGTGACCAAGCCGCCATTGCGGCGTTTCTTTGGCGAAGCAGTGGAGTTCGGCGTCGGTAGGCACGGGCTCAGCTTTCCCGTTCGTGGCAGATATGGCGAAAAAGCTCTGCTTTCTGTTTCCAGCAATATGCCGCTCGGAAAATGGATCCGCTTCATGCCGTTCTGGACCCGCGATTTTCAGATCCTCGCTTTTCACATTCACCAGATGGTCCTGCGCGCCGAAGGCCACCGCGACCCAATGATAAAACTGTCGCCACGCGAGCTGGAGTGCCTGAAATGGTCGGCCGCCGGAAAGTCTGCGGGTGAAATCGGGACCATTCTTTCCTTGAGTGAAAAAACGGTGCGCTTTTATCAAGATCTTGCCCGGCGCAAGCTTGATGCAAAAAACCTTACCCACGCTGTCGCCAAGCTCTATTCGCTCGATTTACTCTGAGGATCAAAATACCCGAGTTCTCCGGTATGGCGCGGCCTTTGCCGTCGTCTAGACTGGCGCCGTATTAACGGGGTATTTCCCATGATTTATGTGATCGGCGCCGATGACTATATTTCGCATAACCATTTCCTCGACCAGATGTTTCGCCTTCGCGCCAGAGTATTCAAGGACCGCTTGAACTGGGACGTGCAAGTGCAAAACGGTCGCGAGATCGATCGGTTCGACACATTTGATCCGCTCTACTTGACCTCGATCAATGAACAGACCGGAAGGCTGCAGGGATCGCTCCGGTTGCTGCCAACCACAGGACCAAACATGTTGCGTGACGTTTTCGGCGCGCTCCTGCCCGATGGCGAGTTCATCGAAAGCCCGCTTATTTGGGAAAGCTCCCGCTTCTGCATCGACCCTGACCTTGCCGCCCCGCTCGACGGCCGGCTGAACAGCGTCACGACCGAGCTTTTTTGCGGTGTTGTCGAGGTCGGCCTCTTCGCCGGGCTGGACACCGTGGTTTCGGTCTACGATGCCCGCATGGCGCGCATTTTTCGGCGCGCCAACTGGGCACCGCGTTCCGTCGGCCTCCCCACATACTTTGGCGGCATCCTCACTCATGCCGGCATGTTCGAGATTTCGGACATCGCCCGCAAACGCCTGGTCAAAGCTGGTGATCGTCCCGACCCGGTGATCATGCAACTCAATCCCTCGCCCGCACTGTTCCTCAATGCACAGATGAGCAATCACCAATGAACGCCACGCGTAAAGAAAGTCTCGAATATATTGCCTCTTTGCTTCAGGAACTGGCGGATCTCGCCAAAGATCAGAAATTGCCGTTCCTCTCGTATCTGATAGAAATGGCCTACATCGAGGTAAGTGATCTGGTAAAGCAGCAAGTGTCTGGAAAGCACAATAGGCAATCAGATCGCTTCAACGGCTCCGACTTCCACTGAGCCGTATTCGACCAATTGCCAAGAGCGCCAAGGTGCGCAATGTGCTTAGTTGTGGGTCATGAAAGCTGCAACGCGGGAGAACATATGGCAACGGCGCGCAATGAAAATTTTGAACGACTTGAGGTGGCTAACAAAATCAGGATCGAGCTCGAGCGATTGAAAACAATCGCAGCGGCCGACGGCTGGTCGTCAGTCGTGACGCTCATTTCCATTGCGTTGGCGGAGGCCGAATTGCAGGTTGGAAGTTCGAGCCATTTGCTCACTCAAGGGGTTACATAACGGAAATTAAAATCGCCGACATGCGATTTCTAGAACGCGGCCAGAATACCTTCCAGCTCATTGAATTGGTAGGGTTTGCGCAGTAGCGGCCGATCGGCAAATTCCGGTGCGATATCTTCGAGCGAAAAACCGGATGAAAATGCAAAGGGAATGCCCTTATCGGCAAGCAAGCTGGCGATGGGAAATGAGTTTTCACCGTGCAGCGAGACGTCGAGGATCGCAGCGTCATATGCACCGGTTTCAACGAGGCCTATGCCTTCGCTCAAGGTAGAAGCAACATCCGGCACTTCAAAGCCCAGATCTTCCAGCATCTCCTGGATCATCATGGCGAGCAGACCTTCGTCCTCGACAACGAGAATTCTTGCCCCTTTGTTCACCGTCTAACTTTCCCCACTGTCACGATCCCACTATTCTTATCCAAGAACGTCTTTCAGTTTCAACGCCAGTTGATCGATCGTGAACGGTTTTGGCAGCAAATTGACGCCATGGTCAAGGACGCCATTGTGAACGATTGCGTTACGGGTATAGCCGGTCGTGAACAACACTTTTACGTCCGGCCGTTTCTGCCGCACGATATCCGCCAGTTGTCGGCCGTTGGTTTCGGGCAGCACGATATCCGTGAACAAAAGGTCGATATGCGGCAGCAACTCGATTTGCTGCAGGGCCTCTTTCGGTGTGCTCGCCTGGACGACGGTGTAGCCTAACTCACGCAGGGCATCGACCGTCATGTGCCGGACCTGCTCCTCATCCTCCACGACGAGGACAATTCTGGTGCCGTCGACAAGAGGCAGCGCCGTTTCCAGCGCATCTCCCGGTGCCGCGACATCCGCTTCGCCGTGATGGCGTGGCAGGTAGATTTTGACCGTCGTACCACGATCGATTTCGGAATAGATTTTGATGTGTCCGCCAGTCTGCTTGATATAGCCGTAGACCTGGCTGAGGCCGAGACCGGTCCCCTTCCCGGCGCCCTTCGTCGTGTAGAACGGATCGAACGCCCGCTCGATAACCTCCTTGGACATGCCGGTACCGGTATCGGTAATGCTGAGCATCACATATTGGCCGGGCTTAACCTCGTCATGCAGCCGCGCATAGCGATCATCAAGTTCTGCGTTGGCCGTTTCAATGGTCAGCTTGCCGCCACCGGGCATGGCGTCGCGCGCATTGATGCACAGGTTGATGATCGCGTTTTCCAATTGGCCGATATCCGCATGGGCCTTCCAGAGGCCGCCCGCCAGCACGGTCTCGATCTGGATATGCTCCCCGATCGTGCGGCGCAGCAGCTCGGACATGCCGCCGACGAGCTTGTTGCCGTCGACGGTCTCGGGCTTCAACGGTTGCTGGCGCGAGAATGCCAGGAGGCGGGCCGTCAAGGTCGCGGCGCGCTGGGCCCCCTCCTTGGCGTTCTGGATCGATTTTGCCAGGCGCGGATCCTCGGAGCCGGTGAGCCGTCGCGTCGCCATGTCGAGGCTGCCGATAATGATGGCCAGCATATTGTTGAAATCGTGGGCGACGCCGCCAGTCAGTTGGCCGATCGATTCCATCTTCTGCAACTGCCGGACTTTTTCCTGTGCCGCGACGCGCTCGTCCATTTCCGATCGCAGCTGGGCGGTACGGCGCTCCACTTTCGACTCCAGCGTCTTCGCGGCGTCCTCCAGTTGCTTCTGCAGGACCATCTGCTGCGCATGAGCAGCCGTAACCCGCTCCATCAGCGCAACGATGATCAACCCGTTGCAGAGAAAACCAATGAGTGCTGCCCATTGATCCGTGGTTTCAGGCAGGACGGAGTACACCGGATCGACAAAGAAATATTGCGCCAGGAACGCCGAAAGCGCCGTTGCAAGAACCCCCGGGCCCCATCGGCCGAGGAGGCTCGCAAGGAGAATCGCGGGATAGAAAAGCAGAAAATTGATGCCGCCGACATAAAGCCCGAGCCAGGCTCTGCAAACGAGCGAAACGGTAACGAGCACGACCGCAGTTGCGTAGCCGAGCCACGGACGCAGACGAATCGGATCGGTTGCAAGAAGCAAATTCATTTTTTGCAGATGCCCGGAAATATTCCCGGCCCCCATATTATACTAAGGATTGAAATGACACATGATTTGGCGCCCCGCAATAGGGCTGATCGCGCTGGTAAAACTTACCTGAAAGCCAAACTTGGGCAGGGTCTACACCCCAGCAGATCGTGGTGGTAACTTATATGCAATGTCCGTTGCTTAGCTTGGCAACTTGCACCCGGACCGAATAATCGAAAACAGCGGAGAATCTTTTGCAGAAGCTCAATCTTGCGGGGCTCGCCCTTCTGGCGCTCGGCTTTCAAACTGGCGTGTCGCAGGCGAAGAACATCTGCACCATCGTTGCCAATGCGTCCAATGGCAAAATCCTCGTGGAAAACGGCGATTGCAAAAGCCGGGTGACGCCAGCATCAACATTCAAGATCGCCCTGAGCGTCATGGGTTATGATTCCGGATTTCTCAAGGATGCCCACACACCAAGGCTGCCGTTTCGCGAAGGCTATCCGGATTGGCAAGGCGAGGACTGGAGACAGCCGACCGATCCGACTCGCTGGATGAAATACTCCGTCGTTTGGTACTCGCAGCAGATCACGCAGGCGCTCGGGGTCGATCGGCTGCGTCAATATGCGAACGCTTTCGGCTACGGCAACGCTGATTTTTCCGGCGATCCGGGTAAGAACAATGCACTGGAGCGGGCATGGATTAGTTCCTCACTGAAAATCTCGCCACTGGAACAGGTGCGCTTTCTTGAAAAGATCGCAAGCCAGAAGTTGCCAGTGGATCCGCGCGCCTATGAGATGACCAACAGGATCGTTGAAAGCAGCGAGGTGCCGGGCGGCTGGACCATCTCCGGCAAGACGGGAGGCGCCTACCCGCGCAAACCCGACGGCGCCTTCGACAGAAGCCGCGGCCTCGGCTGGTATGTCGGCTGGGCACGCAAAGGCGACGACACTCTGGTGTTCGCGCGGCTCACGCGGGACGAAAGTCGGCAAGCGACCTCGCCGGGGATTCGTGCCCGTGCTGCATTCCTGAAGGAGTGGCCGGCGCTTGCCGATGATTTGAAGCGTTGAGACGGGACGTACGGCCTCACGGGCTATTCGCCGCTATTTCTGGGCGGCGTTTCCGTCGAACAGGGTGCGGTACTGCCGTGGCTGCGACCGCAGATACTGGCTTGGTGCGGAAACCGTCTCGCCAAAATGTGCTGCCGCATGCCATGGCCAGCGCGGATCATAAAGCGCCGCCCTGGCAATCGCGATGAGGTCGGCATCACCGGTCACAAGGATCGCTTCGGCCTGTTCGAATTCGGTGATGAGGCCGACTGCGATGACCGGCATATGCGTCGCCGCCTTGACGGCGCGCGCAAACGGCACCTGGTAATTGGGACCAATTGCGATCTCCTGGTTGAATGCGAGCCCGCCGCTCGAAACATGGATGGCATCGCAGCCACGCTCTTCGAGGGCATGGGCGAAGGCGACCGTCTCTTCGATATTCCAGCCGCCTTCGGCCCAGTCTGTTGCCGACACGCGCATCGTGACTGGCTTCCCCGCCGGAAAGGCAGCACGGACTGTCTCGAAGATTTCGAGCGGAAAGCGCATGCGGTTTTCGAGCGACCCGCCATAGTCGTCCGTCCGTTTATTGGAAAGCGGCGACAGAAACTGATGCAGGAGATAGCCATGCGCGCCGTGGATCTGCACCGCCGCAAGGTCGAGCCGCGCCGCGCCCGCCGTGGCGTCGGCAAACGCCTTGCGCAATCGCGCCAGCCCGTCGCTGTCAAGCGCTGTCGGAACGTCGTAGCTGTCCTTGAAGGGAACGGCGCTGGGTGCAACCGTCTTCCAGCCGTTGGCATTGTCCGGCGGCAACTGGCTGCCGCCCTTCCACGGCAATTCGCTTGAAGCCTTGCGGCCCGCGTGACCGAGCTGGATGCCGATCGGCATGTCCGACCAGCGGCGAATGCCATCGAGGACGCGGCGCATCGCCGCTTCGCAGGCATCGTCGTAAAGGCCGACATCGCCGTAGGAAATGCGCCCCTCCGTCGTAACGGCGGTCGCCTCGATCGTCAGGAAGCCCGCGCCGGAATTGGCAAGGGTGCCGAGATGAATGAGGTGCCAATCGCTCATCTGCCCGTCTTGCGCGGAGTATTGGCACATCGGCGCAATGACGATGCGGTTGCTGAGACTTAGATCGCCGATCGACACGGGCGAAAAGAGCTTTGTTCCACTCATAGGACCTCCGAAAACCGCTTTATGTTCGAATGGCTTTGCCGCCACATGGTAGCGTAGTCCGGCACGGCTGGTAATGCACTTTTCGAACGCAGATAGTTCGATGATGTGCTGGAGAAGACCGGTTGCAGCGCGGCGGCGCGACCGTGCGAGACTTCGTTCTAGCGCTCCTTCGCTTCGCCGCCGGAATAGGTCAATCCACCGAGCACCGCAGCGACGAGCAATAGCGCTGGCACGTCGCCGAGCATATGACCGGAATGCGCACCGGGGCTGTAGGATTGGATCGCCATGATCAGCGCGTGCACGACACTCGACCAGATCGTAAAGTCGATGAGCGACCGATGTGCCATGGGATTTCGCGCCGCTCGAACCAGAAATATTCCAAGCGTCGCATAGATGCCCACGATCATCATGAAATAATGCGAAGCGGTCGGCGGGCCGTCATGCCACGCCCACCCTGACGGCCAGACAATCGCAAGCGGATAGAGGAGGCAAAATGCGACACCGAACACGACCAGGGCAATCTGCAAAATTTTCAGGCGTGACATGGGGCACTGCTTTGTTCAGGGAAAACGGCACGGTTTCGCGCTGCGGATGCTGTATAACGTCCTGACAAGTTTTAATGGTGCCCCCGGAGAGACTCGAACTCCCGACCCTCTGATTACAAATCAGATGCTCTACCAACTGAGCTACAAGGGCAGCGGCGTCCGCTTAGCATAAAGCTCGTTCCTGTAAAATTAAAAAATCGGCGGTGAAGCGATTTCGTCAACTTTTTTAGGCGTCGGCGGTTTTGCCAGATCAGCCCTGCCGTGCTACGCGGATAGCCCCGTGGGATAACATCGGCTGGTTGGAGCGAGGCCTAAATCGCGAGCACCTTGCCAGTTGAACAGCGCGCAATGAGGATCGACCGAGGATGAGCAGGCGGAAATGAACCGAAAAATAGAAACATTTGCCTTCGTTTCCTCAGGGACGCCCGATTCCGACGAGGCGATAAGCGAGCTTGCCCGGATCTATGGCCAGACCGAAGCGCGCAACGCCGACGTCATCGTCGCGCTTGGCGGCGACGGTTTCATGCTCGCCACGCTGCAGAACTACATGAACCAGGGCAAGATGATCTACGGCATGAACCGCGGTTCGGTCGGCTTTCTCATGAACGAGTATAAGGAAGAGGGACTTAAGGAGCGGATCGAGGCCGCACAAGCCGAAACCATCCGCCCGCTCAAAATGGTGACGGAGACGGCGGATGGCGAGAACTTCACAGCCTTTGCCCTCAATGAGGTGTCGCTGCTGCGCCAATCCTATCAGGCAGCGAAGATCCGCATCAGCGTCGATGGGCAGGTGCGGCTTGAGGAACTTATCTGCGACGGCGTCATGGTTGCGACGCCGGCCGGCTCGACTGCCTATAATCTCTCGGCGCAGGGGCCCATCATCCCGCTCGATGCGCGCCTTCTTGCGCTCACGCCTGTCTCGGCCTTCCGCCCGCGACGCTGGCGCGGCGCCCTTCTCCCAAACCGTGTGACCGTGCGCTTCGATATCCTCGAACCCGAAAAGCGCCCGGTCAATGCTGTCGCGGATCATACGGAAGTAAAGTCCGTCCTGTCGGTCACGGTTGAAGAAGCTTTGCAGATGCGCGCGACCATTCTGTTTGACAAGAACCATTCCTGGAACGAGCGAATTCTCAAGGAACAGTTCCTTTATTGACAACATTGGAATAAATTCGCGCCCAATTGTAACAAACTCTTAAATGTGACCTGCGCCAAGAGTTGACTTTTGCTCCCCTGCGCCGTAACGCCATTCAAGCAAAACGCTGTGCAATTCCAAAGACCAAGGCAATCCTGGTCGGATTATGGACAGGCGCAGCACCGACTGCAGATAGAAAGTTAAACCTCCGTTGACCACCTTTGCCGATCTGGGCCTTTCACCCAAAGTGCTCAATGCTGTAGAAGCAGCAGGATATACAATTCCGACACCGATCCAGGCTGGCGCCATTCCGCATGCGCTGCAGCGTAAGGACGTGCTCGGCATCGCCCAGACCGGAACGGGCAAAACCGCTTCCTTCGTGCTGCCGATGCTCACCCTGCTCGAACAGGGCCGCGCCCGCGCCCGCATGCCACGCACGCTCATTCTCGAACCGACGCGCGAACTCGCAGCGCAGGTCGAGGAGAACTTCGTCAAATACGGCAAGAACCACCGGCTGAATGTTGCCCTGCTCATTGGCGGTGTTTCGTTCGACGACCAGTTGCGCAAGCTTGAGCGCGGCGCTGACGTGTTGATCGCAACGCCGGGCCGCCTGCTCGACCATTTCGAACGCGGCAAGCTGCTGCTCAGCGCCGTCGACATTCTCGTCATCGACGAGGCCGACCGCATGCTCGACATGGGCTTCATTCCCGATATTGAACGCATCTGCAAGTTGATCCCGTTCACCCGGCAAACGCTGTTCTTCTCGGCGACGATGCCGCCGGAAATCACCAAGCTCACCGAACAGTTCCTGCATTCGCCCGCCCGCGTCGAAGTCGCGAAGGCGGCGACCACGGCCAAGACCGTCGAGCAGAAGCTGGTGAAGTCTGGGAAGAAGGATTGGGAGAAGCGAGCCGTGCTGCGCGACCTGATCCGCGCTGAAGACGAAGGCCTCAAGAATGCGATCATCTTCTGCAATCGCAAGAAGGATGTGTCGGAGCTCTTCCGCTCGCTCGTCAAGCATGAGTTCGATGCAGGTGCGCTGCATGGCGACATGGATCAGCGCGCGCGCACGACGATGCTTGCGAACTTCAAGGACGGGAAGCTCAAGATTCTGGTGGCCTCCGACGTCGCCGCCCGCGGCCTCGATATTCCGGACGTCAGCCACGTGTTCAATTTCGACGTGCCGATCCACTCGGAGGACTATGTGCACCGTATCGGGCGCACGGGCCGCGCCGGACGTTCCGGCAAGGCCTTCACCCTGGTGACGCCCGCTGACGTAAAGCACCTTTCATCGATTGAAAAGCTGATCGGCGAAGATATCAGCTGGCTCGACGGCGACCTCTCCACCCTGCCCGTTTCGACGGAACCCGAAGAGGCGCCGCGCCGCGGCCGCCGCAAGGCCGAGCCCAAGCGCCGGCCACGCAACGAAGGCCGCGAGCGCGAACGGCCCCAGTCAGAAATCGATATTCTCGCTGCCGCCGACAAGGCAAAGGACCCCGAAGAAGCGCCAGTCGTGGCCGAGGTCGCCGTAGCGCCGCGCAACGCCGACAAGCCGCACAGGGCAGCCATCAAGGCTGATAACGAACAGCGCCGCGGCAAGCCTTCACAAGCCGAGCCGCGCCGTGATCATCGGCGCGAGCGCGACGACCTTGGCTCGGCACCAGTCGGCTTCGGCGACGAAATCCCCGCCTTCATGCTGATCGACACCAAAATCTGAACCCAGGCAGTCTTGCCGAACCCCTTGCCCGTGAGCAAAGCTCAGGACCGGGATTCGGTTCAGACAGAAGGGGCTTCTCGTGCACACTCCGGGCGTCGGTTGCGGCATGGTCTTTTTGGATCGCGGCCGCATTCTCCTTCTGCAACGCAAGAAAAGCCCCGAGGCCGGAGCCTGGGGCATTCCCGGCGGCAAAGTGGATTTCCTCGAAACTGCCGAACAGGCCATACGCCGCGAAGCTCTCGAGGAGACTGGTCTTGAAGCCGGTATTGTCAGCTTGCTGGGCTTGAGCGAACAGCTCTTCCACGAAGAGCAACAGCATTGGCTCGGCATCCTGTATCTCGCAAAGACCTATACCGGCGAGGCCCGGCTGCTCGAGCCTGAAAAGCACCGCGGCATTGGCTGGTTTCCGCTCGGAGAGCTGCCGGAAAAGGTGACGATGCCGACGCTCCATGCCATCGACCTGTTGCGCGACCGAGCGGTCGTTTAGATAAATCCTGCCTCGGTATCTATTTCTTGGCGCGCAAAGATGCCTCATAAGCGCGCCGCGCCCACTCGCCATCATATCGGGATCGTCTATCGCCTCGTCCGGGATCGACCAGTAGGGCATGTCGACGGGCTTGTTCTTGCCGCTATAGCGCCATTGCCGACAGCCGGCGGCACTGAACGCGGGTGCCGAAACTGTATCAGCCTTGAGGAGAATCTCATCATCCACTTCAAGCGCGATGATCAAGCCATTGAAATAGATGCCTTTGCCGCCGAACATCCGCTTGATGGTCACGGGCCCGAGACCGGAGAAAAGATCATGAATCGCATCATTGTCCATGCAGGAACTATCGCAGGACAAGTACGGCGCGTCACGCCCGATTTGACAGGAGTAGTCTTAAGACGCGGCTGCAGCCAGCGCCTCAGGCTTTGCCGGCGTCAACTCGACTGATTCGCCGCAGCCGCAGGCCGACGTCTGGTTGGGATTGTTGAACACAAAGCCCGTGCGCAGCGTCGTCACTTCGAAATCCATCTGCGTGCCGAGGAGATAAAGCACGGCTTCCGGCGCTACATAGACCTTAACGCCGTCCTTCTCGACGACATCGTCACCCGGCTTTGCCTCGGTAACGAGATCGATCATGTATTCCATCCCTGCGCAGCCGCCCTTCTTGATGCCGACACAAATTCCCAGCGCATTCTCGCGCGTCGCGACAATCTCGCGGACGCGGTTGGCTGCAGCATCAGTCAACGTCATGACAGAAAAACGACCCATTTCTCATCTCTCTTCCTTGAGATCGCGGAACGATCACACAATACCATAGTTAATGTTACACAACCGTCACCGCAAGTGTTCAAACTGTCCCGGCCAACGATTGAGAGGCGGAGAGCCCATGAACCATCGCAATCTTCTCTACTGCAGCATCGCATTCGCCTTCCTTGCGCCAGCCTTCGCCTCGGCACAGGAAACGAAGCAGCCGGAACAAACGCAGGATCAGGGACAAACTCCGGCAAAACCCGCCGAACCCGCCGCCGAATCTCAAAACCAGACCCCGCCCGAGTATCTCGACAATCGCAGCACGCCGGAAACCCTGATCCGATCCTACTACAATGCCATCAACCGGCAGGAATATGCCCGCGCCTACAGCTATTATGCTCCAGACAATCCGCCCAAGCCTTTTGCCGAGTTTCAGAAGGGCTATGAGACCACGGCCTCGGTAAAAGTGCTCTTCGGCAAGGCCGAGGGCGAAGGCGCCGCGGGTTCCGCCTATTGGAGCAAGCCCGTTGCTATCGAATCGACCGACAAGGATGGCAAGACCGAAGTCTTCAACGGCTGCTATCGTTTGCGGCTCGCCAATCCGGCCATCCAGGGCGTGCCCTACGTCCCTATGTCGATCCTCGACGGAACGCTGGAGAAATCCGACAAGCCGCTCGAAGAAAGCGTTCCTGAGGGCTGCGAGGCGCCCTGACCAATTCATCGGACGGAGCCGAAGCCCGAGGGCTTGCGGCAAGCTATCCAAACAAGGAACGGCCTAATACCAGCCGACCGCAACCTGTGCCTCTTCCGACATCCGGTCGGGCGTCCACGGCGGATCGAAGGTCATCGTTACGTCGACGAAGCTGACGCCTTCGACGGCGCTGACTGCATCCTGCACCCATCCCGGCATTTCTCCGGCTACGGGGCAGCCCGGCGCCGTCAGCGTCATCTCGATCTTGACCGAGCGATCATCTTCGATATCTACCTTGTAGACGAGCCCGAGTTCATAGATATCGGCGGGAATTTCCGGATCATAGACGGTTTTCAGCGCACCGATGATGTCATCCGTCATCCGCGCCAGTTCATCGGCGGGAATAGCGGACGCCGACGCCGTGCCAACCGGCGTATGTACCGGATCGGCTGCAACCGTATCCTGCTTTTCAAGCGTTTCGACTTTATCGGCCATTATCATCACCCAAAGAATTTCCGCGCTTTCTCCAGCGCATCGGCAAGAACATCGATCTCGTTTCGCGTATTATACATGGCAAATGAGGCACGGCATGTCGACGTTACGCCAAATCGCTTCAGAAGCGGCTGCGCACAATGCGTACCGGCGCGCACCGCAACGCCGGCCCTGTCGATCACCATCGACACGTCATGGGCGTGAATGCCTTCGAGTTCGAACGAAATGATAGCGCCCTTGCCCTTGGCGTCGCCGAAAATGCGCAGTGAATTGATCTGCCGCAGACGCTCGTGGGCATAGTCGCGCAGATCTTCTTCATGCGCCAGAATTGCGCCGCGGCCGATCTTCTCGACATATTCGATCGCCGCACCAAGGCCGATCGCCTGGGCGATCGGTGGCGTACCCGCTTCGAACCGGTGCGGTGGATGGTTGTAGGTGACGATGTCTTCCGTCACCTCTTCGATCATCTCGCCGCCGCCCTGGAAGGGCCGCATCGCTTCAAGCTTTTCCTTGCGTCCGTAGAGCACGCCGATGCCCGACGGCCCGTAAATCTTGTGCCCGGTGAAAATGTACCAGTCGCATCCGAGATCCTGGACATCGACGGGCAGGTGCACCGCACCCTGGCTTCCATCGACCAGCACTGGAATGCCGCGTGCGTGGGCGATACGGACGATATCCTTGATCGGCGTCACGGTGCCAAGCACGTTCGACATATGCGTGATAGCGACGAGTTTGGTGCGCTCCGTGAGCCGCTTCTCGAATTCCTCGATATGAAACGCGCCTTGATCGTCGACCGGTACCCAGACGAGCTTGGCGCCCTGGCGCTCGCGAATGAAATGCCACGGCACGATGTTGGAATGATGCTCCATGATCGAGAGCACGATTTCGTCGCCCTCGCCGATATTCGGCATGCCATAGCCATAGGCGACGGTGTTGATTGCCTCCGTCGCCGACTTGGTGAAGACGATCTCGTCAACGGACGCCGCATTCAGAAAGTGCCGGACATTTTCACGCGCTTTTTCGTAGGCATCGGTCGCCGCATTGGAAAGGAAATGCAGGCCGCGATGCACATTGGCATATTCGTTGGAATAGGTATGCGTGATCGCGTCGATGACAGCCTGCGGCTTCTGCGCCGATGCACCATTGTCGAGGTAGACAAGCGGCTTGCCATAGACTTCGCGCGACAGGATCGGGAAATCGCGACGGATCGCCTCTACGTCGTAGCTGCTCGGAATGATCTTGGAGTCCATGATAGCCGCGTTATCCCGTTTTCCAGTTGACTTGGACGACCGCTCAGACGTGAGCGGCCAACCACTTGTCGAGGATGCCTTCAAGCGCTTCGACCAATTCCTCGTCTTGAAGCTCTTCGACGACCTCGGCCACGAATGCCTTGATCAGCAGCCCGCGTGCCTCGCTTTCGGGAATGCCGCGTGCCTGCAGATAGAACAGATGGTTCCCGTCGATTTCGGCAACCGTCGCGCCATGACCGCACGCAACGTCGTCGGCAAAAATCTCAAGTTCCGGCTTGGCGTCGAATTCGCCGTCGTCGGAAAGCAGGAGCGTGTTGCAGGCCATGCGCGCATCGGTCTTCTGGGCGATCTTGTTGACCTTGATCTGGCCCTGAAAGACGCCGCGCGCCCGGTCGGTCACGACGTTGCGGACGATTTCCACCGACGTCGTGTTCTCGACGAGGTGGCCGAGCGTCATCGTCACATCCGTATGGCTGTCGCCGCCGAGGAGATTGACGCCACGCAGCTGGAAGTCGCAGCCCTCGCCCTGGGCAAGCACGTGCACTTCCTGGCGAATGAGCTTGCCGCCAGCATTGACGACATAGAGGTTGAGCTTGGCGTTCTTGCCGATGGTGGCAATGAACTGAGCGAGCTGGGTCGACTGTTCGCCATGCTCGCGCAGGATGATCCAGGTAATTTCGCAATCGTCGGCAACTGTGACAGTGCTGATGCTCGTCGAGAAACCGTCGCCCTCGCCGCCTGCCTGGCGCTCGATGACCGTAGCCTTGGCACCCTTGCCGAATTTGACCGGAAACCGGACGTGGCCCTGGCCGCGCGTCTGAATATTCTGGAGTTCGAGCGGCGCACCAAGCTCGATGCCTTCGGCAACCGACACGGCCCAGCCATCAGTCACGTAGGCCGCGTTGATCTGGCCGATCGTGTCATCGCCATCACGGATGGCAAGTTCGCCGATCACCGATCCCTCCGACAGCTTTTCGCTGAACTTCTGGAATTCGACGCCATCAACTCTGGGCGCCACCAGGCTGACGCCGTTCGAAACCGCGGCAATGGCAGAGCCGGAAATAATCGGCAGCAATGCATTGGTGCCGGCTGCGCTGTCATAGGGCGCAACGCTGCGCAGCAGCGTCCGCAAATCGGTATAGTGCCAGGCTTCGACACGGCGCGAGGGCAGGCCCTGCTCCTTCAGCGCCTCAATGGCATTGTCGCGGGCGCTGGAGATCTCGCCATCGCCCGGCAGTTCGCCCATCCGGTCGACAAAGGCGTCGACCAGCGCGGCTTCCGCGGCCGTGGGCTGGCGTCTTGCGTGAACATTCATCATGACGCTCCTCAGGCTGCCTCGCCGATAATATCGGCGTAGCCGTTTTCTTCGAGGTGCAGGGCAAGTTCCTTGCCCCCCGACTTGATAACCTGACCCTTGTAGAGGACATGCACCGTGTCCGGAACGATATAGTCGAGCAGGCGCTGGTAGTGCGTGATAACAATTACGGCGCGATCCGGCGACCGTAGCGCATTGACGCCGTCGGCAACGATCTTCAGGGCATCGATATCGAGACCGGAATCCGTCTCATCGAGCACGCAAAGCTTGGGCTCGAGCAGTTTCATCTGCAGGATTTCGGCGCGCTTCTTTTCGCCGCCGGAAAAACCGACATTGAGCGGACGCTTGAGCATGCCGATGTCCATGTCGAGCGATGCGGCGGCGGTCTTGACGCGGCCGAGGAACTCCGGGATTTTCAGCGGTTCTTCGCCGCGCGCCTTGCGCTGCGAATTCATCGCCACCTTGAGGAATTCCATCGTGGCTACGCCCGGTATCTCCATGGGATACTGGAACGCGAGGAAAATTCCCTTTGCCGCACGCTCGGACGGGTCGAGATCGAGGATCGACTCGCCATTGTAGAGGATGTCGCCTTCCGTCACCTCATAGTCCTCGCGGCCAGCAAGAATATAGGAGAGTGTAGACTTGCCCGAGCCGTTGGGGCCCATGATGGCGGCAACTTCGCCGGCCTTGACGGTGAGGTTCAGGCCCCGGATGATCTCGGTGCCATCTTCGGCGATGCGTGCGTGTAGGTTTCTGATTTCCAGCATTTCATAGTTCCTTCGTATCCAGCGGGACCAGCAAACAGGCGATCCTCCGCTCAATTTCATGTCTAGGACGGATGACTCACGCCATCCTCAATTCAATTGTCGCCGCTCAGGCTTTTCAGGCGCTCGACCACGGATGCGAGCTCCTTGCGGGCCCGGATCAGTTCAGGTTCAAGCACACGTTCGGTCGCCGTGGACGAGCGCGCCAGCGTATCCGTCAATTCCTCGATGACTTCGCCAAGCTCTTCATAGCGCCGGCGCAACCTGTCGAGTTCTTCCTTCGTGGCGATGACCATTAACCGACGCTCCCCTCAAGGCTGATGCCGATGAGCTTCTGCGCTTCCACGGCAAACTCCATTGGCAGCTCCTGGATGACTTCCTTGACGAAGCCATTGACGATGAGCGCGATCGCCTCTTCCTCCGGAATGCCGCGTTGCATCACGTAGAACAGCGCGTCTTCGGAGATCTTCGAGGTGGTCGCTTCGTGCTCGAACTGCGCCGTGGCGTTCTTTGCCTCGATGTAGGGCACGGTGTGGGCGCCGCAGTCATTGCCGATAAGCAGCGAATCGCACTGGGTGAAGTTGCGCGCATTCTCCGCCTTGCGGTGCGCCGACACCTGGCCGCGATAAGTATTGTTCGACTTGCCCGCCGAAATGCCCTTCGAAATGATGCGGCTCGATGTGTTCTTGCCGAGATGCAGCATTTTCGTGCCGCTGTCGATCTGCTGATGGCCGTTGGAAACGGCGATCGAATAGAATTCGCCGCGCGAATTGTCGCCGCGCAAAATCACGGACGGATATTTCCAGGTGATCGCCGAGCCGGTCTCGACCTGCGTCCAGGAAATCTTGGAGTTGACGCCGCGGCAATCGCCACGCTTGGTGACGAAATTGTAGATGCCGCCCTTGCCTTCCGCATCGCCTGGGAACCAGTTCTGGACCGTCGAATACTTGATTTCGGCATTGTCGAGCGCAATGAGCTCGACCACTGCAGCGTGCAACTGATTCTCGTCGCGCTGCGGTGCGGTGCAGCCTTCGAGATAGGAGACGTAAGCGCCTTCCTCGGCGATGATCAGCGTCCGCTCGAACTGTCCGGTATCCCGCTCATTGATGCGGAAATAAGTGGAAAGCTCCATCGGGCAGCGCACGCCCTTCGGCACATAGACGAAAGAACCGTCGGTAAATACCGCGGAATTCAGCGTCGCATAGAAGTTGTCGGAGACCGGAACCACCGATGCGAGATACTTCTGCACGAGTTCGGGATATTCGCGGATCGCCTCCGAGATCGAACAGAAGATGACACCGGCCTTGGCAAGCTCAGCACGGAACGTCGTCACGACGGAGACGCTGTCGAACACGGCATCAACCGCGACCCGGCCTGACTTGTAGACGTTGTCGCTGACCTCTTCGTCGTCCGAATTGCTCGGTTCGCCCTGCTTGCGCACACCCGCAAGGATTTCCTGCTCTTTCAGCGGAATGCCGAGCTTCTCATAGGTACGCAGGAGTTCGGGATCGACCTCCGCAAGCGACGTCGGCCCGGTCTGGTTCTTCGGCCCGGCGAAGTACACCATGTCCTGGAAGTCGATCTTCGGATAGTTGACGCGCGCCCATGTGGGCTCTTCCATCGTCAGCCAGCGCTCGTAAGCCTTGAGACGCCATTCCAGCATCCATTCTGGCTCGTTCTTCTTGGCAGAGATAAAGCGAATGATATCTTCGTTGAGGCCCTTTGGCGCCTTATCCATTTCGATAAGGGTTTCAAAGCCATATTTGTACTGGTCCACGTCAAGGGTGCGGACCCGATCAATAGTTTCCTGCACGGCAGGCATTGGCGTTCTCCATCCACGCGGGGTTCAAGGTCCCGCAGTTGCAAACGTCAAGGCGTATGTCGTCTTGAATATTTGCTCCGTATGTAGTGCGCAATCGCGCGATTTAACACCCGGCTGACGCCGGATTTTTTCGGCTATCGACCGTAAACAGAGGTCGATAGCCGGAATTTCTACGCCGCATCCACGGCAACAGGTTTCGAACGGTCGCGGCGTGCGACGATTTTGGCCAATGCGTCGAGAAACGACGCAACGTCGCTTTCATCCGTGTCGGACGCTGTCGAAACTCTGAGGGCACCGGTGCCGCCACCAAAACCCATGGCGGCAAGCACATGGCTGGGGCCGACCTTGCCCGAGGAACAGGCGGACCCCGCCGATAGCGCGATTCCCGCAAGATCGAAAGCGATCTGCACGGTTTCGGCCTTCATGTCGCTCAGCGAAAAGAAGGTCGTATTCGGCAAGCGGTTGGCTCCCTCGCCATGGATGATCGCATCGGCCGCGATGGACTTGATGCCCTGCTCGATGGCGTCGCGCGTTTTGAGGGACCAGCCTCCGGCGTTCAGACGCCTGGTCGCGACCTCTGCCGCCGCGCCAAAACCTGCAATAACCGGCAGGGCTTCAGTGCCGGCCCGATGACCCTTTTCCTGGCCGCCACCGCGCACAAGCGCACGCGGCATGACCAGATCGGACACGGCCACAATGGCGCCGACACCCTTTGGACCACCGATCTTGTGTGAAGACAGGATGAGATAGTCAGCCGAAGTATCGGATATATTGAGCGCAATCCGTCCGGCCGCCTGAACCGCATCAACCACGAACAGGCCCCCGGTCGCTTTCACGACCTTGCCGATCTCGGCAGTCGGCTGGATAACACCGGTCTCGTTGTTCGCAGCCTGGACGGCCACCAGCGGCAGCCCCGCGCTTCGATCGTGGGCCTCAAGGGCGCGGCGCAGGAAATCAAGATCAAGGATGCCGTTGGCGTCGACAGGAACAATGGTGATCTGATCCGCGGGAAACTGGCCGCCTGCGAGAATGCACGGATGCTCGCTCGCACTTGCATAGAGATGGGAAAGGCGCATCGGCGCCCGTCCCATCATGAAATGCGGGGTCAGGAGGGTTGAAGCTGCCTCGGTTGCACCCGATGTAAAGAACACGTGGTCGGGCTTGGCGGCGACAAGCGCGGCGACATTCCGACGGGCGGTTTCCAAAATGGCCTTTGCCGCCCGGCCTTCCTGGTGAACGGACGATGGATTACCCGTCTGCATGAGCGCCTGGACGACAGCATCGCGAGCCTCCGGGATCAGCGGCGCGCTTGCATTGTAGTCCAAATAGGCGCGATTGCCGGCCATGGGTGGTCTTTGATCCTGTTCTTTATGAACACCGCGCTGCACAAAGCGCAATTTCCTTGAATTTTTGCCTCGGAACAGCCTATTAAGCCGCTTCGAGCAAAAATTCTATACCAGTTTTGAACGGTTCTAAACTGGTTTTATGGGCGCAGTTGGTTGCCGTCAAGTCCGGTCAACTACAACCGCCTGTGGCAAAGAGTGGAGTATACATGCCTGAAGTAATTTTCAATGGACCAGCGGGCCGTCTCGAGGGCAGATATCAGCCTTCGACGGAAAAAAACGCGCCGATCGCGATTGTCCTCCACCCTCATCCACAATTCGGCGGCACAATGAACAACAAGATCGTCTACGATCTGTTCTACATGTTCCAGCAGCGCGGCTTCACGACCCTGCGCTTCAACTTTCGCGGCATCGGTCGCAGCCAGGGCGAATTCGATCATGGTTCGGGCGAATTGTCGGACGCAGCCGGCGCGCTCGACTGGGTGCAGTCGCTGCATCCGGATTCGAAGACCTGCTGGGTGGCAGGCTACTCGTTCGGCGCGTGGATCGGCATGCAGCTCCTGATGCGCCGGCCGGAGATCGAGGGTTTCATCTCCGTCGCGCCTCAGCCCAACACCTATGATTTCTCGTTCCTCGCGCCCTGCCCCTCGTCCGGCCTGATCCTTCACGGCGATCAGGACAAGGTGGCACCGCCCAAGGACGTGCAAGGCTTGGTCGACAAGCTCAAGACCCAGAAGGGCATCACGATCACGCAAAAGACCATGGTCGGCGCCAACCATTTCTTCTCCGGCATGACCGATGAAGTCATTGCCGAATGTTCGGACTATCTGGACCGCCGCCTGAACGGCGAACTGGTTGAAGCCAAGCCGAAACGGCTGCGATAACGGGATTGAAGACTACGGATCCTCGGGACAGGCCCGAGGATCATGGTGAGCCCGATCTACCTCCGACCGGCAATTACCCCGCCTGACACCGGCGCTTTGCAACCCGTCGTCGTCGGCCAGGTCAAGGGCAGCCCGTAGAGGGCACGAACGGCGAGGTAGGCCCAGGCCTCCGCCTCCATCGAATCTCCATTGAAACCAAAATCTTCGGCGACGACGACCTTCGCGCCCGAAAGCCCCGCGCCGTCCGACAGGTCCTTCAGGATCGTTGCGTTCTTGCGCCCGCCGCCGCATATGATCCACAGCGACGGCGTTTCAGGTGCATAGGCACCCG
Source organism: Phyllobacterium sp. SYP-B3895 (assembly GCF_009647635.1). Lineage (NCBI taxonomy): Bacteria > Pseudomonadati > Pseudomonadota > Alphaproteobacteria > Hyphomicrobiales > Phyllobacteriaceae > Phyllobacterium > Phyllobacterium sp. SYP-B3895. The sequence continues at coordinate 1,020,636 of NZ_WJIG01000003.1, read as the reverse complement.
CCTTCAATATGGCGTCGGCCGTCACTCTCGCCAGCGTTCGCGCCCCATCGGCAAGCTCGGCATCTCCGAGTTCCTCCAGGGTAAAATCATTGCGGTCTAGCGATTTCGGCGGCTGCAAATCGAAGAACGGTTTCGTCAAATAGCGTGTCACCGCCGCACCCACGATCTCGCCCTCGCTCGCGATGGCGCCGCCCGCATCATAGGCAATCCCGGCGCGGTCCTCGACCCACTGATCGATCAGCGTATTGCCCGGTCCCGTATCGAAAGCGATCGGATCGCCCTTTGAAGGCACGATCGTCACGTTGGAAATACCGCCGATGTTGACGAAGACCACCGGCCGGCCGTGGCTGAGTTCAGCGGGAACATGCCGCGTAAGCGCACTGTGATAGGCCGGCACCAGCGGCGCACCCTGACCGCCATGCACCATGTCGTTGGCACGCATGTCGTAGACGACGGGAATGCCAGTCACTTTGGCAAGAAGTTCGCCGTCGCCCAGTTGGACAGTCAAACCTTCGCCTGGTCGATGCAAAACGGTCTGGCCATGAAACCCAATAATATCAACATCTTTCAGATCGATCTTATAATCCGACAGAAACTGCTTCACGGCATCGCCGTGCCGCCGCGTCAGCTCTTCTTCGATCTGCGCGAGCGTTCCCGGCCGCTCATTGCGCCGCTGGATGGCCTTCGCCTCCCTGAGCGACGTTTCAATGCGGCGACGGAATGCCGTCTCGTAGGGCGTGAAGCCGGACGGCCCCCGCACGACATCGCCGCCCCCATCAGTTTCGACGAGCGCGATATCGATGCCGTCCATCGACGTTCCGCTCATCAGCCCGATTGCACGCCGTATTGCCGCCAAGACACTGCCTTTCTTGTGATTCGATTGAGAATGATGTTAAACGGCACCGTCTGTTAAGGCACATGCTTTGTGCCGTTTGATTCAATCAGGAAAATCCGAAATGTCTGCCTTCAAATCCGAGTTTCTGCACACGCTTTCCACGCGCGGCTTCATCCATCAGGTCTCCGACGAGGCCGGTCTGGATGCGCTTTTCGCCAAGGAAACCGTGTCTGCCTATATCGGCTTTGATCCGACGGCATCGAGCCTTCATGCGGGCGGCCTGATTCAGATCATGATGCTCTACTGGATGCAGAAAACCGGCCATCGCCCTGTCGCACTGATGGGCGGCGGTACCGGCATGGTCGGCGACCCGTCTTTCAAGGACGAGGCGCGCAAGCTGATGACGCCCGAGACCATTCAGTCCAACATCGATGGCATCAAGCGCGTATTCACCAATTATCTCACCTTTGGCGATGGTCCCCGTGACGCGCTGATGGTCAACAATGCCGAATGGCTTCTGCCGCTCAACTACCTCGAATTCCTGCGCGACGTCGGCCAGCACTTTTCGGTCAACCGCATGCTGTCGTTTGATTCGGTCAAGCAGCGGCTCGATCGCGAGCAATCGCTGTCGTTCCTCGAATTCAACTACATGATCCTCCAGGCCTATGATTTCGTCGAGCTCAATAAGCGCTACGGCCTGCGCCTGCAAATGGGCGGCTCGGACCAGTGGGGCAACATCGTCAACGGCATCGACCTCGGCCATCGCCTGGGAACGCCGCAACTCTACGCCCTCACCTCGCCGCTGCTGACGACATCTTCAGGTGCGAAGATGGGCAAATCGATGAATGGCGCCGTATGGCTCAACGCCGAACTCCTGAGCCCCTACGATTTCTGGCAATACTGGCGCAATACCGAAGATGCCGATGTGGAGCGCTTCCTGAAGCTCTACACGACACTGCCGCTGGATGAGATTAGCCGGCTTAGCGCATTGGGTGGTGCGGAGATCAACGAGACCAAGAAGGTTCTCGCCACCGAAGTGACGAGCCTGCTGCATGGCCGGAAGGCTGCTGAAGAAGCAGCCGAGACCGCGCGCAAGACTTTCGAGGAAGGCGCTCTTGCCACGAGCCTGCCGACAGTCGAGATCGCCGCAAGCGAACTTGAGGCCGGAATTGGTATCTTGACCCTTATTGTCAAGGCCGGGCTCGCCGCTTCCAACGGCGAAGCGCGCCGCCATATCCAGGGAGGCGCAGTTCGGATCAATGACGCCAGCATATCGGACGAGCGGGCTCAGGTCGGCGCTTCGGAGGTGACTGGCGATGGCGTGATCAAGCTCTCGCTCGGCAAGAAGAAGCACATCCTCATTCGCCCGGTCTGATCAAGTCCCTACTGGAACTCGAAGATCGAACGAAAGATGCCAGGAGCAATCACGGATATCGGGTTGACGATGATCTGCGGTTGCTTCAGCGGTCCCTGCAGCCGGTAGGTTATGCCGATGAGGCCGCGGTCGCGGCCATTGCCGAGGAACATGCCGAGGATCGGCAACTCGCCGAAGATTCGATTGATGCCGTAGGCCGGCATGAATGTTCCGGTCAGGTTCATGTTCCCTGCAGGATCGCTGAGAACGCCCTGAAACGTCGTGCCGATCGTCGGCCCACGGATCACGCCATTTGCAAGATTGATGTAGTTCGAGCCTTTCTCGATCTGCGAGAAGCCGCGATCGAACGTCACGCGCGACACGTCGATGTTCTTCTGCACGGCATCGTTGAGGCTCGTGCCGTTTGGCGAGGTTGACACCAGTTTGGCGAGCCGCGGCTCGTTCACGAGCGTGAAGTTCTGGGCATCGACCTGCCCGCGCAACGGCCCATCGCCTTTGGAGTCGAGGGCAACGCTAATGCTGCCTCCCTGCATCTTCTCGTAAAATCCGAAGAAGCGCAGCACCGCACCGGCTTCGCGCGACTGAAGGTTGATAGAGCGGGCGCCGCTCCCGGAACTATCCGTCGCAATCACCTTCTGGCCAGATTTGCTGATCGCGTTGAAGGCGAGACCCGAAACATTTGAGCCGACGCCCTCGTAGGAAAGCGAGACATTGCTGAAGGTTTCCTGATAAAATCCGACGACATTGTCGATGTCGGCATTTATCAGCACTCTCTGCTTGCCACCTGCCTCGCTGTTCTTCTGCTTCTTGTCCGTGATCTGGTTGAGCAAGGGCCGCGCGTCGAAGGCATTGCCCTTCACATCGACGCGGAAGCCATATTGCGTCCGCGCCACCTTGACCGTGATTTCGTCGCCGCGATTGAGCTTGACGTTATTGAAATCTGCCGAGCTCAAATCGCCGCCGACGACCTTGACATCGCCCTGGATGCGGAACGTGTCGCCCGCAATATCGAGATCCTTGATGATTGCCGTATCGCCGTCCTGCTGCAGGGCGAATTTTGCGGTGGCCTTCACACCGGCGCCCTTGGTCCAGCCGATTTGCGCCAGTTTTATCTCGGCCTTGGTCAAGTCCGCCGTTGCAACACGCGCGCCATCGGTACCCTTTGAAATATCGACCGAAATCGGGCCGGACAGCAGCGGGTCGAGCGCAGGAAACAGCGCGTTGCGTGTCTTGTCGTCGAGCCGCAGGGTGACGTTCTGCTCGCGCTTTGCCGTGTTGCCGCCCAGGGGTTCGAACAGTTCCACATCGGCGGGAATGCCGTTGAGTTTGGCTTCAGCATCAAGGCTCGCCCCCTCGCGGGTGACCGAAAGTGAACCACTTGCATCCGTGATCAACTGTCCGTCGATCTTCTTGGCGAGGTCGATGTTGGAGAGCGCCATCTCGGCGGTATATGTGAGGCTACCCGGGGGCGCGCGCCGCGTAATCGGGAATGAGACGAGCACGTGTGCCTTGACGTTCCCCTTGATGTCATCGGGCGTGAAGGGCAGGTTTTTTACGGCGTTTATGGGCTTGTAGCCGATGATTTCGGCGACGGCGGAAGCGTCGCCTGCAAGATTGAGGTCAAGATCGGCAAGCACCGGCCGTTGCGGTCCCCACGGGATGACCAGCGCGCCGCCGACAATATGTGCTTCGCGGTTGTTCGGGGTAATTGCAACGCCGTTCTCCAGGGAGATCGTCGTGCGCGCGCCGCGCACGCTGATCTTACCGTCGGCATTGCTGACCGGCGGCAGTTCACCGACGATATTGAAGTGCGAGCCCTGGACGGCAAAATCCGCCTGCAGTTCATCGGCTTCGAGCGGCGGCGGCTTGCCGGGGCCGTTGAACCGGCCCGCCGCGAAATTCAAGTCGATCCTGCTGTCACTGGTCGTTCCGCCGGAGAGATTTTCGAGAACCCACCGCCTCGCGCCGGTAGCGACCCAGACGGGCCATAACTGTTTGGCATGGGCAACGGGCATGTGTGGAATCTGCAGCGACATTTGCATGGCCGGCGTGCCATTGCCAAAAATCGCCCTGGCAAGACCCATCAACTCGCTGTCTTCGCCGGCACGTACGGAAATCTTCGGGATATCGAGCAATTTTTGCGAGGGCACGTATCGTCCCGACAAGCCGGCATCGAATGCCAGCGCCGGTTCGCTCGAGTCCTGCGGCGAGGACATTGCCTGGTTGGTACCGAGTTCGAACCGATAAGCCGGTTCCGCCGGATTTGTCGCGTCCGGGGTAATCGCGCCCGTGACGGTTCCCTTGAATGCACCAAAATGCAGCATCGAAGGCTTGAGATCGATCGCCTTCGACCCGGCAGCGTGCTCGAAATTGATCTGCGCAGCGACAGCCATATCGTCGACATTGCCGATTGAAACCGGCCCCTCGCCTATGTTGAGCGCACCCCAGACGCGGGCCGGCTCGCTCGCCGACCCGGCAAGACCGTCGAGCTTGATTTCGGCGAGATTGTCATAGGCAAGATAGGCGCCGTCAGGCTTAATGCCATCGACATCGGGCACAGGCGCATTGCCAAAAGTGCCTTGGAGAGGAATTTTGCTGATGTCGAGCGAAAACGCCTCGATTTTCGCGCCGACGGCCGAGCGCTTTGCCTGTGCGGCAATGGCGATTTGCTTGCCTCGCCACTCGACGGTTCCGTTGATGGCGACAGGCCCGCCAGTCTCTGACAGATCGAGATTGACGATCCGCAGTCGCTCCGGTGCACCGGCGATGGTGAAATCAAACGATGTGTCGGTGATTGTAATGTCGCGGGTCTCGCGCTGGTCGAGCAGCGACACCGCGCTTTCAAGTCCCGAAAAGATCAGGCGCGAGGCGCCATCGAGATCGACGAGACCCTGCGCGTCCCAGGGAACGAGGGTCATGAAATCGAAAGGTACCTTCGACGTCACCCTGATCTCGGCACCGTCGAGTTCGAGACGCTCGACCTTGACGCTACCCTGCAGCAGCGGCAGCGTCGCCAGACCGATCCGCACAGAACGGACATTGTTGATTTCGATGCCGCGCTTCGCGTCGGCAATGTTGACGTCCCTTGCCTCGAGGGCGACGTGATGGCGCTGGTCGAGTGATATCTGCGCCGACTGGATGGTTGCCGCAGTCTCCGGGCCGACAACCGATTTCAAGGCTGCCTGCGTGCGCCGGGTCAGGGCTTCGCCGCCTATGCCGACCCGCAGAACCGTAAAGGCTATGCCACCAAGAATGGCGACAAGAATGATGAACGAAAAGCAGGCGTTCGTTGCAATATGCAAACGCGAACGGCGCCGCGGCGTCGCCACGGGAGCCCTGCCGCGCTTATGAGCTGACGGGTAACGATGAAGTTTTGTGAAGTCGCGCTTCGTGAAGCGGACTTTTTCCGGTTTCTCTGTCAAATTCCCAAGCCAATTGAGGAATCATATGGGAAACCGTAGACGATTCCCTAGCCTCTGTAGTTGCGTAACTGAGGCGGGCATTCAATAATCAAAAGAAAGGCATTCATATGACAGTTCTGGACACTGGAAGCACCGCTCCGGACTTCACCCTGCCCCGCGATGGCGGCGGCGACATCACACTGTCCGCGCTGCGCGGCAAGCCGGTCGTGCTCTATTTCTACCCGAAGGACGACACCAGCGGCTGTACCCAGGAGGCGATCGAATTTTCCGGCCTTAAGCCGCAGTTCGAAGCGCTCGGCGCCACCGTTATCGGCATGTCCCCTGACGCCGTGAAAAAGCACGACAAATTCAAGACAAAGCATGATCTTAAGGTCGATCTCGTTGCGGACGAGGACAGGAAGATCATCGAGGCCTATGGGCTCTGGGTCGAAAAGAGCATGTACGGCCGCAAATATATGGGCGTAGAACGCACGACTTTCCTCATCGATGCGAGCGGAAAAATTGCCCGGGTGTGGAACAAGGTCAAGGTTCCCGGCCACGCCGCGGAGGTTCTCGAGGCGACGCGGGCGCTCAAAAGCTGATTTCTTCGCTTTTTCATTGCGAAATCAATGAGAATGCCCGGCTCTGTCAGGATTTATTAACCCTAACAGAGTGTAGTGATTTGCAGGAATTCAGCTGCGGATCGACGAACACACAGCCATGAAAAAGGTCAAGAGCTCCAGCATCTTCGGCACGATCAAGGAACCGCATACAATCATCATTGCGCGCGGCGAAACGATCCGCCATTTCAGCGTGAAGCCCTGGGCCGCGCTCCTCGGCGGGTCGCTAGCCGTGGGCTTTGCCGGAACCTACATCCTTGCCACATCCTACCTCGTTTTCCGCGATCAGCTCATAACCGGAAGCGTCGCCCGGCAGGCGCAGATCGAGCGCGCCTACGAGGATCGCATCGCCGCGCTCCGCACACAGCTCGACCGCGTTACCAGCCGCCAGCTTCTCGACCGGAAACTGGTCGAGGGCAAGGTTGCGGAACTTGTTCAGCGCCAGAAGCGCCTGACCGAGCAGCACCAAAAGCTTGCGCCCATGCTCAAACGCGCCGGCAATACCTTGCCGGCTGACGTTGCTCCACACCTCGCGATGGACAGCGACGCCGACAATATTGTCAGGTCCGAGGACGCCGATGCCTTCTATGGGATCGATCCGATCATCACCGGCCCAACCTCGACGACGCAAAAGCCCGCGCCGCGTGACGACAAGGCGAAAGCCAAGGTCAACAAGGCCGGACTGCTCGATTCCGTCGACCATTCGCTTGCGGCGGTCGAAACCAAGCAGTCCCGCCAGATGCAGACGCTGTCCAATTCGGCCTATGAAGCCGCCGACAAGATCCTCGACGCGCTTGCTGCGACGGGAATCAAACGGGCGGCCGGCGGTGAGACCGCCGGCGCCGGCGGCCCGCTCATTCTGGCAAGCTTTAAGCCAACCGCGCCATTCGACACGAAGCTCGCCGATTTGAATGATGCGTTGCATCGTCTTGAAGGCGCAAAGAAGCTGGCAAAGGCGGTCCCCATCGCCAACCCGGCGCCGGGCATGCCCGTATCAAGCTCCTTTGGCGTGCGCAGAGACCCGCTCATCGGCATGATGGCTTTTCACTCGGGCATGGATTTTCGCGCAATAGCGGGAACGTCGGTTCTTGCCACGGCCAACGGAACCGTGACTGCTGCCGAATATGCCGGCGGTTACGGCAATATGGTCGAGGTCGACCACGGCAACGGGCTCGTCACGCGTTACGGCCATATGAGCCAGATCCTCGTCAAGACGGGCCAGCGCGTCAAGCTCGGTGACGTTCTCGGCAAGGTCGGGAGCACAGGACGCTCAACCGGCCCGCACCTTCATTACGAGGTGCGCAGGAATGGCAACGCCGTCGATCCGACGACCTTCCTCGCCATCGGCCGGCAGATCGCTGCCGACCTCTAAAAATGCGGCTTTAGGCGATATCCTCGACGACCACGTCCGATCCATGAACGCGGTGCGCCAAGGCCGCTTCCATGAACTCGTCCACTGCGCCGTCAAGCACGTCCTGCGGGCTGGTGCTTTCGACACCGGTGCGCAGATCCTTCACCAACTGGTATGGCTGGAGGACGTAGGAACGGATCTGATGGCCCCAGCCGATGTCGGTCTTCGATGCGGAAATCGCATTTGCGGCTTCTTCGCGCTTTTCAAGCTCGGCCTCGTAAAGGCGAGCCCGCAGCATGGACCATGCGGTCGCACGATTTTTGTGCTGTGAACGTTCGGCCTGGCACTGTACGACGATGCCGGTCGCGATATGCGTGATACGCACCGCTGAATCGGTCGTGTTGACGTGCTGTCCGCCTGCGCCCGAAGCCCGGTAGGTATCGATGCGAACATCGGATTCGTTGACATCGATGGCGATGTTGTCGTCAACGACCGGGTAGACCCAGATGCTGGAAAACGACGTATGGCGGCGCGCATTCGAGTCGTAGGGCGAAATGCGCACCAGGCGATGAACACCGGATTCCGTCTTCAGGAGGCCATAGGCATTGTGGCCCTTGACGAGGATCGTAGCGGACTTGATACCGGCCTCTTCGCCATAGTGAACTTCGAGAAGTTCGACCTTCATGCCCTTGCGTTCCGCCCAGCGGGTATACATGCGAAGGAGCATATTGGCCCAGTCCTGGCTCTCGGTGCCGCCTGCACCCGAATGGACTTCGAGGTAACAGTCGTTGGCATCGGCTTCGCCCGAAAGCAGCGTGTCGATCTGGCGGCGATCCACATCCTGCTTGATGGCCCGAATTGCGGCTTCCGCCTCCGCGACGATCGACGCATCGCCCTCTTCCTCACCCATGGCGATGAGTTCGACATTGTCGTCCAGGGATTGGCTTAAGGTGCGGATGGAGTTGATGCCGTCTTCGAGCTGCTGGCGCTCGCGCATCAGCTTTTGTGCTTCCTGCGCGTCATTCCACAGCGACGGATCTTCGGCAAGCTGGTTCAGATAGCCCAGGCGTTTGATTGAAGCATCCCAGTCAAAGATGCCTCCTCAGCAGGCTTATGGCCTGCTTGATCTCGTCGACCAGCGTCTCGATTTCGGCGCGCATTGGCTGTCCGTTCCTTCTCTATGCTCGAATTTCGGCGGACCATATTGACTGGTCCGCGCGATGTAAAGTGTTCAGCTCTGCCTGAGATAGTGCGGGCCAGGCGGTCAGAAAAGACCGCCGCCACCGCCCTGAATGGCCCGGTTCACGTTTGGCGATTGCACCTCGACAGGTGAGCCTTCCGAGAACGTATCCATGCCGATGACCGAATAGGTGTCAGCAGGACCGGTGCCGGGCTTGAACGCTTCCATAATGACATTCGGGCCGTCCGGCGAGGCGCGCATGCCCGTCTTGCGGTCGATCGGGATGACCGTCATGCCCTCGGGTACGCGGAAATCGACGGAGCGCTGCCCCTGCAGGGCCGCTTCGGCGAATTCCTTGAATACCGGTGCGGCGAGGCCGCTGCCGGTAAAGCCATGGCCCATCGGCGATGGCGTGTCGTAGCCGAGATAGAGGCCGAAGACGAGGTCGGGCGTGAAGCCGATGAACCAGGCATCCTTCTCGTCATTGGTCGTTCCGGTCTTGCCGGCGATCGGACGATTGAGGCTCTTGAGGATCGTCGCCGTACCGCGCTGCACGACGCCTTCCATCATCGAGGTGATCTGATAGGCGGTCATCGGATCCAGCACCTGATCGCGGTCGTCGATCAGATCCGGCTCCGGCTGGTCCTTCCATTCGGTGGCCGTGCAGTTTTCACACTTGCGCTCGTCATGTTTGAACACGGTCTTGCCGTAGCGATCCTGAATGCGGTCGATCATCGACGGCGTAATCTTGCGGCCGCCATTGGCAATGATCGAATAGCCGGTCACCATGCGCAGCACCGTCGTTTCGCCCGAGCCAAGCGCCATGGCGAGAACCGGCAGCATCTTGTCATAGATGCCGAAACGCTCGGCATATTCGGCAACGAGCTTCATGCCCATGTCCTGCGCGAGGCGGACCGTCATCAGGTTGCGCGACTGTTCGATGCCGTAGCGCAGCGTCGATGGGCCGGCAAACTTGCCGCCATAGTTCTTCGGCGCCCATATGCCGAGGCTGCCGCCCTGGTCGATAGATATCGGACCATCAAGCACAACCGAGGCTGGCGTATAGCCATTATCGAGCGCGGCGGAGTAGACGAACGGCTTGAACGAGGAGCCGGGCTGACGCATCGCCTGCGTCGCGCGATTGAATTCGGATTCGGCAAAGGAGAAGCCGCCGACCATGGCAAGAACGCGTCCCGTATGCGGGTCCATCGCTACAGCGCCGCCGGCGATCTTCGGTACCTGGCGCAGCTGGAAGGCATCGTTGCTGCCCTCCTTCTTCTCAACAAAGACCACGTCGCCGACATTGAGCACGCCCTCGAGTGACTTTGCCGACGAGCGCTTGCCGTCGATGAGCAGCTTCAAGGCCCATTTTGCATCGGCCGCGTCGATCGTGCCCTGCTTGCGTTCGCTGACGACCTTGCCGGAAGTCTCGCGGTCGGGCTGCAGACCGATAGTCGCCTGCTGCGGCGTTACCTCGAGCACGACGGCAAGCTGCCATTCCGGCACGTCGGAAAACGCCTTGATCTCGGACAGCGGAATGCCCCAGTCGCCATTGGTTGAAATGGTCTTGAAGGCGCCGCGATAGCCGCGCGCCTCGTCATATTTGAAGAGCCCGTGCTGCAGCGCCTTGCGTGCCATGACCTGCAGCTTCGGGTCGAGCGTGGTACGAACCGAAAGACCGCCCTCATAGAGCGCGTTCTCGCCATATTTGGCGATGATCTGGCGGCGAACCTCTTCGCTGAAGTACTCGGACGCAAAGAGATAGTTGCCGGTGTGCCGCGGCGTAACGCCGAGCGGCTCGGCTTTCGCTTCCGTAGCTTCTTCCGCCGTCACATAGCCGTTCTCGGCCATGCGATCGATGACCCAGTTGCGCCGCTCAATCGCACGCTCCGGCTGGCGGAACGGATGGTAGTTGGAAGGTCCCTTCGGAAGGGCCGCGAGATAGGCAGCCTCCGCCACGGTCAGTTCATTCACCGACTTGTTGAAATATGTCAGCGCGGCGCCTGCAATGCCGTAGGAGTTGAGGCCGAAGAAAATCTCGTTGAGGTAAAGTTCGAGAATGCGGTCTTTCGAATAGGCCTGCTCGATGCGGAACGAGAGGATCGCTTCCTTGACTTTGCGGCCGATGGTCTGGTCATTGCTCAGGAGAAAGTTCTTGGCGACCTGCTGAGTGATGGTCGATGCGCCGACAGGCCGGCGCGTGCCGTAGTTCTGGATATTGGTAAGGACAGCGCGGAACAGTCCACTGATGTCGACACCCGGATGCTGATAGAAATTCTTGTCTTCGGCCGAAATGAAGGCAGCTTTGACCCGGTCAGGAACCGCCTGGATCGGCAAATAAAGCCGGCGCTCGCGCGCAAATTCCGCCATAAGCTGCCCGTCGGATGCATGAACGCGGGTCATGACCGGCGGTTCGTACTTTGCCAGAACTTCGTAGTCCGGCAGATCCTTGGAGATGCTGACGACATAAAGGGCCGCGCCAGCAGCGGCGATCAGCGCCATAACCGTGCCGATTCCGAAAAAATATCCGATCAAGCGTATCATAAGTATCCGGAACCCGTTTCACCAATTGGCACGTAAAATCAAAGCGAGCTTTCGATTCATGCAGATTGCGATGCAGGAATGGCCACAGTGAAAGCCAGCCCAAGTTCGGCATGTGCCAGGAGCGACGCCGAAAGCTCGTCGATGCCATTGATCGACAAATGTGACAAAGGCAAGGAAAACCCGTTTCCCTTAACAATTTAAATACCAAATGTGTAGTTTCGGCAACGCACGGGCGTGAGAATTTTCAATACAACCCTACCGTGCATAACTCCTAGTTGAGCGCGCCAGCCGTCTTCATTCCAGCAAATTCGCCGACCGCCGTGGCAAGTCTTTCGGCGACATGGCTCCGCCACGCCGGGTCGAGCATGAGCTTTTCGTCTTCCTGATTGGAGAGATAACCGATTTCAACCAGCACGGACGGCACATCCGGGGCACGCAGCACCTGAAAGCCGGCAAAGCGGTGCGGGTTGTTGATCATGTTCACATCTTTCTTGAGCGACTTCACCACGGTCTTGGCGAAACTCAGCGAGAAGTTGTGTGTCTCCCGGCGCGTCAGGTCCATCAATATGTCGGCGATTTCCGGCGCCTCGTTGTCGAAGGCGATGCCCGCCACGGCGTCGGCACGGTTTTCGCGGTCGGCCATGGCGCGGGAATCCGCATCGGAAGCCCGGTCGGAAACTGTGTAGACCGTTGCGCCGCGGATGTTGCCGCGATTGATCGTGTCGGCATGGATCGAGACGAACAGGTCGGCCTCGTACTGGCGGGCGATGCGCACGCGCTCGGACAGGCGCAGGAACGTATCGTCGTTGCGTGTCATCTCGACACGAATGCCGGAGATCTTCTGCAATTCGTCCCGCAACTGCTGCGCGAACATCAGCGTCACATTCTTTTCCAGGCTTCCGCCGGCACTCTCCGCGCCGCTGTCGATCCCGCCATGGCCGGCATCGACGACCACGGTGAACGGTTTCGGCGCCTGGCTTGCTTCACCGGGAGCGGCGGACGCCAATCGATCGCCGGTTGGCGTCGACGTCGTCGAGGCCGTCGTCTGGTTCTGCGTCTTCAATGCTTCCGCAAAGGCACGATCGGACGACGCGACGAGATCGGCGACAAGCCGGTAGCCGGGACTGTTATCGTTCTTGAGGACATCGATCCGTTCGACCGCAAAAGGACCCTTCAAGGTAAAGATGAGCCGCGAACGCGTTGCGTCGATCATCCCATAGCGCACATCGGTAATGAGACCCCGCGCCTCGGTCGATTTCTTGTCGAAGCCAAAAACCGTCTTTGGCATGTCGATCGCCAGGCGATGCGGATCGCCGAGCAGCATTGTCGAAATGTCCGGCTCCTGGTCGAAATTGATGACGACGCGTGTGCGCAGTTCGTCGCCGGCTGCCTGATAGGTCAAAGCGGCGAGATCGCCCGCCGCATGCGCGACAGCGCCGCCCTGCAATGAGACAACAAGGCCAAGAAATGCAGCCATGATTATCCGACGGAACACATTCACACCTTTGAAACTGAGCGGGCAGGCAATCCCCGCAAGCACCTCTCGGCCGACCAAACACGCACTGGAAGTCTGCTCAGGACCTATTATCTATGACTATTAGGTAAGGAGCCATGGTTAATAATCTCTTATTCAAGGTTATTTCGTTGCAGCCGCTGATGACACGATTATGAAGAAGGCCTTGTCATTAAGCGACACACCTCCTAAAAGCAAAGGTGAGTTACTTTCCGCCCTCCGGAATCAGCTCTTCGATGTCACCGCAAATGCCGGAAAGACAAGCGGAGCACAGACATGGCGGCGCGATGGCGAAGCTTCGCTGTAGGTAACCGACAAAAGGATTTGGCGCGCGCGGACAGGCATTGTCGGCAGCGCTTTGTGAACGGCAGATCGCGCAGACAAGGCGCATCGGGCCAGCCCCTAGCGGGGTGATAACAGTGGCGGCACAGCTGAAAAGCGTGCCATTCGTGAGGTCGTTTCGTCAGGAACAACAATGTTTGGTACAGATGTGACCATAACCGGCTTACAAGCCGCGGCTGCCTCAAGGCAGGTCCGCGCGTTGCCGCGTCTGTCTGTTTCTGCGAACTTTAATATATCCGGCAGATGTGAAGACGCGGCTCCAGATACCTTGAGGGTATCCGGGCTGTCTCGCGTTGTTAGCGTTGCAGCCGGGGAGAAGAATTATAATGTCGGACAAGATGCTAATCGACGCCTCCCACCAGGAGGAAACACGGGTTGTCGTGGTTCGCGGCAACCGGATTGAAGAATTTGACTTTGAGTCGGAACACAAGAAACAGATCAAAGGCAATATCTATCTGGCGCGTGTCACACGCGTAGAACCATCCCTCCAGGCTGCTTTCGTCGAGTATGGCGGTAATCGCCACGGCTTCCTCGCATTCAGCGAAATTCATCCTGATTACTATCAGATCCCGGTTGCTGACCGTCAGGCGCTGATCGAAGCGGAAGCGGAAGCGGCAAGCCAGGACGAAGATCACGAGGAACATGCAAGCGAGCAGCGCAGCCGCGATCGCAATGATCGCAGCTCGCGCAATCGCCGTCGCGGCCGTCGTGGCCCGCGTTCGGGCGAAGAATCGTCGAAGCTTGATGCCTCTTCGGAAGAGAACGCCGAGGAGAGTGCCGTCACGGACGAATCCTCTGAGGACGAAGCCGTCGTGGAAGTCGCTGCCGAAGAGGCGAGCGAAACCCAGTCCGACGAATCGAGCAGCCAGACGCGCGCGGCTTCGATCGATGCCGACGTGATTTCCGAAGCTGTCGTCGTCGACGGCGACCCAGAAGACACAGAGGACAACGAGACCCCGCGTTCGAAGAAGTCCGGTCGCCGCTCTGGTGACGACAAGGATGATGCGCACGACGAACTCGATGAAGTCGAATCGGTCGGTGCCGAGGATGCGATGGAAGAGGTGCCGACGCACCAGCGCTTCCAGCGCCGCCAGTACAACATTCAGGACGTCATCAAGCGCCGGCAGATCCTGCTCGTTCAGGTCGTCAAGGAAGAGCGCGGCAACAAGGGCGCAGCGCTGACGACGTATCTCTCGCTCGCCGGCCGCTATTCCGTGTTGATGCCGAACACTGCCCGTGGCGGCGGCATTTCGCGCAAGATCACCAGCGTACAGGACCGCAAGCGCCTCAAGGACATCGTCAAGGATCTCGAAGTTCCGAAAGGAATGGGCGTCATCCTGCGCACCGCCGGTGCCAACCGCACGAAGCCCGAGGTCAAGCGCGACTACGAATATCTGATGCGGTTGTGGGAGAACGTTCGAAGCCTCACCCTCGCCTCTACAGCGCCGACGCTGGTCTATGAGGAAGGCAGCCTCATCAAGCGATCGATCCGCGACCTCTATAACAAGGATATCACCGAGATCCTCGTCGCCGGCGAGAACGGCTACCGCGAGGCCAAGGACTTCATGCGCATGCTCATGCCGAGCCATGCCAAGGTCGTGCAGCCCTATCGCGAATTGACGCCGATCTTTGCCCGCAACGGCATCGAGGCGCAACTCGACCGTATGTTGCAGCCGCAGGTGACGCTGAAATCGGGCGGCTACATCATCATCAACCAGACCGAAGCGCTCGTCGCCATCGACGTCAACTCGGGTCGTTCGACCCGCGAACACTCGATCGAAGACACCGCGCTGCAGACCAACCTCGAGGCAGCTGACGAAGTTGCGCGGCAGTTGCGGTTGCGCGACCTTGCCGGCCTCATCGTCATCGATTTCATCGATATGGAGGAGAACCGCAACAACCGTGCGGTTGAAAAGCGGCTGAAGGATTGCCTCAAGGACGACCGCGCGCGCATCCAGGTCGGCCGAATTTCACATTTCGGTCTGCTCGAAATGTCGCGCCAGCGCATCCGCGCCAGCGTGCTCGAAAGCACGACGCAGGTCTGCGCCATGTGCGGCGGGACCGGACATGTGCGCTCGGCCTCGTCGATTGCGCTGCACGTCATGCGCTCGATCGAGGAATACCTGCTGCGCCATTCGCAGAACAATATCATCGTACGTACCACCGTTCCGACGGCGCTCTACGTGCTCAATCACAAGCGCCAGAATCTTGCCGATCTCGAGGCTCGTTTTGGTCTGACGATCAGCATCGAGGCCGATGATAGCGTTGGTGCACAGCACTTCGCCATCGACAAGGGTTCGATCGCACTCGGTCCCATCGTTCCGCTGGCGGAGACTCCGACGCTCGGTATCGCCGATGATTTCGAGGATGCCGACATTCCGGTCGAAGAAGCTGATGAAGTCGAAGACGTTCAGGCGGCTAATACGGCCCGCGTCGACGGCGACGACGGTTCGCGCAAGCGCCGGCGCAAGCGGCGGCGGCGTGGCGGACGTGACCGCCAGGAAGTTGCCGCGGGTGAGCCCGGTCAATCGGTTCGCAGCGACGACGATGCGGACGATGCTGATCAACCGCCCGTTCCAGGCGAGGATGCGGCCGCGAAGAAGGCACGCGAAGATGAGAACGAACGGCGTAAGAAACGTCGCCGTGGTCGCCGTGGCGGCCGCAAGAACCGCCGCGACGGCGATGACGGCGATAATTACATCGCTGCAAAAGCCGTCCCGGACGCGGAACCGGTTTTCGTAACCATACCGCTTCCCGATTTTGCCAAGGCAAAGACGATCGAGACGGTTGCCGATGAGGCCGAAGCTGCCTCCCTCGTCGCTTCGGTCGAGACACCTGCCGTCGAGCCAGTGGCCGAAGGGGTGATTGCGGTCATCGAAGAAGCGCCCGCCAAGAAGCCGGCCAAGCGCAAGTCGCGGGCAAAGGCTGCCGCCGAACCGGTGGAGGCCGCTGCCGAGCCAGTAGAAGCTGTCGCCGAAGCTCCCGCCAAGCCGAAGCGTGCACCGCGCAAGTCAACGAAGAAGGCCGTTGTCGAAGAGGCGGTTACTGCCGAGGAATCGCCTGCTCCGCAGCCGGAGACAGTCGAAGCCGAAGCGCCTGCGCAATCGCAGCCCGAGCCGGTCGCTGCCGAACCGAAGCAAGAGAAAGTTCCGAGCGAGCCGGTCGTTACATCTACCGTTGCTACGGAAAAGAAGAGCGAAGGTGAAGCGCAACCGAAGCGCGGCTGGTGGCAGAAGAAGGGTTTCTTCTGAGCCGCGGTCGATTGAATTGAAGACAAGAAGAACCGGCATTCGTGCCGGTTTTTCTTTATGAAAACCGGGATTTGGCTTGTGGCGCCGCAGATTTGCCGAATTGGGCAGATTTCACAAGGTGGGGAGGAGCTTGGGCTCCCTTTCATTCAAAGTTCGATTTCGATACCAATGGGACCATGATGACAATTCGCAGTTCGTGCCAATCGCTCGCGTCCCTGATGCGCCCCGCCCTCATCGCCCTGACCGCGGGCGCAATGGTGGTCGCCCAAGGTGCAGTCGCTCTTGCCCAGTCCCAATCATTGCCTATCGTCCGCGATGCCGAGATCGAGGCGCTGGTTACAGACTACGCCACGCCGATCATCAATGCGGCGGGCCTCGGCAAGCGTGCGATCAAGGTGGTCCTCGTCAACAACAGCAGTTTCAACGCTTTCGTTGACGGGCGCCGCATCTTCATCAACACCGGCGCGTTGCTGCAAGCCGAAACGCCCAATGAAATCATCGGCGTCATCGCCCACGAAACCGGCCATCTTGCCGGAGGCCACCAATTCAAGCTGCGCGAGCAATTGGCCAACGCCAAGACCATGGCCGTGGTAGCGGGTCTTCTCGGCGTCGGCGCTATCGTCGGTGGCGCCGCTGCCGGCGCGAGCGGCCTGTCGAAGGCAGGCGCCGGTATCGCGATGGGCGCGCCGGAAGTCGCGATGCGCAGCCTTCTCAATTATCAGCGCACGGAGGAGATGGCGGCGGATCGTTCAGCCATAACCTACCTTGCCGCAACCCAACAATCGGCCAAGGGCATGCTCACGACATTCGAGCGTTTCTCCAACGCACTGTCGCTGACGGGCACGCGCATGGATCCCTACCGCATCAGTCACCCGCTGCCGCGTGAGCGCATTGCCAACCTCGAGACGCTGGCCCGGGCAAGCCCCTATTTCGACAAGAAGGACAGCCCTGCCCTGCAGCAGCGTCACGATCTGATGCGCGGCAAAATCGCCGCCTATACCGGCGGGGGAGCCAGCGTCCTGCAAACCTTCCGCAAGGACCCGCAGAATATCGGGGCCCGTTACGGCGACGCGATCGCCACCTATCTCAACGGCTCGGCGCAATCGGCCTTGACGAAGCTTGACCCGCTGATCAAGGAGCAACCAAAAAACCCGTATTTCTACGAGATGCGCGGCGAAATGCTGTTAAAGCAAAACAAGGTGCAGGATGCTGCAAACGCCTTCGAGAAAGCAAGTTCACTCGATCCGCGCAAGTCGGGCCTGATCCGGATGAACTACGGCCGCGCCTTGATGCTGACGGGCACGCCGGCGAATCTCAAGATTGCCGTCGACGAACTCAAGACGAGCATTGGCCGCGACCGCGAATCCCCGGCCGGATACGCCTATCTGGCCCAGGCCTACGGGCAGATGGGTGACATGGCTCTCTCCGATCTCGCCAGCGCGAACGAAAAATTCTATTCGGGCAAGATCCAGGACGCTCAAATCTTCGCGACCCGTGCACAACGTGGCTTGAAAAGCGGCTCGCCCGAGTGGATACAGGCTCAGGACATTATCAGCGCCAAGCGCAAGTAGGATGCGGCAATCCCTCAGGGGACATAGTTTTTGAAAAAGGATACTCCATAATGGCAAAAGTCGCTCTGATTGGCGCAGCCGCAGGCCTCGTCAGCATCGCCGCATTGGCGCTCGGCTATCACGCAGGCCGGACCGATCTCATGGCCTCCGCACCGGACAAGACCGCGGTCACCGCTTCGACCACCGATCGCACCGAGATCGAAGGCATCGTGCGCAACTATCTGATCAATAATCCTGAGGTCATGCTCGAAGTGCAAACCGCGCTCAATACCAAGCAGGAAGCGGCGCAGAAGGAAGCCTCGACGCGGGTCATCGGCGAAAACAAGGACAAGATATTCCAGTCCGCCAATGACGCTGTCTTCGGCAATCCCACCGGCGATGTCACGATCGTCGAGTTCTTCGATTACAATTGCGGCTACTGTAAGAAGGCGCTCCCCGATATGGACGCATTGCTGAAGAGCGATCCGAACCTGCGCTTCGTCATGAAGGAATTCCCGATCCTCGGCGCCGATTCGACGCGGGCGCATATCGTCGCCAAGGCATTCAAGGCGGTCATGCCCGAAAAATATCTCGAATTTCACCGCGACCTTCTCGGCGGCGAAGGACGTGCGACCGAAGCTTCGGCCATGGCGATCGCCGTCAAGCTCGGCGCCAATGAAGCGCAGATCCGCGAAAAGATGAATTCGCCTGAGATCACAAAGAGCTTCCAGGAAACCTATGACCTTGCAAATAACCTCAGCATCACCGGCACTCCATCCTATGTCGTCGGAACTGAAGTAGTGCCCGGCGCCCTCGGTGCGGACGCATTGGCCGAGCGGATCAGCCATATTCGCAACAAATAGGTCTGAATATTTACTTCTGACTGCGAAAACCCGTTGTGGACAAGCAATAACGTGACTTTGCAGGCTTTTCGCTTGCCGATAAGCCGTCTATATGGGACCAGCATTTTCGAACCGTCCGGTAATCATGAAGCAAACGATCTTCGTCCTCAACGGCCCAAACCTCAACATGCTTGGCAAGCGTGAGCCGGGTATCTATGGCGCCGTGACTCTGGGCGACATCGAAGCCATGTGCCGGACCGAAGCCGAGGCACTCGGCTGCGAGATTGATTTCCGCCAGTCCAATCATGAGGGTGATCTGGTCAGCTGGATACAGGAGGCAGGCGAGCAGAAGGCATTGGTGTTGATCAATCCCGCCGCCTATACGCATACCTCCATCGCGCTGCATGACGCCATTAGGGCGGCATCGGTAACGCTGGTGGAAGTTCACCTTTCCAACATCCACGCACGCGAGTCGTTCCGCCACCACTCCTACGTTTCCTCTTTGGCCAAAGGGGTGATATGTGGCTTCGGGGCCGACGGCTACCTGATGGGCTTGCGCGCACTCATCAAGCTGGCAACGCCGCAGTAGCTGGCAGTGCCAATCAGAATAAGGGGCTTGAAAAAGCATGGCTAACAGAACCACCGGGATCGACAAGGTCATGATCCGCGATCTCGCGGAAATCCTGAACGATACGGACCTCACCGACATCGAAATCGAGCAGGGCGACCTCCGCATCCGCGTTTCGCGCCAGGTCACCGTGCAGGCGGCAGCCCCGCAGCCGTTTTATGCACAGGCGCCCGCGGCAGGTCCCGCTCCGGCAGCATCGCCCGCAGCGTCCGCGCCGGCGGCAGCACCCGCCGCCGATCCCTCGAAGAATGCCATCCCCTCGCCAATGGTCGGTACCGTCTATCTTGCGCCCGCACCCGGCGCACGCGACTTCATCCAGGTCGGTACCCAGGTGAAGGAAGGCCAGACGCTTCTGATCATCGAAGCAATGAAGACCATGAACCAGATCCCCTCGCCGCGCGCCGGCACGGTCACCGCAATCCTCGTAGCGGATTCCCAGCCCGTCGAATATGGCGAGCTGCTGGTCGTGATTGAGTGATGCCGGACCCCGTGGGTGAATCGAGAGCGTGATGTTTCAGAAAATTCTCATAGCCAACCGCGGTGAAATCGCCCTGCGCGTCCTGCGGGCCTGCAAGGAACTCGGCATTCAGACGGTGGCTGTCCATTCGACCGCCGACGCCGATGCCATGCATGTACGGCTCGCAGACGAAAGCGTCTGCATTGGACCGCCGCCCTCGCGCGAAAGCTATCTGAATATTCATCAGATCGTTGCCGCCTGCGAAATCACCGGCGCGGACGCCATTCACCCCGGTTACGGCTTCCTGTCGGAAAATGCCAAGTTCGCCGAGATCCTCGAGGCGCACAATATCACCTTCATCGGGCCCACCGCCGCGCATATCCGCGTCATGGGCGACAAGATCGAAGCCAAACGCACGGCGAAGCGGCTCGGTATTCCGGTTGTACCGGGCTCCGATGGCGGCGTCACCGACGACAAGGAAGCTGCGCGCATTGCGGCGGAGATCGGCTATCCGGTTATCATCAAAGCCTCCGCCGGTGGCGGCGGCCGCGGCATGAAGGTGGCGCTCAACGAGGACGAACTGTCGATCGCGCTCTCCACGGCGCGCACCGAAGCGGGCGCCGCCTTCGGCGACGATGCCGTCTACATAGAAAAATACCTGCAAAAGCCCCGCCATATCGAAGTCCAGGTCATGGGCGACGGAAATGGCAAGGCGGTACACCTTGGCGAACGCGACTGTTCCTTGCAGCGCCGGCACCAGAAGGTCTGGGAAGAGGCCAACTCACCAGCCCTGAACTCCGACGAGCGCGAGCGCATCGGCATGATCTGCGCGAACGCTATGGCCGATATGGGCTATCGCGGGGCCGGCACGATCGAGTTCCTCTACGAAAATGGCGAATTCTATTTCATCGAAATGAATACGCGTCTTCAGGTCGAGCATCCGGTGACCGAAGCGATTACCGGCATCGATCTGGTGCATGAGCAGATCCGTGTTGCCTCGGGCGGCGGGCTTTCGGTAACACAGGAGGAGATTCGCTTCTCCGGCCACGCCATCGAATGCCGCATCAACGCCGAAGACCCGCGCACCTTCACGCCCTCGCCGGGCAAGATCACGCATTTCCATACACCCGGCGGCCTTGGCATTCGCGTCGATTCCGGCGTCTATACCGGCTACAAGATCCCGCCCTATTACGACAGCCTCATCGGCAAGCTCATCGTTCACGGCCGCAACCGCGTCGAATGCATGATGCGCCTGCGCCGGGCGCTCGATGAATTCGTCGTCGACGGCATAAAGACCACACTTCCCCTCTTCCAGGATCTGATCAACAATCCTGATATCGCCAATGGCGACTATGACATTCACTGGCTGGAGAAATATCTGGCCGGAGATACCGCAGAAGAAGAGGCATGACGGGCAAGAACCCGGTAGAACCTTTCAAAATCGACCCCGCGTTGCTTTTGCGTGCCTACGCGACCGGGGTCTTTCCGATGGCCGAAGAGGCCGACAATCCGGAAATATTCTGGGTGCGCCCGGAAAAGCGCGGCATTATTCCGTTCGAGAATTTTCACGTCTCGCGCAGTCTGCGCAAGACCGTGCGCCAGGGTCGCTTTACCATCCGGCTCGACAGCGATTTCGCCGGCGTCATCGCCGGATGCGCCAGCGGGTCGGGCGAGCGTTCCCGCACCTGGATCAACCAGCCGATCCGCGAGGCCTATGGCAAGCTGTTCGAACTCGGTTACTGCCATACGGTAGAAGCCTGGCTTGACGGCCGCCTCGTCGGTGGACTCTACGGCATCGCCCTCGGGTCGGCCTTCTTCGGCGAAAGCATGTTTTCGCGCGAGCGCGACGCCTCCAAGGTCTGCCTCGTCCACCTTGTCGGTCACCTGATCGAGAAGGGCTTTACGCTCCTCGACACACAGTTCACCACGAACCATCTGGAGAGCTTCGGTGCAGTCGAGGTGCCGCGCCGCCAGTACCAGAAGATGCTGGAAAACGCACTGGCACAGTCCGCGGAATTCTGAACGGCGACATCCCGCTTCCACATTGTCGGTGTATGTTTTTTTCCGGCGGGTGCCGCGCAATTTTTTCTAAAAGAAAATGTCGACCCGGTGCGCACTCGTTCGTCTTAGGGAGGGAATAACCCGACGAACAAGGAGAATTGTCGTGAAGATCAATGCTTATCTGAACTTTGATGGAAAGTGCGAAGAGGCTTTCAACTTCTATGCCGGCGTACTCGGCGGCGAGATCGTCGCGATGATCCGTTTCGACGAAATGCCTGAAGGCAACGATATGCCGAAGGAACTTGCCAAGAATATCATGCATGCGACATTGCATATCGGCGACAATGTGCTGATGGCATCAGATGCACCGCCGCCCTATTTCCAGAAGGCGCAGGGCATGACGGTCGCCATCAACGTTGACACGCCTGCGGAAGCGGAGCGCATATTCTCTGCCCTGTCACAAGACGCGCAACACGTGCTGATGCCGCTCGGCGAAACCTCCTGGGCACAGCGCTTTGCGATGTTTACCGACAAATATGGGACACCCTGGATCGTCAACTGCCCGAAGCCGATGTAACTGATCGGATCGGACCGGCCGGCACGCTGGTGTCGGCCGGTTGAACGCAAATCTAGAGCGAAATCAGCTCTTTGCCGGTGCCGGCACATCCGACTTCTGCTTGCAGCTCTTCAGCCAGACATCGTAGACCGGATGCTCGACGGCATTGAGACCAGGGCTGTCGGCAAACATCCACCCTGAGAAGATGCGCCTGATCTTGCGATCGAGGGTGATTTCGTCGACCTCGACAAACGTATCCGTTTTCGGTGCCTCTGTATCCGGGCGCGTATAGCAGACGCGCGGTGTAAGCTGCAGCGCGCCGAATTGCACGGTTTCGCCGATATAGACGTCGAACGTGGTGATGCGGCCGGTAATCTTGTCGAGGCCTGAAAAGACAGCAATCGGATTGGTGATCTTTTCATCCGCCCGCGCCGGAGCAATCGCGGTGGCCGCAACAGCAGCGGCTGTGGCCATCACTCCAATCATCCGTGCAAACCTGGCGCGAAAGGGAACAGTCAGGGTCGAGCGGATCATTGCACTTCCGGGGTTAGCGGTGTCAGGGATTTCGATTCCAGCCAGTCGATAATGATCAATTGTGGCAGAAGAAGATCGGATCAGGCACCAGGCGTCCAGGCATCGTAATCGCCGGTGACGGTCGGACGATTGTCGCCATGGGCAATGGAGCCCTTGGGGCGATAAGCGGCTGGTGAACCGGTCAGATTGGGCTGGTGGCTCTTTTCCCAGCCATACGGCTTGTAATTTTCCTGCGATGGGGGCGTGTCGACCCGGTGGTGCATCCAGCCGTGCCATCCAGCCGGAATCGCCGAGGCTTCCGCATAACCGTTATAGACGACCCAGCGGCGCTTGCGCCCTTCCGAATCGAATGTGCTGAGGCCCTCGTAATAAATATTGCCGAGTTCATCCTCGCCGACCTTCGTACCCTTGCGCCAGGTAAAAAACCGGGTCCCGAGCGTCTGCCCGTTCCACCAGGTGAAAAATTGGGTGATGAAAGTCTTCATGGCAATCCTCGAACGATCTCGTTCAGCCTTTGGCAACTCAAGGGTTTATGGCGGTATCACCAAGGAATGGCAAGGGTCAAGTTGCCGCGTGAGCGGGCGCCAGCCGCAATTTGAAACCGGCATGGCTCTTCTCGAATCCGAGCCGCTCGTAAAAGCGGTGGGCGTCCGGGCGCTTGGCATTCGAGGTAAGTTGCACGAGCGCGATATGGCGCTCGCGCCCAACATCGAGACAATGTTCGATCAGCCTTGCCCCGATGCCCTTGCCGCGCATGTCGGAGCGTGTCTGCACCGCCTCGATCGCCATTCGTCGGGTACCACGGCCAGTCAGCGATGTTATGAACGTAACCTGCGCCGTGGCGACCACCTCGCCGCCCAGAATGCCGACGAAGAGCAAATCATTGGGACTGGCCTCGATAGCGGCGAAGGCCCGCTCATAGTCAGGCAACGCTGCAGGATCGGTCGTATCGCCATGGCCGCCGATTGCGTCGTCGGCAAACAGCGCGATCAGCGCGGGAAGATCGGCGCGCGTCGCTTCCCGGAAGGTAACATCTGTATCGACGTTCAAGGCGCCAGCTCATAGCCGGTCAGCGATTTTTCGAAAACAACGACCGAGATACCTGAATTAGGCTCGCCCCAATTCTCGATCCGGTTACTGGTCCGCTCGAATCCTCTGCTTTCATAAAAGCGGATAGCTTTCTGATTTGCCTCGATAACTTCAAGCTGCATCGAGAAGAC
The DNA here is from genome assembly GCF_009647635.1 of Phyllobacterium sp. SYP-B3895. Lineage (NCBI taxonomy): Bacteria > Pseudomonadati > Pseudomonadota > Alphaproteobacteria > Hyphomicrobiales > Phyllobacteriaceae > Phyllobacterium > Phyllobacterium sp. SYP-B3895. The sequence continues at coordinate 996,436 of NZ_WJIG01000003.1, read as the reverse complement.
GCCGGGAAACGCGCTTTCGACTTCGGCCAGCAGCAGCGAGCCGACGCCCTGCTTCTGGCGCTCGGGATGAACATAGAGCTGGTTGAGGATCGACAGCCTGTGATCCTTCTGCGAGGCATAGGCCATGCCGAGAATATCGGCACCGTCATCGGCGATGATGAATTCCGAATAGGGCTTGGCCAACTGCTTCTTCAACGCCTCCAGCGAATGATAGCGGCCGGTAATCGCCTTTACCTTCTCGGCTCCATATACGTCGTCATATGTTGCGTGCCAGGTTGTAACCAGCATTTCGTGGACGGCGTCGAGATCCTCTTTCGTGGCGCTGCGAACCCACATCTACTCGACAATCCCCAATTTCGCCTTGACGAGATCGCTGACCGCCTGCGGGTTGGCCTTGCCGCCGGTCGATTTCATCACCTGGCCGACAAACCATCCGGCGAGCGTCGGTTTCGCCTTTGCCTGTTCCACCTTGTCCGGGTTGGCGGCAATGACGTCATCGACAGCCTTTTCGATCGCGCCGGTGTCCGTCACCTGCTTCATGCCCCGGCTTTCAACCAGTTCGCGCGGGTTGCCGCCTTCGGTCCAGATAATCTCGAAGAGGTCCTTGGCGATCTTGCCGGAAATCGTGCCTTCCTTGATCAGGTCAAGGACAGCGCCGAGCTGGTCCGGCGATACCGGTGATTCCTCGATGCCCTTGCCCGCCTTGTTCAACGCCCCGAGGAGATCGTTGATCACCCAGTTGGCAGAAAGCTTGCCGTCGCGGCCCTTGGCTACGGCCTCGTAATAGTCGGCAATGGCCTTTTCGGTAACGAGGATCGACGCGTCATAGACCGACAATCCCTGCTCATTCACAAGGCGCAACTTCTTGTCGTCCGGAAGCTCGGGCAGATCGGCCTTCAACGTATCGACATAAGCCTGTTCGAACTCGAGCGGCAAAAGGTCCGGGTCGGGGAAATAACGGTAATCATGCGCCTCTTCCTTCGAGCGCATGGAGCGGGTCTCACCCTTGACTGGATCGAAAAGCCGCGTTTCCTGGTCTATGGCGCCGCCATCCTCGAGGACACCGATCTGGCGGCGGGCCTCATATTCGATGGCCTGTCCGACAAAGCGGATCGAGTTGACGTTCTTGATCTCGCACCGCGTACCGAATTCACCGCCCGGACGGCGCACCGACACGTTGACGTCGGCGCGCATCGAGCCTTCGTCCATGTTCCCGTCGCAAGTGCCGAGATAGCGCACAATAGTGCGCAGCTTCGTCAGATAGGCCTTCGCCTCGTCTGAGGAACGCAAATCGGGCTTCGATACGATCTCCATCAGGGCGACGCCGGACCGGTTGAGATCGACATAGGACATGGTCGGGTTCTGGTCGTGCAGCGACTTGCCCGCATCCTGTTCGAGATGCAGCCGCTCGATGCCGATTTCGATATCTTCGAAGTCGCCTTTGCGGTCAGGACCAACCGAGATGATCATCGCGCCCTCGCCGACGATGGGCTGCTTGTACTGCGAGATCTGATAGCCCTGCGGCAGGTCGGGGTAGAAGTAGTTTTTGCGGTCGAACACCGACTTGAGATTGATTTGCGCCTTGAGTCCGAGCCCTGTCCGGATCGCCTGGCGCACGCACCACTCATTGATCACCGGCAGCATGCCCGGCATCGCCGCATCGACCAGCGACACGTTGGCATTCGGCTCGGCGCCGAACTCGGTCGACGCACCGGAGAACAGCTTCGAGTTGGAGGTTACCTGGGCATGGACCTCCATGCCGACAACGATTTCCCAATCGCCTGTGGCGCCGGATATGAAACGCTTTGGGTCGGGCGTACGGGTATCAACTAAAGTCATGCTGCCTGTCATTCCTGGCTCATTCGTGTGTTCTATTGGCTAGTGCAATCCGCTCGGTCAGGCAAGTGTTTCTCATATGCGAAAGGCTGAAAGCCAAGCCCTAATCCCTCTGATGCAATAGCAAGCAGGGCAGACACGCAGTAATACACCGTCTTGGCGCATGCCAAACACCGTGATTAACTGAGTGCGTCAGATGGGGATCGGGGGCGACACCTGATATGGCAGATGAACGTGTCAAACGACGACTCGCTGCGATTTTCGTCGCCGACGTGGTCGGCTATACGCGCCATATGGAGCGGGATGAGGCCGGCACCCTCTCTCGCCTGAAGGCCCGGCGCCGCGATGTTCTCGACCCGCTGCTGCTCCGTCACGAGGGGCGCCTCGTTAAAATCCTCGGCGACGGAATTCTTGCAGAATTTGCCAGCGCCGCAAGCGCGGTTCGCTGCGCCGTGGAACTGCAGCGGGACATGGCCGCGGCCAATGAAGGATTGCCCGAGACCCGCCAGTATGTGCTGCGCATCGGTATCAGCCTTGGCGACGTCATCGTCGAGGGCAAGGATCTCTACGGTAACGGCGTCAATCTCGCCGTAAGGCTCGAAAGTCATGGCAATGCCGGCGACATAACGATCTCGTCCAACGTATTCGATCAGGTCTGTCGTGAGGTCGTTGCGGAGTATGACGATCTCGGGCCGGTTTCGATGAAGAATTTCGCCAAGTCGGTCCATGCTTACCGCGTCCGGCCGTGTCCGCAGCAGCCACCAGAAGCGGATGGCGGCCAGTCCACGCCATTGTCGCTGCCGCCACGGCCGTCCATTGCGGTACTGCCGTTCAATACGATGGGCGCCAATGCCGAGCATGGCGCCTTCGCCGATGGGCTTACCGAAGACCTCATTACCGAGCTCTCGCGCACGCCCGGCCTTTTCGTCATCGCCCAGCATTCAGCCTTTGCCTACAAGGGAAAACCAGTGGACGTCCGCCAGATCGCTACCGAGCTTGGCGTACGCTACCTGCTCGAAGGAAGCGCCCGCCGTTCAGCCGAGAGAGTGCGCGTCAACGTTCAACTCGTAGACACGCTCGGCGGCGGTTACCTGTGGGCCGAGCGATACGACCGTGAGATCGAGGATATTTTTGCGGTGCAGGACGACGTGGCCGCAAGGATCGTGGAGGCGCTTGTTGGACGACTTATCGTCCTGCCCATGCGCAATCGCCCAAAAAGCATGGAAGCCTATGATCTTTGCGTACGCGCACGCTCGCTTGGCTGGAATTCAGCCGGATCCCCTGAAGCCATCTACGAATCCATCGTCCTGCTGCAGCAGGCGATCGCAATCGATCCATCTTACGCCGAAGCCCATGGCTGGTTGGCATTCAATCTGTGGTCCACTTGGGCAAATGCCATGGATGCTACCGGGGACAACCGCAGACTGTCGCTTGAAATGGCTAAAAAGGCAGTGGCCCTCGATGCCAATGACGCTCAAAGTCGCTGGATATTGGGTTATCTCCTTGCCTATGAAGGGCGATGGTCGGAATCGGATGCGGCGTTCGATGCAGCGATCGCAATGGATCGTAACTCGGCGGACGCGCTGATCTTTCGTGCAGAACTTCTGGCGTTTGCCGGACGAGCGAGCGAAGCCATGGACGTCATGGAACAGGCGTTCCGGCTAAATCCGCATCCGACCGCCTCCTATTATTGGGAACAGAGCCTCGTATATTACGTCGCCGGGCAATATGAAAAAGCGATCGAAACCGTGCGCGGCGGCCCCGCATACCGCACTGGAGCCCGGCGCATTCTTGCTGCAAGTCTTGCGCAGGCTGGAAATCTCAACGAAGCCCGCCAGGAGGCAGCGCTTTTCATGGCCAACAACCCCAACTTTTCCATCGGAAAGTGGGCGGCATCGCAGCCCTTCCGCGATCCGGAGACGCGGCAATTGTTTGTCGAAGGATATAGCAAGGCCGGGCTGCCCGAGTGACGCTGCCCGGCCTTCACAAGACTGTTGTTTGGCCTTCCCGCTAATCGATGGGATAGTTTGACCTGTCAGGCAATTGAAAAGGGAGGCAGCCATGCAGGCGTTGTTAGGCCGAATTTTCAGTGGTGCCGCCGTTGCAGCGATATTCGCCACCGGCGCGCTCGCACATCACGGCTGGTCGTGGGCCGAAGCCGACCAGATCGAACTTCGCGGCATTATCCGGGAAATCTATATTGGGCCGCCGCACCCGACCCTTGATGTCGAAACCGCGAGCGATGGGCTTTGGCGCATCGAACTTGCCAATCCTAACCAGACCACGCGCGCCGGATTCATCGAGGGGTCGGCAAAAGAAGGTGATGAAATCATCGCGCTCGGCAACCGTTCCACTGACCCGCAAGAGAAACGCATGAAAGCGGTGAGGATTTCGGTCGCGGGCAAGACCTATGATCTTTATCCCGAGCGTATAAAAACGCAGTGAACAGCGTTTTCGTCGAGCTCCTGCAGGGGCTTTCCGAATGGCCGGTCGCCGTGCTGCTGCGGCGCTATCAGATTGCCTATCTGATCGCCAACGCGGTCCATATCATATCCGTCGGCCTGCTCATCGGCGCCATCGTCACGCTTGATCTTCGCGTTCTCGGCCTGTTCAAGCAGTATCCGGTGAACATGCTTGCGCCGCCTCTCATCCGCGTAGCGGCAACGGGCGTCGCGCTTGCCATGCTCACGGGTTTGATCCTGTTCTCCGTGCGGCCGGTGGCATACATCAACAACCCTGCCTTCCTTGCCAAACTTGCCTTGATCGCGCTGGGCCTGGGCAATGCATTGCTGCTCAGCCGGAGCCGGACCTGGCGGTTCGAAAAGCAAGTGCCGGGCGGAGCGCGCGTCGCCGCGCTTATATCGTTGACCGTCTGGATATGCGCCGTCATTGCGGGACGCTGGATCGGCTTTATCTAGTCGTCGTCCTGCATGAATGTCGTATCGTCCCGTTGCATGTAGCCATCGGGTACCGGCTGCGCCGCATAGTCGAGCGTCAGTTCTTCGCCTGCGGCGATGGCGCGTGTTGCCCGCATGGTGCGATAGTCGGCGCCGATCTCGATATTGGGATTGAAACTGTGGTTGATAAAGCCGTAGCTCGTGCGCAAGGGACGAACCAGCAGCATTTCGCCCGGCAGCGCGTTCCACTCCATTTCCGTCAGCAAGACCGGGTAGCGCTTCGCTTCCACCAACTGACCATCGAGGACACAAAGTACCTCGTCCCTCGCCCAGGCGCGGCTGGTGAAAAGCCCCCGCCCCTGCAGCCCGCTCTTTGCCACGTATGTATCGGGAATAGTCTCGATAAGCGCTTCGCCGTTGAGGAAGATTTCGGCGCAGGTATCGATCGTCGGCTTGCTCATTCTTGATCCATCTCCCGCAAGACCATGTTCTTGAAGTGCTCAACCAAGGCATCGCCCTCCGCCCGCTCGACCGAGATGGCAAGGCGCATCGTCGCTTCGCCAAGCTGCATGATGAGAAAACTCGACCGCTCGAGTTCGGTCCGGTCGGCAACGGGATTGACGCGTGCCCGGGCACTCGCCAGTACCGCGCCATTGATGCGGCTATCGGCAAGATCGATATCGCGCAGCGCCTTGTCGGCCTGCATGCCGGACCAGATATCGCGCATTACCGGCTCGGCGAGGAACATAGCGTAATAAATATCGATCAGTTCGCCGAACGCCCGGCGTAAACCCACCTTGTCGCTAACCCCGTCCAGTCCTTCGGCAATGCATTGCTGGCCGGCCACATTATAGCGCTCCGCCAGCGTCCGAATGATTGCCGCCTTGTCGGGGAAATACTGGTAGAGCGAACCGATCGATATGCCTGCCATTTCGGCGACATCGCTCATGCGCATGGCATCGCTGCCGCTTTTTTCAATCAGCGCCGAGGCGCACGCCAATATGCGCTCAACTCGTTCGCGGCTCCGTTTCTGTGTGGGTTCGCGCCGCGTCCCCGACTCTGTTGCCACGATGCCAGTGTCATTCATGAGTATTCCTCACATTTTTCTTGACTCCTATAATATGAGGATTTATCACTTTTGCAAATATGAGACTTCCTCATATTTAATGGGAGCTGAAAATGACAACGTTTCATAGTTCGAAATTTCCTGTTCTGATCGTTGGCGGCACGGGCAAGACCGGTCGACGCGTGGCCAAGCGCCTTGCCGCCCTCGGCCTTCCCGTCCGCATCGGTTCGCGCCAAGGCACTCCGGCCTTCGATTGGGAAAATCCCGACACGTGGGCTGTGGCACTGGAGGGTGTGTCGGCGGGCTACATCACCTACTACCCGGATCTAGCCGTGCCGGGCGCCGCGGATGCCGTCGGTGAGCTTGCCCGCCTTGCCGTTCGCAAGGGCGTGAAGCGTCTCGTTCTCCTTTCCGGACGCGGAGAGCCGGAAGCCCAACGCGCCGAACAGGCTTTGCAGGCATCGGGGGCGGACTGGACCATCGTACGCGCCAGCTGGTTTGCGGAGAACTTCAGCGAGAGCTTCTTTCGCGAACCGATCCTTGCCGGTGACTTTGCGCTGCCGGTGCAAGGCGTGCGCGAACCCTTCATCCATGCCGATGACATCGCCGACATCGTCGTCGCCGCGCTGACGAATACCAGGCACATCGGCGAGCTTTACGAGGTCACGGGCCCGCGCCTGATCACATTTGCCGAGGCCACCGCGGAAATCGCCAAGGCGACGCGCCGGGATATCCACTTCACCCCGATCCCCCACGATGTCTTCATGCAGGGGCTGGCGGCCGATGGCGTTCCGGATGATGTCGCGGCGTTGATCGATGAGCTTTTCCGGTCGGTTCTGGATGGGCGCAATGAGTATCTCACCGATGGCGTGCAGCGGGCACTCGGCCGGGCACCGCGGGATTTTGCCGATTTCGCCCAAGCAGGCGCTGCGGCCGGCGTATGGGAGCAAGCGAAATGATTGCTCTCATTCCAATCCTCACCCTTCTTGCCGCCCTTGGCAGCGGTCTGATGGCCGGCCTGTTCTTCGCGTTCTCGAGCTTCGTCATGGCGGCGCTCGCACGCCTTCCCGCCGATCAAGGCATTGCCGCCATGAACTCGATCAACGTGACCATTCTCAACCTCAGCTTTGGCGTCGCCTTCTTCGGAACAGCTATTTTGTGTCTTGGGCTTGGCGTGGTCGGATTTCTCCGCTGGTCCGAACCGGGGTCGATGTGGCTGGTTGCGGGAAGCCTGCTCTTCCTGATCGGCACGATCGCCGTGACGATGATCTTCAACGTGCCGCTGAATGATGCGCTTGCCACCGCCAACCCCGCGAGCCCCGAGAGCGCAGTGCTCTGGACGCGTTACCTTGCCGAATGGCTACCGTGGAACCATGTCCGCACGCTCACCAGCGTAGCGGCATTGATCAGCTTCATCCTGGCCTTTGCCCGACAGTCAGCCTGACCAAACCTCATCTCCTGTCCTTTTTCCGGAAACACAGTAGATTAATCAGGCAATTGCGCTTGTTCCGGGGGAATACATGGCATTTGAGCTTCTTGTCGCGGTGCTGTTCGTTGGCGGAACGATAACCCTGACGCTCATCGCCTATTTCCTGATGCGCCTCATTACGGGCGGCGATCCCGATGGCCAGGAACGCGATCTGGCAAGTTCGATCATCTTCCGCGTATCGGCATTGCACGGACTGATCCTGGCTCTCGTCTTTGCGCAGGAGATGATCGACTACCAGCAGCTTCGCAATGAAACCGCGACCGAATCCAACGCCATTGCCGATATCTACTTCGACGCGGGCCGCTATGGCGGCGGCCATGCCGGGGCGATCCAGACGCCGCTCAGCGAATATATCAGCGTGGTGGTCGACAAGGAGTGGGCGATCCTCGGCGCCACCGACCGCCTGACCCCGGAGGCCTGGGCGAAGTGGGACGCAGCCTATGCGGCCGTGCTTGATCTCGAACCGACGAACAAGCGCGAGGAAAGCCTGCGCAACCACATGCTTGAGCGTCTCTACACAGTTGCCGAAAGCCGGACCAAGCGGGAAAGCAATGTCGCCGACTCAATGAGCGGCATCTTCTGGTTCGCGGCTCTCTCTGGCGTCGTGTTCATCGCGCTCGCCTATTATTCCTATCCGCCGCAGCGACGAAATATCGTTCTCATCTCCATGTTCGGCGCCTATACCGGCATTATTCTGTTTCTAATTTATGCCTTCTCCAACCCCTATAGCCCGCCCGCAGCTATGAGCCCCGGCCCGCTTCTGCGCCTCCAGGAGCAGATCCGCCACTCGATCTCGCAACCACCGCAGACGTAACGAAGCGTCCCTCAAAAATCCTCGGCTGCAGGTATTCGGCCAAATGCGATCTTCGATCCTATGTAGTTTCCGGGCCCATTCGCTGGACCAAGGTTCAGCGCCCTTGATCCGTGTCTTACCCTGATCGTGTCGAGAACATCCGACACCCGCTCCCACTGACTCTGCGCTTTACGGCTGTCACGGGTATCGAACAGGTCGCGACTGGCTTCCTGCTCCTCGGAGAGCTCATGCAGGACGACGGTAACCGAACTGATGTTTTTCATCTCGCCTGCCATCACAAATTTCTCATGCAATTCATTGAGTGCATTGAGAAAAGTATGATCGTCGCGCGCCGGCCCGAATCGCTTGTCCATGCTTGTGCGGTTTTCGCGGCGCGTACCCACGGTGTAGGTCAGCGCCCCGGCGCGATGATGTGAACGGCGCAGCCTTCGTGCCGCGCTCATTGTCAAAAGACGCGCACATTGCAGCACCTTTTGCGGCGCCCGCCAGTCCGGAGGCAAATTGCGCCCATGGCCGAACATGCGCTTGATCGTTTCCGGCCTTTCGACGGAGTAGCCGTGCAAGGCGGCAACGAAGCGTTCGCCTTCGACGCTGTTCCAGATCGCCCGCGCATGCTTGGGCGCAAGTGCCCAAAGGCCGGCAATATCGGTGACGCCTGCCTCTGTGAGACGCGTCTCCATGCCCTTCGAGATACCCGGCAGGTCGCGCAAGGCGAGACCAAGCAATTTCCCCGGCAGATCCGCATGGTCGAGAACCACGAAGCCATCCGGCTTCTCCATCTCCGCCGCAATCTTGGCGAGCAGTTCATTGAACGAGATGCCGATCGAACAGGTGAGCACCGGACCAAACTCGTCGCGCAACGATCGCTTGATGCGCGACGAGAGCTCCGCTGCCTGCCGCGCTTCGGATTCGAGCAGCGTGCAGGCCAGTTCGTCGATCGAGCGCACCGCGGCGATCGGAACGCACCGCTCGATGATTTCAAGAATGCGGTTGTGCAGGCGGACGTAGACATCAGGCCGCGCCTCGATGAACACGATGTCCGGGCATTTCTCCCGCGCCTCACGTACTGAAGTGCCCGTCTTGATGCCGAATGGCTTGGCTTCGCGGCTTGCGGCGATCACGCTGGTATAGGGAGAATCGAGCGGAACGACAGCTATTGGCCTTCCCTGCAACGCCGGGTTGAGTTGCTGCTCGGCGCTCGCAAAGAAACTGTCGAAATCCAGATAAAGCTTTTCAGGATGGGTCGGCTTGCGCATGTTCCGGGCTCTCACATTGAGAACAAAAATAGAACATTTGCTCCGGAATTAAAACAGTAATTTTGGAAATTGCGAAGAAGAGAAGCTCCGGTCAGGCAGCACGCGCCGCATCGAGAATGCGAAACTGCGTGGTTGTCGAACCATTCCAGTGGTTGAGGGAGAGATTGCCCGCAACGTGGATGGTTTGGCCGAGATTTTTGAACAGGAAATCGCCGAGCGGGCCTCCGACAGCGCGAAACGCCATGGCATTGATCCGCGAGCCATCGGCACTGACGAGTGTTACGCGCACATGGCCGCTTCCCACTTCCCGCGCATCGGTCAGGCGGTGATGCGGCAGCACAAGCACCGGTTGTGGATGCCCCGAACCGTAGGGACCAGCCCTCTCCATCAGGTCGTGCAAGGCCACGGTGGCGCCGGCGGCGCTGAGCGCTCCGTCGATTTCCAGCGATTCATTGCCGCGCAATTCCCCGACCATGGCCGCTGCATTCTCTTCAAAAAAGGCCCGCAAGGCGCCGAGCTTGCCGCGTTCCACCGTTATGCCGGCTGCCATGGCGTGCCCGCCGCCCTTGACGAGAAAGCCTTGTTCGACCGCGCCGCGTACCAGCCTTCCGAGATCGAACCCGTTGATAGAGCGCCCGGAGCCCGCGCCGGTCCCATTGGCATTGAACGCGATGGCAAAAGCCGGACGCCGGGTTTTTTCTTTTAGCCGAGCCGCGATCAGCCCGACGATCCCCGGATGCCAGTCGTCATTCGCGGTAACGACGATGGCGGGGCCAGCGGCCGCTGAAAGTTCGGTCATTGCCTCCGCTTCAGCCTGTTCCAGCATGGCGGTTTCCATCGCCTGGCGTTCTTGGTTGAGGCGGTTGAGTTCCTCGGCAATGCGTAGCGCTTCGTTTGGATCGTCCAGCGTCAAGAGACGCGCGCCGAGGCCGGCATCACCTATACGCCCGCCGGCATTGATGCGGGGGCCGATCAGATAAGCGAAATGAAAGGCATTGAGCGGTTCACCGATCCGCGCAACACGCGCGAGGGCCGCAAGGCCGACATTTTGCTGCGCCCGCGCGACAAGCATGCCCTTGACGACGAAGGCACGATTGAGTCCCCGCAGCGGCACGACATCGCAAACGGTCGCAAGCGCGGCAAGGTCGAGCAATGAGAGGAGGTCGAACGGGGGCGCGCTCGCGCCGACACCCTGTTCGCGCATCGCGCGCAACGTCTGCACGAGCGTCAGGAACACGACGCCTGCAGCACAAAGGTGGCCCTGCCCCGAAAGATCGTCCTCGCGATTGGGGTTGACCACGGCAAGCGCGGCAGCCGGCAACGCGCCGCCAAGCTGATGATGGTCGAGCACAACGACATCGGCGCCCGCAGCCTTCGCAGCCTCGATGGCGGCCGCGCTGTTGGTTCCGCAGTCGACCGTTACGATCAGGCTCGCCTGCTGCGCGAGTTCCTGCATCGCCGCAGGATTGGGACCGTAGCCTTCGAAAATCCGGTCAGGGATATAGATGCGGTTGGCGATGCCATAATGGCTGAGGAACCTGGACAGGATCGCCGAGGAGGCCGCCCCGTCAACGTCGTAGTCGCCGAAGATGGCGACCTTTTCGCGGCCCGCAATTGCCCGCGCGATGCGTGCCGCGGCAATTTCCATATCTGTCAGCGATGTGGGATCCGGCATGAGGCTTTTCAGCGTCGGGTCCATGAAGGGAACCGCCTCGTCGAGCCCCACACCCCGGCCGGCCAACACGCGGGTCACGATATCCGGAAAACCATGGTTCTGCGCCATAGCGAGCGCAATGTTCGCCTCGCGCTGGGCGAGTCGGTCCACCCATTTCAGGCCGGTTGCCGATTTTTCAACGCCGAGGAAGAGCCGTGCCGATGTCATTGCATCGTTCAATCACCCGGCGACTGCGAAAGCAATGCTTCGAAAGGCCTATCCAACGCCAATCACGACAACGGGTGTCAGTTGCTGGCAGGAGGCAGCGCAAGTTCGCTGATGGCTGAGGCCATGGCGGAGGCAAAATCGGCAAGTTGCCGGTCGACGACCTCCTTGGAACTGAGGCGATAGTTCATTACGGGCTGAATAAGCATGTAGCGCCCGAGCACGCCGGTGGCGCAGACGAGAAAATCGTCCTTCTTCTGGGGATCATCAGAGCTGACACAGGCCATGGCGCGGTTGCCGTAGCCTATATTGGTCCGCTGCGCCACCTGGTTGGGCTGGCTCGAATGGTATTGGAATGCCTGGTCGAGCAAGCTGCGCACCACGGGATCATCCGGGCCGTCCTTGACCGGGTACATGCCGGCAACATTGCTGGCACGGACCCCGTTGACCGAGACGATCGCCCGCGCATCCACGCCGCCATATTCGACAGTCGCGCTGAAAGTCTGCGGATCGGCATTGCGGCTGATGACGGTGAAGGGGCCGGAGGTATCAGGCAGACCGACGAGGATATCGCGCGAATGGTAACCTTGAATGAGATCCAGGTCCGTTTCCTGCGCGTGAAGCGGAGAAAACGGCACTAAAACCAAAAGTATCGACAATATATTGCAGACAATTCCGTAATGGATATTCATGCCTGACCCGTCGCGAAGAGGTACTCATATGACAAAATACCAAAAAACACGTGATCCCAATAGGGTAGAGTGAAATCAGCAGTAATTATCGTAAAAAAGCTGCCCGTCCCGAAAGAGACCGGCAGCTTGTTGTGAAGGCGCGTCATTACTGAAACTTGGCCATGTCCTGATGCTTGGCCTTGATCTCGCGCACCGTCTGCGAATGTGAACGCATGACGACCGTATGGGTCTGGATGTAATCGCGGGCAAACTTGACGCCGCTGAGCATGTTGCCGTCGGTCACGCCCGTGGCGGCAAAGAGCACGTCGCCCTTCGCCATTTCTTCCATCGTATAGACCTTCTTTGGATCGGAGATGCCCATCTTGGCGGCCCGAGCGATCTTGTCGTCGCTGTTGAGCTGCAAACGCCCCTGCATCTGGCCGCCGATGCACCGCAGCGCCGCCGCGGCAAGTACGCCCTCGGGAGCACCGCCAATGCCGAGATAGATGTCGATTCCGGTCTCGTCCGGATCGGTCGTATGGATGACGCCGGCAACGTCGCCATCACCGATCAGGCGAATGGCAGCGCCAGTCGCACGCACTTCCTCGATCAGGCGCGCATGCCGCGGGCGGTCCATGATGCAGGCGGTGATTTCGTTGAGCGGCACGCCCTTCGCCTTGGCAACGGCGGTGATATTCTCGATGGCAGGCGCGTCGAGATTAATGATTCCGGCCGGATAACCCGGACCAACGGCGATCTTTTCCATGTAGACGTCGGGCGCATAGAGAAGATTGCCCTTCTCGGCTATCGCGATGACCGCGAGGGAGTTGGGCAGGTTCTTGGCGCAGATCGTCGTCCCTTCAAGCGGGTCGAGGGCGATATCGACGGCGGGACCGTTCCGCGTGCCGACTTCTTCGCCGATGTAGAGCATAGGCGCCTCATCGCGCTCGCCCTCGCCGATCACCACGGTTCCGGCAATCGGGAGCCGGTTGAGCTCCTGACGCATCGCATCGACAGCGGCCTGATCGGCTGCCATCTCGTCACCCCGGCCGCGCAGGCGTGCAGCAGCAACGGCTGCGCGCTCGGTAACGCGCACCAATTCGAGGGTAAGGATGCGATCGAGACCATTTTGTTCGGAGGTTTTCAGCATAGTTTTTCCTGCGTTGGTGTGGCGACGCCGTATTTTGGGATCGCCACGGCTCTCCTTAGCATCGGTATGCAAACCTTTTGTCAAAGTCGCATCGATGCGGCAAGGGCTCGCAAAAAAGCTAATCGATTAAACGCCCTAGGCGCAGTTTCTTCCAATGGTTGCGGCCGCGCGAGGCGGTCTCAACCCGCCCGTTCGATGCGGATCATCTGCGGTTTGTCGGTCGCGTGGCCATCCTTGACGATCCCCTCGAGCGCTTTCTTCACCGCAGCTTCGGTGGTCTCGTGCGTCACCAGAATAACCGTCTTGGTCGCTTCCGGCTGGTTGTCGGCGCTCTGGCGCTGGACGATGGATTCGAGCGAGATGTCGTTGTCGGCCATGCGCTTGGCGATAGCGGCAAACACGCCGGCGCGGTCGTGCACCGTAAGGCGGATGAAGTAGCCGCCTTCGTGCGAGCGCATCCGCGCCCGCTTGTAAGGCGCCAGCGCCTTCGCCGGTGTACCGAACACAGGACCGTGCTGGAAACCCGGCCGGCTTTTGGCAATATCGGCAAGGTCGCCGATAACGGCCGAGGCCGTCGGTGCGCCGCCGGCGCCAGGTCCTGACAACAGCAGTTCTCCGAGAAGATCGGTTTCAATCGCGACCGCATTGGTGACGCCGTGGACCTGCGCAATAACCGATTCGACCGGCACCATCGTCGGATGGACGCGCTGCTCGATGCCGCTGTCGGTTTTCAGGGCCACGCCCAGCAACTTGATGCGATAGCCGAGTTCGTCGGCCGCCTTGATATCGGCGAGCGAGATGTTGCTGATACCCTCGAGATAGATGTCGTCTGCGGAAATCTGGGTGCCGAATGCAAGGCTCGTCAGGATTGCGAGCTTGTGTGCCGTATCATTGCCCTCGATGTCGAAGGTCGGGTCCGCTTCCGCATAGCCGAGACGCTGCGCATCGGCGAGACAGGCATCGAACGAGATACCCTCTTCCCACATGCGCGTGAGGATATAGTTGCAGGTGCCGTTCATGATGCCATAGACGCGCGAAACAGTATTGCCGGTGAGCGACTCGCGCAGTGCCTTGATGACAGGGATGCCCCCGGCGACCGCCGCCTCGAAGTTGAGGAGAACGCCCTTCTCTTCCGCGATCTTTGCCAAGGCGACGCCATGCTTGGCAAGCAGCGCCTTATTGGCGGTGATGACGTGCCGGCCGGATTTCAGCGCAGCCTCCACGGCAGCACGCGCCGGTCCTTCGTCACCTCCGATCAATTCGATGAAAACGTCGATGTCGTTTGATTTGGCGAGCGCCACCGGGTCTTCGAACCAACTCGCCGAGGAAAAGTCGACGCCACGGTCGCGCTTGCGGTCACGCGCCGAAACGGCAGTAACCACGATTTCCTTGCCGCACTGGCGAGTGAGCATTTCGCCCCGGTCACGCAATATTTTCAGAACGGAGGCACCAACCGTACCCAGTCCGGCGATACCCACGCGCAGCGCTTCACTCATCATGCAATTCCCTGAAATTTTGCTGAAACGGCGCCGGATGGCGCCGTCGATTTTACTGCGAACGCCGCCAGATCAACGACGAACGTTCAACGGGATGACGTTGTGCAGTTTTTCGTCGGCCGTGGCAAGAAACCGCTTCAGACTGCGTGCGGCCTGACGTATCCGGTGCTCGTTCTCGACCAGAGCGATGCGAATGTAGTCGTCGCCATGCTCGCCGAAACCGATGCCGGGGGCGACCGCAACGTCAGCGTGTTCGATCAGCAGCTTGGAAAACTCGAGCGAGCCGAGGCTGCGGAATTTTTCCGGGATCGGCGCCCAGGCGAACATGGTCGCCGCAGGCGGAGGTACATCCCAGCCTGCCCTGCCGAAGCTGTCGACGAGAACGTCACGCCGGCGCTTGTAGATGCCGCGCACTTCCGCAATGTCGGAGCCGTCACCGTTGAGTGCAGCGGCCGCCGCAACCTGGATAGGCGTGAACGCGCCGTAATCGAGGTATGATTTGACCCGAGTCAGCGCCGCGATCAGCCGCTCATTGCCGACGGCAAAGCCCATGCGCCATCCGGGCATCGAGAAGGTCTTCGACATCGAGGTGAACTCGACCGCGACATCGATCGCGCCCGGCACCTGCAAAACCGAGGGAGGCGGCGCGCCGTCGAAATAGATCTCCGAATAGGCGAGATCCGATAGAATGATGATCTCGTTCTTGCGGGCGAAGGCGACGACATCCTTGTAGAAATCGAGCGACGCCACATGGGCGGTCGGATTGGACGGGTAGTTCAGAATAAGTGCGAGCGGCTTTGGAATGGAGTGGCGAATGCCGCGCTCCAACGCCGGAATGAACTGATCGTCGGGCTTTGCCGGAATGGAGCGGATGACGCCGCCCGACATGATGAAGCCGAAAGCATGGATAGGATAGGTCGGATCGGGGCAAAGCACGACGTCGCCCGGAGCGGTAATCGCCTGCGCCATGTTGGCGAAGCCTTCTTTCGAGCCAAGGGTCGCAACGACCTGCGTGTCAGGATTGAGCTTCACGCCGAAGCGCCGCTCATAATAGGCAGCCTGGGCGCGGCGCAAACCGGGGATGCCTTTCGATGCCGAATAGCGATGCGTGCGCGGGTCCTGCACGGCCTCGCATAGCTTGTCGACAATGCCCTGGGGCGTCGGCAGGTCGGGGTTGCCCATGCCGAGATCGACAATATCCGCACCCGCCGCTCGCGCGCTCGCCTTCAGGCGATTCACCTGTTCGAAAACGTAAGGCGGGAGGCGGCGAACTTTATGAAATTCTTCCATAGGCTGGGTCCGGTTAAAAGGGTTAATTATGCGCGTCGCGCTATACAACGAAACGCTACAGCGGTCGAGCAATCATTGCGGGCATTCGCGCCGGCGATCGCCGACAGCCTCCCACCTCATTGTGGGAAAGATGCGGCCAAAACTAGGGCGTTGTCTTCTTGCCTTCGATTGCCGTCAAATCGTCCTGCTGCTGCTTTATCAGCTTCTGCAAATCCGCCTGCTTCTTGGCAGCCGCCGCCGGATCGGCCGAGGGACCGGATTGCGCGGCTGTCTTTGCCGCCGTCGTCCTGTCGATCAGCGCCTGCTTCTCTTCCGGGGTAAATTGCGTCGTCTCGCCTTTGGGGTCCGGCGTAAAATGCGGATAGGTGCCGGTATTGACGGGTCCGGTCAGCGGCGAATTGGCCATGACCGGCTGCGCCGAGTTGTTTGCGCAGGCGCCGAGCCCCGAAATCAGAACGGCGCCGAATGACAGGCGCATGAGGTTTTTGACCGGCAAGTTCATTTTATGTCCCGATTGCGAAAAACGAATTCATAATGACGATAACAATTGCACGTTAGAGGGATAGCACCAATTTATGATATGATGTCAATATTGTGCGACATGGGAGGAAGTGCCTGCATGGACAATCAAGGGGACAAGACAGGCAAAGTGCCGAACCTTGATAATTATGTCATCAAGGATCCAGAGGCGTTTGCCCGCAATGTCGCCCACATGATCGAGCAGGCCGGCAAGGCCGCATCCGCCTGGGTTGAGCCGCGAGAAAAGGGCCTGAAGCGCGATACGCTTGCCGACCCCGTGACCGATGTCGTCAAAACCCTCTCCAAGGTTTCCGAATATTGGCTCGCCGAACCGGCGCGTGCGCTAGAGGCCCAGACCAGGCTTTTCACCAGCTACATGGCCATCTGGTCGAACTCCATTCGCCGCATGAGCGGCGAAGACGTCGACGACGTCGTCACGCCCGACAAAGGCGACAAACGCTTTGCCGACGAGGATTGGGGCAAGTACGCCTTTTTCGATTTTCTCAAGCAGGCCTATCTCGTCACGGCCCGCTGGGCGGCCGAACTCGTCGAAAACACCGAAGGGCTCGATGAGCATACGCGGCATAAGGCCTCCTTCTACGTCAAGCAGATCACGACCGCGGCCTCGCCGAGCAATTTTCTTATGACCAATCCCGAGCTCTATAAGGAAACAGTCGCCAGCAACGCGGAAAACCTTGTCCGCGGCATGAAGATGCTCGCAGAAGATATCGCCGCCGGCGGCGGTGACCTCAGGCTCCGCCAATCCGACACCACGAAATTCTCGCTTGGCGAGAATGTAGCCACCACGCCGGGCAAGGTCATCGCGCGCAGCGAAGTCGCCGAGATCATCCAGTATGAGCCGACGACGGAAAGGGTGCTCAAGCGCCCGCTTCTCATCTGCCCGCCCTGGATCAACAAATTTTACATTCTCGATCTCAACCCGGAAAAATCATTCATCAAATGGGCAGTTGATCGGGGACACACGGTCTTCGTCATCTCCTGGGTCAATCCAGACGAGCGCCATGCTCACAAGGACTGGACGGCCTATATCAATGAAGGGCTGCGCTTTGGCCTCGACACCATCGAAAAAGCCACGGGCGAAAAAGGTGTCAATGCCATCGGCTATTGCGTCGGCGGTACGCTGCTGAGTGCGGCGCTTGCGCTTTTTGCCAGAGAGGGCGAGGACCGCATCAAGAGCGCGACGCTCTTCACCACACAGGTGGATTTCACCCATGCCGGCGATCTGAAGGTTTTCGTCGATGAAGACCAGATCAGTGCATTGGAAAAGGCGATGTCTGCCGAGGGCTACCTTGAAGGCACGCGCATGGCGACGGCCTTCAACATGCTGCGCTCCGGCGACCTTATCTGGCCCTATGTCGTCAACAACTACATGCGCGGCCGCGATCCCCTACCCTTTGACCTTCTCTATTGGAACGCCGACGCGACGCGGATGAGCGCAGCCAACCATTCCTACTATCTGCGCAATTGCTATCTCGACAACAATTTGGTGCGCGGCATGATGCAACTCGCCGGCGAAAATCTCTCCCTCGCCGATGTCAAGATTCCGATCTACAACCTTGCGGCCAAGGAAGACCACATCGCTCCAGCTCTCTCGGTCTTTACCGGGTGCAAGTTTTTTGGTGGGGATGTCACCTATGTCCTCGCGGGTTCGGGCCATATTGCCGGCGTCGTCAATCCGCCGGCCAGGAACAAATATCAATATTGGACCGGCGGCGCGCCCGTGGGCAATTTTGATGACTGGATCGCCAAAACCCGGGAGCACCCGGGTTCCTGGTGGAACCATTGGGAAAAATGGGTCGAATCACAGGCTCCAGAGCGCGTTTCCGCACGCAAACCCGGCGAACAAAACGTTGAAATTCTGGCCGAAGCACCAGGAACCTATGTTCGCGTCAGGGTGTAGGAAAGAGTTGATTCGAACCGGCGGGAGCCGCCAAAGCACAGGTGAAGACAATGGCAAAAAAGCGGCCAATCACGTTTTCGCCTCATTCTATCTATACTGGACGACTTGTGCAGATACCTAAAAGTCTTTAACTCTGGCGACTCTACGCCGGTGTTTTTGCACTTAGACAAAACTTCGCGAGCTTTCTGCTCTTATAAAAGCGGTCTCCACGATCCACGGAAATCGCGAAAGACGAGACGGGGGAATCGTTGAAAATACTGCCAGCCTCAGTTTCTGCCTTGCGGGCGAGTACCGTCGCATGCGTCGTTGCGCTCTCTGCATTCGCAGCAACCTCCTGCACCACTGGCACCAGTCCCAGCGTGACCTCCGCACTGACCAGCGCTGCCGAATCGACACAGACTGCCGAAGCCAAGTCCACCTCAGAACACGGTATGCCCTCCACCGGCACGGCGACAGTATCGCCCGAAGCGCTTGCGCTTGCCGGCAGCACCGAAGCCAATGCCCTGCAAGCCGTGAAGGATGCAACCAAGCCAGCCGACGCCAAGGCCGCTGCGGCAGTCGCGTCGACAGAACAGCAGGCAGCGGCCGCCGCACCGGCCGAAGCGGCTCCGCAGCAGAAAACCTCGCTCTTCGGTTCGATCGCGCCGGCAAAGCCGGAAGGCACCGTAGATGTCGCCAGCGCCGCAGCAGCGGCAGCTCCGGCCAAGACTTCGCTCTTCAGCAACAGCATGCGCGGTGAAGGCGCACCAGCGCCGCAAAAGGCTGCGCCGAAGCCTGCCGAGGCCGCGGAAGAACCGGCCAGCGCCGAGACGGCGAAGCCCGACGAGGCTGCAGCCAAGGCTGACGTCAAGCCCGCCGAGACCAAGGCGGCGGCTGCCACCGCCCCGAACAAGGACAGTGGTCTTCTCCTTCGCCTTTTCGGCAACAGCCAGAACAGGCCAGCGGCGAGCCGCCAGGTTGCCATCATCCAGCCAAGATCCCAACCGCAGCTTCGCTCGGCCGAGCCTCCGGTCCAGACGGCATCGGCCGCGCTTCCCTCGGCCGAATCATTCGAAGGCAAGACCGAACACCTGTCGTCCTTGCCCGGCGTTCGCCCGAATGCCGGCATTCAGATCATGCAGCGCGACAGCCTTTACGAAGACGATGACGTCGAGGCCGCGCCGGCACAGGTGATTCTCGCCTCGGCTGCGGGCCTCGCGCGTCTCGCCCCGAACGGCTTGAAGGTGCAGCGCGAGAATGTGCAGGTCGCATGTCTCAAGCCGCAGCTCGTCGGCTTCCTCAAGTCGATCGAGCGCCGCTTCGGCAAGGCGGTAATCGTCACCTCCGGCTATCGCAGCCCGCCCTACAACCGCCTGGTGAATGGCGCCAAGGCCTCGCTCCACATGTCATGCGCCGCCGCTGATATTCAGGTGCCGGGCGTTTCCAAGTGGGTACTGGCCAATTTTGCTCGCTCCATGCCGGGCCGTGGCGGCGTTGGAACTTATTGTCACACCGAATCGGTCCATGTGGATATCGGACCGACCCGCGACTGGAACTGGCGCTGCTCGCGTGGCCGTGGCTAGCCGCACCGCGAAAACCGCCTCGTCCTTACACGCTGTCCTGTGTCGGCTAACGCGCAAGTTGAACAATCTTCATTTTTTTGAAAAAAGAATGCTCAATGGGGTTGCGGCGCAAAAACTGTTTCACTATAAGCCGCTTACCTGCGGGGCGCCCATCGTCTAGCGGTCTAGGACGCCGCCCTTTCACGGCGGAAACAGGGGTTCGATTCCCCTTGGGCGTACCAGGTTTTCTTCCTGGAAATTCAGAACCTTGAAGCGCAAAGCTCGTTTGCTTTTGTGGCGTGTATCCTTTGCAGACGGCCAGCCCTCCGCGAGCTGGCCGCACGATTTGGCGCTTACACGACTCAGTTGGAGGGCGCAGGCTTTGCTGGCTCGGGTGCAGGTGTCGCTGGCGCCGGAGCCGGTGTGGTCGGCTCGGATGTCGTGGCAGGCGCGCTGGTTTCACCCTCTTTCGGCTTGTTGTCGCATGCGGCCAAAGTGAGCGCGGCGACGGCTGCGACGGGTAAGAAAAACTTGAAGTTCATCATGTTCTCTCCTGTTTGTTTCGTCCCCATACATAGAATGGGTCAGCGACAGCGGTTCGAACACCCCGGCATTTTCAAGCTTTATCACGCGCTGTTAGACAAAGTTATGAGACCGATATCGGCGGCTGACCTATCATCAGCTTACTGCCGGGACTCATTTGCCGGCAGTAGGGTTCGGTTTACCTCCACTCGGACCCGATTCTCCCACCCCAGAGCAAACTAACCTGCCTTTATAGGCAGGTTTTTTTATGCGGCATCGGTTGTCACTGGGACCGTTCACGCTGATTGCCGTCTTTTTGCGCTTCGGCTAAACCCAGATCATGAATTTCGCTTCACCCCTCGTTACCGGCAGGCTGGTCCAGCGCTACAAGCGCTTTCTCGCCGATATCATTCTCGACGACGGCGGCGCTGCGATCACGAGTTCGGTCCCCAATACCGGGTCGATGCTTGGCCTCACCGATCCCGGCATTCCGGTCTGGCTCTCGCTCTCCGACGGCGCGAAACGCAAATATCCGCACACGCTACAGATGGTCGAAGTTGGCGGCACGATGGTCGGCATCAATACCGGCCTGCCCAACCGGATCGCGGAAGAAGTCATCCTTGCCGGGATGATACCCTCGCTCTCGGGCTATGCCGAGCTGAGGCGCGAGCAGAAATATGGCGCGAACTCACGTATCGATATCCTTTTGCGCGGCCCCGGTCGTCAACGGGCCTATGTCGAAGTCAAGAACGTCCATTTCTCCCGCAAAGCCGGCCTTGCCGAATTCCCCGATTCGCCAACGGCGCGCGGCGCAAAACATCTGGACGAGCTCGGAAACATGGTTGAAAATGGTTTTCGCGGCGTAATGCTTTATGTCGTCCAGCGCGGGGATTGCGAACGACTGAGGATCTGCGGCGATCTTGACCCGGTCTACGCTATGGCTTTTGATCGGGCAATGAAGCGTGGGGTTGAAGCATACGCTGTAAAATGCCACATCACGCCCACGGGCATTGCTGCAATAAGCACGATGCCAATTATCGATTGATGCCAACCGGACTTTACTATGGTCACCTATCTCGACGCACAGAACGCGCCTCTTAAGAATACCGGCCAGATCCGGCTGCACGGCCCGGAAGGGTTCGAGGCAATGCGCAAGGCTTGCCAGCTGACAGCACGCTGCCTGGATGAGCTGGCATCGATCGTGGCGCCAGGCGTCACGACCAATACGATCGACCGGTTCGTGTTCGAGTTCGGTGCCGACCATGGCGCCCTGCCCGCGACGCTCAACTATCGCGGCTACACCAAATCGAGCTGCACGTCGATCAACCACGTGGTTTGCCATGGCATCCCCGATGACAAGCCGCTGCGCGAAGGCGATATCGTCAATGTCGACGTCACTTATATCCTCGATGGCTGGCACGGCGATTCAAGCCGCATGTATCCCGTCGGGCAAATCAAGCGCGCCGCTGAACGCCTGATGGAAGTCACGCTTGAAAGCCTGATGCGCGGCATTGCCGCCGTTCGGCCGGGCGTGCGCACCGGTGCCATTGGCGCTGCCATCCAGAGCTATGCCGAAGCCGAGCGTTGCTCGGTCGTGCGCGACTTCTGTGGCCACGGTGTTGGCCAGCTCTTCCACGACGCACCCAACATCCTTCACTACGGCACGCCGAATGAGGGTATCGAACTGCGCGAGGGAATGATCTTCACGATCGAACCGATGATCAATCTCGGCCGGCCGCATGTGAAGGTGCTTGCAGATGGCTGGACGGCGGTGACACGTGACCGCTCGCTCACCGCGCAATACGAACACACTGTCGGCGTCACCAGCACGGGCTGCGAGATATTCACTCTCTCGCCGGCCGGCCTGTTCGCGCCCGGACTGAACCTCGGATAGGATCGGCAATGAGCGAAGAAAAGCCGGAACCGACTTTCTTCCTCAACGAACCCTCCGCAAAATCCACCCCTAAACAACCAGTCGTTGAGCCTTATTCTGCTTCGCACAACGCGCGGCCGAAGCAGTCGGGCAATGACACGCCGCATTATGTCGGTCATCGCGACCGCATGAAGGAGCGCTTCGAGAAGGTCGGCCACGATGGTTTCGCCGACTATGAAATGCTTGAGATGCTACTCTACCGCTCTGTCCGGCAGGGCGACACCAAGCCGCTTGCCAAGGCGCTCATTGCCCGTTTCGGTTCGCTGGGGGAAGTCCTGGGCGCGCCCGAGCACCTGCTGCGCGAAGTAAAGGGCTGCGGCCCTGCCGTCACTTTCGACCTCAAGCTGGTATCCGCGCTTTCGCATCGCGTCATCCGCAGCGATATTCGTGAGAAGACGTTGCTGACTTCGTGGAACAAGGTCATCGAATATTGCATCGCCGCGATGGCCCACGCACCCCGCGAGCAGTTGCGCATCCTGTTCCTCGACAAGAAAAACGCGTTGATTGCCGATGAGGTGCAACAGGTCGGCACTGTTGACCACACACCTGTCTACCCGCGGGAAGTGATCGCACGGGCTCTGCACCTTTCCGCCAGCGCGATTATTCTCGTGCACAACCATCCGTCCGGAGACCCGACGCCTTCCAAGGCGGACATCGAGATGACACGGACCATCGCCAATATCGGCACGCAGATGGGCATTGTCGTCCACGACCACATTATTGTGGGCAAGAACAGCCATGCCAGTCTCAAGGGATTGCAACTTTTCTGAGAATTGCCAGACAATATCCTGTTCGACCGCAAACCCGATCAAATGAACCATTCTGAAAAGTCCTATTCAGGTATCGTGCTTGAATGGAGATTTGAATGAACACGGTCGAAAAAGCGATCTGGTACATCGAAGGGCATTTTTCCGGGGGTATAACCCTGGACGACATCGCCGCTTCGGCGGGCCTGTCGCGTTTCTACATGTCACGTGCCTTTGCGGCCGTGACAGGCTGTTCGGTCAGCGGCTACATCCGGGGCCGCCGGCTCAGCTCGGCCGCCCGGCTTCTCAGCGAAGGTGCTCCCGATATTCTCTGTGTTGCTCTCGGGGCCGGTTACAATTCCCATGAAGCATTCACCCGCGCCTTCCGCGATCAGTTCGGCATGACGCCGGAACAGGTTCGTGCGCAAGGCCATGTCGAAAACATCCCACTGGTGGAGGCTATCAAAATGGACGAAACATTGGTCGTAAATCTGGAAGAACCGCGTGTCGTTGCAGGCAAGCCCCTTCTCGTCGCCGGGTTGGGCGCGCGCTACACTTGCGAGAGCAGCAAGGCGATACCGTCTCAATGGCAGCGCTTTGCACCCCATATCGGGTATATTGCCGGTCAGGTCGGCGACATTGCCTATGGCGTTTGCTGCAATAGCGACGATGAGAACAACTTCGATTATATCGCCGGCGTCGAGGTCAGGGATTTCTCCGAAATTCCCGACACGTTTAGCCGTGTCCGTATTCCGGCCCAGAAGTACCTCGTTTTCACGCATCAGGATCATATCTCGACGATCCGAAGCACGTTCATGACTATCTGGGGCAACTATCTTCCGGAGTCCGGCCATGAGGTCGCCGATGCTCCCAATTTCGAGCGCTACGGGCCGGAATTCGATCCGAGAACCGGAAATGGCGGGCTCGAGATCTGGATACCTGTGAAGTCCTGATTATCCTCGCTGGTGGGCCAGCGGCAGCCGGCCCGCCGCAACCATGCGCCGCTCCAACCGTTATTGCTGACAGATGGCTGTTAGCAGGTTTGCTAAGATCAGCCGCCTTGGCAAGATGGGAGCTGACACATGCTGCAAGCCTGCCTCAACGGCGGTCGTAACCGCGATTTTCACGCTGCCGTTCCCTTTACGGCAGACGAGCTTGCCCGCGACGCCGCGCTTGTCGTGGCGGCAGGCGCCGGCGAACTTCACATACATCCGCGGGATCTGGATGGTAACGAAAGCCTTGTCGCCTCTGATATCAGCGCCGCGATCCGCGCCGTACGTGAAAGCGTTCCGGAGGTACCGATCGGCGTTTCGACACATTGGCGCATCCCGCCCGGCGGCAAGGCGCGCCAGGCCCCGATCGCGCAATGGCAGGAACTTCCCGACTATGTATCGGTCAATCTGATCGAAGAGGATGCTGCCGAGATCATGGCGCTTGTCTGGGACAAGGGCATGGGCGTCGAAGCCGGCCTATGGTCGATAAGCGACGCCGAGCGCTTCATCGCCCTTCCTGATGCCAAGAAGTGCTCGAGAGTGCTCATTGAAGTCAATGAACAGGATTTTGATGAGGCAATGGCAGTGGCAACAGGGATCATATCAGTGCTGGAACAGGCGAAATTCGAGCTTCCCATTCTGCTGCACGGCGATGAAGCGAGTGTCTGGCCGATGTTCAACCTGGCAATTGCGCGCGGCTATGATGGACGCATTGGCCTCGAGGATGGCAAGCTCCTTCCCGAAGGCAAGGAAGCCGAGGACAATGCCGACCTGATCCGGGCTGCGGTGGTCCTGGCGCATGGCGGCGATACGCTTCTCGGCACCGCAAATGAAAAGGGCGGCTGACGCCGCCCTTTCCCGATCGATGGTGAGGCTTATGCCTCGTCGTCAGTCTTCTTCTTGGCGGCCTTCTTCGGCGCTGCCTTCTTTGCAGGCTTCTTGGTCTCTTCCGACTTGGCATCCGCCTCATCGTCGGCCATCAGCTCTTCCTTCGTCACCTTCTTGTCGGTGACCTTGATGTTCGAAAGGAGATGGTCGACCACCTTCTCCTCGAAGATCGGCGCGCGCAGATTGTTTACGGCTTCCGGCGTCTTGCGGAAAAATTCGTAAATCTGCTGTTCCTGGCCCGGATAGCGGCGAACCTGGTCGTAGACGGCGCGCTGCAGTTCTTCTTCCGTTACCTCGATGCCGGCCTTGTTGCCGATTTCGGAAAGGACGAGGCCGAGGCGGACGCGGCGTTCGGCAAGCTTGCGATACTCTTCGCGCGCTTCTTCTTCCGTCGTGTCTTCATCTTCGAAGGTCTTGCCGGCTTCCTGGAGGTCGTGACCGATCTGTGCCCAGATGTTGTTGAACTCGGCGTCGATCAGGCGCTCCGGCGATTCGAACTTGTATTCGCCGTCGAGCGCGTCGAGAATCTGGCGCTTGACCTTCTGGCGCGTAAACGTGCCGTACTGGCTCTCGATCTGTTCGCGGATGACCTGGCGCAGGCGGTCGGCGCTTTCGATGCCGAGCTTCTTTGCGGTCTCGTCGTTGATTTCGAGTTCGCCCGGCTTGGCGACTTCCTTGACCGTGACATCGAAGGTTGCGTCCTTGCCGGCAAGGTGCGCAGCACTATATTCAGCCGGGAACGTCACGTTGATCTGTTTCTCGTCGCCAGCCTTGACGCCGATGAGCTGATCCTCGAAGCCGGGGATGAACTGGCCGGAACCGAGGACGAGCGTCGCGTCGGTGTCGGCGCCGCCATCAAACGGAACGCCGTCGACTTTGCCGAGGTAGTCCATCGTCACGCGATCGCCGCTCTCGGCCTTGCCCTTCTTCGTCTCGAAGGTCTGGGCGGAGCTGGCAACGCGCTTAACCTGCTCTTCGACTTCCTCATCGCTGACATCGACGACTTCGCGGGTTACGGTGATGTTCGACGCGTCCTTGATCTCGATGGCAGGAAGAACTTCGTAGTTCAGCGAGAATTCGAAATCGGCTTCGCCGCTCAAAACCTTTTCCGCTTCCTTCTCGTCCTCGGTCATTACGACTTCCGGCTGAGTAGCGGATTTTTCGTTGCGGTCGGCAAGAATGGACCGCGAGGAATCGCTCAAAATCTCGTTGACGACTTCGGCCATGAACGACTTGCCGTACATCTTGCGCAGATGGGTCATCGGCACTTTGCCAGGGCGGAAGCCATTGATGCGCGCCTTGGCGCTGGCGCCCTTGAGGCGTTCGGAAAGCTTTGCTTCCAGATCCTTGGCCGGAACGACGACCTTGATCTCGCGCTTCAGCCCTTGATTGAGCGTTTCAGTAACCTGCATGTCCAAACCTTCACTTTTTTAACATTTGTCCCGCCGTTGCCGGCTCGTTGGCCTAAATTGCGGGAGAAAACTGCCTGCCCTTGCGGCTTCCGGTGCGGACGAAGAGATTTACTCACCATCCACGTTGATTTTATTGCCTAATTCCAGTGCAACTCTCGATTTGCGACACGAATTCTAGCACAGAATGTGGCACAAAGTTGCGAAAGAGATTGCACCCTCACCGACTGGTCGCTCCCTTTACTTGCCTTGCGGGCAAAAATCAATGGCGCAGCCCGGTTGCTGCTTCGAGAAAAATGCCCGTTTTGCAAGGCGTTTAACCTTCAAATACCACTCGCGATTGCAAGGTGACAACCAATTCGAACTATGCAAGTCTGGATTCGTGGGGTTTTGAGACAGGTTGTATCCGCGTCGCCCGGCTGGGCGCACGAGCGTATCTGGTTGAATTGCTCCGCCTGAGCGTTGAATTCTGACTTTGCGTAACTAGACCCGATCGTCCGATGATTTGCAGTGTCAGCCGCTCCATCCGGTTGATTTGTCCTGGAATTCATCCCGCGTGGCCGTTCGGTGTCCGATTGTCTTGGAGGCCTGCCCTTGTCACGAACGTTCATTTCCGCCGTTAAGCTCGGCCTTGCAGCCGCTATTATGACCGCAACTTCAGCTTTGGCGCAGGAGGCTGCCGCCCCGCCTCCACCACCAGTATCGGTTGCAAAACCCATTGTTCGCGATGTGATCGACGCTGATGAGTTCATCGGCCGGTTCGACGCCGTCGATCAGGTCGCTGTGCGCTCGCGTGTGTCGGGCTATCTCGATACGGTGCATTTCAAGGACGGTGCGCTCGTCAAGAAGGGCGATCCGCTGTTCACGATCGACCAGAGGCCGTTCCAAACTGCTCTCGATCAGGCACAGGCGGCGCTCGAGGTCGCAAAGACCACCCTTACCTACGCCGAAGCCCAGTACAAGCGCACTGAATCGCTGACCGGGAGCGGCACCCTGTCGGTATCGACGCTCGACGACCAGCGCCGCGCCTATCTCGCCGGCCAGGCGAGCGTGCGTGGCGCGGAAGCCGCGGTCGCTCAGGCGAAGCTCGACATGATGTATACCGAAATCACTGCGCCGCAGGACGGACGCATCGATCGCAGGCTGATTTCCGTTGGCAACCTCGTCAATGCCAATGACACGATCCTGACGACGATCGTCTCGCTTGATCCGATCGACTTCTATTTCGACGTCGATGAGCGCAATCTGCTTTCCTATGCCCGTTCGGCGCGCGAGCGGGGCAGCGACCTTCAGGAAGGCGGCGGCGGGCTGGATGTCACGGTTCGGCTCACGGACTCGAAGGAACCACCGGTCAAGGGCAAGCTCGACTTCTCCGAAAACCGGCTCGATGCCCAGACAGGCACGATGCGGGTGCGAGCCCGCTTCGCCAATCCGGATTTTGTCTTGCAGCCCGGCCTGTTCGGGCGCGTCGAAGTCTCCGCCTCCAACACCTACAAGGGCATCCTCGTCCCGGATGATGCGGTTGGCGCGGACCAGAACGAGCGCATCGTCTACACAGTAAGCGAAGACGGCACGGTCACGCCGAAGCCGGTGCGGCTTGGGCCCAAGCAATATGGCTATCGCATCATTCGCGAGGGTCTGACCGGCGACGAGACCATCGTCGTCAATGGATTGATGCGTATCCGTCCGGGCGTCAAGGTCAAGCCAGAACTCGTTACGCTGCCACCCGAAGCCAAGGCGACGGGGGTCGGCCAATGAGATTCGCGCATTTCTTTGTCGACAGGCCGATCTTTGCATCCGTCCTGTCGATCTTGCTGTTGATCGTGGGCGGCATTGCCTACACGCAGCTTCCCGTCGCCCAATATCCGGAAATCGCCCCGCCGACGATCGTGGTGCGCACCTCCTATCCCGGCGCGGATGCGCAAACCATTGCCGACACGGTGGCGACGCCGATCGAGCAGGAAGTCAACGGCGTCGAGAACATGCTCTACATGTCCTCCTATTCGACCGCAGACGGGTCGATGGCGCTGACGATTACCTTCAAGCTCGGCACCGACCTCGACCAGGCGCAGGTGCTGGTCCAGAACCGCGTTTCCATCGCCGAACCGCGGCTGCCCGAGGAGGTGCGGCGTCTCGGCGTGACCACGACGAAGAGTTCACCCGACCTGATGATGGTCATCCACGTGCTTTCGCCGAACAACCGTTATGACCAACTCTATGCGTCCAACTATGCACGCACCCGCATTCGCGACGTCCTCCTGCGGCTCGACGGCGTTGGCGATCTGACCATCTTCGGCGAACGCGAATATTCGCTGCGCATCTGGCTCGACCCGCAGAAGCTTGCTGCCTACGGCATGACGGCAAGCGACGTCGTCCAGTCGCTGCGAGATCAGAACGTGCAGGTTTCGGGCGGCTCGATCGGCGGGCCGCCGACGTCGGGCAACAGTGCATTCCAATACACAGTCACGACGGAAGGGCGTTTCAGCGACGCGAGGCAATTCCGCTATGTCATTGTCAAGGCTTCGGATACCGGTCGCCTCGTCCAATTGCAGGATGTGGCGCGCATCGAGCTCGGCGCCAAGGACTATGTGACCAACAGTTATCTCGACGGTAGTCCCGCCGTGGCACTCGGCATTTTCAGCCGGCCCGGCACCAACGCTTTGGCAACCTCCGAAACCATTCAGGAGACGATGAAGGAACTCGCCAAGGATTTCCCGGACGGACTGACCTACAACATCGTCTACAACCCGACCGAGTTCATCTCTGAATCGATAAACGAGGTCTACAAGACCATCATCGAGGCCGTCATTCTCGTGGCTCTCGTCGTGCTCGTGTTCCTGCAGTCCTGGCGGACCGCCATTATTCCCATCGTCGCCATTCCGGTGTCGTTGATCGGAACGCTCGCCATACTCCTTGCTTTCGGCTTCTCGCTGAACATGCTGACACTGTTCGGCCTCGTCCTCGCCATCGGCATCGTCGTCGATGACGCGATCGTCGTCGTCGAAAACGTCGAGCGTAACCTTTCGTCCGGCATGACGCCGAAGCAAGCGGCCCACGTCACCATGGATGAGGTCGGAACGGCGGTCGTCGCCATCTCGCTTGTGCTCATTGCCGTGTTCGTGCCGACTGCCTTCATTCCCGGCATTTCCGGCCAGTTCTATCTGCAGTTTGCCATCACCATCGCCGTCGCCACGGCGATCTCGGCGCTGAATTCATTGACGCTCTCCCCGGCCCTTGCGGCAATCGTCCTGCGCCCGCACGGGCATTCGCAATCGAGAAACCCGCTCGCGCGTGCCGGCCGCTTCCTTGCCAACGGCTTCAACACCGGCTTCGACCGAATGGCACATGGCTACTCGTGGATCATTCGCCATCTTGTCGGCTCGACTGTCGGCCTTCTGGCCTCGCTGCTCGTCTTCGTGGGTCTCCTCGCCGGCACATGGTACATGGCCAATATCGTACCGCGCGGGTTCATTCCGACAATGGACCAGGGCTATGCCATCGTCGTCGTCCAATTGCCCGATGGCGCGTCGCTGGAGCGCACCGATGCTGTGATCAGGCGTGCCTCGGACATCGTCCGTAGCGTTCCCGGTGTAAGCCATGCGGTGGCGTTCGCTGGCTTCAGCGGCGCCACCTTTACCAATGCGTCGAATGCGGGCGTGGTGTTCGCGCCGTTCAATTCGTTCGAGGAGCGACTTCCAAAGGGTGAGACGGCGCAGGCAATCATCGGCCAGCTCTTCACCAAGATGCAGAGCATCCAGGAGGCTTTCATCATCGCCGTGCCGCCGCCATCGATCCGCGGCATCGGCAATTCCGGCGGCTTCAAGATGCAGATTCTCGACCGCGACAATCCGGACATGCGCCGCATCCTGCCTCTTGCCTATCAGATGATGGGTGAAGCCAACAAGACGCCGGGACTTACCGGGGTTTTCACGACCTTCTCGGCGTCGAGCCCGCAATATTTCCTCGAGATCGACCGCGACAAGGCGCGGGCGTTGAACGTCCCGATCCCCAACATTTTCGAGACGCTGTCGATCAACCTCGGCACCTCTTATGTCAACGATTTCAATGCATTCGGGCGCGTTTATCAAGTACGGGCGCAGGCGGACCAGCAATATCGCATGGACCGGGCCGACATTCTGGCGCTGAAGGTGCGCTCGGCGACGGGAGCTTTGGTGCCGCTCGGAACCTTGATCGAGATAAGGGACACAACCGGACCCTCGCTGGTGCAGCGCTACAACATGTATGTTTCGGTGCCATTGCAGGGCAACCCGGCGCCGGGCATTTCGACTGGTGATGCACTCGACAAGATGGAACAATTGGCGGCACAGACGCTGCCGGTCGGAACGACATTCAACTGGACAGAACTCGCATTCCAGGAGCGCAGCACCGGCAATACGGCGATCTACATCTTCGCCCTGTCGGTCATTTTCGTTTTCCTGGCGCTTTCCGCTCAGTATGAAAGCTGGATCCTCCCCCTTGCGATCATCCTGATCGTCCCGCTCGCCGTGCTCGCAGCGCTAATCGGCGTGCATCTGCGTGGCATGGACAACAATATCCTGACCCAGATCGGGCTTGTGGTGTTGATCGGCCTGGCGGCGAAGAACGCGATTCTGATCGTCGAGTTTGCGCGACAACACCAGGACGACGGCGCGACACCTGTCGAAGCGGCAATCGAGGCAAGCCGTTTGCGCCTTCGCCCGATCCTGATGACCGCATTTGCATTCATCTTCGGCGTGGTCCCTCTGATGATCGCAACAGGGCCCGGTGCGGAAATGCGTCAGTCGCTGGGGACGGCCGTGTTCTCGGGCATGCTCGGCGTTACGTTCTTCGGGTTGTTCCTGACACCAGTCTTCTACGTGGCGCTGCGTTCATTCGGGCGCAAGCGCAAACCGGCTGTGGAGGCTCCGGCGCGGGGCTTCTAGTCCCGCTTGATTACCGGCTTGCGTTAAGGGTCGGCGGGCATCATGCTGGTGCGCGCTGACTTATCATTCATGCGGAGCGAGAGATGATCATTACCGAAATGTCGCGGCAGGAAATCAAGGAACTGCTGACCCGGGCCAGCATCGGCCGGCTCGCCTGCGCCAAGGATGATCAGCCCTACATCGTCCCGCTTCGCTTCGTCTACAATTCCGTCTACCTCTATTCCTTCACCACTGTTGGGCGGAAAATCGAGTGGATGCGCGAGAACAACAAGGTCTGCGTTGAGTTCGACGAGATCGATGCGACCAATAGCTGGAAGAGCGTGGTCGTTACAGGCAGGTTCGAAGAGATCACCAAGGAACATGGCGATGAGCGCAACATGGCCCATGATCTCCTGAACAAGAAAGCCGAATGGTGGGAGCCTGGCTACGTGAAGACAGTCATTCGCGAACAGGAACGACCGCTTGACCCGGTTTACTTCCGCATCGCCATAACCGAAACGACCGGCCATAAGGCGGTCAAGGAGCGTTAGACGGAGCTCGCACATTCCCCTTTTCATAAGGTAGAAGAATGTGATCCTGACCTGCGAGCTGGTGCAACCAACGATACCCCTTAGACGTTGTATGACTGAGGGACCAATCAAAAGGAGCACCACCATGGGCGGAACGTCCAATCAGCATTTCGTGCGCAGGATGCCAACTGCTTCTGATCATCTCATCGATACGATTCGGCAGGCGACGCCAAAACCAAAATTCAACCCGGAACGCTTGTCGGACGTCTTGAAGCGCTCCAAGGGGGCTTTTTCGATTACGAAGAGCCGCCCATCCGCCAAATAGGCGTAGCTGGCTAAAATTGGCCCGCCCAAGTCCCATGTCAGCGGGCATGCCTCGCGTGGCCCCCGCACGCCAATCTTCTTTGGAACAACCCCTTTTTCCTTTGACGGCAGAAATCACGATGCTATAGAGACCGGCGCTTGGGGTGCGGTAACGCCTCCATCTGCGGATGTGGCGAAATTGGTAGACGCACCAGATTTAGGTTCTGGCGGGAGACCGTGGGGGTTCGAGTCCCTCCATCCGCACCATAGCGCTTGACGCACAGTCGCCATCGTCAGTAGATCGGCTCCTCGTAGAGAACTTCTCCGTTGTTTTTCAGAGCGCGAATTTGCGCATCTCCCGACGGCGAAACCGCGATGACAGCCTCAATCCTGCGTTCCCGCTGCTGGTCTTCGATCACGCGCCCTTCGCCCTCCGGCACATAATAGCGCTCGATCCCGTATTGGATGTGAAGATCGTGATAGATCGCGGCATTGGCGTAACCGGAGGTGCGGCCGCGCAGCTGTATTTCACCGGGCGCCAGATCCTCGCGCTTTTGCCACGAGGCGCTGCTTATGCCCCAAGCACTGTCATCCGCCTGCTTCAACGCTACATAGATATCGGCGAACCCGGTTGACGTCGGCGGCGTCCCAGTCACCTTGTTGGCCTCGATTGTCGCGATGCCGTAACCAAGTGTGACATAGTCGCCGCGCAGGAAATCATGTGGATCGACCGGCTCGGTAAGGAGCGTGATATTGGTGCCGCTGCGCAGGATCGACGCCCGCTGTGCGACCATGGCGTAGAGGGCTCCGGACTGTAAAATTGCCACAACGGCGCCGAGCAGGATCAGGCGATTTACCTTCAGGATCATGCCGTTGCTTCCTTTTTCGGATTCTTTCTTTGAAGTCTTCGCTCCATTCTGACGACGAAGGCCGCCAGCAACAAGACGAGGATGCCGGCAGTCAGGAAGAAGCCCGCGGTGCCTATCAATGTACCGATCGTCTTGAACGCCAGGTACAGCACCTCAAGCGATAAGACAGTGTAGGAAACCCAGCGCACGGCAAGGTTCCGGTGCCCCGAAAGGGCGAGGCCCGCGACGGAGCATCCCAAAATCGCAAAGCCGATGACAACCTGATTGGTAACCCCTTCGCTGAATTCGTCGAACTGGAAGAAGATGAGGGCGATGACCAGCATGATGAAGCCATATCCGCCGATGGCCTCGCTCCAGCCGGTCAGCTGCTGGGTCGCCCTGCTCCGCAGTGCATCCGCGAGGAAGAGTGCCGCGCCGAGAACGGCCGCAATCCAGAGAATCGCCTGATCGTCCAGATCGAACCGGACCACGAAGACATAAGCGATGAGGAGAATGGCAATGAAATGTCGCGCCTGCTTCGCCTTGGTCCACCAGACAAGTCCCGCGCAGATGATTGCAAGCACAGGCACCAGCCAGATGTAGTTCCAGTGGTCTGGAGTCGATGGTTCGAGCGAAGCGAAGAGGTAGAACCCGGTAATTGCGACGCTGGTGGACGTCAGTACCTTTGATCGCAGCAGGAGGGCTGCCACCATCGTGCCCGCCACCCAAAGAAGCGCCGCATCGGTGGTATCTCCCGAGAGGTGGTACATTTGGCCAACCAGGCCGATACCGGCACCGAATGTGATGGCGGCGATCAGGTAAAGCGCCTCGCTGAATATCCTGTCACCCAGGCTTGCCCGCCAGGCGCCGCCGACATAGCCGGCGCCGATCACCGATATGATAAGACCCAGCCGAACAAGGCGCGGCATGAGTTCCCAATTGGCTGCGACGAGGGAGACAATGGCCGCGCCCAGCAAAACTGCGCCGAGAACTGCAAGGACGCCGCCAAGCCCGAGACCGTGTCCCCTGCCGTCCATGTCTTTGCGCAAGCGTTCGGCCGTTGTCTCATCGATCAGACCGTCCCGCTGCCAGCGCGCAATGTGTTTCTTCACGCCAATGGATATCGCCACGGTCTGCTCCTGAATCGCTGCAACGAGTCTTTAGTATAGCGAGGTGGCGGTCATCCTCCTATGGCGATCCTGCGTGCCCGCAGCGCCACATTCACGACATTTGTGCGCCGCAACAATTAACATCGATTAATGTTGCAATGCAGCAATTGCATAGCTGATCTGCAAACTTGGCTCTGCAACTTTCAGGAGCCGTGCACTATCTTCCACTCAACGATCAAGAGTGATCAAGCAAACAACAACCAAAGTGGTGATTGAAATGAACCTTATCCGCTCCTACAGCAACTGGCGTCGTTATCGCGACACGGTTTCCGAATTGAACCGCCTGTCGTCCCGCGAACTCAGCGATCTCGGCATTGCCCGTTCGGACATCCCGTACGTCGCCAAGAAGTCCGCAATTCGCTAATCGCATAAAGAATATCGCCGGGGCTTATCCTCCTCCCGAAGCCCCCGCGATCAAAGGCCGATACTCCTCCTCCCTGATCGGCCTTTATCAAACGACACCCACCGCACCTCCTCCCGCGGTGGGTGTTGTTATTTCAGGCCCCTCCAGCGCATTGAGCCCTAGCGGACGCCGCCATATCCCCTGCTTTTCCATTCCGCGAGCGTCATGACGTCTGGAGCGCCGCCTCCCGGCTCGTACCAGGAATCGACTGCCCAAAGCGTACCGCTGCGGTCTTTCAGAACAGCGGTGAAGTGGGGATAGCGCCCGTCGAAAAAGCTTCCGCGCGAATCCCGCCGGGCAACGGTGTGGAACTGCAACAGGCCTGCACCCTGCAGATAGCGCAGGAAATGATCGGTATTCGTGGATTCGTCCACGCAATCCATCTGGCCGCGCTCGCGTCCCTTGCCAAAATCCATCTTCGGCCGATCGACGACGCCAATCACCTGCGTGTTGCGTTGTTCGAATACTTGAACCGCCCGGCGAACCGCCGCGCG
The DNA here is from genome assembly GCF_009647635.1 of Phyllobacterium sp. SYP-B3895. Taxonomy (NCBI): domain Bacteria; kingdom Pseudomonadati; phylum Pseudomonadota; class Alphaproteobacteria; order Hyphomicrobiales; family Phyllobacteriaceae; genus Phyllobacterium; species Phyllobacterium sp. SYP-B3895. The sequence continues at coordinate 961,473 of NZ_WJIG01000003.1, read as the reverse complement.
CTCGCTCTCTGGCGATTTGCGGCCAGACGCCATGATGGAGGCAATGCGAGAACGGTCGGTGCCGGTCAGCGTCACATTGGTCTTAAAATAGCAGCCATAACCGTGGCAAACGCTGAAGCTCAGCGCCGTGGCGATGGATGCGGGACTGCAAAGAATGAGAAAAAGAAAACAGAAGACGAGTTTTTGTGAAACTTTTGTTTGCATGTGCCAACACTAACAATTGTTTTCACCGAAGCCCAACAGATTTGCATAATATGGTTGCTCCCGGAATGCTCACCTGGCAACAGCCGGCGCCGCACCCTAAATCACCCCTGGCGCACCTCACCCAATCGGAGAATGATCATGCAACAACGCCGTCTCGGCCGAACCGGCCTTTCCATCGCCCCGCTCGTCTTTGGCGGGAATGTCTTTGGCTGGACCGCAGACAAGAAGACATCCTTCGACCTGCTTGATCGCTTCGTCGATGCCGGCTTCAACGCTGTCGATACGGCCGATGCCTATTCGCGCTGGGTGTCCGGCAATGAAGGCGGCGAATCCGAAACCATCATCGGCGAATGGATGAAATCGCGCAAAAATCGCGACAAAATTGTCATTATCACCAAAGTCGGCTCCGACATGGGACAGGGCAAGAAGGACCTTTCGGCTGCCTATATCGCCAGGGCGGCTGAGGCTTCCTTGCGCCGGCTGCAGGTAGATGCGATCGATCTCTATCTTTCGCACTGGCCGGATCCGGAAACACCCTACGAGGAGACCCTCGGCACCCACGCGGAACTCCTGAAGGCGGGCAAGGTCAAGTCAATCGGCGCATCCAATCTCGATGCCCAGCAACTGCGAGCAGCGCTCGACGTTTCCAGGGAAACTGGCCTGCCGCGCTACGATGTGCTCCAACCGGAGTATAATCTCTACGACCGCAAGAGCTATGACGGACCGCTGCGGGATCTCTGCATGGCCGAAGATATCGGCGTCATTACCTATTTCAGCCTCGCGCGCGGATTTCTCTCCGGCAAGTATCGCAGCGAAGCGGACCTTGGCAAAAGCGCGCGCGGCGGCGGCATCAAGGATTATCTCAATCCGCGTGGATTCCGCATTCTCGCCGCACTTGACGATATTGCCGCCAAGCACAAGGCGAAGCCCGCGGAAATCGCCCTCGCCTGGATCATGCAGCGCGAAGGCGTGACCGCCCCGATTGCCAGCGCGACGTCGCTCGAACAGTTGGACAGCCTGATCAAGGCGGCTTCGCTCAGCCTCAGTGCCGAAGACGTTGCCGAACTCGACAAGGCCAGCACCTGATCGCTTGGATCGAAAGCCGCCGCATTGCACCGTGCGGCGGCTTTTGCGCATTGATGCGGGCGGTCAAAGCGTTTATTGGAAAGCCATGTCCATCAAACCTGTACACATCATTGGCGGCGGTCTCGCCGGTTCCGAAGCCTCATGGCAACTGGCGCAAGCCGGGGTGCCTGTCATCCTGCATGAAATGCGCCCCGTGCGTGGCACGGATGCGCATAAGACCGAAGGTCTGGCCGAGTTGGTCTGCTCCAATTCGTTCCGTTCCGACGATGCCGAGACCAATGCGGTCGGCGTGCTTCACGCCGAAATGCGGCTTGCCAATTCGCTGATCATGGCCGCGGCCGACGCCCACCAGGTGCCGGCCGGCAGCGCCCTTGCCGTCGACCGCGACGGTTTTTCCGACAAGGTCACCGCAATCCTCGAAGCGCATCCGCTCATCACGATCGTGCGCGAGGAGATTACCGGCCTGCCGCCAGCAGACTGGGACAAAGCCATCATAGCGACCGGGCCGCTGACGGCTCCTTCGCTTGCCGAGGCCATCGGTCGTGAGACCAGCGCCGACGCCCTCGCCTTTTTCGATGCGATTGCTCCGATCGTGCATTTCGATTCGATCGACATGAACGTCTGCTGGTTCCAGTCGCGCTACGACAAGGTTGGACCGGGCGGCACCGGCAAGGATTACATCAACTGCCCGATGACCAAGGAGCAATACGAGGCCTTCGTGCAGGCCCTGATCGCCGGCGACAAGACGGAATTCAAGCAGTGGGAGGGCACGCCCTATTTCGACGGCTGCCTCCCCATCGAGATCATGGCGGAACGCGGGCCGGAGACGCTGCGCCACGGTCCGATGAAGCCCATGGGGCTCACCAATGCGCACAATCCCACCGTCAAGGCCTATGCAGTCGTGCAACTGCGCCAGGATAATGCGCTTGGCACGCTCTACAACATGGTCGGCTTCCAGACGAAGCTGAAATATGGGGCGCAGACCGAAATATTCCGCATGATCCCCGGGCTCGAAAACGCCGAGTTCGCGCGCCTCGGCGGCCTGCACCGCAACACCTACCTGAATTCGCCCACCCTCCTCGATCCGACGCTGCAATTGAAAAGCCGGCCAGGCTTGCGCTTTGCCGGCCAGATAACCGGCTGCGAGGGATATGTGGAATCGGCCGCCATCGGTCTCCTCGCCGGCCGGTTCGCCGCCGCCGAACGACTGGGCCAAGCCGTTACGCCGCCGCCGGCAACGTCGGCATTCGGGGCGCTTCTCGGCCACATTACCGGCGGCCATATCGTCACCGATGAAGAGCCGGGGAAGCGCTCCTTCCAGCCGATGAACGTCAATTATGGGCTCTTCCCGCACATCGAGACACCGAAATCTGAAGGCAAACGCCTGCGCGGCAAGGAAAAATCCAATGCGAAGAAGCGCGCCATGAGCGCCCGCGCCCTCGCCGATTGTCGCGCTTGGCTCGGATTGCCGGCGATTGCCGAGGCTGCGGAGTAGCGAGCTACTTTAAATCGGAGTTGCGTTCCTCAAGGGGCTCACCCCTCAGGACGACCGCCCAACTTCCCGCTTGTAGGGGAGATATCCGGCAAGACCGGGGTTGAGCGTCCTCGATCGGCCTTCCATGTTAACTGACGGAAGCCTTCAGCATCGCCCACTGCCGGCGCAGCGGCGTGATATCCGCAACTTCGTTTGCAGCATCAGCGCCCTTTGCCTTCAGCTTTTTCAAATAGATGCGCGTAAGCCGCGCCGGGAGATATGCAGGACGCAGGCTGACGCGCAGCTCCTTCGCGCCGGCTTCAAACTTTGCCAGATGGTCTGTCGCAAGCGCAATCATGGCAGCGACTGCGCGCGCGATCGCTTCTCCATCCGAACCATCGAGGAGATTCTGCGGGCTGCAGCCGACTGCTGTCAGTATGTCGGCCGGGATATAAATCTGGCCGCGCCGCCGGTGCAGGGGCAGGAGCCGCAGCAGGCCCGCAATCGCCTGCGCAACGCCAGCATGTCCCGCCGTATCCGCCTGCTTCAGCGCGGCATCCTCATCGAGCACCAACGATGCCAACTGGATCAAGGCCGACGCGGTCTCGCCGCAATAGCCCTCAAGATCATTGCGGCTGGGCATCGGGTCGTCATAAAGGTCGAAAATCCGGGCTTCGCAATAATTGTCGAAAGCCTGCCGCGGCAGGTCGTGGGTCTTGATCGTCTCGAGGAGCGCGGCGGCCACCGGATTCGCCGAGGCCGCACCATGTTCGGTGCCGTTGATAAGATCGCGCCACCATTGCAGCCGTACCTCGCCGGGCAACGGATCATGGATCAGGTCGCGAATGCGAGCGATCTCCGCATTGAAGGCATAAATCGCCGCCAGCGCGCCGCGTTTGTCCTCGGGGGCATAGAGGATCGAGACATAGCGGTCAGGGTCCGCATCGCGCAGGAACTGCATGCAGTAGGTTTCATTGGCGTTCATTGAGATGCCGCCTTAATCGACGGCGATCAAGGCAGCCGCCACCGCCCGATCTTCGGCCAGCAAGACATTATAGGTGCGCACTGCCGCGCCCGTGCTCATGGGATCGGCGGAAATGCGGTATTTGCGCAAGGCGTCGCGCAGTTCCTGCGGCAGCCGGCGCAACTCCGTGCCTGTGCCTACCAAAAGGATCTCGATATCATCCGCCTGCTCGATCAGGAGCGACAGATCGGCAGCCGTCACGATCGGCGGCGTTTTCGGCTCCCAGCCATGGATGCCTGATGGAAGACACAGGATCGAGCCACGATGTGACATGTCAGCAAAGCGAAATCCGCCATTGCCATAGGCATCGATCGGCGCGCGCCCCGGAAAATGGGCGTCCCGGATTTCAATGCCCTTGGCCAAGTCTCTAAACTCCGTTCTGCTCGGACGCCACCCTCGTGGTGTCATCGACAACGTCGCGGCCCTTGAGCCCGAACAACATCAATAGCGGACCGGCCACGAAGATCGAGGAATAGGTCGCAACAATGATGCCGACGGCAATCGTCAGCGCGAAGGAACGCACGTCATCGCCGCCATAGATGTAAAGCATCAGGAGTGCGAGGAAGGTCGCAAGCGAAGTCAGGATAGTACGCGACAAGGTTTGATTTATCGATGCATCGAGAACGGCCGACAGCGACATGGTATTGCCATGGCGCCTGAGGTTTTCGCGGACACGGTCATAAATCACCACTGTATCGTTGAGCGAGTAGCCGACGATGGCAAGAAGCGCCGCAATGCTCCAGAGATTGAATTCCATCTGAAAGATAACAAACATGCCGACGATGAGCACGACGTCGTGGATCGTGGCAAGGATAGCGCCGAGCGCAAAATGCCACTCGAAGCGGAACCAGACATAGGCAAGGATGGCGACGAGCGAGAGGACCACGGCGAGCACACCCGCCTGCGACAATCCACTCGATACGGACGGGCCGATGACATCGACACGGCGGAAATCGTAGTCGTCCTGCAGTTCGCCGCGGATCTTTACGCCGACGGTCTGCTCGGCATTCTCGCCCTCGCCCTGGCTTCCAACCGTTATCAAGGCGCGGTCGTCCGACTTGAACGGTTCGATTTTAACCTCGCCGATGTTCAGATCATCGAGCCGGCTATAAACATCGTCGAGGTCGATCGGCCCTTGCCGCGACTGGATTTCGACCAGCGTACCGCCCTTGAAATCGATGCCGAAATTCATGCCGACAACGGCAAAGAGGACGATGGCGGCAATGCTCGACAGCGCCGAAAAACCGAGGGTCAGGCCGCGCAATTTCATGAACGGAATTCTGGTGTTGTTCGGCACGAGCTTGAGCGGTGCGCCAGGCACTTCCTTTGGCTTCGAGCGTTGCACCCAGATCGATATGAGCCACCTGGTCAACGTGAATGTCGTGAACAGCGTCGTTACGATGCCGATCGTCACCGTGAGTGCGAAGCCGTGCACGGGGCCGCTGCCGAGAATGAACAGGACGAGCGCTGCAATCAGCGTGGTCACGTTGGCATCGACAATTGTCGCGAGCGCCCGGGAAAACCCGGAGTCGATGGCCTGGATGACCGAAAAACCCGCCCGCCGGTCTTCACGGATGCGTTCATAGATGAGGACGTTCGAATCCACCGCCATGCCGATCGTCAGGACGATACCGGCGACGCCGGCAAGGGTCAGCGGCGCGCCGAAGAGGGTCAGCACTGCAAGGATCAGGAGGACATTGACGACAAGCGCAACGCTGGCGATGACGCCGAGGAAGCCATAGGTCAGCAGCATGAATAGGATGACGAGCGCGGCGCCGATCAGGGCCGCAATCTTGCCGGATGATACGGCTGCAGCGCCAAGGTCGGTACCGATCGTGCGCTCTTCGATCACGGTAACATCGGTCGGCAAGGCGCCCGCACGCATGACGAGCGCAAGATTGCTCGCGCCGGAGAGGTCGAAGTTACCGGTAATCTGCCCGGTATTGCCGGGAATGGCCTCGCTGATCACCGGCGCCGACAGAACCTGATTGTCCAGGACGATCGCAAAGGACTGCCCGACATTGGCTTTCGTCGCCTTGGAGAAGCGATCGGCGCCGATGCTATCGAGCCGGAACGTCACCACCGGCTCCTGTGACGCTGTGTCGATACCGGCCTGCGCGTCGACAAAATTCTTGTTCGAGACGAGCGGCTCGGTCTTGACCAGATATGGAACCGGCGGATCGTCGAAGGAATAGACGACCTCATCGCCTTCCGGCGGTGTGCCATCGACTGCCTTCTGAGCCGGCATCGACGAATCCACCATCTGGAAGGTGAGTTCGCCTGTCAGGCTCAAAATGTCCTTGAGGAGTTGCGAATCGTAGAGGCCCGGCACCTCGACAAGGATGCGCCCGTTGCGCTGACCCTCGACATTCGGATTTGTATAGCCGAGTTCGCTCAGGCGCCGCTTCAGCACCGCCATCGTCGCGTCCGTATCGGGGAGATGGTCCTTGTCGACCTGCAGGCCGATGCGCGATCCGCCTTCGAGATCAAGCCCGAGGGCCAGCTGCTTCTTCGGCAGCCAGTCCGGCAGCTTTACCAGTTGATCCTGCGTGAACAGATTGGGAAGAGCCAATATGACGGCTGCCAGAACAACGGCCCAAATGAGTACGGTCTTCCAGCGGCTGAAATAGAGCATTCGGCAATAACCTTCGGCATAGAATCAACAGGGCGGCTCCGTGGCCGCCCCGTAACTATGCCTTATTTCTTGTTATCGGCAACCGGTTCGCCCTTGACCCGTACATCGGCGACCATGCCGCGCAACACCCGTGCCTTGACGCCATCGCCGATCTCGACATCGAGTTCGCCCGTATCCTCATACACCTTCACGACCTTGGCGATGAAACCGCCGCCGGTGACGATCGTGTCGCCGCGGCGAATTGCCTTCAGCTGTTCCTCGCGCTTCTTCGCCGCCGTGCGCTGCGGACGGATGATGAGAAAGTACATGATCACGAAGATGAGGATGAATGGCAGAATGCTCATGAGCATTTCCGGTGCGCCGCCGGCGGCCTGTGCATATGCAGGAGTTACGAACATTGAGACAAACCTCCAGAGAAGACATATTTTGATTATACCTGAGCCTGCGCAATACAATGTTTGCGTTGGCAAAAGCAACCGTACAAAACCGTGAGGGCGGCTTTTCGATTTATCGTCAACATGATAGTTGCAGGTGCGCAGGTAAAGCAAAGGCTGGATGGGAATGTCGCGGGAATTGCTGACGGATAAACTTGACCGCTTGATTAAGGTGCTGGAGCGAATGGCGCCGCCCGAGCCGCAGGCAGTCGACCTGGATAGCGCCGACTGTTTCGTGTGGAATCCGGACCATCTCTCCTTCGATCCAGTAACCAGGGTCAATCGCGTCGATATCTCGCTGATCCGCGGCGTCGACACTGTCCGCGATATCCTTTTCGACAACACCAAGCGTTTTGCCGAAGGCTTCCAGGCCAACAATGTGCTCCTGTGGGGCGCGCGCGGCATGGGCAAATCCTCGCTGGTCAAAGCGGTGCACGCCTCGGTCAATGCTGCAGCGGGCGATAATGGCGCGCCCCTAAAGCTTGTCGAGATCCACCGTGAGGACATTGACAGTCTCCCTGCCCTCATGGCGGCGATCAAGGACACCGACTACCGGTTTATCCTGTTCTGCGATGATCTTTCCTTCGACCATGACGATACGTCCTACAAGTCGCTGAAAGCTGCACTGGAAGGCGGTGTCGAGGGCCGGCCGGACAATGTCATCTTTTACGCGACATCCAATCGGCGGCACCTCTTGCCGCGCGACATGATCGAAAACGAGCGCTCGACGGCGATCAATCCGTCGGAAGCGGTGGAGGAAAAAGTGTCCCTTTCCGACCGTTTCGGCCTGTGGCTCGGATTTCACAAGTGCAGCCAGGACGATTACCTGGCCATGATCGACGGCTATGCCGCGCATTTTGACCTTGGCGTCGAAAAGGGCGAGCTCCACGCCGACGCCCTGGAATGGTCAACGACGCGCGGCTCGCGTTCGGGGCGTGTCGCCTGGCAGTTCACTCAGGATCTCGCTGGGCGGCTTGGGAAGAAGCTGTAGTCAGCTCGCCGCCTTGTCCAAAGCCTCTTCGGCCCATTGGTTGAGGCTTTTCCCGGCGCGTTCCGCCGCCAGGACTGCGCGGCGATGAACTTCGGGCTTCACCCGAAACATCATCTTGCCCGAGTAGGGCTTCTGCGGCTCCTTGCCGATCTTGGCGCAAGCCTCGATATAGTCCTCCACCGCTTCATGAAAAGCCGCTTTAAGGTCGACGACTGTATCGGCATGAAAGCCGACGCCGTCGCTTATATCGGCGATTTTGCCGAAAAAGATTTCATCTTCGTCATCATACTCTACCCTCGCAGTGTAATTCTTGTAGTGCATGACGTTCATGGTTCGATTCCAATTCTTTCCAGAAAGGCCCGGGCGGCGCGGACTTGATAGCGCTTTGCTTCCTTAGTGGGATGAGGCCTGTGAAAGCTTTCCAGTTCACCATCCTTTTCAAATTTGACACGCGAGCCACTGCCCTCGATCGCCCGTGCCCCGACGCTGACCAGCAAGCTTTCGATATCCGACCATGCTATCGAGCCAGAGACCGGGTTAGAAAAGACAGCGAGCAGGGTTCGCCTATGCCTGCTATTCATCAAAATACCTCTTAAAATATATTGCTTGCAAGCATTGAATGCTAGCATAATCGTCAATCTAAAATGCATAACCCCCGAAAGTTGATATCCAACTTTCGGGGGCCAAATTACATAACGGCTTTGAGCTCTCGGTCGAAGCCTGATCAGGATTCGAGATATTTCGACGGATCAACCGGCGTCGAGTTCTTGCGCACCTCGAAGTGCAATTTCGGCTGGGTGGCGTTGCCGGTCATGCCCGACTTGCCGAGTTCCTCGCCGCGCTTGACCTTCTGTCCGCGCTGGACATTGAGCTTGCTGGCATTGCCGTAGACGGTGACAAGGCCGTTGTCGTGGCGCACGAGCACGGTATTGCCAAACTCCTTCAAGCCGTCGCCCGAGTAAATGACGACGCCATTCTCGGCAGCTTTGATCGGCGTGCCTTCGGGTACCGAGATATCGATGCCATCGCTGCCCTTGCCGTAATTGGCGACGACACGTCCACGCACCGGCCAGCGCATGCCGGTGACGCCGGTCGCCGATGGTGCTGCGGCCACGTCCTTCTCCGCATCGTCGATGACCTTCTCGCTCGCCTGCGGCGGCGTATACGGCTTGGCCTGGCCGTCGGGCTGGGCATTGGCCGGAGTTGCTGCAGTCGGCGCGGCGTTGGCGACAATCTTGGGTTGTTCGGCGGGCGGCGTCGATGCGGTCTTGACCTGGTCGACCGCGCCCTTCGACTTCATGTTATTGGCGACATTCTGCGCAAGCGAACCGCTGGAAGGCGGAATGATCAGCGACTGACCGATACGGACGGTACCGTCGGTCATATTGTTGGCCTGCTTGATGGCCTCGACATTGGCGCCGGTCTTGCGCGAGATCGCATGAAGCGTATCGCCGCTCTGCACCGTATAGGCACCGTTATTATTAGCCGGCGTCTTTGCAGACGTAGAAGCGTTGGGCTGCGTTGCTTTTACCTGCGGCGCTTGCGGCATTACGGCAACTTTGTTGGCAGAATTGTGGGCTGGCTGGGCAGGCATGCGTGCTTCACGTCCGTCGGGGGTCTTCAAAGTATTTGTGCTGGAGCCAAGCGGTGCCGCCCGCATGGGCTGGACCGGTTCAGCGGATGCCATCTGCTGGCTGCGCGCCGGAGCGCTGGCAACCGGAGCAAGCGCAGGACGCGAGGGCTGCGACGATACGGGCGGCAAGGCCGACGCACTGGCTGCGCCAACTGGCGGCAGGTTGCCGCGCTGAACTTTTCCGCTGCCGACCGAAGCGGTCTGCGTCGAATCGACCGGCGGCGTATAGGGCTGCGGGCCGTTGTTCTGCGCCATGACGGAGCGCTGGTTATCGCTGTAGCCGGAGCTGAAATCGGCGCTGGTGAAGCGCTGCACGCCTGAGCTGCAACCTGCAGCCAATCCAGCAACCGTAAGAATAGCGGCATTTAGAGCCAGCCGCCGTGACGCTTTGTCTAATGTACTCAAACGCATCGCATGTCCCGCCCGTACTCAATACAAGTTTATTGACGCCATTAGATCGCGTTAATGTTACCCGACGGTTAAAGTGCTCATAAAATTTGCGAAAAATTCACCAAACCCGTAAAGGGTTGCCCTTCGTCGGCTTAGAGATAGCCACGCGGGGGAGCTACGAGCTGCGCCGAGTGCACGTAGTTGATTACGTCTATCAGAGCGCGGCGGAAAGGCCTTCGAGAAGCGGCAGGAAACGCACCGGCATCATGTCCTGGCGCTCGAAACGGCTGCCGATCTTCGAAAGGCGGGCCATGACCTGCCTGCCCTCAAGCGCGCCGATCGGCGCGATCATCACGCCGTTCGACGACAAGAGGTCGACGAACTGGCGCGGCAGGCTCTCGAACGAGCCCCAGACAATGATGCGGTCAAACGGCCCGTCATTGGCAAGGCCATGCCTGCCATCGGCATGTTTGACGAAGGTGTTCTCGATCTTCAAAGCTTGCAGCCGTTGCTGGGCAAGCTCGGCAAGCGTTTTGTAGCGCTCCAGCGACAGGACACGGCCAGCAAGGCGCGCCATGACGGCGGCTGTGAAGCCAGTACCGGTACCAACCTCCAGCACGCGGTGCGTCGGCTCGAGATCGAGCGACTTGATGAGCTGCGCCTGCAGGTCGAGCCCTTCCATGAACTCGCCGCACTCGATTGGCAGCATCCCCTGGCCATAGGCCAGAGTACCAAGATTGCCATTGACGAACGCCATGCGCGGCGTCGCCTCGAAGGCTCCGAGCAGGCGTTGGTCGGTGTTGCCGAGCGAGCGCATGCGCAAAACGAACGCGGCAAACCCCTCCCGTTCGGACAATGCAGGCTTCATGCGAAGGCATCCTCCAGCGCCGCACGCGTTTCGTGCGCGGTGAGGTCGAGCTGGAGGGGCGTTATCGAGATGAAATTCTTGCGGATCGCCGCGACATCGCTGTTCTCGGCCGGCACATCCTTGCCCCGCCCGTAGCGCAGCCAGTAGTAGGGCAGACCACGTCCGTCATGACGCTCTTCGATGGCGAGGCCATGGGAAAGCTTGCCCTGCACGGTCACCCGCGTCCCGGCGACAGCGCCGGCGTTGCAGTTCGGGAAATTGAGATTGATGAGGACGCCCTTCGGCAATTCGACGCCGAGCAGCTTCTTCAACAGGTCCGGCGCATGCGCCGCCACGACGTCCCAGGGCAGCACCCGGGCATCGCCCTCAAGGCCATATTCCTGCGACAGCGCAATCGACCTGATGCCGAGCAGCGTGCCTTCGATGGCCCCGGCGATGGTTCCCGAATAGGTGACGTCATCGGCTGTGTTCGATCCCGCATTGACACCCGAGAGGATAAGGTCAGGCGGCTCGGGCATCAGACGCTTCACGCCCATGATCACACAATCCGTCGGCGTGCCGCGCAGTGCAAAGTGCCGCTCGTCGATCCTGCGCAAGCGCAGCGGATTGGAAAGCGTCAACGAGTGCGCAAGACCGCTCTGGTCGGTTTCCGGCGCGATCACCCAAATATCGTCCGAGAGGCTTCGGGCAATGCCTTCGAGCACACTCAGACCTTCCGCATGAATTCCATCATCGTTGGTCAGAAGTATGCGCATTGCCCTATCCTTGCCTGTTAAGCGGCTCTTTCGATTCGTGTCAGCCCACCCATATAGGGCACGAGTGCTTGAGGAACCGTAACGCTGCCGTCCTCATTCTGGTAATTTTCGACAACCGCGATAAGCGCGCGCCCGACCGCGACACCGGAGCCATTCAGCGTGTGGACGAAGCGCGTCGACTTCTCTCCTTCCGGCCGGTAGCGCGCATTCATGCGACGGGCCTGGAAATCGCCGCAGACCGAGCAGCTCGAAATCTCGCGGTAGCTCCTCTGCCCCGGCAGCCAGACCTCGATGTCATAGGTCTTCTGCGCGCCAAAGCCCATGTCGCCCGTGCACAGCGTCACGGTGCGGAACGACAGATCGAGACGCTTCAGAACCTCCTCGGCGCAGGATGTCATGCGTTCATGTTCCTCGATCGAACGATCCGCATCGGTGATCGACACCAACTCGACCTTCATGAACTGGTGCTGGCGCAGCATGCCCCGGGTATCGCGCCCGGCCGACCCGGCTTCCGAACGGAAGCATGCGGTCAATGCGGTCATGCGCAGCGGCAGGTCGCGTATGTCGAGGATTTCCTCGCGTACGAGATTTGTCAGCGGCACTTCGGCGGTCGGGATGAGGTAGCGGCCTTCGGTCGTTTGGAACAAATCCTCGGCAAATTTCGGCAATTGGCCCGTCCCGTACAGAACCTCGTCATTGACGAGGAGCGGCGGGCTCACTTCCATGTAGCCGTGCTCTTGCGTGTGCAGGTCCAGCATGAACTGTCCGAGCGCCCGCTCGAGCCGTGCAAGCTGGCTCTTCAGCACCGTGAAGCGGCTGCCCGAAAGACGCGCGGCGCGTTCAAAATCCATGTAGCCGAGCTGTTCGCCGATCTCGAAATGCTCCTTCGGCTCGAAGGCGAAGTTCTTCAGCTGCCCAATGCGGTGAACCTCGACATTATCGGACTCGTCCTTGCCGACCGGCACGCTCTCGAGCGGAACATTAGGCAGCACCGATAGCGCATCGGTCAGCGCACGGTCGAGCTGACGCTCTTCCTCTTCGGCCGACTGCAGGAACAGCTTTATGTCGGCGACCTCTGCCTTCAGCCGATCCGCAGTCGCCTGGTCCTTGGCGCCCATGGCCTTGCCGATTTCCTTGGACGCAGCGTTGCGGCGCTCCTGCGCCTCCTGCAATTTGCCGATATGCTGACGGCGCTTCTCATCGAGCTCGATCAGGCGGGACGACGCTGGCTCATTGCCTCGTTTGGCCAGAGCTGCGTCAAGCGCTTGCGGATTCTCGCGGATCCATTTGATGTCGAGCATGGGAGTAAAGCCGTCTTGGATGCGTGGTAAAATGGGCCCGAAGACCCGGCGAAATCGGAGAGTGTCAGGAGGAGACTTCGCTTGAGCCCGATTGCGCTTCGGCTTCGGCCGCTGCACGCTTCCTCTCGACCAGACGCACCATCCAGATCGAAATCTCGTAGAGAATGATCGTCGGGAGCGCAAGACCGATCTGGCTGACCGGATCCGGCGGCGTAATCACGGCGGCAACGATGAAGGCGATAACGATGGCGTATTTGCGCTTCGACTTCATGCCGTCATAGCCAACGAGACCGACGCGGGCCAGCAACGTCGCAACGACCGGAAGCTGGAACACCAGGCCGAACGCGAATATCAGCGTCATGATCAGGCTGAGATACTCGGAAACCTTGGGCAGGAGCGAGATCTGTACTTCTCCTGCGACGCCTTGCTGCTGCATGGCGAGGAAGAACCACATCACCATCGGTGTGAAGAAGAAATAAACGAGTGCCCCGCCCATGAGGAAGAGGATCGGTGACGCAACGAGAAACGGCAGGAATGCCATGCGCTCATTGCGGTAGAGGCCAGGCGCGACGAATTTGTAGATCTGCGAGGCGATTACCGGGAAGGCTAGCACGATGCCACCGAACATGGCGATCTTCACCTGCGTGAAGAAAAATTCCTGCGGCGCGGTATAGATCAGCTGAGCCTTGGCCGGATCGAAACCCGCCCAGCCCACGGCCCATTGATAAGGAATAACCAGAAGATTGAAGAGCTGCTTGCCATAGTGGAAACAGCCGAGGAATGCGACGAAGAACGCAACGAGCGCCCAGATCAGACGCCGGCGCAATTCAATGAGGTGCTCGATCAGAGGCGCTGAGCTCTTGTCGATTTCGTCGTCGGACTTGTTCAAGATTGTTTCCCCGTATCGCCAGTCTTGGCGCGCGGCTTGGCCGTTGTCTTTGCGGGAGCCTTTGCAGCCTTGGAAGCGGCGGTCTTGGCGGATGCGGCCTTGGCGGGTGCGGCCTTCGCTTCGGTTGCCTTGGCCACCGCCGGCTTTGCCTTCCGTACAGCCGGTTTCTTTGCCGGAACTTCAGTCTTGGGCTCGGCGACAGTCGAGGCGGCGGCCTGCGTCGCTGCTGGCAATGGTTCCATCACCTGCGGCTGGAGCTGTGCTGCGCCGGGCGCGCTCGGATCGGGAATGGCAACGTTATCCTTGGCTGATGCAGCCACGTCCTTGAGACTTGAGCGAATATCCTCGCCCATCGTCCTTACCGGATCGAAAACCTTGCGGATATCGCTGCGCGGATCGAGGCTTTTAGCGTCGTTGATGATGTCGCGGACATCGTCAAGCTCCGCTTCCTTGAGCGCCTCGTCGAACTGGCGGCGGAATTCTCCGGCCGTTGCACGAAATTTCGCTGTTGCCTTGCCAAAGGCGCGTATCATCTTCGGCAAATCCTTCGGACCGACCACCACGATCAGGACGATCACGATAACCAGGATTTCCGACCAACCGACTTCAAACATTCAACATGCTCCAGCGCGGCAAATCCGCCGCGCCCATGACGAGGCTAATCATTGCCGATCAAGACTTGGTCGTCTTTTCCTTGACCGAGTTCACCGGCTGGCCAGTCTGGTTGTCGATCGTCTTCGAGCCTTCGGCCGTTGCTTCGTCTTCATCGCTCATGCCGCTCTTGAAGTTCTTGATGCCCTTGGCAACATCGCCCATCAGTTCCGGAATTTTGCCGCGACCGAACAGAAGAAGCACGACTGCAAGCACGATAAGCCAGTGCCAGATTGAAAAACTACCCATAATTTCCTCACATTCGCCCAATGGTTCGGGCTGATCTATGCCTTTTCCCCGTGCTTTTCAAACACTAGAGCTGCTTGCTCTTTCACATTCATGTAAGCGACGCGCAAGGCCCAAGTTTAAAACCCGCACAAAATCTTGCGTGACGGGTTGTTTAGGCCACATTATCCTTAAGTCCAAAGCTTGTCTCAATCATGTTCGACGCGCGGCGTCAAAAGACCAAGCTCCTCAAGATCGATGTCCGTCAGCGGATCCTCATCCTCGGTCAGCTCATCCGGATCATTGGTCGGAACGGGCACGGCGAAATTTGCCGGCATGCGCGCCGACAACAAGCCTGCCCCGCGCAGTTCATCGATGCCCGGCAGATCGCGCACCTCCTGTAGGCCGAAATGATCGAGGAATGACGCCGTGGTGCCATAGGTGATCGGCCGCCCCGGCGTGCGTCTGCGGCCGCGGAACTTTATCCAACCCGTTTCCATAAGGACGTCGAGCGTTCCCTTCGACGTTTCGACGCCGCGAATATCTTCAAGCTCCGCGCGCGTCACCGGCTGGTGGTAGGCGATGATAGCCAAGACCTCGAGCGCCGCCCGCGACAGCTTCTTCTGCTGCACCGCCTCGCGGTTCATCAGGAAGGCGAGATCCGCCGCGGTCCGAAACGCCCAGGCGCCGCCGACCTGACGCAGGTTGATACCGCGCTTTGCATAAAACTCCTGAAGCTCGCCGAGGAGCGCCGGAACATCGACGCCTGACGGCAGCCGCTCCTGCAACGCCTTCTCGGTCACGGGTTCAGCGGACGCAAACAGGATCGCTTCCACCATGCGCAGAGCCTCGGAAATCCCGATCCGCGCTGTCCAACTCGCGCCCGGCTCCAGGATTTCGTCGTCTTCCAGCGAGTCGTGAATGTTGTCAGCCATTGACCACATCCTCCATCGGCTCGAAATAAGGCTCGGTCGCCTTGGTCTGCCGATTGCGCAGATAGATCGGATTGAAGGCGCCGGTCTGGCGAATTTCTAGATGGCCTTCGCGCACCATTTCAAGGCTTGCCGCAAAGGAACTCGCGATTGCAGTTGCTCGTTCTGCCGGCGAGACGATAAATTCCAGGAGATACTGGTCGAGAGCGGTCCAGTCCTTCATTTCGCCGACAAGGCGCATGAGGATTTCTCGGGCATCCTTCAGCGACCAGACACTGCGCCGCGCGATCTGCACCTGCGACACCGCCTGCTTCTGCCGCTGCGAGGCGTAGGCCGTCAAAAGCTCGTAGAGCGTCGCGGCATAAGTGTTGGTCTGGTCAACTATGACTGCTTCGGGCATGCCGCGCGCAAAGATATCGCGCCCGAGCCGCGGGCGATTGACGAGCTTCATCGCCGCATCGCGCATCGCTTCGAGGCGCTTCAGCCGGAACTGCAGGGTTGCAGCCAGTTCCTCGCCACTTTCGCCGTCATCGCCCGGCGACTTGGGGATCAGCAGCTTGGATTTCAGATAGGCAAGCCAGGCGGCCATGACGAGATAATCGGCCGCAAGCTCAAGCCGCAAAGCCTGCGCCTGGCGAATGAAGACGAGATATTGTTCGACGAGCGCGAGCACGGAAATGCGCGCAAGATCGACGCGCTGGTTGCGCGCCAGATGCAGCAACAGATCAAGCGGCCCTTCGAAGCCCTTGATATCAATGACCAGCAAAGGCTCACTGACGCCGCGATCGGACGGACTGTCCCAAAGCGCCTCCATGGGCGCTCCGTTATTGCCGCTTAGCTTCTGTTCCGTCGCTGCCAAAAGTCTCTCACGCTTCTATGCCACCGCCTCGAAATAGCGCTGGAATTCTTCCCGGAGTTCCTCCTCATTGGAGGCATCCGGCCGCTTCCTGTATTCAATTGCCCGCTTTGCACGCTCGAATGCCTTGCCTTCGAGCTCCGGCGTACACGATGCAACTGCCCGCATCTGATCCATGATGCCATGGCAATGAAGCACGATATCGAGTCCGGCGGCAAAGATTGCTTTGGTGCGATCGAAATAATCCCCAGAAAGTGCGTTCATGGAGATGTCGTCGCTCATCAGCAGCCCGTCGAAGCCAATATGGCCACGTATAACCTCTTCGACAACCTTTCCCGACGTCGTCGCCGGATTCTTCGGGTCTATGGCGGAGAAGATCACATGCGCGCTCATCGCCATCGGCAAATCCGCAAGAGCGCGGAACGGTGCAAAATCATGGTCCGCCAACGCATCGAATGGTGTCGTTACTGTCGGCAACTCATGATGCGTATCGGCAAACGCGCGGCCGTGGCCCGGCATGTGCTTCATGACCGGCAACATGCCGCCGGCGATCAGTCCGTCCGCTGCGGCGCGGCCCATGGCCGTGACGATCTCAGGCTCCTTGCCATAGGCACGGCTGCCGATGACGTCGTTAGCGCCCTCGACCGGAACATCGAGTACAGGGAGGCAGTCAACATCGATCCCGCGTTTCAGAAGGTCGAAGGCGTGCAGGCGCGACAAGAGCCATGCCGCGCGCAGCCCTTCTTCCTCATTTTCGCGATAAAGCGCCCCGAGGGCCGAACCGGAAGGATAATTGGGCGCCAGCGGTGGACGCAGGCGCTGCACGCGCCCGCCTTCCTGGTCAATCAGCACGAGCGCATCCTCGCGATCGACGAGATCGCGCAAGTGCGCGCACAGATCCTCGATCTGCGCCGGTTCGCTGACGTTGCGGGCAAACAGAATAAAACCCCACGGGCGCTCATCGCGGAAAAACGCAATTTCGTCTGGGGTCAGTTTCAATCCGGCAGTGCCGGCAATCCATGCTTTTGATTCGCTCATGCGAGAAGTCTACTTCCTCAATCTAAAAAAGGAAAAGGCGGCCGGAGCCGCCTTGTCTCATTCGTTGTAGGGCCGATCACTGCGTGACGAAGCAACTGCCACCGGCAGACTTGTATTTCGTGCATAGATTGATCGCGTCAGCCTTGGATCCTGCCGGGATGCGCACCCGGAAGAACGTGCCCTTGCCGGCAATCTCGGCCTGCTTGATGTCAACGCCGCGACCGCCGATCACACCTGCATATTTCTGCGAGAGCGATGCATAGGTCTTCTGTGCGCCTTCGACGTTCGGCTGCGATGCGATCTGGATCAGGTAGCTGCCCGCTGCCGGGGCAGCAGAGGCGACCTGCTGTCCTGCGGCATTCTTTGGCGGCACGCGGTCGACGATGTCGACCGGCTGATCGGCGGGGCGATCGACAACCGGTGCATTCCGAGGCGCCGCCGACACGGAGGCGACCGTTTCCTGCGTGATCTTCTTGGTCTCGACCGCCTTCGGCGCAACTTTTGCGGCGACAGGCGCCTTGGCGGGCTTTGCCGGCTCCGGTGCAGCGGCCTGCGCCGGGGCGGCAGGTGCATCATTGCTCTCGACCAGATCGCCAATGGCATCGTCACCCGAGGTATCGGCCATCTGCGGCGCGGTCGGAGCGTCGTTCGCTACGGCCGCAGCCGCCGGACGATCGACCGGAGCAGCGGCGGGACCGCTGCTGAGCGCCTGATCATTCTGCGGGATCGATGCGACCATCGTTCCGTCCGGCTTGACGACCATGGTCTGGACCTTGCGCGGCGCCAGCGTATTCGTATTGGCCGCCGGCTGCTGATCGTTGGCTGCGGTATCCTGCTCGGCCGGATCGACCCGTGCATCGACCTTGTCGGTCGCCGGATCCTCGGCATCTTCATCGGCGGCTAGATCGACTGGATCTTCGCGCGTGGTCACGAGCTGATCCTGCTTTGGCGCCGTCGGTGCAGCCGTTGCATCCTTGTCGTAGACTGCCTTGTCCTGATTGGGCACGATTGCCGTACTGGTCGTCTCGGGTTGAACCTTGATCGGCGTCTTGTCGGCCATGATCACAACCGGGTCACCGCCCGCACCGCCGGTCCACTTATAGGCAACGGCGCCAGCGACAGCGACGAGCACCACGGCAGCGGCCACACCCGGCACGAACAGGCTGCTGCGGCGCTTCGCCTGCTTTTCGCCGTAAGGCGTTGCGGCGATATCGACGTTGTCGCGGCGAGGATCGTAGCCGAAATCATTGTCGTCCTCGGGACCATAGGCCGGCGTCGTGTGATGCTGGCGGGCACCCGCGGCTGCCGCACCCATGGCGGCGACACCAGCGGCGGCCGCATAACCAGCCGGACTATACTGGCCCTGCTCGGCCTTGTTGCCAAACACATCGGCAAAGATGTCGGCGTATTCGTCTTCTTCGGGCTCGGCTTTCGCCGCAGGTTCCTCAGCGACTGACTGGCTCGAACGCACCTCTTCGGCCTCGATCGATCCGAAGACTTCGGCAAATTCACTCTCGAGCTCGCCGAGCGCATGATGTTCGGGAGCATCGTCCTCGTAATGCACTTCCGGCAGGTCGAGCGCTTCGGTGAAATCGACGCGATTTTCCGTTACCGAGATCGTGTCGACGTCAGGGGCAGCATCGATCGCCGATGCGGCCCGGTCGAGTTCATCTGCGTAGTCATGCAGATCGTGAACTTCGGGAAGCTTCGGTGCGCTCGCGACCGGCATCGCAACCGGAACTTCGAGCTGCTCGCGGACGGGTGCCACTTCTGCAGCCGGCTCGACAGCCTGATAGAGCGGGAACACCGGCTGGCTCTCGGCAACTTCTTCCTCGGCCTCGGCCGAAACGTCAAAATCGTCGAACGCCGCCATCAATGCCTCAGAGTCGAACTCGTCGTCAGCTGTCTGGGGCTGCTCATCGGTGGCTTCGTAGCTCTGCTGCGTCGGTTCCGGCGCGTTGTAGGCGACCGGTTCGGGCGCCCTGTAAACGGCAGGCTCCGGGGCTGGCTGGTGAGCGGCCGGCTGCTGATAGGACATCGCCCGAGCAATCGACGGGGCGGGATGCTCCGCACGGCCGGTCATCTGCGCCTGCGATCCATAACCCCAGGAGGCAGTTGCCGAACGCTGCACCACGGGTTGCGGCGATCCAGCGAGAAGGTTCTCGAGTTCGTCTTCGAGGCTCATCGATGGCGCATCGACCACCGAACGGCCCTCACCTGCCTCATTGTCAGCATAAGAAAGGTCGGGCTCGTAATCGGCATAATCCGGTTCGGCATAGGCCGTGAGGGGTCCTGACGCCGCTTCATGACGGCCGTAATTCGGATCGCTTGCGAGTTCGCGCTCGATGGCTTCCTGAAAATCGTCCACCGCATGGCGATCGTCATCCGCCTGCTGCTGGTGATCAGGAACTTTCGCAGCGGACTGCACGGGCGCAGGCTCGTCGAAGCCTCCCATGAGTTCGCGTTCGAGGTCCAAGGCAAAGGCGTCGTTCGACGCGGCATCATGCCCTTCATCGGGCGTTCCCATGATACGGGAAAGCTCCATCAAAGGATCGTCATTACCGAATCGCGAATCATCCTGCCGGTGAGAACGCTGAATAATATTGTCCGCCATAGCGTTAATCCTGTACTCAACTGTGGGACGTCCGCAAACGTCTCGCATTGGCCTTACCAGCGCAATGTGGGCAAAAGTTGTCAGAATTGCTACGCTTTTCGGCGGTTTATACCGTGTTATACCCGCTTTTAGCGCATTTCGGTCGGAGCGTCCGCACCTATTATTGTCAATCCGGACGCCAAGACTTTCGAAACAACCTGAACCAGCCCTAGCCTGGCTTCTGACAAGTTTGGATCGTTAACCTTAATAAAACGTAAGTCCGGATTTTCCGTGCCTCTGTTCCACTGCGTATGCAGCGCGCTGGCAAGGTCATAAAGGTAGAATGCGAGCCGGTGCGGCTCCTGATGGAGCGCCGCTGTCTCGATCAGCCGGGGATACTCGGCCAGCTTGCGGATGAGCGCGATTTCGCTCTCGTCGGTCAGCAAACCGAAGTGCTGCGCGCTGCCCGCCAATGCTTCTTCGCCAATACTCATCTGCTCCATCGCCTGCCGGAAAACCGAGTGGCAGCGGGCCGAGGCGTACTGGACATAGAACACCGGGTTGTCCTTCGAATGCTCTGTCACCTTGGCAAAATCGAAGTCCAGCGGCGCATCGTTCTTCCGGTAAAGCATCATGAAGCGGACGGGATCGCGTCCCACCTCCTCGACAACATCGCGCAGCGTCACGAACTCGCCGGAACGCTTCGACATGCGAACAGGTTCGCCATCGCGAAAGAGCTTTACCAACTGGCAGATGAGCACCGTAAGCTTGGCAGTGCCGCCTGAAACGGCGCGCGCCAGCGACTCGAGCCGCTTGATATAACCGCCATGATCGGCGCCCAGCACATAGATCATCTCGTCGAAATGACGGTCATACTTGTCCTTGAAGTAAGCAACATCGGCGGCGAAGTAAGTGAACTGCCCGTCAGACTTTACCAGCGGCCGGTCGATGTCATCGCCGACATCGGTCGAACGGAACAGCGTCTGCTCGCGATCTTCCCAATCTTCCGGAAGCTGGCCCTTCGGCGGCGGAAGTTTGCCCTTGTAGACATGACCCTTCAACGTCAGGTCGTTGATAGCCGACCGGATCAGCTTCGCATTGTTCGCATGCAGGGTCCGCTCCGAGAAGAACACGTCGTGATGCACATTCAGCGAAGCAAGATCATCGCGGATCATCGCCATCATGGCATCGATCGTCCGGTTCTTGACGATGGCAAGGGCCTCTTCTTCCGGCATTTCCAGTAGTTTGGTGCCGAAATCGCTTGCAAGCGCCTGGCCGACGGGAACGAGATAGTCGCCCGGATAGAGCCCGGCGGGAATTTCGCCGATCTGCTCGCCAAGCGCTTCGCGGTAGCGCAACATCACCGAATTTGCCAGAACGTCGATCTGCGACCCGGCATCATTGACGTAATATTCCTTGGTGACGTCATAGCCAGCAAACTTAAGAAGATTCGCCAGGGTGTCACCGACGACGGCGCCGCGGCAGTGGCCGACATGCATCGGTCCCGTCGGATTGGCCGAAACATACTCGACGTTGACGCGGTGCCCGTAGCCAAGCTGCGAGCGCCCATAATTGAGGCCCGCGCCTTGCATGATCGCCAATTGCCGGTGCCAATAGGAGTCTTTCAACCGCAGGTTGATAAAGCCTGGTCCCGCGACATCGACGCTGCCCACATCGGGATCGCTCTTTAGCGCCTCTCCTATCCGCACGGCGAGTTCGCGCGGATTCTGCCCAACTGCCTTGGAAAGAACCATGGCGGCATTGGTCGCGATATCGCCGTGGCTCGGATCGCGCGGCGGCTCGACGCCCACGCGGGACAGATCGATTTCGCTGCCTTGCGCAGTCTTGAGTTCAAGCGCTTGCAGGGCTTTTTTTATCCGCGCGTCGAAATCGGCGAAGATGTTCATGACGTCATACTCGTTTGGGTTTTAGCAGGGTCTAGCGGTTAGCTACCGCAATTTGCGCCCGCATTAAGCTAAATCGGGCGTATGGTCAAACAGGCGTCGGTGTTCTCGCACAGCATAGGTGTCGGTCATGCCGGCAAGAAAATCGGCGACGAGCCGGGCCCGCATGATCGCACCCCCCTGTTCACCCTCCTCCCGCCAGCCCTCGGGCATCGATTGCGGGTCGGCGAGATAAGCATCGAAAAGCTCGCGTACAATCCTGTCCGCCGATCTGCGCACCCGCATGACGCTGTCGTGGAAGTAGAGATTCTTGTAGAGAAATGCCTTCAGCGATTTCTCCTCTTCCCGCATCGAAGCGGAGAACCCGACAATGGCACGACCCGCAGCATGAACATCGCCAATATTGCGCGGCCTGACCGCGTCAAGGTTTGCCTGCGCCGCCCGAATGACATCTTCAACCATGATCGTGATCTGACGCCGCACGATCTCGTGCGACGTGCGTACATCGTCAAGCGATGGGTATTTCTGCCGGACCGCACGCAGGATGCCGCCGGTAATGGCAACATCTTCCAGGCTGTCAAGCGAGAGAAGTCCAGAACGCAACCCGTCATCGATGTCGTGGGCATTATAAGCGATATCATCGGCAATCGCAGCGCACTGCGCCTCAAGCGAAGCGAAGTTCGCAAGTTCGAGGTCGAACCTTGCATTGAACTCGACAATCGGCGCGGGGACAGGATGCTCGAGCCCCTCGCCCTTTGCATTGGTCAGCGGCCCATTGTGCTTGACCAGCCCTTCAAGGGTTTCCCAAGTGAGGTTCAGCCCGTCGAAATCGGCATAGCGCTTTTCAAGGTTCGTCACGATCCGCAGTGACTGCGCATTGTGATCGAAGCCGCCAAAATCGCGCATCCTTTCGTTGAGCGCATCTTCGCCCGTGTGGCCGAACGGCGTGTGGCCAAAATCATGGACCAGCGCGATCGCCTCGGCGAGATCCTCGTCGAGCCGCATCGAGCGCGCCAGCGCCCGCGCAATCTGCGCAACCTCTATCGTATGGGTCAGGCGCGTGCGGTAGTGGTCGCCTTCATGGGCGATGAACACCTGCGTCTTGTGCTTCAGCCGGCGAAAAGCCGTCGAGTGAATGATCCGGTCGCGATCGCGCTGAAAAACCGTACGCGTCGGGCTTTCGCTTTCAGCAACCAGCCGTCCGCGGCTCTTTTCGGGGTCGCAGGCATAGGGCGCCCTTTCCCTATACCCGAACCCGATACCCTGCATGGACATTCTCGAACTTCCCTCACGCGCAGCTCCCAGTTGGCAGGAACGCGCGCGCCGTTGACTTCACAGTCGCCAATTCTTAGCTATGCTATATGATGAATGGCAAGGTGTGACATGATAATGTCGATCCGGCCAAACAGGGTGCGGAGTAATCCGCGAAGGAAGCTTGAGCGAATGACCGAAGCCGTAAACATTTCCGTATCCGATGCCGCTGCAAAGCGCATATCGGCTATCCTGAAATCCGATCCCGAGAAGACGGCGCTGCGCATCTCGGTCGAGGGTGGCGGCTGCTCCGGGTTCTCCTACAAATACGATCTGGTCGATGCCCAGGACGCAGACGATATCGTCATTGAAAAGCTTGGCGCAAAGGTGCTGATCGACGCGATTTCCCTGCCCTATATCGGCGGTTCGGAGATCGACTTCGTCGACGACCTGATGGGTCAGTCGTTCCAGATACGCAATCCCAACGCCACGGCGTCCTGCGGCTGCGGAACGAGCTTCGCAATCTGAATTCCCGTCATTGCCGCCGTCGCAACCCAGAGCGGATCCCATGAAAATCGTTACCTGGAACATCAACGGCGCCAAGGCGCGCATCGACGTCCTGACAACATGGCTGCAGGAATCCAATCCTGACATCGTCTGCCTGCAGGAGATCAAATCTGTCGATGATTCCTTTCCACGCTTCGAGATCGAAGCGCTCGGCTATCATGTCGAAACGCACGGCCAGAAGGGATTCAACGGCGTCGCAATTCTCTCCAAGAAATCGCCCGATGAGGTGACGCGCGGCCTTCCCGGCGATGACAGCGACGAACAGGCACGGTTCATCGAGGCGGTGTTCTCGACCGAGCGAGGCACGTTGCGTGTCGTGTCGCTTTATCTGCCGAATGGCAATCCGATCAACACGGAAAAATTTCCATACAAGCTGAACTGGATGGCGCGACTTGAACGCTGGGCCGAAGCGAGGCTGGCGCTGGAAGAGCCGCTGATCCTCGCTGGCGACTACAACGTCATTCCCGAACCCATTGATGCAAAAAACCCGGAGGTCTGGGTGAACGATGCGCTGTTCCAGCCAGAAACCCGTCAGGCGTTCCGCCGCCTCGAAAACCTCGGATTCACCGATGCCGTTCGCAATGTCAGCGAAGAAGCTGGCATTTACACCTTCTGGGACTACCAGGCCGGGGCCTGGCAAAAAAATAACGGCATCCGCATCGATCACCTGATGCTGTCGCCGGAAGCAACCAATCTCCTCGAATCCGCAACCATCGAGAAGCATGTGCGTGCCTGGGAAAAACCCTCCGACCACGTACCCGTAGCGATTTCAATCGCCTAACATCATGTATTGGCAACGCGCGGTATAATATCTCTGAAACAAACCTGAAATATTTCTGAAACAATTCTTTTAGAATCGTGCGGCATCACGCACGCCTCCAAGTCCACATAAACTATAGTCGCATTGACGGATTGATGTGCCGTTCCGTATGGGGTGCGCACACTTACGGCAATATTTATGCCGTTCATTTCAAGCAAGCATTTTGCATCTGAACGTTATGACGACTGGAGATTGAATTTGAGCGATAATCGCACGCACAGGCAGATGAGCCGCCGCAAATTCATGGAAATGATGGGTGTGAGCGCGGGCGGCGTCGCGGGGCTGAGCATGTTGCCGCCGGCCATCCAGCAGGCGCTGGCAATCGAGCCGAACAACGCGACCGGCACGATCAGGGATGTCGAGCATGTCGTGATCATGATGCAGGAGAACCGGTCATTCAATCACTACTTCGGAACCTATAACGGTGTACGCGGCTTTACCGACCCGCGGCCCGTGGTCTCTCCAGCTACCGGCAAGGACGTATTCCGTCAGCCGATTACCGACAGTCTTTCCAACAAGGACGGCAAGCGCTGCGGCGTGCCCTTGGGGACGAGCGAAGTCCTGCCCTACCCGATCGACTACGACAAGACGGGCGAAGGCCTGCGCGGCACTGACCATGGCGTCACCAGCGGCCAGTCCTGCTGGAATCACGGCCGCTACGACAACTGGATCGCCGCAAAGGGCGATGTCCTGACGATGAGCTACCTGCGCCACAAGGACGTAAGCTATCACCGCTATCTCGCCAACGCCTTCACCGTTTGCGATTATTACTTCGTATCCTGCCATGGCGATACGATACCGAACCGCCAATTTCTGGTATCAGGCGCCGCCGCCAATCCTGCCTTGAAAAATCCGAAGGTGATTTGGCCGTCGTGGGACAGAACGCCGGCCGTGCGCGTTGTCTCCGACTGGACGACCTATCCGGAGCGCATCGAGAAATTCAATGCAGAGCGGACTGATCGTGGACGGAAAATTACCTGGCGCACCTACCAGGGCGGCACAGGCAAACCTGGCGAGCCGACCGATTGCTACGAGGAAAACAACCTTGCCTATTTTGCCGCCTATAACGACCAGCCCGTAAAGGGGTGCTACTGGGTGGATGGCGTCTGCTACAAGGATGGCAAAGCATATACGGGCAGCCTGGACAATCTCTCGACGCTTGTCCGAAACGGCGTCACAAACCGTTCGATCGCACAGATGCGCGAGGATGTCCTCAACAATCAGTTGCCCAATATCTCATGGGTCGTGGCGCCCGCTAAAAACTGCGAACACCCATCCGCGACAGTGACCGACGGTGCTTACTATATCAACGAGGTACTGAGCGCTCTGGTCGCCAATCCCGAGGTGTGGAGCAAGACGATCTTCCTGCTCAACTACGACGAGAACGACGGCCTGTTCGACCACGTTGTGCCACCCATGCCTGTCGATGAAAAGGGCCCGGGCAAGATGTCGCCCTCGCTGTTGAATGGCCTCGACCGCGAACTGTACAACCACGAGAATGAATGGGTCGGCCAGTATATCGGCTTCGGACCGCGTGTGCCGATGCTGGTAGTCTCGCCATGGAGCAAGGGCGGGTGGGTGTGCTCGGAAGTATTCGACCACACCTCCACGTTGCGCTTCCTCGAAGCGCGCTTCGGCCTAGAGAGCGACAAGACGGGCGTGGAAAACCCGCTCTACGAGAGCAATATCACGCCGTGGCGCCGGGCGATCGTCGGCGATCTTACCTCGGCGTTCGACTTCGCCAAGAATGATGCTGCCTTCGTGGCCTATCCGAAAGGCGGGCCATTCGTGAACAAGAGTGGAAAGTTTCCCCCGAATGTGCCGCTCACCAATGCCATGCCGGAACTGGAAAACCCGGTAGCGACGTTTGGCACAGACAATACCAGCAATCCCGATTTCTCCCGGAGATCCCGGCCGCTCCCCTACGAGTTTCACGTCAACGGGCATTTGGATGCTGCAAAAAAACAGCTGGTGGTCGATTTCGTCAACGCGGGCAAAGCGGGAAGCTGTTTCTACGCCTACGACTATGTGCTCAAGGATCAAAAGCCGCGCCGCTATTCGGTGATCAAGGGGGAACCGTTGCAGGATGCGTGGGATGTGACCGACAAGGGCTATAACCTCGCCATCCATGGGCCGAACGGCTATCTGCGCCAGTTCAAGGGCGCCCTGACAGCCGAACTCGAAGTCGATCCTGAAGTCGAAATCCTGTATCAGGCAAACGGTGACGTGACGCTCAAGTTGGTCAATGCCGGAACAAAGGACCAGATTCTCAAAATTACGGTTCTTTATGACAAGATCGGATCGGCCGATCGCACCCCATCTACGAAAACGCGCCCGCTCAAGCTTCTGACCTGCGTCCCGCAGTTCGAGGAGATCAAAACGCGGTCAGGCTGGTACGATATTTCGGTGGAATTGGTCAATGAAAGCGGCAAGTCCGATGGCATCTATCTGCGCCGGTTTGCAGGTCATGTCGAAACGGGCGCCGCGAGCGTTACCGACCCGTTCCTGACCTTCAACAATGTGGAGACGGCTTAGGCGAGAATAGACCTGCCCGGGCAATTTTGCGCGGGCAGGCTTTCAGAAATCGCCGGTCTTGATGATGTCCTCGGCAAGCACCATTGCTGTCCGCCGGTCGGCTTCGTCGGAAATCGAGAATGCCTGTTCCTGGATATCGCCGATCCAGGCGCGATCCTGCTTGCTCGCGTGTTCGAGCGCAGCGGTCATCATGGCGAGGCCGCGTACGGTCTTGCCGGCCTGGAACAGAAGATTGCCGAGCATGGCCTGCGCGCCGGCATTGCCTTTCTGCGCGGCGAGACGGAACCAGCGGGCGGCTTGATTGGGATTGGACTGCCCGCCCTCGCCCTTCATCAGCATCTTCCCGAGTTCGAACTGAGCGTCGGAATCACCGAAGTTGGATGCGGCCTGCATGTAAAGGTCGCGGGCAGCGCTTGGATTGGCCCCGACCGGTGAATTCGGGATGCCGCGCTTCAGGTAGCCTGCGAGCGCCACAAGGGCGTCAGCGACGTAGCTCTCGTTCTGCGTTCCCTGGTCAGCGCCCTCGCGAATGACCTGCTCGAACATCTGGTAGGCCTGGTAGTCATCTTCCTTGACGCCGTCACCCTCGGCATACATGCGGGCAAGTTTCCAGTTAGCGCCCTGATGGCCCTTTTCCGCGGCGAAGCGCAGCGCTTTGACTGCCTCGTCCTTGTGCCCGTTCTTATAGGCTGAAAAACCGAACTTGAAGAGCGCGAAGGGACTGGAATCCTCCTTCACCTCATTCTGTGTATCGAATGCAAAGCAGGGCGCCGTCATGGCGCTCATCAGAAGGCCAATCCCGATCAGGGGTGCACGAAGACGATCAGCAATGACCATGGCAGCAATCTTCCTTCGCCCGGATCAGTTGTGTCGCTGCATCAATGCGCGCCATCGCAACCTTGCGGGCCCAATCCCCGCCGCGCTGCTCTGACAGGGCAGCCATGGCCGGAACCTCAATATCCTGCACATCATTCCAGCAATCATTTGACAGATTTCCGGCAATACTGGGGCTGTCAGTAAAATGATGGCGAAACGTCAGACGACGATCTGAAAAACTGCCATGCGGAATAAGTATTGCGTCCATCATTTCCCCGTGCGGAACATCAGCACTATTACTCGATGTTTTTCCGCCGCCCATTCGAGGTGCGCTGGGTTTGTGGCGCAAAATGGGCAAATTTGTTCCCCGAACCCGTGCGGAAGATCATGCCGGACAAGTGTTGCTGAATCGTCACAAAATCAGTGACCTAGCGGACATGGCGCAACAAAAAGCCCGGCACATGGCCGGGCTCTTTTGGGCGCGCGGGTTCTGATCAGAACTT
Organism: Phyllobacterium sp. SYP-B3895; assembly: GCF_009647635.1. NCBI lineage: Bacteria > Pseudomonadati > Pseudomonadota > Alphaproteobacteria > Hyphomicrobiales > Phyllobacteriaceae > Phyllobacterium > Phyllobacterium sp. SYP-B3895. Next base: position 933,098 of record NZ_WJIG01000003.1, on the reverse strand, counting down.
GACCTTGCCGGAGATGGACAGAGCAGTCACAAGATCATCGCCGAAGTCATAGGACACGTCGGTGCCGCAAGTCTGATTGCCCGGGCATGGCGTAGGGCCGTAGGAACCGGAGGTAAGCATACCGACGGCACCGCCCACACGCAGTTCGACATTCTTGTTGGGAGCGTAGGCAACACCGCTCGACAGAAGATAGGTGTCCGTCTGGGTGGTCAGGCCCGTTGAGGTACCGCGGTCCCAGCTGAGCTGCGCGGAGGCTGACCACTGATCGTTGAACTTGTGGCCAAGGCCCGCAGAGACAGTCCAACCATCCTGGAACATCAGGTCAAGCGAGGTCAGGCGGAATGGCGAGCTCGGACCGCATGAACCAAGCGACTTCGTCGAAGTCGGGCAGAAGGCGATGACTTCGAGAACGCTCCAGTCAACCCACTTCACCGTACCGAAGGCGAGCCAGTCCGGAGCAATACCGGTCTGCCAGTTGAACTGGACCGACTGCGGCATGGTCGCGGTGCCGTAGACATCCGTGATCCGGCCGACGAATGGATTGCGCAGCGCGCCCGCCATGACGCCAGGAATTTCCGTCAGGTCCACCGTGCCGTTGATCTGGCCGAGATCGATCTCGGCATTGTAGATCAGGCTGGCGCGAAACGCGTATTCTGGAATTTCGTAGGCAGCACCAACGCGCCAGCCAACACCGTCTGCCTCAAGATCAAGAAGTCCACTTCCGTCAAAGCCGGCAGCCGCAGGTCCAAGTGCGCCCTGAATAATGGCCGGCCCAAGAACGAGGCGGCGCTTGAAGCCGGAGACTTCCTGGTACGATACGCCGCCGATAGCGCGCAGTTGGCCTTTGCCTACGTCAAAGCGATAGGAGCAGGTCAGGCCATAATCATGGCTGCGGATCTTGGTCTCGATGTTCTGGTTGGCACCTACCCAATCATAGCCGGGGTCGGTGTGAACGCCCCACGGTTCGGCGTAGCTGGCAAGACAGTCGGCATCGTCGGTGAGGCCGACCTTCACGCCAAAACGCGGAACCGTATAGTCCGGGGTTTCGTCCACGGATGTCGCGCCGCCGCCAATGCCGTTCGATCCAAGACCGTCGCGCGGATTGGTATCAACCGCATTCTTGATCCGCCGTTCGGGCATCACATAGATGGCGCCGGCTTCCGAAGCGAAGCGGCCCGGTTCGAACAACAGATCCCAGTTATAACCTCCGCGCTCGAGCCCCCCGGCCTGAGCAGCGGAGGCCACACTTGCCAAGAGCAATGCCCCGCCCACGATTTTCGATATTGCCCCTGACATAAAACCCCTCCCGAAGTCCAAAAAGCACGCTGAACATCAATACGGTTCAGCAGAATTGTTACTAATACGTAATAGGTAACAAAGCTCGCAGAACGTGCAACGACTTTAAGGGAGGACTCTCTTTGGTTGAATTAACGGGTTTTTGCAAAACCACGAAATTTGCCGCCTCGACGCGACGCTTTTCGCAATTTTCCAAACTAATCCGAAAGGGTTACGGCCAAAAAGGACGGTTTTCGCGTCAAAGTTGCCGTTGTTGCGCAAATGCAACGACGTAGAAAAATGACGAAATTGGGGTAAATGACAGGCGAAAATGGGAAGTTACCCACAACCGCCATCGGGGAAAGCCGGAGCCAAGCCGAGGATTCGCTCGGGTAAGCGAATCCTCGTTGTGGGTTATTCGACGTCGCGGACACGCTGAATTGCAGCCTCGATCTTTTTAGCCGCAGCTTCGAGTTCAGCGAGACGCTCGCGCTCAGCGGCGACGATTTCCGGCTTGGCATTGGCAACGAATTTCTCATTGCCGAGCTTCCTGTTAATTTTTTCGAGCTCGTCGGCAATCTTGCCGGCTTCCTTTCCGAGCCGCGCCACCTCGGCATCGACATCGATAAGGCTGCCAAGCGGCAGGCAAGCAGTGGCTTCGCCGATAACGAATTGCGCTGAGCCCTTCGGCACATTATTGCCGATCGTGATCGAATCGACGCGCGCCCGCCATTTGATCGAGGCCTCGTGCCGCTGGAGCCGCTCGCGCGTGGCTTCGTTGGCTCCGACGACGACAAGTGGCGCAACCGCCGCTGCCGGGACGTTCATTTCGGCCCGTACGGAGCGAATGCCGGTGACAAGATCTATCAGCCAGTTGATATCGGCAGCGGCTTCAGCATCGAGGAACTCCGGCTGCGGCCATGGAGCATGGCAAAGCAGCGTATCGCGGGTCTGGCCCTCTCCAGCCGTATGGGCCCAGAGCTCCTCGGTCATGAAGGGCATGAACGGGTGGAGCAGCTTGTAGATCTCGTCGAGCACATAGGCAGCGCAAGCCTGCGCTTCCGCCTTCGCTTCGGCATCCTCGCCATTGAACACCGGCTTCAATAGTTCGATGTACCAATCGCAGAACTGGTTCCAGACAAAGCGGTAGGCTGCGCCCGCCGCTTCGTTGAAGCGATAGCTGGTTATCCCGTCGGTGACGTCGCGCACTGCATTGGTCAGTTCGGTCAGGATCCAGCGATTGACCGTGAGCTTGGCATCCTGGGGGCGGAACGACGGGTCACGCTTGACGCCGTTCATCTCGGCAAAGCGCGTCGAGTTCCACAGTTTGGTGCCGAAGTTGCGATAGCCGGCAATACGGCTCGGGTCGAGCTTCACGTCGCGCCCCTGCGCCGCCATGATGGCAAGGGTAAAGCGCAACGCGTCTGCGCCGTATTCGTCGATAAGGTCGAGCGGGTCGATGACATTGCCCTTCGACTTCGACATCTTGGCGCCGTTCTTGTCGCGGACGAGAGCGTGCACGTAAACCGTATGGAACGGTTCTTCATTCATGAAGTGCAGGCCCATCATCATCATCCGGGCGACCCAGAAGAAGATGATGTCGAAACCGGTGACGAGCACATCGGTCTTGTAATAGGTGGCAAGTTCCGGCGTCGTGTCCGGCCAGCCAAGCGTAGAAAACGGCCAGAGTGCCGAGGAGAACCAGGTGTCGAGCACATCTTCGTCGCGCGTCAGGATTTCACCGGGCTTGAAGTTCTCCAAGAGGTCTTCGACATAGGCCTTCATCGGGCCTTCATGGGCTAGATAATGCTGGATAGCGGCGCTCAGTGCTTCTTGCTCGGTACGCTCGACGAAAACCTGGCCATCGGGACCATACCAGGCCGGGATCTGATGACCCCACCACAGCTGGCGGGAGATCGTCCAGGGCTGGATATTTTCCATCCAGTCGAAATAGGTCTTTTCCCAATTCTTCGGAACGAAATTGGTCCTGCCTTCGCGCACGCTCGCGATCGCCGGCTTGGCGAGTTCGGCTGCGTTCACATACCATTGGTCGGTCAGGAACGGTTCAATCGGCACATCGCCGCGGTCACCATGTGGGACCATGTGCGTATGTTCCTCGATCTTTTCGAGGTAGCCGCCCTCCTCCATCATGGTCACGACCAGCTTGCGCGCAGCAAAGCGATCCTTGCCGTCGAGTACATGGATGAGTTGGGTGAGGTTTCGCGAAGGCTCGAGGCCTTCCAGGAAATCGTCATTGTCCTTCAGGTGTATCGAGGCATCGGTATTGAGGATGTTGATCTGGCGCAGATCGTTGCGCTTGCCGACCTCGAAATCGTTGAAGTCATGAGCCGGCGTGATCTTGACCGCCCCGGAACCTGCTTCCGGATCCGCATAGCTGTCGGCGACAATCGGAATATGCCGGCCGACGAGCGGCAGCACGACATTGTTGTCGACCAGCGCATGATATCGCGTGTCGTCCGGATTGACGGCAACACCGGTATCGCCAAGCATGGTCTCCGGGCGCGTGGTAGCGACGACGATGAACGTGTGCGGGTTTTCCGGGTCGAACGCGACGTTCTCAAGCGGATAGCGGAAATGCCAGAGATTGCCCTTGATCTCCCGCTGCTCGACTTCGAGGTCCGAAATCGCGGTAAGCAACTTCGGGTCCCAATTGACGAGGCGCTTGTCCTTGTAGATGAGACCTTCCTTGTAAAGTGTTACAAAGACTTCGAGAACCGCCTTCGATAGACCTTCGTCCATGGTGAAGCGTTCGCGCGACCAATCGCATGAAGCCCCGAGGCGCTTGAGCTGTCCCGCGATGATGCCGCCGGACTCCGCTTTCCATTCCCACACACGTTCGACGAACTTTTCACGTCCCATGGCGCGGCGCCCGGGAAGCTGGCGTTCCATCAACTGGCGCTCGACAACCATCTGGGTCGCAATGCCGGCATGGTCCATTCCAGGCTGCCACAGAACGTTCTTGCCGCGCATGCGCTCGAAGCGCACCAGAATATCCTGAATGGTATTGTTGAGCGCATGGCCCATATGCAGCGAGCCAGTGACATTGGGCGGAGGAATGACGACGGCAAAAGGATCGGCGCCCGGTCTCGAACCGGCCCCGGCCTTGAAGGCCCCGGCCTCGTCCCAGATTTCTGCGATCTTCGGCTCTATGGCCGCTGCGTCATACGTCTTCTCAAGCATGCAAATGGTCCGTCATTTCGCGGAAAGGATTGGCTACGGTGTAAACCGAATGCCTGCCTATAAGTCAATGATGCTTGTCGAACGCGCGCCCGGCACTGCTCGTAGAATCATTGGGCTTCTTACCCAATGGCATGCGCAATGTGGCGCATTTTGGTTCAGCGAGCGCATCCTCGCCCGCGCGGTGCAGCCTCGCCGAAAATGCGATTGAATTGGAAGGCCTAGGCCCGCCGCCCACCACGTGCGACGCGCTCGATCTCCTCGCGCACCAGACGCTCGACCAGCGTCGGCAGGTTATTGTCGAGCCAATCCTGCAAGAGCGGGCGCATGATCTCCTGCGCAATCTCGTCAAAGGAGCGGCGCTGCTCATTGCGCACGGCAAACGACAAATTGTCAAAAGCGGCGCTGACTTCGCGCTCCGCTGCTGCGGAAAGGATCGGCTCCAGCGCCTGTTCGAGATTGAGCGAGACCGCCTCGTCCGGATTTGCGCTACGCACGTCTTCTTGTTCCTTCGTTGGCTCGGCCAGGTACTCGGTCACTGCGGCAGGTTCTACCCGTGGCGTAACCGGCGGCCTGACATCTGCGATCGGCTCGAACTCCGGTAGAAGAGCTCGAGCCTCCTCGATACTCATCTCAGTCACTGGCTGCTGGAGATGGGCCGGAACATCCACAACGGGCGCCGACACGACAGTTTCGTTCGCTTCAGCCTGCGCCGCGTAGCTGGCGGTTGCCTGCTCTGTCGCATCTTCGGCGGGTAGTTCCATCGGTTTCGCCTGGGCAATCTCCGGTTCGCTGGCTTTCGCCTGCACCGGTGACGCAGCCCTGCGCAAGGGCGCTTCAAAGGTCGGCCTTGCGCTGGCAACAGGAGGCTTTAATGCGATACCCTCGCGCGGCGGCAAGACGGGCTCCTCGCTGACGGGGGGCTCGGAGCGCGCTACAGGCGAAGCGACGTCGGTGTTGACTGCTTTGGGCGGCACATCGTCGGTCCGCGTCGTATCGCTTTCTTCAATGATACGACGTATCGATGCGAGAATCTCCTCCATCGAAGGTTCCCGCGCGACGCTGGATGATTGTGCCATAATACCCTTGCCCACTACATCTTGTTCCGTTGCGCTGCAACGAATCTGCATTCAGTGTAGAGGCTCGGATTGAGTTTGAGAATCCCTGCGCGCGGTGTTTGGCGCTAACCCACAGATTTTCTGGAGGCGATTGTCGGAGACCTGAAATGAATTTGCCGCCAGGCGATCGACCTGACGGCAAATAATCAATCAGAAACGGAGAAGAGTTAGCGGCCGTCTGGTGTCCGCAAGCCGATCCACTTGTCCTTGACCGCATCGTAATGCTCTTCAGGCTTGTACTCTGCAACCTGGAGTCCAATCTGCATCGCGGTCAGGCGACCCACGGCGGAAAGAACCGCATAGCTCGTCACCACGCTGTCGCGCTCCGCTTGCGCGAGATTGATCTGGCCAGTCAGAACATCAGCCTGGGCATTCAAGACGTCGAGCGTTGTCCGCTGTCCGACCTTGCGCTCTTCGATGACACCGTTCAGAGCGAGCTGGGCGGCGGCAACAACCGAACGCTGCGCAACAATCTGCGCCTTGGCGGACTCCATCTGCGAATAGGCTTGGGCGATTGCCTGGCGCACGCTGTCGCGAGCGACGTCAACTTCGATACGACGCTGGCCCAACGTTTCCTTTGATTGGCGCACGAGCGCGGAGGTTCGGCCGCCATTATAGATCGGGATCGTCACCTGTATGCCCGCCGAAGCAGACGTTCCGTCGGTTGTTCCCGAACTGATACCACCGGAAAAAATCTCGTCGCGTTGGATAGTGCCATTCAAGCCGATCTGCGGCAGGAGTTGACCTTCATTGGCCTTCACATTGTAGCCCGCCGAGTCGACAGCGTACTGTGTGGAAAGGATCGCGGGGTGATTGTTGGTGGCAATGGAGAATGCCTGATCCATCGATTTCGGTACGGCTTTCGTTGCCATCGCCGCTGCCGCAAGCCTGCCCGGAGCGTCACCGACGATCTGGATATAGGTCGCCTCTGCGGTCTTCTCGTCGGACTTTGCAGCATCGAGCGTTGCAATCGCGGAAGCCTTTGACGCCTCTGCCTGCGCAACGTCCGTCCGGGTGCCCTCGCCAACGTCGAAACGCGCCTTTGCGGCGCGCAACTGTTCATCGAGGAACTCGAGGTTCTTCTGGCGCAAAATGACGATCTGCCGCGTCAGATAGACGTTCATATAAGCCTGCGCAGCGCTGAAAAGCAGGTTCTGCTCGTTATTGCGCAGGTTTTCGCGCGCGGCCAACACCTGGGTTTTCGCAGCCTTGATGTTGTTGCTTACGGTAAAACCGTCGAAAAGCACCTGATTCACCGAAACGCCGAATGTACCAACATTCGAAGTGCCGCTTGGGCCGCCATCCAGGCGGCGATTGGTGGACGTCAGATCCGCCGTCGCAGAAACGATCGGGCGGTAGCCGGACTTCGCGACTGCAACGCCCTCATCGGTAACGCGCACGCCGGCCCTGTCTGCGTTCAGCGAAGCATTGTTGTTATAGGCCTTGGCCATCGCGCCAAAGATCGTCTCTGCCATCGAAGGCGTTGTGGCCAACACCGTCGCTGACAATAGCGCTGCGGTTAGAACTCGCTTACCCGCTTTGAACACCATAAGCCCCTTCATTCTCTAACTCTCACGTTTAACCGAACCGATTGGTTCGACAACATGTGGTTCAATAACTGCCAATTGCCAAGATGGCCACAGGCACAACTTCCGATGTGCAACAAAATTCAGCTACAGTTGCACATTTGTCTCATCGCCCGCAGTCAGAACTCGAACGCAGCAACCTTCTCAAATCCAGGAAGCGGTTTGACCGCGGCATTGAAGGCACGGCGCCCGGAAACAATCCCCTCATTCTTTCCGTAGAGCATAGCCTTGCCCGCGTTTCCGGTCCCCACGACCACCGCGAGTCGTCCCCCCTCCTTCAATTGGTCGAATAATGTACCAGGAACTTCGTCCACGCTACCCTCAATAATGACTACATCGTAGGGCGCTTCGGCCGGATATCCCTGCTTCAGCGGCGCATTGACCAGAACAACGTTGTCGAAGCCGAGCGCAGGCAAGGTTTCGGCGGCCTTGTCGGCCAATTCCTTGTCGCTTTCGAGAGCTATCACCGAGCTTGCGATTCGCGACAGGACAGCAGCGGAATAGCCCGTGCCGCAGCCGATATCGAGAACGACATCGCCGGGCTGGATATTACAAAGCTGTACGAGTTTCGCGAAGGGAGACGGCTCCATCAGATAGCGCGGGCCCGATTCGGCACGATCCGAGGCGAGCAGCACATCCTCGTCGATATAGGCCAGCAGCTGACGCGCGGCCGGCACGAATTTTTCCCGTGGAACGTCTAGAAAAGCCTGCAGAACGGCCTTTGCGGTCACATCAGTCGTGCGCAACTGATTGTCGACCATCTTGATCCGCAGGTCTTCGAAATTCGGTGTCATTCTCTACAAGCTTTCCTGGCAAGGCGCTTGCAACCACTACGCTTTGCAAGCGCGTAACATGCTTCTGGCGAATCCCCATCAAACCCGCCGTCTGTCAAGCTGATGGTCCTTCGCAGGATCACCCTCTCACAGAAGTTACTATTTTACTTAAAGGGTGTGGCAAAAAATTCCGTTAGCGTCAATGAATGACTAATGCGCTTCGGACTGCATGACCCAATTTGTTGGAGGATTGCGGCGTTCGTGCACCACTTGCCCATGCGCAAAGCCGGGCGGAGATCATAGCCAAATGACGCCGGGAGCGTGCCTCGGGTACGGTTGCTTAACCCTTGGCCGAATGCGGGATTGAACGTTGGGCGCCCACCTGTCATTGTCCACATGGAACGCGGAGGATGCGTCCACATGGACGATAGGAAATCGAGGCAAATGATTGAGGTCAAAGGATTCGGCGATGTTCCGTTCACGCAGGACGAGTTGACCGGACTGGCCGACCGCGCCGCGCTTGAAGAACATCTCGACAGCCTGTGCGGCACCTATGCGGACAGCGATTTCGACGATCGTCTGCAGTTCGCAATCCTGTGCATCGACGTCGACGGCTTCGGCAAGTTCAATGAGCGCTACGGCCGCGCCGATGGCGATACCCTGCTGCGGTTGGTAGCCGACCGGCTCCAGTCGTGCATGCGCAGGAACGATGTCGTATATCGCATTGCCGGCGACGAATTCGCCATCATCCTTTTGCAAGTAACCGCCAATGAAGTTGCGAACATCGCCGACCGCATCATCGGCACCGTATCCGAACCGCTCGATCTCGGGCGCGCGGAACCGGTCACGGTCACCGTCAATGTTGGCGCAGCACTGGCGCCGCGCGACGGCGACACGCCGGAAAGCCTGCTCTGGTGTGGCGACGCAGCGCTCTACATCGCCAAGAAGGCCGGCAAGGGCGTTTACCGCAGATACTCGGAACGACGTTCGAGTTGAAAGATCCCGGCATGCCCCGCTTCTCGCAGTAACCCTCGACGATAGCCTGCGATTCAGGTGGCGAAAGCCGGTTTGGCGCGCGCTCCCATGCGCAGCATGAAATACACGCCGCCACCGATCGCCACGCCGAAGAACCAGCCATAGGTTCCCCACCAGGATGGCAGAATACTGGTGAAGGTCGGAAGTATCGAAGAGAACAGGACGCCGGCCGCGAAGGCAATGAATGCATTTGTATGCCACCCACCCTGGAAACGGAATTCCCCGTTTTCCTGGTAAAGCGCGTTCACATCCAGGACGCCTTTGCGTATCAGGTAATAGTCGACCATCATGACGCCGAAGATCGGGCCCATGGTCGATCCTATGAAGTTGACGAAGTGGGCAGCACCCGTCTCCCACGGCGCGAATGGATAGAGCAACAGGGCGATCAGTGCCGCGATATAACCGCCGCGCTTGAAGCTGATCTGCCGTGGAAAGGCGTTGGAAAAATCGAAGGCCGGGGAAACGAAATTCGCCACCACATTGATGCCGAGTGTCGCAACGGCAAAGGTAAGAGCTGCCAGCAGCGCCAGGAACCAGTTGTCGAACTTCGCTGAAATGCCATCGGGGTGTAGAAGCACTTCACCATAGACCGTGTATGCGGCTGTCGTGGTGATGCCGGCCACGAGGCAGAAGGCGAGCAAATTGATCGGCAGGCCCCAAAGATTGCCCTTGCGCAACGTTTTCACATCCTTCGCGTAGCGTGAAAAGTCACAGAAATTGAGATAGAGCGCGGCGAAATAAGTGATCCATGTAGCCGCCACCGCTGCGAGCGCGGCAACTGAACCGGGTTCACCCGGAACGCCCGCATCCTTGGTCTTTTCCAAAAGCACATCGCGCGGAATTTCGCTGCCGAACGAGAATGTCCCCGCCTTGATGACCAGATAGATCGCAAGGAAAAGCATCATGATCCACACCGCAGGACCGGCCCAATCCTGAAACCTGCGGACCGTTTCCATGCCGCGCTGGATGATCATCAGCTGCAGCGACCATATGATCACATAGCAGATGACTTCCAGCGTCGAATGGCCGAGCATATGGCTGTTCTGGTGGAAGTTGAGCATGGCGTCATTGCGGATCAACAGCGCGACGATGGCGCCCGAGGCCGCTGCGGTCTGTGCACCATACCAGAAGCATGCCACCACGGCCCGCACCAGCGCCGGCACGTTTGCACCGAACGTGCCGAACGACGCTCGGGCGAGCACAGGGAACGGCACGCCCGTCTTGACGCCGGCATTGCCGACGAGGCTCATGAGGAAGAAAATCACCAGAGAGCCGAGGCCAATGGCGATGATGAAATTGAGGAAACTCCCGCAAAGAAGAAAAAGACTGGCCGCGAGATAATAGCCCCAAAGACTGTGAACGTCCGACGTCCACACGTTGAAAATACTGAAGGCACCCCACTTTCGTTCCGTGGCAGGTGCCAGATCCTCATTGTGCAATGCGGGTGAAGGATTGCTTAGAGACATATCGCCTTCCTAATTCAGACGGGATATCGAATAGTTCAATGCCCTCGGCATTGAACGCTGCAACCCCAATCAACCCCTCCAACAATTGGGAACGCTGATTGGTTTCGCAGAGCATAGCCAACAGTTGAGCCATTTCCTATTCTATTGTGCGCAGGCTAAATACTTCTCCACAATCGTATTTGCACTGACGAGCCTTGTGATGGCGATGAATTGCGGCACGACGTCTGCGCATACGGCTGTGTTACGCAAAAAGCCGGCTCTGCAACGCTCGTGCAATCGAGTATATTGAGCGGAAGGGGGCGCGAACACGTGTTCAAGTGGCGTCGATCAGTCTGGATTAGCGTAGGCATCATCTCGCTACTTGCGGTAGCCACGGCCTTGACTGTCTTGAGTTTCCGGTATGATGGAGCCGAAGGCCGAAAAGCAACGCTCAATCGCGAGGAGATAACGCCAAACGATAAGGGCACGACGTTCCCTAACGCTGACGGCGCGTTCGGTGATGTGAATGCGAAACCGCCTCCAGACGCCTATCCTGCCAAAGGGCAGGTAAGCACCCGCCTGGACGAACGTGGCGAAACCCTCAAGGCCCTCCCCGTCGGCAAGATTGTGTTGATTGCTCCCGGAGAAATGACGGTCCAGGAAACGCGGACCGTGAGTGCTCGCGTCGGAGTCAACATTTCTGACGAGGTTCTCATGGGAACGGTGACCCATGATGAACAGACTTCGTTAAAGACGTTGCGCGTTTCGACAGAAATGGAAGCCCAGCTGGAGGGCAGCTCATTCCGTATCGTGCCGATCAGTGAGCGGGTTCAGCCAATTGCCGAAGGGGATTTTCCAACAGTTTGGAAATGGCAGGTGACGGCGCTTAACGAGGGAGATCAAATTCTGGAAGCTACTCTTTATGCGCTCATTCCTGACGGCGATTCTACAGCACGCCTGCGTATCGACAGCTATTTCGGAGAAGTCTCCGTCAAGGTGAAGCCTGCGTCCTGGGGCGAAGTGTTTCTCAAGACGCTGGTTCCACTCCTGGCGTCGCTTGTAGTGATCGGCGGGATCATAGTCTTGGTCGCACGCGTGCGACGGCGCAAAGCACCTTTGTTACCGCAAGGAGGGGCCGCGTCCTTCGTCAAAAGCTCCCAAACGGTCAGCGACCCAGCTTCTGTCGACTATACCACGGTCAATTGGGACGATATCTCCGGCAAACAGCAGAAAGTCCTTCGCGAATCGATTGTGCGCACGTTTCCTAAAGCCGCGGACTTCGACTTGTTCCTCGCGAACGAACTCAATAAAGGGCCGATGGGACTGAAAGTCAGTGATGGCGGATTTGAGCAACAGGTCCATGACTATCTGCTTTATGTCCAAGCCGAGGGATGGACCCTCGATCTGGTTCGAGCCCTCCAGGAGAAGCGCTTTCCGAGCACCAGGCATCTCGTCGAGCAAATTCGAGCGACTGCAAGCATCGACGCTCAACTCAATTGACGAGGCTACAGACCTGATGCTTGAGGAAATGTTCGGTTGAAAGGACACCAAGCCACACCCTATGGGTGAAGCGGTGGCCCATGCTGCCACACCCGACAAAAATCAAACATTTCAGAAATTTGGAGCGGAGCCGGACAAGTTGGAGGCCTCGCCCGGAATCGAACCGGGATACAAGGATTTGCAGTCCTCTGCGTAACCACTCCGCCACGAGGCCTCAACTGCAGTCGAAGCACGGAATAACCCGTTGAAACTCCGGTGCTGTTCTCTATGAGACCGAAATCGCTCCGTCAAGCCATTCCGAACAAATTCCTCATCCCATTCCGAACAGGCGTTCTCGCATCGTTCCTGATTGGTTAAAATTGGCTCTGTGACCACCCGGCTTGCCTTCACAAAAGTGCTTCCATACTAATGGGAAATCTTCACCGGTCGCCCGAGGCTTGCGACTTCAGGCAGGTATCCCATGGCAAAGAAAAAGAACGCATAGTGCTGTGGACAGGAGATGCGATAGCGCGCGCCTCGACTCACCGCCGACGCCGTGGTTCCAAACACAGGTACTATTGCGCAACTGCACAATCTACTTGGCGAGACGTTGGGGATGGGCAGCGTGACCAAAGTCCGCTTCATCGGTGATGTACACGGCAAGTATGACGGATACAAAGCCGCAATCAAAAACGTGCCGTTCAGCATTCAGGTTGGCGACATGGGTGTTGGCTTCCGGACAATCAGATACGGCGAAGAAGTTTGGGCAAGAAACCCTCCATTCGATAGGATGAGCAAGGGACGGCACCTGTTCATAAGGGGCAATCACGACAACCCCGAGGTCTGCCGTCGCCACAAATACTGGATCCCGGATGGCACAGCGGTGGATGGCATCTTCTGCCTTGGCGGTGCAGTTAGTATCGATCGCGCCTACCGCACGGAGGGGCGGGACTGGTGGTCAGACGAAGAATGCACGACGGCCGAGTTGCAAGACTGTGTGAGCCGATACGTAGAAATGAAGCCAGAGATCGTATGCACACACGAATGCCCCGAATCTATCGCCGGCGAAATCATGGCTGCCGTCAACAAAACCAAGGTTGCGGACGGCTCACGCACGCGGCAAGCCTTGGAGACAATGCTTGATCACCACCAGCCTCGATATTGGGTGTTTGGCCATTGGCACGAGTCTATGATTTTTCAGCGTGGGCGAACGACGTTCCAGTGCTTGACCGAACTGGAATTTGTCGACGTTGATGTTGCTGATACGGGCAGCGAGGTTCATGCAATCTGATACGCACGCCATGTCGCTTACAAATCACTCCCGCCATAGGTGCGTACACGGAAAGCCCGACTGTATGCGGCCAAGTCATCACGTGCCAGAGCCGTCTTTCTTGTTCGCGGCATTCCCCTTCCAGCGGCGTCCGAGCTTTACCTCCAACTGACGCCGCTTGCGCCGCACCAGGGCAGAATCATGCGACAGGACGACGAGGCCGAGCGGAATCATCCAGAACCCGAGAACCGGGAGAAAACCCAACGTACCGCCAGCGACAAGCGCACCGCCAAGCGTGCGACGCATTGCCACCGATTGCGGCATGGGTACGTGGCGGCCGAGAATGCGCATATGCCGGCGCTTGACCCGGGCCTTGTGCGCCTCCTCGGCGTGTTCCTTGTTGTCTTCCGGGCGCGCAGCCAAAACTTTTCCCATCATCTGGACGTGTTTCGACCGGATGTAAGAAGCCGGGCCGGCCATGTCATCCTTCCATTATGCACATTTGCGGAAAAAAAAATCGAAATGGTCCTTTGCAAAAGCGAAACCCTTTTGCTATAGGCCACATCGCTGATGACTGAGTAGCTGTTCCCCGGTAGCTCAGCGGTAGAGCAACCGGCTGTTAACCGGTTGGTCGCTGGTTCGAATCCGGCCCGGGGAGCCACTTCCAAGCACAATCCCAGACATTCATTGCAGTTTTTTGAAGGCCGGCGAGCTTCGCGTACTTACGTGTCGGGCCATATGCAACGCCGGATCCGGTTGATTTTACCGGCCTGCGGCATCGGCGTTTACTAATTTATGGTCTGGAACCGCACCGCTCCATTGCTCAGAAACACTGCCTTGTCGAATAAGGCGAGATCGAGCGGATTGGGCAATCGAATATCTCGCAGATCGGGACAGGGTTTCAACGATGGATCGTATGACCGGTCGATCTGCGAAATGAAGACGATGATCAGCCCTCGTTGCCGTGCAAACCCTCGCAGCGCTTGCACCTGTGTCGTCAGATCCGGTCTGTCGCGCTTTTGATCGAGTAGCTGCAGATAATCGATGACGGCCAATGTCCCATTTGGAGCCTGTGCCAGTCGCTCGATGATGTAATCGGCGCAAATGGCATTGGAGTGGTCCAGTTCGAAACTTTGATCAAATAGCGTGGGATTGACTCCGATGGCGCGCAAGCGATCGACGACGTCCTTTGCCGTGTATTCGAGCGTAAAGAACGCGCTTTGCCGGCCCGCCTTCATCGCTTGAACGGCCAGCCTGAGACCCATCAGCGTCTTGCCCTGGCCGGGCCGCGCGCCGATCAATACGAGGTCGCCCGGATCCAATCGGGAAAACAACTCGCTGGCCGGCAAGCCTGCAGGCGCTGTGGCTGCGAGCAAGCTCCAGCGCGTAAACCCTTCCCTCGCCGCGATCTGATCGAGCGCCTTATGCAGGGGAATGCCGAGTTCGCGTGCGAGGTTTTTGGCCTGACGCTTCAAATGGAAAACGGGTGCCGACAATTTCATCTAAATAACCTCCTATTGCGAGCATATGCTGCAGTCCCTCCTTATGCGTCGTGCTCGAACAGTCGGTTTCAAAAATCTTCACCCTGCATGAATGATGCTTTCCCGAATGGAGGGGGGAGGCATGGGCTTTGCCGAAGCCGATTCGTAGCCGATTCTGCGTGGCAGCGGCAAGCCGTGCGGGGCGAACAATGCACCCTTGCGATGCGGCTGCTCGTATGCTCGAATTATGATCGTCGCCCTTCGATGACCCTTGTACCGAGCTGCCCATGTCGTTTCGACCGCCACAAAACACTTCATCCGGTCTCGATCGCGGAGCGCCGCCGAGCGCGATCGACATGGAAATCATCGCTGAAATGGCAGCGGCGCTGGGCCGCGCGGGACAGAAAGTCGAACAGGCGCTGGAGCAACTGAACGCAGCCTCGGATACTGAACGCGCGGCGCGCCTGAAGGCAGCGGCGAAAGCAGTGCACGCCTATTTCATCCAGCGCGAACTTTGCGGGCTGCGCAGACATGACGACGCGATCAACCACTATGGTATCCCGCGCGCCGTGCTGGTGCGGCTGGGCGCCGACTAGGATTCATAGACCAACGAATACGCGTGGCGCTGCCGCCTGTTGAACTTTGCCGGCCTTGCCGCGTTTTGGAGGCTGCGGAGCGTGCTTCCAACACCGGCTTCGCTTGAACCGGCTTCATTTCGCCGGGATTTGTTCTAGTCTCGAGCGAAATGTTCAAGGGAAAGCGCGAATGGCATATGAGATCTTGACGCCGGCCGAAATGAACGAGGCCGACCGGCTCAGCATCGCTGCCGGACCGGGAGACGGGTATACGCTGATGCTCCGTGCCGGCGAAGGCATCGCAAGCCATCTCCTTGCCCATCATGGCGATGCAACTGCGTTTCACGTGCTTTGCGGGCCCGGCAATAATGGCGGCGATGGTTATGTGATCGCCCGCGCGCTAAACGACAGCGGCGCCAGCGCCTTCGTTTGGTCGGACGGCGCGCCCAAGGCCGGCACCGATGCCGCCCGCGCACTTGCGGACTGCCCGCTACGTCCTCGTTCAATCGATGGCTTCGCGCCCCAGTCCGGCTCTGTCGTCGTCGACGCCTTGTTTGGCGCCGGGCTGGACCGGCCGGTCACCGGCAAGGCTGCCGAGGCGATCGAGCGCGCCAATCGAGCGCCGGTGCGCCGGGTAGCCGTCGATGTACCTTCGGGGCTCGATGGCGCAACCGGCCTGCCGCTCGGCACTGTCTTCCATGCGGATAGCACGATCACATTCTTCAGAAAAAAGCCTGCGCATTTGCTCTATCCGGGCCGCGCGCTGTGCGGCGATCTTATCGTCCACGATATTGGCATCAGGGATGAGGTGCTCGCCGCGATCGCGCCGCGCTGCTTCGAGAACGCGCCCGGCTTGTGGCGGGGCCAACTCCCCTCGCCTGATTTCGACACCCACAAGTATCGTCGCGGCCACGCCGCCGTATTCTCGGGCGGCGCCACGTCAACGGGAGCGGCTCGGATTTCCGCCACGGCTGCCGCCCGCAGCGGCGCGGGCGCGGTCACGGTCCTTTCTCCAGGTGAGGCACTTGCGGCCAACGCAGCGCATCTGACGTCGATCATGCTCAGCCGGTGCGACCATGGACAGGATCTCGCTGACTTTATCGAAGCGCGCCAGCCGACCGCCTTCGTTATCGGGCCCGGCTTCGGTATTGGCGAAAAGACGCGCGCCCTTGCGCTTGAGCTCCTTGACAAGGCGCCCGGACACTTCGTCTTCGATGCCGATACGATCACATCGTTCAAGGACAAGCCGGATATGCTGTTTGCCGCGACCCGGCGTCTGCCGGAAGTGCGCCTGGTGCTTACGCCGCACGAAGGCGAGTTCAAGCGCCTCTTCCCTGATCTCGATGCTGAGGCTATGCCCTCAAAGCTGGAGCGGGCACGCGCTGCAGCTGCGCGCGCCAACGCAATCATTATCTATAAGGGCGCCGATACCGTCATTGCAGCGCCAGACGGGCGCGCCGTCATCAACAGCAACGGTACGCCCCTTTTGGCGACCGCAGGTTCGGGCGATGTGCTTGCGGGGCTCAACGCAGGACTGATGGCGCAGGGCATGGCGCCGTTTGCCGCGGCCTGCGCGGCGGTTCATATCCACGGCGCGGCGGCCCATGCACTTGGCTTTGGGCTGATTGCCGAAGATCTGCCGCGGGCAGCGGGGATAGTTCTAGCCTCTCTGATGGAAACCGCAGAGGAGAGCAAATAACCGGGCCGGAGGCGCCGATCCCGGTACGCCTGACAGGAATGCCACGCCACTCAAGGCGTCAATTATGGAGTTACAGTATGAAACCTTCGCTGCTGCTGACAGCCCCTCTCCTTCTCGCCGCTTTGACCGGTTGCGCGGGGATCGACTACGCAAAATCCAACTATGGCGGCCTGCCACAGCAACAATTTACGGCGAGCAACGGCCAGTCGTTCCAGATCATCGACAATCCGCAGCGCAACCGCTTGATGATTGGACCGGGTGGCGGCGGGGGGGCGACGCAAGGTTTTGTCAAGGGCCTTGCGGGCGGCGTAGCCGGCGGTCTGGTGGCGACGCCACCGGTAGTCTACCGCGACGCCGCCGAGCAGTTCCTGCGCAGCACCGGGCGAAACTGTACGGCTCAGGACGTGACCGCGATCATGGATCCGCGCTATGAGGTTCGCTACACCTGCATCGGCGGGCGAACCAACCAGGATCGATTGTTGGGACCGGCCCAATAGTTCGACGCCCGCATTAACCCGGTCTTTACCTTGATCGTTCACCTTGTTCCCGAGCGCGAAAAGGTGTTGCGTACGCGCTTCCCGTTTTAATCGATGCACGTCATCATTCTGTCGTAATAACAGGGTAGTGAACGTTCTCAAGCGAACAGCTTATCTTCGTCTTTGACCACGGATGTACTGGCACTGATGTAGAGGTAAGTTTAGGAAGGTCGGGTCGCTCCCGGCCTTTTGCTTTTCTAAGATCTGCATCGAATATTTGGATACACGCGTATCGTGTATTAGACGCAAATGTCGTTCATTACGGAGTCCCAGCGCCAGATCGCTAATCGTTTTCTCGTCGCGACGGCGAGGTATTCCGGAACCTGCCACCGCGGCACATGAGGGCGGCTTGCTGCGTCACCAAGCTCATCGCTTGCTACCCGCTTCGCTTTGATCGCACCGCCGCGCCTAAACCCGCGTCCAGTCCACCGTTGGCGCTGCTGCTTGTTGCTAGAATTCGATCGTCACCAGAACCGTGTCGGAATACTTTCCCGCCGGCTTTTTGTTGAGCGGTTCAGTAATTCGGCCGTGTACGGGAACCTTTGTTTGAAGGCCGGTGCCGGTTCCTTTGACAGCGTCATTCTCTCTCCACCGTGCGCTGGCGGAAGCATCCTTATACAGTTCATAGGCGACGGAGGTCTCCTTCGAGCCTTCCATATACATCCTACGGACTTTCGAACTTCTTGGCTCGCCATTGTCGATCGCGATCCGGTATTTCGCCTCTGGCGAGCACTGTACGCTCAGCGCGGTTGAGGCGCGCAAATTTTTCCAGTCCGTGACAGGCGTCACAACACCGAAATCAAGATCACCCATCACGCCCAGCTTGCAGCTCGGCTTTATCTCGACGATAAGCGGGCGTATTGTCGTCAAACGGACCATTTGAGGGGGTACCGCCGACGAGCAAGAGGGATTGGCACCTTCGCTGAACATGCCATACCATACATCAAGATGGAGATCTGTTTGATAGGTACCGTCCTTGACCCAACGGCCAGGCGGGATCTTCACCGTCCAATAATCGTACATGTATTCCAAAGAACCATCCGTGCCCTCCATATTCAAGAGATAGGTGTCGTAGCTGCTTTTGGCGGCAGACTGGCCGTGATTCAAAATTTCGAACGCGAGTTTGTCACCGTCTTTGGATTTCAGGGTCAGGTCGTCGGTCTCAGCTAGTTTCGCGCATGTAAAAAAAGCTGAACCTACGTTTGCCCGCGCGATATCGCAGTAGATACTCACCGGGGAAGGTGACGATGGCCGACTCGCCGCTCATGGCCTCGAGTTCTATTGTATCCGGTTGAGTTGAGCAGGTCGCGGATGCGTTGGCTGCAGCCGGAACCACCCACATTCCCAGGAGGAATACGAGGCAAACCAATAGCGTTCTCATAAAACAAGTCTCCTCGCACTTTTTCCTTTGCCTTGCAAACCGCGGCGCTTCATTGGCATCGAACGCCTCCAATACGCACCTGTTGCCCTGGTGTCGGCTGGTACTCAAACTCTGCTGTGCAAGTTGCCCCATCCGCCAGATGAATGGACGCGGCGTTGTTTGCCTTGAGACCCTGGATGAACGCCTGTCCGTCATAACCGACGACAAATGCATCATCTTGGCCGTTGAGACTGCCGGCCAACCCGGCCTGGAGCGGCTGGCCAGCGGCATCGACGAAGGAAACAACAGCCGCCTCCGGGTCTTCCTTGACGCCGAAATCGACGACGACCCCACTTTGCTGCGCCGGAACGACGATGGTGCGCGTCGAATCGATCGTAGCATCGACCGGAAGATTGGTCGTATCGATATCGATACGGTTTTCCTCGTAGGAATTCAGGTTTGGAACAATGATGCGTCCGGACTTGTTCGTGCGTCCGATCACCCGGTTGTCCGAACGAACCTCGACATCGGGAGCACCAACCTTGACCACGGCAAAGGCATCGTCGAGACGATTGGTGGCGAAAACCCCGCCGCCCGCGACAGCAATTGCACCATCGACCCAAAGGTTGCCCTGTGCGGTGTCGTCATACTGGTTTACCTGACCTTCGATTCTCGCATATTTCGATCGATAGCTGGCTGATGCCGACCGATTTGCGGCATCGCTCTCGCGGTCTCTGAGGCTCCAGCCGTAGCTGCCTTCCCGCTGCGTTTCATGTTTCGTCAGAGCCGTCGTGACGGCCAACCCGTCAGGGGATTGTTCGAGTCCTGTGTTGAGACCAATGCCATTGTCGAACGGGATCGACAGGCCGGCGAAAATACCGAAACTGTCGCTGTCGTTTAGGTCGGTAAACGCGGATGCATAGAAAGAGGTGCTCTTGAACATTGCCTGGCTATAGGAAATCCCGGCAATACTGCTTTTCTCGCCCGTATCGGCCTCGATATGCGTGAAGGACAGGTTGAGGCTTGCCCGTTCGATCGGCGTTGGAACGCTCAAGGAAGCCTGGATGGTGCGGCGGGGTACGCGCGGGCTGTAGATTTGCGTGTAACCGGTAAATATGTAGCCGCTGCTGCTTAAATCGACGCCGTCATCGGCCGAGATAGAAGCGATGTCGTCATAGCTTCCGAAGGTCTGCTGGACATTGCCATAGAGACTGTATGAACCAATATCGAATTGCAGCCCGCCATTGAGGAGCATGCCCGTACCATCCTCGTAGTGGCTGCCGGCAGCCGCCAGCGACAGCGCACCATAGCCGCCTACCGAAAACACGGCGCCGGCGCCGCCATTGATCAGGCCCGCCCCGCCCTCGACATGGGATTGGAGCGTAAGCATATCCGTGGCCCCGTAGCGCGCCGTCGCGCTTCCGACCGGCTCGCCGAAATAGTCGTTCGATTCGGTGCCGAAGTTACGCCGGGGAAAACCACCGTCGACCGAGAAGTCGATGAGACCCTGTTTCAGCATGTCCGCGGTATTGTAGAATGGCAGCGATGTTCGCGTTTCACGCCCGAGCGTGTCACGCACGACGACCTGCGCGTCGCCATTTCCCGTATATGCCGGAAGGTTGGTCACACTGAAGGGGCCAGCGGGCACGTCCATCGAAAACGTCTTGGCGTTGCGCGTATAGACTTCGAGTGTCGATGGGACAGCCGCTGTGCCGGTAAAGCCCGGCATGGGCAAGGTCACCAGATCCGAACGCAGGCGGAAATTCCGCGAAACTTGCATTCCGCCGAGATAGACGGGGCGCGTCCACGAAAGACCGCCCGATATGAAGTCGCCGACTTTGTAGGTGACGAGGCGGTTCTGGTCCGAGTAGGTCCAGAGCGTATTCAGACGCTCGACGCCGCCGAGCTCGCCATCGGACAGGCTGGCGGTAAAAGACTGGCTGAGCGTGCCGAAACGGCTGAAAATGCGCCCGTCAAAGCCACCCGACACGCCGCGAAACGTCTCGAACGAACCATCAAGCATGTTGTCGGTGCTCGAAAACAAGGAATAATTGAGCACAGCTCCCGTACTCGCCGCAGCAGGCTGCCGCTTTTCTGTCGGGTTGGCGTCGATAATTTTGGGCAAACGCGCAGCGTCCGTGGCCACGATGTAAACCATCTGGGTCTCGCTCACCACGCGATAGGAAACGCCTGCGAGGTCGTTGAGACTGATTACATCGTCCGCCCCTTTGCCTTTCGGCGGACGCAAGCCGAGTTCCTTGAGTTCACCGGCCTTGGCGCTGAGATGTCCGTCCCGCGCCTGCTCAAAGGCGCCGAGCAGGCCGGTGGACACGTTGTTGATAAAGACTTCGAGCTGCAGTTCCTGGGCCGTGTGCGATTGCAGAGTTCCCAGTTCCGGTTGTAGTCCGGTTGCAGCCGGGATGATCGGGGTCGAGCCTTGCGCCGGCTGCTGAGCAGAAGCAAGTGTATTAAGTACAAGTGTTCCGGTTATCGCAAAGCTAATTGCGTATAGGAACCGTCGCATCGATTGCGCCCCTATCGCTTTGAGCCCGGATCTGAACGTTGCCCTTCAAGGGACCTTTCACCAGCCCCAGCGCAAAGTCGGCGGTAGACCCGCCCTGCACATAGCCGACAAGGCCTGACTTGCTGGCAACAACGCGGCCGCCCGAGAGAATTTTGAGATCGGAGATGCGTGCGGTGATATCGCCGGCGTTGGAGCCGGTCACGACCAGGCCCCTCAGCGTCTGCTTGACGCTCCAGCTTACCTTGGCGTCGACCGCATCCTTGTTGTGAAAAAAGACCGGAACTGAGAAACGCAGCGCAAAACCTACCGTGCCGGCCTTGGCTTTCCTCGCGTCAGGAATTTCGTCGATCAAGATCCGGTAGCGTTCTTCGCCGACGACAGGGGCCTTGCTGACGCGAACCACACGAAGCACGTATTGGCCACCTGCAGGTACTTTCGCCGCTGGGGGACTCGCAACTACATCAGGCGTCGGGTCAAGCTTCTCGACGCCATTGACGGTCGACCAGCGGAACACCCGGACCTGAATGTTTACCGGCTCATCGTCGCCGTTGGTCAACGTGAGCTTGCTGGCGACCTGCGGGGCGGAAATGTCGAGCTTTATGGGCATGACCGTCAGTGACGACGCCGCAGCCCAGGTTGACATCGACAACCAAAGACAAACTACACCGATCAAAGAAAAGAATGGCATCTCATACCGCAACATCGATAAAAATAACCTACAAATGCAATGTATTAAATGATTTATTCAGTAATATTACTGAAATATACGCAAAATCGGACGGATATATTTCACAGAACAAAACGATGCGAGCAGCGAGACAAATCCCCCTGCTCGCTTAAAGAATTAGTAGGTGAGAACGATCTGTACCGTATCGGTATAAACGCCGACCGGGGTTTTGCTGGTGATGTCGGTCTTCTTGACCACGCCATAGATCGTCACTTCCTGCGGCGTGTCGTTGGCCAGGTTGTTGATGGTGAGCGGACCGCCAGACACGGCGCCGACAGGACCCCAGGCTTCGCCATAGTAACCATTCTTGTAGAGCGAATAAGCAATCTTGTTTGTGCCGCTCTGCACATAACGTTGTTGAGTTCCGTCGGAGTGCAGACCGTAGCTAAGCCCGAGCGTCGGGGCAACGGCACCAGGGCCGGTTGCCGGTTTGTAGCCACTGCAGGATACGCTGACACGAGCCGAACGCTGAATGTCGTTTGTCGGCGTTCCGGCAACCTGGCCGAAGTCAAGCGTCGCACCTTCGAGAAGATTTGCGGTACAACCGGATTGGATTTCAAGCCGAACATTGAGTTCCGAAGTCTGGCTGGCAGCAAGTGCCGAACCGGTCGACGAAGTGGCTGCGACCACGAAGAGGGCAGCAGCGAGGCGTAGTGTTTTAGTGCTCATTGGTGGTGTCCTCAAATCAGATACGTATGAAAAATTTTGACCCCTATTTATTGGGGTATTTAAATTACCGTTGACGTGAGTACGGCAATAGTTTTGTCATAATTTTATTTGGAACGACATGATTCAATAAATTTACGACAAAATGGCTGAATATATTAGATCAGATGATCAGGTCATAGTTTTATTGCAAAATATTATGATACTTTAGTCTAATATCAACCACAAAAAATCGCGTTTTGTTTCGTTTGTACTATTGCGATGATATATTCGAACGTAAGCGAACGTTCATATGCCGGCTAAGCGAAGCTCGAATGACGTTAATCGTTGTCGAATACTGGTGGTCCATCGCCTTGATGCTCAGAGCCGCCAATCCCTTGCTCGCGCGAGTTGATATTGGCGCTTTCGAAACACGAGTAGCTTACGAACTACATTCACACCGCGCCATCACTCGCTTGCGTTTTAGAACCACTGGATGCAACTTAAACGTTTGATAACATGGGCCAACCAACAGGCCGCCAATTGGAAGATCGACGGCATGACGCAAACATCTCTCGCCACCCCCGATGCCCAGTGCCTCACGCCTGAAAATGTCGGCGCCATGCTGAAGGGACTCCCTCTGAAGGCCCAGGCTGCACTTCGCGCCGCGGTTCACCTGCCCCGAGGAACGCTGGCGATCACAACCCCCAATGGCCAATTGTTCAAGGTTGGCGGCCGGCAGGCGGGGCCAAATGCGTCGGTCATTCTTCACAATTGGAACCTCCCGGGCCGCGCCTTCTCGGGCGGTACGATTGGCCTTGCGGAGTCCTATATGGACGGCGATTGGGAGAGCCCCGATGTCGCGACCTTCCTCGAACTCTTCGTCGTCAATGAAGAGGTCGGCGAAAACCTTGCCGGCGGCTCGAACTTTGTCCTGAACACGGTCCAGCGGATGCGGCATTGGCTCAATGACAATACCCGCAGCCGTTCGCGCAAGAATATCTCGGCGCATTACGACCTCGGCAACGCCTTCTATCGCGAATGGCTCGATCCGACGATGACCTATTCGTCGGCCCTGTTTGCCGAAAACACCACGGACCTCGAAAGCGCCCAGAACGCCAAGTATCGCGCCCTCGCCCGCAATATCGGCATTACCCCCGGCAGCAGCGTGCTGGAAATCGGCTGCGGCTGGGGTGGATTTGCCGAATTTGCCGCGCGTGAGATCGGCGCGCATGTGACCGGGCTCACGATCAGCCGCGAACAATACGACTATGCGCGCCAGCGCATCGAACGCGCAAAGCTATCCGGCAAGGTCGACATCAAATTCCAGGATTACCGCGACGAGACCGGCAAATACGACCATGTCGCGTCGATCGAGATGTTCGAGGCGGTGGGCGAAAAATATTGGCCGGTATTCTTCGGTAAGGTGAAGGACTGTTTGAAGCCGGGCGGCAGCGCCGGCCTGCAGATCATCACCATCAACGACAAATCGTTCGATCGCTACCGCAAGCGGCCGGATTTCATCCAGCGTTATGTTTTTCCGGGCGGCATGCTGCCGACGCCGGAAAGGCTGAAGCGGCTCGGCAAGGATTTTGGTCTCGACCTTTACCGCGAGCACGTGTTCCCGCAGGACTATGCGCGAACGCTCGCCGAATGGCGCCAGCGCTTCTGGGACTCGTGGGACCGCCTGCGTCACCTTGGTTTCGACGGTCGTTTCAAGAAGCTCTGGGAGTTTTACCTGTTCTATTGCGAGGCCGGCTTCCGCTCCGAATACATCGACGTGCGCCAGGTCTTCTACAAGTCATGACGGACAGCAGCCTGGATAAGGCATTCGAACGCATCTGGAACGTGGCGAGTGGGCTTGGATTGCCCGAACTCATACAGAGCACGACGCATGGAACACCTTCCCTGAAAGTGAAGACGTCGTTCATCGGTCGTCTCAAGGATGCCGACACCTTCGCCATCCACTGTCCGCTCGAGGAAAAGCCGCTCCTTATGGAGAGTGTCCCGGAAATCTACTTCGAAACCGACCACTACAAGGGTTGGCCCTATATCCTGATGCGCCTCGGCCATGTTTCTGATGCAGAACTTGGCCATCGCATCAAACTGGCCTGGCATACCAAGGCGCCTGCCAAGCTGCGTAAAGCTGTGGAAGCAAAGCTTTAGCGCTCGCCTGTCGTTTCGATCAGCGCCGTCTCGACCCCGAGCCCGGTCCGGTCCGCGACTTCGCGCAGCGCAAAGGACGAATTTATCTTCGTCACATGCGGCATCGCCGAAAGCCAGAATTTGTGGATTCGCTCGTAGTCCTCGAGATCTTTCGCGGCGATCCGCAGCAGATAGTCGTATTCGCCCGACATCAGATAGCAGACAAGAACATTGGGGCAGCGTTTCACCGCCGTCTCAAACTCCCGCAATTGCTTGTCTGCCTGCCCGGACAGCGAAATATTGACGATGACGATGACCGGATGCCCGAGCATCTTGTTGGAGAGCCGCGCGTGATAGCCGCGGATGACGCCGGATTTCTCCAGAATGTCGAGCCGGCGCGAGCAGGCCGATTGCGACAGGCCGACCTTCTCCGCCAGCGTCGCATTGGACATGCGTCCATCCTTCTGCAAGCTGTCGAGAATCGCGATATCGATCCTGTCCAATGTCATTCTTCGCGCTTTCCGCTTTCAATTGCCGATCTTGCGCAAGAATATTCGAATTTTTGCCTTCCGTCGAGCCGTCTTGGCAAGGACATGCGACAGGATTCGTGATGAAATATTTGCCTCAAAAGGGAACTCAAAAACACTAACAGGAGGCGTTATGCGCGTTGGCTGCCCGAAGGAAATCAAAAACCATGAATATCGCGTCGGTCTCACTCCGGGGGCCGTACGCGAATACATCGCTCATGGCCACACGGTCATCGTCCAGTCCGGAGCTGGCATTGGAATAGGCGCCGACGACGGGGCCTACCAGGCAGCAGGCGCGAAGATCGCCAAGACTGCCGAAGAAGTCTTTCAGCAATCCGACATGATCGTGAAAGTGAAAGAGCCGCAGCCCTCCGAATGGGCGCAGCTGCGCGAAGGCCAGCTTCTCTACACATATTTGCATCTCGCTCCCGATCCGGAACAGACCAAGGGTCTCCTGGCATCCGGTGTGACGGCGATTGCCTACGAGACGGTTACGGATGATCGCGGCGGCCTGCCGCTGCTCGCGCCAATGTCGGAGGTCGCCGGCCGTCTTGCGATACAGGCGGGTGCAACGGCCCTGCAGAAGGCCAATGGCGGCCGCGGCGTTCTTCTCGGCGGCGTGCCGGGGGTCCTTCCGGGCAAAGTCACGATCATCGGCGGCGGGGTCGTCGGCATCAACGCGGCCATGATGGCGACCGGTCTTGGCGCTGATGTCACGATCCTCGACCGCTCCATTCCGCGCCTGCGTCAGCTCGACGACCTTTTCCGCGGCCGTATCCACACGCGCTATTCGACGATCGAAGCCCTCGACGAAGAGGTCTTCTCGGCGGATATCGTCGTCGGCGCCGTGCTCATTCCTGGCGCCGCGGCGCCGAAGCTCGTCACCCGCGAAATGCTTTCAGGCATGAAGGAGGGTGCTGTCATTGTCGATGTCGCCATCGACCAGGGCGGCTGCTTCGAGACATCACATGCGACCACCCATTCCGAACCGACCTATGAAGTCGACGGGATCATCCACTATTGCGTCGCCAACATGCCGGGCGCTGTGCCGGTCACTTCGGCCCATGCGCTGAACAATGCGACACTGCAATATGGCCTGCAGCTGGCCGACCGTGGCGTCAAGGCGCTGGTCGACAACCCGCATCTGCGCAATGGCCTCAACGTCCACAAGGGGCGGATCACCAACCAGGCCGTTGCCGAAGCGCTGGGCCTGGAGATGGTCGAAGCCAAGGCCGCCATTGCCGCCTGACGCATCGCTGCATCAATATCAAGGAGCCCGGACCTGTGCCGGGCTTTTTCATGGCAGTTCGATCCGGCACTGGAAGCAATTGTTGCGCGCAGAGCGCATATGCACATAGGCGACATCGTCTCGCGCGAGTAATTCCGCCGCGCGGTTGGCAATTGCCTCGGTTCGGATTACCCCGCCCGTTCCATAGACGATACGGTCCTGGCAGGTATAGCCGCGCAAGATGTAGTCGCTGGTCTCGCGAAACATCGCCGGCATTTCCTCTGTTTCCGGGTACCGCTCGCATTCATCAGCATGGAGAAAGACCGGCCCTGTTTCCGCGTATGGTTGCGGCGCTGGAAACGGTCGATGCGACAGGACCAGATATTTGTCGCCAGCCGCAATGTTCTGCAGGCAATGGCGGCACGGCATGCCATCGCCGTCAGATAGGTGGGTTTCGGGTGTCTGGCCATTGGCATCGGCTCCGCCCTGCTGGTAGTGGCGAGCGAGCGTTGTGGACATGGCAATATAGCGGATCGCGGTCATCGGTGTCTCCTTTGTTGCGAGCAAGAAGACACCGAACGAGCGAGCCGAGCCACCCGATTCATGCGGATGTTGGCCGGCTAGTTTGCGACCTCGATGTGAAAGGTGACGTAGCCGTAAACATCGCTGCCCGCGGCCTTGGCAGCAACGACGACCCGGTCACTCCCCACAAAACCGGGCGCCGGCTTATAGAACAGTCCGAGTTGCGGCACCTTGTGCGAATTGCACTTGGCAAGAAAGTGCCCGGACGCATAGGTCGGATTGCCTGTGAAGCGTTGGATTCTGACCGTACCATGCGCAGGTTCCGTGACGACTTTCAACGAGCCCGGGTTTCGACCTGAACAATCACCGTTCACTTTGTAAAATCCGGCAAGTCCGGTTTCCTGTCCGGCTTTCGCGGACACCTTGGCGCTTCCCGACCCTTCCTTGGTCGTCGAGAGTTCGGAAGGGACACAACCAGAGAGCAAGGCCATGGCGATCATGGAATAAAGGGCACTGCGCATCGCCAAGATAATTTTACCTCCCAGAACGAATCTATTTGCGTTCATAGGGGGTTATTGGCGTTTTCTCTATTCGGTGCGCGTCGAATTCCACAGGATGGTTATTAGAACGTGGCAAGCCTGGGTTCTTCGTCCTGCGGTGGGCTTTCCGCCATAGTCCTCGGGCGAGAGCACGAGGGACGGCGGAGAGCATTTGGGGATGAGGCTGTGCCTTAAACCCACGCCTCGATTTCAGCCTCGGCGAAGCTGACCGGATGAAACCCCATCCGCTGGTACATCTGCAAGGCACGCGGGCTGTCGAGCGTATTCGTTTCGATGATGACCTTCTGCGGGTCGCTCATCCACGCCGTCGAGATCGCCTCGTTGAGAAAAAACCTGGCAAGACCGCGGCCCTGAAATTCCGGGATCAGGCCGAAATAGAGAATCTCCGTGACGCCTTCTTCCTCGCCGGTGACGAGCTCGAAGAAGCCGGCTGGAGAACCGTCCGCGTAGAGAACGTGGATATCGACATTGTCGCGGTGAATGATAGCGGCGAGCGCTTTGTCATCGAGATGGCGGTGGACCGACCAATGATGCGGCTTGCCTACCTGCTCATAGAGGAACCGGTAGAAGGGTAATGAAATCCTTGTCGCCCGCATGATTGCCAGCTTGAAACTGACGGGCGTCGGAACGGATTGCGTCGGGCGATCGGTCAGTTCGAGATGCGTTACCCGGGTCTTGAGCATGCGGGGCTTGGGATTGTCGGCCATGGCTTACGCTTCGCCCGTTACGACCGGAGTATCCTTGTGGGCGCCCCACTCCGACCACGAGCCATCATAAAGCAGATTGTCCTTGTGGCCGAGCGATTCGAGCGCGAGGGTGATAACGGCTGCGGTGATCCCCGAGCCGCAACTCGTCACGATCGGACGGGACAAGTCCACGCCCGCCTCGTCAAGGACATGCCGCAACCCGCTGAGGTCCTTGAGGTAACCCTTATCGGCAAGGCTCGAGGAGGGTACGCTGCGCGCGCCCGGCATGTGGCCCGAGCGCAGCCCAGCGCGTGGTTCCGGATCGGTTCCGACGAAGCGGCCGGCGGAACGCGCATCGGCAATCTGACGCGAGCCGCTATCGACGATCTGTCGCATCTGCTCGAAACTTGCGACCTTGCCGGCATCGAACTTTTCCACGAATGCAGAGGGCGCGATCTTGGTCACCGCGTCGGTGACCGGGCGGCCCGAAGCCTTCCAATTGTCAAAGCCGCCATCGAGCACGAAGACTTTCTTCGCGCCCATGGTGCGGAACATCCACCACACCCGGGGCGACGTGTACATGCCGGGCCCATCATAGACGACGATCGTATCCTCGTTGGTAATGCCCATGCTGCTGACGGCAGCCGCAAAGGCTTCCGGCTTCGGGAAAGTATGCGGCAGGGCAGAATCGGGATCCGACAACTGCTCATGGTCGAAGAAGACAGCGCCTGGGATGTGGGCTGCCTCGTACTCGGCCTTGGCATCGCGGTTCTGGAACGGAAAGTACCAGGATGCATCAAGGATGCTCAAGCCGGGCTGATCGAGGCGCTCCTCAAGCCAATCCGGCGAAACGACAAAGGCGCTTTTGTCCGACACGTCACTCTCCCTCCGGCAAGGCGCCGAACCTGATGCGGAAACGCCGGTTCTCCTTGCCCTTCTTTTCGATTTTGCCGATATGGATTGCTCCGACCTCGCCGGTGGTCGCTACATGGGTTCCGCCGCAGGGCTGCGAATCGATCACCGCGTCCTTGCCGATGCACACCAGCCGGATACGTCCCGTGCCCACGGGCGGACGGACATTCTTCGACTTGATCAGGCCCGGATTTGCCGCCAGTTCCTCGTCGGTGATCCAGCGGGTGAATACCGGGTGATTGGCGTTCACCAGTTCCATCAGCTTGGCCGTTACGCCCTCGCGCGTTACCCCCACCTCCGGCAAATCGAAGTCGACGCGGCTGTCTTCGCTGACCGCAGCTCCTGTGATGGGAAACGGGCACACGACACTCAAGAGATGGCAGGCCGTATGCATGCGCATCAGCCTGTAGCGGCGGTCCCAATCGATGCGAAGCAAGAGCTTCTCGCCGACTTCAGGCACAGGCTGCTCCGCGGCCGGCACATGGATGATCTCTTCCTTGGTTTCGCCCGTCACCGTTGCGGCGATGGCGATGCTCGATCCGTCGGGCCGGATGAAGGCGCCGGTATCGCCGGGCTGGCCGCCCGAGGTAGCATAGAAGACCGTCCTGTCCGTAAGAATGCCGCCGCGCTCGTTGACGCCGACAACCGTCGCCTCAATCTCCTTGAGGTAGGAATCATCGCGAAACAGGATCGTGGTATCGTAAGCCATTATGAATTCTCGAACGGGATGGAAATGTCGGACTTGGTCTCCATCCACGCCGGCACCGGCAGGTCCTTGGATCGCAAGAATTCGGGATTGAACATCTTCGACTGATAGCGGTTGCCATAGTCGCACAGCACCGTGACGATGATATGCTCCGGGCCGAGATCGCGTGCCATGCGGATGGCGCCGGCAATGTTGATCCCCGATGAGCCGCCGAGGCAAAGCCCCTCTTCCTGCACGAGATCGAAGACCACGTCGAGAGCTTCCGCATCCGGAATCTGATAGGAAAAATCAGGCTTGAAGCCTTCAAGATTGGCTGTCACCCGCCCCTGCCCGATGCCTTCGGTGATCGAGTTGCCCTCGGCCTTGAACTCGCCGGTGGTATAATAGGAGAACAATGCAGCGCCGAGCGGATCGGCGAGCCCTATCTTGATCGACGGGTCGCGCCCCTTCAGCCCTTCCGCCACCCCGGCAAGCGTGCCTCCGGAACCGACTGCGCAAATGAACGCGTCGACCTTGCCGTTGGTGTCGCGCCATATTTCCGGTGCGGTTGTTTCCACATGCGCCTGACGATTGATCACATTGTCGAACTGGTTGGCCCAGACTGCACCGTTCGGCTCGGACTTCGCCATCTGCTCCGCCAAGCGCCCAGAAACCTTCACGTAATTGTTCGGATTACGGTAAGGGACTGCCGGCACTTCAACGAGTTCGGCGCCGAGGAGGCGAAGGGCGTCCTTCTTCTCCTCGCTTTGCGTTTCGGGGATGACAATGACTGTGCGATAGCCGAGCGCCTTGGCGACCATGGTGAGCCCGATACCGGTGTTACCGGCGGTCCCTTCGACGATCACGCCGCCCGGACGAAGCAGGCCGCGCCTTTCCGCGTCGCGAATGATGTAGAGTGCCGCGCGATCCTTCACCGATTGCCCCGGATTGAGAAATTCCGCCTTGCCGTAGATTTCGCAGCCAGTGAGATCGGAGGCTTTCTTGAGGCGGATGAGCGGCGTGTTGCCGATCGCGTCGATCACTGAATTCAGCATGGCACAAGTCCTTCAATCTGCAGGGCTTGAACCTATTTGTCCCGGGCGGGCCGTTCAAGCGCAGAATTCAATCGGCCACGTGAATTGTCTGATTACGCTGCAGGATGCCAGAAAAAGAATGGCCGCCGGCACGTTTATGCCGGCGGCCCTTATACGTTTCAGACGCTACGCTCAGGCAGCCTTGGCGCCAAAGCTGCGGCGCTTGTTGCGGCGGAACGGACGCTTTTGCGCCGGGGCGCCGCCATCATTGCTCCAAATCTTCTCACCACGCGCCTCGCGTGGCTTGCTGGCTGCCTGGCCGCGATGCGGCTTCTTGCCCGGTGCACCGCTGCCGCCTTCGCGGCGCGGCGGACGCTGGTCGCTATTAGCAGCACGGGCCGGCAGGCTCGAAAGATCAACCGGCGAATCGGCCATCGGCAAACGCATGCGCGTAACGCGCTCGACGGCCTTCAGCTTGACGCTCTCTTCGGCCGGATCGTAAAGCGTAATCGCCGAACCCGATGCGCCATTACGCCCGGTACGGCCAATGCGGTGAACGTAGCTCTCGGGCTCATCCGGCAGGTCGAAATTGATGACATGGCTGATGCCGACAACGTCAATGCCGCGCGCCGCGATATCGGTCGCAACGAGAATGCGAACGGAACCGTCCCTGAAGCCGTTCAACGCCCGCTGGCGGGCATTCTGCGACTTGTTGCCGTGAATGGCGGCAACTTCATAGCCGTCCTTCTCAAGGACGCGCGTTACCGCATCCGCGCCGTGCTTGGTACGGGTGAAGACGATGACCGAAGCCAGCGCCTCATCCTTCAGCATTGCCGAAAGAACCTGCTTTTTCTGCTTCGTCGGAATGGCGTGTACCACCTGCTTGATCTCGGCCGCGGTCGTGCCCTGCGGCGCGACTTCGACGCGAACCGGGTCGCGCAGCAGGCCCTGGGCCAGCGTGGCGACTTCCTGGGGCATCGTTGCCGAGAAAAGTGCGGTCTGGCGGTCGCGATGCGTGCCCTTGGCGATGCGCTTCACATCGTTGATAAAACCCATGTCGAGCATGCGGTCGGCTTCATCGAGCACGAGCCAACGCGTCTCGGAAAGATCGATGCAGTTTTCGCGCACGAGATCGGTCAAGCGGCCCGGCGTTGCTATGAGGACGTCGACGCCCGGCTGCATCTTCTTGATCTGGGAGATGCGCGAGACGCCGCCGAGAACAAGCGCTGTCGAAATATGCGCGCCCTTCGAGAGCTTGCGGATCGTTTCTTCGATCTGCACGGCAAGCTCGCGGGTCGGGGCGAGAATGAGGGCACGGGCGGTCTTGCCCTTGCGCTTGTCGCCAAGACCCATGATCTTCTGCAGGATCGGCAGGCTGAAGGCAGCCGTCTTGCCCGAACCCGTCTGGGCGATGCCGAGAATGTCCTTGCCGGACACCTGTGCCGGAATAGCCTGTTCCTGGATTGGTTTCGGCTCTGCCATGCCGGCCGCTTCGATGGCCTTGAGAAGGACCACGTTCAGGCCCATTGCGGCAAAGCCGTTTGTTTCTGGAGTGTTCAATTCAATCTTCTTTCACTGACCGGCGCGAATCTTCGCGGGTCACAAACGCATCGCAGGGCGCAACCTGCATGCACAATTTATGGATGAACGACGAGACGCGGAGGGAAGCACCGCCGGATTGGCGGGCCCAAGCGACTTGCGCAGCCGTGCCCATCGCCTTTTGCGGATGGGACTGAAGACGCCACAAGTCCAAATTCTGGAAGACCGGATCAAACCGGCCCAAGCGCCTGAACCGCATATGGGCCTTATCGCGCCAAAATGCAAACGAATTATTGTGCGGCGCAAAAACAGCGTCTGAGGTGCCGGTTAGCCGGCAAGTGAAAGCGGTTCGGGCTTCTGCCTGTCGTTGAGGTTACGGGCGTAGAGCGCAGCGATAAGGTCGGATTGGGTAACGATGCCCAACACGCGCCCTTCCGCATCGGCGACCGGCAAATGATGGAGGCCGCGATCGGCCATCGCCGGCACGAGTTCCGTGACAAGCGTGTCGGGTCTGACAAACTGAACCGGCGCCGTCATGATGTCCCGCAACCACGCGCGGCTGTTTTTGGACGACGCCGATAATGCTGCCAAACTTGCCGACAATGCCCGGTCTAAGCGCGGTTCGGGACGGCCATGCGGCCCGCTGCATGAAATCCGTTTGCGTCACGATACCGATCAGCCTGCGCTCGCTGTTGACGACGGGCAGTGCCTTTATCCGATGCCGGCGCAACAGGGCGAAGGCGCGCCGCACGGACGTCTCGGGCGCGACGCTGACCACGTCGCTTGACATGATCTCTTCGCAGCGTATCTCGCCGAAGCGGCGATGGTAGGCGTGCATTTGCGCCCGATGCAGGATGGAATCGAGATCGTCCGGGCTCACATCGATCAGTTCGTCGTGCTGCCCCAAGGCAAATCGAAGGTCGCCGGGCGTAAATCCAATGCGCTCCGACGGAATTGGATCGGCGGTATCGTGGATATTCTTGGCCGCCGGTGGCGCCAGATGCGGATAGCGCCGGCCGGTCAGATTGTTGTAGGCGATGGCGATGACGAGCAGCAGAAGCGAGTTCAGCCCCACCGGCCAGATGACGAAGCTATAGCCGAGATCGTGGACGACCGGACCGCCCAACACGGCAGTCAGCGCAACCGCTCCGCTTGGCGGATGCAGCGATTTAGTCAGCATCATGACCGCAATCGCCGCGCCTATGGCAGCGGCCGATGCAATGACAGGGTCAGGAATCCAGATCGCGCAGGTCACGCCGATCAGGCAGGCGAGTATGTTGCCGCACAGTATCGACCAGGGCTGTGCCAGCGGACTGGACGGAACGGCAAAGAGAAGCACCGCCGAGGCGCCCATTGGCGCGATGAGCAAGGGAACGCTGGAGGTCGGGCCAAGGGCGGCCTCGCTGACGATGCCGGTTGCGAGTATGCCGAGGAAAGCGCCGATGCAGGCGCGCAAGCGCTCCATGCCGCTCACGGGGGCAAGCGCAGGCAGGAATCGCTTCAGGTAATTAGCCAGGGCATTCATCGAGGGTGCAGCATCCAGCATCACGGGAGTGCGTCAGGCGATAACCGGTCGATGCGGCCCTGGCAAAGGATAAGTTTGCGCGTGGGCACACAGGAAATAGAAAATCTGTCCAACCTATCGCGCAAAGCGCTTGGCACCGACAACGCAGGCGATCACACCAACCGTAGCCAGGATCATCGGCCAGCCGACATGCTCGCCGAGCAGGGTTGCCGCAAGGACGAGGCCGAAAAAGGGCTGCAGCAGTTGCAGTTGCCCGACTGCGGCAATGCCACCCTGCGCAAGTCCGCGATACCAGAAGATGAAGCCGATCAGCATCGAGAAGAGAGAGACATAAAATAGACCGAACCAGGCAGGCCCGCTTATGCCCTGCCACTCGCCGGGCATGACGTATAGCGTCAGCGGCAACATGACTGGCAGCGAGATGACAAGCGCCCAGCATATAACCTGCCAGCCGCCAAGGCGGCGCGACAACTTTGCTCCTTCGGCATAGCCAAGACCGCACACGACGATTGCTGTGAACATCAAAAGATCGCCAACGAGCGATGCCCTGACGTTCTGAGTGAGAGCAAAACCGACGACGAGCAGGCTGCCGAGGCAGGAAAACAACCAGAACAGCGGGCGTACCCGCTCGCCGCCGCGCCAGACTGCAAAGATGGCGGTTGCGAGCGGCAGAAGGCCGATAAAGACGATCGAATGCGCAGACGTCACATGACGGAGCGCCAGCGCGGTCAACAGTGGAAAGCCGACGACAACGCCGAGCGCCGTCACGACAAGCGAAATGAGATCGGCCTTGTCCGGACGCTTTTCGCGAAAGGCGAGAAGCAGCGCCAGCCCGAGCAATGCCGCGATTGTGGCCCGGGCACCCGTCAGAAAGATCGGATCGAACCCGGATACGGCCGCGCGGGTCGCCGGCAGCGATCCGCTGAAGATAAGTACGCCCACGAAGCCGTTGATCCAGCCGCTCGCCATCTTGTCCATATTGATTCCCACTGCCTGCATTTGTGGGAACTTTCTGGCGTCGGAAGGATGGATTTTCCAGAGACGGTCCGGTACAATTTCGTCAAACTGTAATGGATACAAATGCAGTACAGATGGATGTAACCACGCATATTGCGGGCCCGCGGGGCACGCTGGTCGAACAGGTGATGGACGAGATCCGTCAGCGGGTGATGCGGCGCACGCTCGCACCGGGAGCCAAGCTGCCATCAATTCGCAGCCTTGCAGGCACAATGGGCGTTTCGAAATCGACAGTTGTCGAGGCCTATGACCGGCTCACCGCGGAAGGCGCCATCCAGTCGCGGAGAGGCTCGGGCTTCTACGTGGCCGGCCATCTGCCGCCGCTCAGCCTGACAGAAATTGGCCCGCGTCTCGACCGTGCCATCGACCCGCTATGGGTGTCGTGCATGTCGCTTGAGGCTGGCGAAGACGTGGCAAAGCCCGGCTGCGGCTGGCTCCCCGCCGAATGGATGCCCGAGGACGGCATTCGCCGGGCCTTGCGGACACTGGCGCGGGGCGAGACTTCGGCCCTTACCGATTACGCCTCGCCTCTCGGGCTGCATCCCTTGCGTCAACTGCTTTCGCGCCGCATGGCCGACCATGGCATCGAAGCCGCGCCGGACCAGATCATGCTGACAGAGTCAGGCACGCAGGCAATCGATTTGATCTGCCGGTTCCTCATCGAGCCCGGCGATGCGGTTATTGTGGATGATCCCTGCTACTTCAACTTTCACGCCCTGCTCAAAGCGCACCGTGCCAAGATCATTGGCGTGCCCTTTACGCCGTCGGGTCCCGATCTTGAACGCTTTGCCGCTGCGCTCGAGGCGAACAGGCCGCGCCTCTACATCACCAACGCGGCATTGCACA
This sequence comes from Phyllobacterium sp. SYP-B3895, assembly GCF_009647635.1. Classification (NCBI taxonomy): domain Bacteria; kingdom Pseudomonadati; phylum Pseudomonadota; class Alphaproteobacteria; order Hyphomicrobiales; family Phyllobacteriaceae; genus Phyllobacterium; species Phyllobacterium sp. SYP-B3895. Next base: position 897,146 of record NZ_WJIG01000003.1, on the reverse strand, counting down.
ATCCTACCGGAGCGACCCTCTCACCAGTCGTAGCCCACCGCCTGCTGAAGCTTGCCGAGCAATATGGCCTGACGATCGTCGAGGATGATATCTTTGCTGACTTCGAGCAGGAGTCCGCTCCCCGTCTTGCCGCATTCGACGGTCTCGAACGGGTGATCCACATCGGCAGCTTCTCGAAGTCGCTATCCGCATCGGTGCGCTGTGGCTTCGTCGCGGCGCGCCGCGATTGGATCGAGGCCCTGGTGGACATGCGTGTCGCGACCTCCTTCGGCGCTGGCCGCATTTCGGCGGAACTGGTCTTCCTGATGCTCAAGGATGGCGGCTATCGCAAGCACATCGACGGGTTGCGCACGCGCCTGGCGCGCAGCATGGGTGAAACCCTGTCCCGGTTGAAATCCGCGGGCGTTACGCCGTGGATCGATCCGCGCGGCGGCATGTTTGTGTGGTGCAAGCTGCCGCAAGGTGCGGATGCGGCGGCAGTCGCACAGTACGGGCTCACCGAAGGCGTGATCTTTGCACCCGGGCAGGTGTTCAGTCCCTCGCCTGGCGCAAATGCCTACATGCGCTTCAATGTTGCGCAATGTTCCGACCCGCGCATTTTCCGAACTCTCGAAGATGCGCTCGCTCGGGCTCAGATGGCGCCTGCCATCTCCTGAAGCGTCAGAACCGTGCGCCAGTTGCGCGCCGTCAGCGGCACTTTCAAAACCTTGTCTAGCGCTTCCGCCAGCTTCGAGGTGCCGAAACCGTCGGGCGTGTAGAGATAGAGCACGCGATTGCTGACGGTGAAGCTCTCGGATCCGCGTGCCCTCGTCTCAAGCTCTGTAAGAGCAGCATCTGTCGGTTCGCTATCAAGGATTACTGCATGCAGTGATTTCGGATTTTCCTTGGCCTGCGGATAGGGATTCTTAGCGACCATGCAATTCCATTCGTCGATACTGCGAAGCGAGACGCGAGACTCAAAGCCGAACGTCTTTGGAAAGAGATCGGCAATCATCTTTTCGATACGCGCTGCGGTCTGGTTCGATTTGAAGACGACATTACCGCTCTGAATATAGGTCTTCACGTCCGCCAGACCCGCCTCCTCCAGCGCGCTGCGCAACGTCTCCATTTTGACGAGCTTGTTGCCGCCGACATTGATGCCGCGAAACAGCGCGATATAGACCGTCATTGCGTTTCCCCCTCCAGCCGCTCGGCCAGATCCCCCAATTTCAGCACTGTATTCCAATTGCGCGCCGTCGCGGCAACCTTCAGCGTCGATTCAATTTTGCCATGCAGTTTCGACTGCGATGCCCCCTGCGGCGGATAGTAGTAAAGGACCTTGCCCAGAATTTTGAATTGTTCCGGCAACCCCGCCGCCTTCCGCTCAAGGGCCTGGACCGCCTCCTTTTCAGGCTCCTTCTCCAGAATGAACGCGTGGAGTTTGTTGCCCTCGGCCGCGTGCTGCGGGAACGGATTGCCGGCAATGAGGCTCGACCATTCCTGCCGGTCGAGGATCATGGTTGCCTTGGAGAACGCAAAGTTTTCCAGTGCGATAGAAGCTACTCTTTGCAAGATGGTTTGCCGCTGAAGCTCCGACACCAAAACGACATTGCCCGTATTGATATAGGTGGCGACCTTGTCGAAGCCGTCATCGACCAGCGCGTCCTTCAGCGGCTTGACGGGCAAGAGGGTTGCCCCGCCCACGCCACGGAACAGGACGATATAGGTCGTCATCAGATGATCAGTCCGGCAATCGCCTCATTGTCGGTAATATCCTGATAGGCCCAGCCCGCCTCATCGAAGCGTTTGAACAGAATGTCGAAATTGACCTTGTTCTTGGTCTCGATGCCAATCAGGACCGAGCCGAAATTTCGCGCCGACTTCTTCAGGTATTCGAAGCGCGCGACGTCGTCCTCGGGTCCGAGAAGATCGAGAAAGGAGCGCAATGCGCCGGGGCGCTGCGGAAAGCGGAAGATGAAATACTTCTTCAGACCTTCATAGCGCAGCGATCGCTCCTTCAGTTCCGGAAGCCGCTCGAAATCGAAGTTGCTGCCTGAAACGACGAGGATGATCCGCTTGCCCTTGAGTTCGCTCTTCTTGAAGTCCTTGAGCGAGTCGATGGCGAGCGCACCGGCCGGCTCCAGTACGATGCCTTCGATATTGAGCATTTCGAGGATCGTCGAACTCAGGCGGTTCTCCGGAATCAAAGTCACAGCGTCCGCTGTGAAGCCTTTGAGAATCTTGAAATTTTCGCGCCCGATCTCGGCCACTGCAGCGCCATCGACAAAATTGTCAACGGTGTCGAGCTTGACGCGCTTGCCCGCCTCGAGACTTCGCTTGAGGCTCGGCGCGCCAGCCGGCTCAACGAAACGAAAGCGCGTTTCCCAGCCGAGTTCGCCGAGATAGCGGGTAACGCCGCCAGATAAGCCACCCCCGCCGACGGGGAGGATCATCAAATCCGGCTTGCGCTTGTCCGGTAGCTGATGGGCAATCTCGAACGCGACCGTCGCCTGTCCGGTGATGATATCGTTGTGGTCGAATGGCGGCACCATGACGGCACCCGTTTCGGCGGCATAATCCTGCGCGGCGACATAGCATTGGTCGAATATGTCGCCGACAAGGCGGATCTCGATAAATTCGCCGCCGAAGGTACGCGTCTTGTCGATCTTCTGCTGCGGTGTCGTCACCGGCATGAACACGACGCCCTTCTTGCCGAAATTCCGGCAGATAAAAGCGAAGCCTTGCGCATGATTGCCCGCGGAGGCGCAGACAAAGCTGGTGTCTTCGCCTTTGTGCTCGTTCAGGTAATGCGCGATGAAATTGAACGCGCCCCTGATCTTATAAGAGCGAACCGGCGACAGGTCCTCGCGTTTAAGCCAGATCTGCGCACCATACTTATGGGACAAATAGTGATTGAGTTGCAGCGGCGTTTCTGGAAAAAGGACGCGCATTTTTTCCGCCGCGCGCTCCACGGCCTTGATGAATGCAGTCATAGGAACAGGTCAACCTTCTCGAATGTCCTGACGTCGATAATGCCGACATCGGAAATACGCAATTCCGGTATCACGACGAGAGCGAGCAAGGAATGCTGCATATAGGCGTTGTTGAGGCTGCAGCCCATGGCGCGCATGGCCTTGACCAGTTTGTCCGCCTGCTCGGCAACGACCTCGGCCCGCTGATCCGACATCAGGCCGGCAATCGGCATCTCGACCAGCGCCAGTTCGCGCCCCTTCGAGAACAGCACCACGCCGCCGCCGACCTGGCCGAGCCGATTGGCAGCCTTGGCCATGTCTTCCTTGTTCGTACCGACGACGATCATGTGGTGGCTGTCATGTGCAACCGTGGATGCCATAGCGCAATCAAGCGTATAGCCGAAGCCTGAAACGAAACCGTTGACCACTGCGCCGGTACCGCGATGGCGCTCGACCAGCGCGATCTGGCAGACATCGTTGCGCCGGTCCATCTGCACGATATCGTCGGAGACGGTAAGATCGGCTTCAAGCGCACGTGTCGGCGCCTGGTTCTCGATCACTCCAATCACCCGGGCCGTGACATGCTTTGCGGGCTTCGGCGCCTTGATGTCAAAGTCTTTCGCCGCAAGCTTCTTGCCGAGCTTGATCGTGTTCTTTGCGAACGCCAGATAATTGTAGGGCGGGATCTCGGCGAGGAGCTTGCCCTTTTCGGCCACATGCCTGCCGCGCGCATAGACGCGGTCGATCGTCAGGTTGGCAAGATCCGAAACGATGAGGAAATCCGCAAGGCGTCCCGGGGTGATGGAGCCAATCTCGCGCTCAAGGCGGAAATGCTGGGCGGTGTTCAACGTTGCCATCTGGATCGCAGTCACTGGCTTCAGGCCCTGCGCGATCGCATGGCGGACGACGCGGTCCATATGACCTTCATGCACGAGCGTTCCCGAATGGCTGTCATCGGTGCAAAGAATGAAATTGCGCGGATCGAGCCCCTGCTCGGTCACTGCCTTGATCTGGCTGGCAACGTCATACCAGGCAGAGCCCAGCCGCAGCATCGCGCGCATGCCCTGGCGGACGCGCGCAATTGCGTCGTCCATGCGCGTTCCTTCATGATCGTCCTCCGGGCCACCCGCAACATAGCCGTGGAAAGCCCGTCCAAGCTCGGGCGAAGCGAAATGACCGCCCACCGTCTTGCCGGCGTTCATGGTCGCATCAATGCCGCCGCGCATCGTGGCATTGTTGCTGGCGACGCCCGGAAAATTCATGACCTCGCCGAGACCGATGATATTCGGCCAGGTCATGGCTTCTTCGATATCCTGCGGACTGATGGCGGCGCCGGCATTTTCAAGGCCCGGGGCTGACGGAACGCAGCTCGGCATCTGCACATGGACGTTGATCGGCATCGCGAGCGCTTCGTCATGCATGAGGCGCACGCCTTCGAGCCCAAGCACATTGGCAATCTCATGCGGATCGATGAACATCGAGGTCGTGCCATGCGGTATCACGGCGCGTGTGAATTCGGTCACCGTCACCATGCCGCTTTCGACGTGCATGTGCGCATCGCAAAGACCAGGGACGAGGTAGCGTCCGCCCGCATCCACCACCTTTGTCTTCGGTCCGATACAGTGCTCGACACCATGCCCGACAAAGGCGAACCGGCCGGCCGCGACGGCTATATCCATGCCTGCAATGATTTCACCGGAATAAACGCTGACGAGGCGACCATTGCGCACCACGAGATCGGCATGTTTGCGGCCCATCGCGACATCGACCAGCAAGGATGCTGATTCCGTCCAGGACTTGGGCTTTCCGCCATGATTTGCTTGCTTGACCATTAAACTGCCTCTGATGCTTGGTGGTGCGAACAAACCTATACTAAAGCCTAAGGCATAGTGGGTTTGTTCACAGTCGCTCTGTCAAAAATATTCACGAACCCCATGAATTGCTTGACATACCGGCCGTGGTTTCGTCCGATAGACTGGATGCTACGCGCCGAAAGCGACGCTGCCAATATCGGGAGGAGAAAGATATTGGCAAGCTTCGGCGCCATGGTTCGTTTCGAGTAATTTCAAGAATCGTCTGGGAGGAACAAAGATGCACAAACTCATCTCTTCGCTGGCTGCCACGGCTGCCTTCGCCCTTATCGCCGGCGGCGCCAATGCCGCTGGCTATCCCGAGCGCAGCATAACCATGGTCGTGCCCTTTGCTGCAGGCGGACCCACCGATACCGTTACGCGCCTCGTTGCCGAATCGATGTCGAAGGATCTCGGGCAGCAGATCGTCGTTGAGAACGTCGGCGGCGCCGGCGGCACGCTGGGCGCCTCGCAGGTCGCCAAGGCTGATCCCGACGGCTACACCCTCCTCCTGCACCATATCGGCATGGCAACGAGCGCCACGCTGTACCGCAAGCTTCCCTATGACACGCTGAACGCCTTCGAATATGTCGGCCTCGTCACCGACGTGCCGATGACCATTGTCGCCAAGAAGGATTTCGAGCCAGCGGACATGAAAGGCCTCGTCGAATATGTGAAGGCCAACGCTGACAAGATTACCCTCGCCAACGCGGGCATTGGTGCGGCTTCGCATCTGTGCGGCATGCTGTTGATGAGCGAGATCAAGACGTCGCTGGTAACGGTGCCTTACAAGGGAACCGGACCTGCCATGACCGACCTTCTCGGCGGCCAGGTCGATTTGATGTGCGACCAGACCACGAACACGACCAAGCAGATCAAGGGCGCGACGGTCAAGGCCTATGCCGTGACCTCGGCCAAGCGCCTTGATGCCCTCCCCGATCTGCCGACGGTTGCGGAAGCTGGCCTGCCGGGCTTGCAGGTCGGCATCTGGCACGGCATCTACGCGCCGAAGGGAACGCCGGCGGATGTCACCGCGAAGCTCTCAGCATCGCTGCAGAAGGCGCTGAAAGACCCGAATGTCGTCGCTCGCTTTGCCGAACTCGGCACCGTACCGGTCACCGACGCCGAGGCTACGCCTGACGGGCTCAAGTCGAAGCTTGAAAGCGAAGTTTCCCGCTGGAAGCCGATCATCGAGGCCGCGGGCCAGTACGCCGACTAGAACTATTCGCCGGTTCAGGTCCTCATGGGCCTGAGCCGGCCCATTACAAAGAATTTATTGGTACGGGGGACATATGAAATCCTTGAGTTTCAGTATGCGCGACCTGATATGCGGCCTGTTTTTCATCGCAGTCGGTCTCTTCTTCGCAATTCAGGCCTATGGCCTCGATATCGGAACGGCCTTCAAGATGGGTCCGGGCTATTTCCCTCTGGTCCTCGCCGGCCTGCTCGTCATTTTCGGGATCATCGTGATCATCCAGGGCACGCAGGTCGAGCATGAGCCGATGGGTCCGATCGCCTGGCGCGGCATGCTTTTCATCCTGCCAGCTCCCATTCTTTTCGGCCTCACGGTGCGTGGACTTGGCTTTGTGCCTTCCCTGTTCCTGTCCGGCCTGCTCGCCGCCTTCGCCAGCTCGAAGATGCGGCCTGGAACCGCCCTTCTCCTCGTCAGCGGGCTGACACTTTTTTCGGTAATTGTTTTCAGCTACGCGCTTGGCCTGCCCTTCCGGCGGTTCGGCCCCTGGCTCGGACAGTGAGGCCAAGATGGAACTGATCGACAATCTCACGCTTGGCTTCGTTACCGCGGGACACCCGTGGAACCTGTTCTTCTGCCTGATCGGCGTTATTCTCGGCACGCTGATCGGCGTATTGCCGGGCATCGGCGCGACCGCGACGATCGCCATGCTTCTGCCGCTCACATTCCAGCTCGAGCCGGTCTCTTCCCTGATCATGCTCGCCGGCATCTATTACGGCGCGCAGTATGGCGGCTCGACGACGGCGATCCTGATCAACATGCCCGGGGAATCGTCCTCGGCGGTCACCGCCATCGACGGCTACCAGATGGCGCGCAAGGGCCGCGCCGGCGCAGCGCTCGCGATAGCCGCCATTGGCTCGTTCTTCGCCGGTACCGTTTCGACGATCCTTGTCGCCGTCTTTGCGCCGCCGCTCACCGCCGTGGCGCTGCAATTCGGTTCAGCCGAATATTTCTCGCTGATGATCGTCGGCCTCGTCTCGTCCATCGCGCTTGCCCATGGCTCGGTCATCAAGGCGCTTGGAATGGTGGTTCTCGGGCTTCTGCTTGGGCTTGTCGGCACCGATATTTATACGGGTACGCCGAGGTTCAACCTCGGGATCCTCGAACTCTCCGATGGCCTGAATTTCGTCGCCCTCGCCGTCGGTGTCTTCGGCATCGCCGAGATTCTGCGCAATCTCGAAAACGAGCATGAGCGCGACGTCATGATCAAGAAAGTGACCAATCTCTGGCCGACGCGCGAGGACTGGAAGGCCATGACTGCGCCGATCCTGCGCGGCACGGCGATCGGTTCGGCACTTGGCATCCTGCCCGGGGGCGGCGCAATTCTCGCTTCCTTCGCCTCCTATACGGTGGAAAAGCGCATCTCGAAAACGCCGGAAGAGTTTGGCAAGGGCGCCATCGCCGGCGTTGCAGGACCGGAATCCGCCAATAATGCCGGCGCGCAAACGTCGTTCATTCCGATGCTGACCCTCGGCATTCCGGCCAATCCGGTCATGGCGCTGATGATCGGCGCGATGATCATTCAAGGCATCGTTCCCGGCCCCAACGTTGCCACGGAACAACCGGCGCTGTTCTGGGGCATCATCGCATCGATGTGGATCGGCAATCTCATGCTGATCCTGCTCAATCTGCCGCTGATCGGCCTTTGGGTGAAGCTGCTTACGATCCCCTATTATATGCTCTTCCCGGCGATCATCGCGTTCTGCTCGATCGGCGTCTACAGCGTCAATTCCAATGTATTCGATCTCTACGCCGTCGCCTTTTTTGGGCTTCTCGGTTACGGGCTCTCGAAACTGCGCTGCGAACCGGCGCCGCTTCTCCTCGGCTTCGTGCTCGGCCCGCTGCTCGAGGAACACCTTCGCCGCGCCATGATCATGTCGCGCGGCGACCCGACGACATTCGTGACGCGGCCGCTGAGCCTCGGTCTGCTGCTCCTTGCGGCTGCCGTCCTCGTCGTCGTGCTCCTGCCGAGCATCCGCAAGAAGCGCGACGAGGTCTTCGTCGAGGATTGAGGTGCCTAAGGCTCTGCCGGACCTGGAACGAGGACGTAGCTTACGGCCTCGTTCCGATCCGGATAATTCCTGAAGTTGAGCGAAATGTGCCGCACATCCGTGGGCGGTGTGGGCACGCCGGCAGCGCTCATCAAGGCCATGACGCCAGGATTGAGACCCTCACCGAACCAGACGAAGAGCGCCGGAAACTTTATTCGCGCCGAGGCGTTCGGCATCTCCATGTGCACTGGCGTGAGTGACGTATCATAAAGCCGCAAATTGCCGGGGAATTGCGGGCCGTCGGAAACAACCGACTGATAGCTGCCCTCGGCACGTGTTGTGGCAAAAAGCTTCGCATAGTCGAGCTCGCCGATATAGGGATCTTCACCGTCGCGGGCGTAGAGCATGTTGATGGCGAGGCCCGGAATGACGATGAGGCCGCAGATCGCCCCGACCACGGCAAAGCGCTTCAGGGGAAGATCTGATCTGATGAACCGGTCGAGCAGCACGGCAAGATACAAGGGCGACAGGAACAGGACCGGCTGCAGCCAGCGATCCTTGACCTCGGCAGCGCCGCTGATCAAGACGCCGACCGCAACGCATGCGAGCGCGAACCAGATGAGCCGCGCAACGAACTTTTCCCCATCGGTCGCGCTGGAGCGCGCTGTCACCCGGTCGCGGCGGCTGCGCCACCAGGCAATGCCGAAGAACGCCAGCGCGACGCCTGAGAAAAGCACGCTGTTGAGGAGCACCTTCCATTCGCCGTGAAGACGGCTGAAGAGAAAATGGCCGCCCGCGTTCATTTCGAACTTGTGCGTCCGCGCAAGCAGGTTTTCGGTATGGGCGAGCGCCCAGAGGCCCGTCGGCGTGACGGCAACAACGAAGGCGAGGACAGCAACGATCGTTGGACGCGAAAGCAGCACCGCACGATAGGACGGGATGGAAAGACCAGCCAAAATCAAAGCGATAAGAAAGAAACTTGCATTGAATTTACCAAGAAGGCCGGCGGCGATGCCGAGCCCGAGCAGTACCGCCGAATGCCAGGACCGCGACTTGATATGCCAGGCAAATGCGAGGAAAGCCCAGGCGCAACCGGTCGTTCCGCCGACGGAGTGGGTGAGCGTGCGCTGCGATTCCCACGAAATTTGCGGCAGCATGAACATGCCCAGCATGCCTGCGGCGGCGACCATGCGCGACAGCCCGAGGAGCCTTGCGCCAAAATAAACGCTGGCAAAGAGGCTCGCGAGCATGCTGAATTTGACGAGATAGATCGTAAAGAGACTGATGCCCAGAACATCGCCGGCTATGCTGTTGATCCACGTATAGAGCGGCGCTTGCGAGCCGCCATAGCCCCATTGCAGGGCCCCGACATAGGCGAGTTGCTCGGCGTCATCGACCCCTGCCCCATTCGAGATCATCGTCAGGAAGAATATCTGGAAGGCGAAATAGCAAAGCACGAACAGCATCGCTGGATTGCTCGCGGCGAATGACTTGATCCTGGTGGTCGGGGTCTGTGCTGAAATGGCCGGCATCATCTTCTCTTGGCGTTGGAAGTGCCGCTTTTATGCGATGTTGGATTCCAAATCCACCCGCCATGCCTCGCCTCACGCAAGCGTGCATGGTGCGGACGGCGGGGATCGAACCCGCATGACCTGTGGCCGAGGGATTTTAAGTCCCTTGCGTCTACCAGTTTCGCCACGTCCGCGCGCTTTGCTTTTCAACGGTTCAAGCGATTCAGTCAATCGTTGATTTGCCGTCGCCGGCCTTCCACGGGAAGAGCAACGACGCCCATCGGAAATGGCTTGCCGCAGGCCCCGCCTGCAATTACCGTCGCCGTCCGATAGGAGAATCTGATGTCGAACGAAGTCGTGACCGCTGCCATGCTTGCCATCGGGGATGAATTGCTCTCCGGCCGGACAAAGGACAAGAATATCGGCCATCTCGCCGATATCCTGACGGCGGTCGGCATTGACCTTGAGGAGGTGCGCATCGTCCCCGACGAGCAAGAGCGCATCGTCGAGGCGCTGAATGCGCTGCGTGCCCGCTATGACTATGTCTTCACCTCCGGCGGCATCGGTCCTACGCATGACGACATTACCGCCGATGCTATCGCCAAGGCATTCGATGTGCCTTGCGAACATGATGCCAGGGCCATGAAGATCATGGGCGACAATTATGCGGCGCGCGGCATCGAGTTTACCGAAAGCCGCCAGCGCATGGCCCGCATGCCGCGCGGATCGGAGCATATCGCCAATCCGGTTTCAACGGCCCCGGGCTTTCATATCGGCAATGTCTATGTGATGGCCGGCGTTCCATCGGTTTTTCAGGCAATGCTCGACAACGTCTTGCCGACTTTGCGTGTCGGCCAGCAGTTGTTGTCACGCTCGGTCAATTGCCCGTTTGGCGAAGGAACAATCGCCACTGCGCTGCGCGATATCCAAACCGCCCATCCCGATACGATCATCGGTTCCTACCCGAAATATGAAAATGACAGGTTCTCGACCGAACTCGTCATCCGGGCTCGCGATAAGGAAAAACTCATCGCCGCGGAAACCGCGGTCAGGAATATGGTCGAGGGCTTGTCGGCATCGCAGCTTGGACGCTGATACACATCGAATTGACGCCAGCTTACGGAAAACGCAAAGAAATTCTTGTGTTTAAGGGGTATAATACTGTCAGATGCGCCGAGCGGCGCAAGATATGATGGAGACCACTATGGCATTTCGCACGATCATCGCATTCATTCGCAGCGAACGTGAAGCAAAGAGAGTGATCGATGCCGCAAGACTGATTGCTTCGTCGAGTGAGCGAACCCACATCATTGGTCTCTATACGATCCCCTCGCCGATCGTTTACGCCGACCCTACCGGCTTTGCCGATACGACGCTGTTTGAAGCGCATGAGCAGCGGCACAAGGAAAATTCCGAGGCGATCACCAAGCTTTTCAATGCCGAAATGGGGCGCGGCAAGATCAGCCATGAATTTCGCATCGTGCGCTCGGAAAGCAGCAGTCCTTCCGCAGGGGTCACCCAGAGTGCGTTGCGCGCCGATATCATCATTGCCGGTCAGCCTGACCCGAACGATCCCGACAGCGTCAACGATGTCACCGATCCGCTTGTGATGGAAAGCGGCCGGCCGGTGCTCTTCGTTCCCTACAAGGTCAGCATCCCTGAACGGATCGATCATGTGGTGCTTGCCTTCAATGGCAAGCGCGAGGCGTCGCGCGCCGCGTTCGATGCGCTTCCCCTGCTTCTCAAGGCGCACTCCGTCGATATCCTGTGGATCGATCCCAAGAAGCCGGTCGATCCCAGCCTCGAAATCCCGGGCACGCCGCTTTCCGATGCGTTGCGGCGTCACGGCGTGAACGTCACGCCCCACATCGTCGACTCTCATGGTGAGGCCACTGACAAGGTGTTGCGTCGCCGCATTGCCGAAACCAATGCATCGCTGTTCGTGATGGGTGCCTATAGCCAGTCGCGCCTGAAGGAATGGGTGTTCGGCGGCGTGACCAGTTCGATCATGGCAGACATGCCATGCCTGACGCTGATGTCGCGCTAGCGCCCGCAATACACATATTTCGAGTAGTCGCGATGGGCCAACATCGCATGCCGCTTGCCATCGGCCGGCATTTGCCGCTATTGCGAAATGCATTCCGAGCGGATTTCCGCTATTTTATCGATCCAGCCTTATTGGAGTGCGCGCCATGTCCCTGCCCGACAAAGCTTTTCCGGTCTCCTGGGACCAGTTTCATCGCGACGCGCGCGCCCTCGCCTGGCGCGTCGCCGGGATGCAGCGCGAATGGCGCGCCATGGTGGCGATCACGCGCGGCGGGCTTGTTCCAGCAGCGATTATCTGCCGCGAACTCGGCATAAGGATGATCGAGACAGTCTGCATCGCCTCCTACCATGATTATGACGAGCAGGGCGATCTCAAGGTGCTGAAGGATGTCGATGCGCGCCTCCTCGAAAATGAGGGCGAAGGCATTCTCGTTGTCGACGACCTCACCGATACCGGCAAGACGGCGGCTATCGTCCGTTCGATGATGCCAAAGGCCCATTTCGCCACTGTTTATGCCAAGCCCAAGGGCCGCCCGCTCATCGATACGTTCGTTACGGAAGTCTCGCAGGATACCTGGATCTATTTTCCCTGGGACATGGGCCTGACATATCAGGAACCGATAACCAAGGGACACCGTGGCTGATCGCTAGAGCCAGCCGCTCTTGCGGAACCGCCAGAAGAGGATCAGGCACACGCACAGCATCAGTGCCATGATCCAGTAATAGCCGTTCGGCGAGTCGAGTTCGGGCATGTATTTGAAGTTCATGCCGTAGATCCCGGCAATTGCCGTCGGCACGGCGAGGATTGCCGCCCATGCGGCGAGCCGCTTGGAAATAATCGTCTCCTGGCTTTGGCCGACGAGCAGGCTCGCCTCGAAGGCGAAGGCGAGAACCTCGCGCAAACCGTCGATCTTTTCCTGCACCGTGCGCACATGATCTGTCACATCGCGAAACAGGGGCTGCATCGCGGTCTGTATCTGCGGCAGGTCCGTATTGCTGAGCCGCCCGCATACATCGACCAGTGGACCAATGGCGTTGCGCAGGCGCAAAAGATCGCGCCGAAGCATGTAGAGCCGCTCCAGATCGCTGCTGGTCATGGGCTTGGTCAGGACGCGGTCTTCGATCGACTCGACCTCGTCATGGATCGACTCGAGCACCGGCATGTAATTGTCCACGATGAAATCGAGAATGGCGTAGAGGATGAAATCCTCGCCCTTGGCCAGGGCGTAGGGCGATGTTTCCCAATGTTGGCGGACGGCCGTGTAGGACGTTGAAGGTCCGTGACGGACGCTGACGAGATAACCCTTGCCGACAAAGACATGGGTCTCGCCGAAAGCCACCCGATTGTCGATGAGTTGCGCTGTGCGCGCCACCACGAAAATCGCATCGCCATATTGCTCGAGCTTCGGCCGTTGGTGCGCGTGCTCGGCATCCTCTATCGCAAGGCTATGCAGGCCAAACTGGTTCTGTACCCGGTGCAGGAGTTCGCCGTCAGGCTCGAGAAGCCCTATCCACACCACATGTCCGTCTTTCTTGGACCAGTTGCCAGCCTCATCGATCGGAATATCGGCAATACGCTTGCCATTGGCGTAAACACACGAGGCAATGACGCTCGAACGGCCGGTGTCCGCGGTCGAAGTGTGCGAATGAGGTAAATCGTCATCGAAAGACGAATGTTGGGAAACCATTGCACCTCCGATCGCGTTGAACGAACAGATTATCGCGTGTAGCGATCCCTTTCCAGTTATCACTTGGTCGTGTGGTTGGTTGGCCCTGCAATTAGAATGGTGGATCGTGAGATTTTTGCACTGCTGTTCAAAAAATCGTCACAAGTGGCGTATAAGCAACCTGTAGTTGGGCCGAAACACTTGTGAATTCGGAGAATCGGTCCACATTAATAGAAAATAGTAAGACTAAAGTACGAGCGGAACATTGAACGTAACCTACCTGGATGAGATCGTGACCGACAAGCGAATTGAATTGCCAAACGGCAAAATTCGCCAGGTGGCGGCGCTTGTCTATCGTACGAAGAAGAGCAAGACGGAAATCTTGCTGGTTACGAGCCGGGGTACCGGCCGTTGGGTGTTGCCCAAGGGCTGGCCGCAGGTACGCAAGACTTTCGCTCAGTCCGCACGCACCGAAGCCTATGAGGAAGCGGGCGCACGCGGCGATGTCGCGCCCTTCTCCATCGGCACCTACACCTACAAGAAGAGCGACATGTGCGACGGCGAGAATGGCGACTTTATTGTCGACGTTTTTCCGATGCATTTTTCCCGGCAGGAAAAGAACTGGCCGGAGCGCGGCCAGCGCCGCATCGAATGGATGAGCGTGGCCGCCGCAGCAGAATGCGTCGACGAGCCCGAATTGCGCGAGCTTATCGCCAGCTTCGATCCTGCAATCCTGGACCTTCACTAGTTTCAAGCGCGCTGATTTCCGCTGACTTGACGATCGTCGTCGTTTTTCGCGACGCCTATCCACAGGCGTTTTTTCCGCAAGGTTCTCCCCGTTATCCACATATGTGACACACAAGATATTGCGGTCACAAATATGTAAAAAACTATGCCTTGACGCTCACGCCCGAGTCATTTTTTATGATCGACGGCGTTGCGTTCGTGGCGTGGCCGGCGTGTCTGTTACCGGTCTTCTTACCAGTTTATGCAGGTTTTTCCGCAGCTTGGCCTGTTGTGCCAAGGCGTCGGCGAAGCTATGCCCGGATGGACAACTTCCTTCCAACTGCTGGCAGATATTTCTTGGGTAAACGGCAATTTAACACTATATTTAGTGTTTACAGGGTAGAGTGAATACCAGATAGTGTGAGCACATCATAAAGATGAATCACACGACAGGCGTCAAAAAAAGGGCCGCCAGGCCCGGAAATCATGCGGGCGACCGCGCCGATGACGGGTCGAGGAAATTCGGCTGGCTCCAGACCGCTGGAGCCGCATAGGGCGGACATGTGTCCATAGCTGCGCGTCTCTTCACAGGGAGCCCGATGGACACTATATATAGAGACAAGGACGAGAGAGATGCGGATAGAACGGCGTTTTACCAAAGACAATCAGTCAGCCTATGCGGACATCGAATTTCGTGTAGCGACGAGTGAGATCAAAAATCCTGATGGATCCGTCGTGTTCCGTCTTGAGAATATCGACGTTCCGGCCCAGTTCAGTCAGGTGGCTGCCGATATTCTGGCCCAGAAATATTTCCGCAAGGCCGGCGTGCCGGCCAAGCTGAAGAAGGTCGAAGAGAACAACGTTCCGTCATGGCTCTGGCGCTCGGTTGCCGACGAAGAGGCGCTCGCGGCACTGCCGGCAGATGCGCGCTATGGCTCGGAAATGGACGCACGCCAGGTCTTCGACCGCCTTGCCGGCACTTGGACCTATTGGGGCTGGAAGGGCAAGTACTTCGACAGTGAGGAAGATGCCCTCGCCTTCCGCGACGAACTTGCCTACATGCTCGCGACCCAGCGCGTCGCGCCCAATTCCCCGCAATGGTTCAACACCGGCCTGCATTGGGCCTATGGCATCGATGGCCCCGGCCAGGGTCATTATTATGTCGATCCCGAAACCGGCAAGCTGACAAAATCAAAGTCCGCCTACGAGCATCCGCAACCGCATGCCTGCTTCATCCAGTCTGTTGCCGACGATCTCGTCAATGAAGGCGGCATCATGGATCTGTGGGTGCGCGAGGCGCGCCTGTTCAAATATGGCTCGGGCACCGGCTCGAACTTCTCCTATCTGCGCGGCGAAGGCGAAAAGCTTTCGGGCGGCGGCCGCTCATCCGGCCTGATGTCGTTCCTGAAAATCGGCGACCGCGCTGCCGGCGCCATCAAGTCGGGTGGCACGACGCGCCGCGCCGCGAAGATGGTCGTCGTTGACGTCGATCATCCGGATATCGAGGAATATATCGACTGGAAGGTCAAAGAAGAGCAGAAGGTTGCCGCGCTTGTGACCGGCTCGAAGATCGTTCGCCAGCACCTGACCGCGATCATGAAGGCTTGCGTCAATTGCGAGGCCGACAATGGCGATTGCTACGACCCGACCAAGAATCCGGCGCTGAAGCGCGAGATCAAGGCCGCGAAGAAGAACCAGGTTCCGGAAAACTATATCCAGCGGGTCATTCAGTTTGCCCGGCAGGGTTACACGGACATCGACTTCAAGACCTACGATACGGATTGGGATTCGGAAGCCTATCTCACCGTTGCCGGCCAGAACTCCAACAATTCGGTTTCGCTGAAGGATGAGTTCCTGCGCGCCGTCGAAGGCGATGGCAACTGGAACCTGACCGCCCGCAAGGACGGCAAGGTAATGAAGACGCTGAAAGCCCGCGACCTCTGGGAAAAGATCGGCTACGCCGCGTGGGCCTCGGCTGATCCGGGCCTGCATTTCAATACGACCATGAATGATTGGCATACTTGCCCCGCCGCAGGGCCGATCCGCGCGTCAAATCCGTGCTCGGAATATATGTTCCTTGACGATACGGCCTGCAACCTCGCCTCGATCAACCTCCTCACCTATCGCGGCAAGGACGGAAAGTTCGACGTCGTCGGCTACGAGCATACGGCCCGTCTGTGGACCATCGTCCTCGAAACCTCGGTGATGATGGCGCAATTCCCTTCGAAGGAGATCGCACGGCTCTCCTACGAATACCGCACGCTCGGCCTCGGCTATGCCAATATCGGCGGCCTGCTGATGACCTCCGGCATTCCCTATGACAGCGCTGAAGGCCGCGCCATCGGCGGTGCCCTCACCGCGATCATGACCGGCGTTGCCTATGCGACCTCCGCCGAAATGGCGAAGGAGCTCGGCACTTTCCCGGGCTATGCGCCGAATGCCGCCAACATGCTGCGCGTCATTCGCAACCATCGCCGCGCTGCCCATGGCGAAACCCAAGGCTACGAGGCGCTTTCGGTAAACCCGGTCGCCCTGATCGCCACCGACTGCCCTGACCAGGACTTGATTGCCCATGCGAAATCCGCCTGGGACCAGGCACTGGCGCTCGGCGAGAAGCATGGCTATCGTAACGCCCAGGCAACCGTCATCGCACCGACCGGCACGATCGGCCTTGTCATGGATTGCGACACCACCGGTATCGAGCCCGACTTCGCCTTGGTGAAATTCAAGAAGCTTGCCGGTGGCGGCTACTTCAAGATCATCAACCGCGCCGTACCGGAAGCCCTGCGCACGCTCGGCTATACGGAAAGCCAGATTGCCGAGATCGAGGCCTATGCGGTTGGCCATGGCAATCTCAACCAGGCGCCCGGCATCAATCCCGGCTCGCTGAAGGCGAAGGGATTTACCGACGAGATCATCGCCACGTTGAACACTGCGCTGAAGTCGGCCTTCGACATCAAGTTCGCCTTCAACAAGTGGACGCTGGGTGAAGATTTTGCCAGAAACGCTCTCGGTTTCACCGACGAGCAACTCAATGACATTTCCTTTGAGATGCTGCCGGCTCTTGGCTTCTCGAAGAAGGAAATCGAAGCCGCCAATATCCATGTCTGCGGTGCAATGACGCTCGAAGGCGCCCCCTTCCTGAAGGAAGAGCACTATCCGGTGTTCGATTGCGCCAATCCCTGCGGCAAGGTCGGCAAGCGTTTCCTCTCGGTCGACAGCCACATTCGCATGATGGCCGCCGCCCAGCCATTCATTTCCGGCGCGATCTCCAAAACGATCAACATGCCGAATGAAGCAACGGTCGACGATTGCAAGTCCGCCTACATGCTCTCGTGGAAGCTGGCACTCAAGGCAAACGCGCTCTACCGCGACGGTTCCAAGCTTTCGCAGCCGCTCAATTCCTCGCTTATCGCCGATGAGGACGAGGATGAGGACGATGCAGTCGAGGCGCTGATCGAGGCACCAACCGCGGCACGCGCCGTGCAGGTCACCGAAAAGATCGTCGAGCGCATCGTCGAGAAATATATCCATGACCGCGAGAAGCTGCCCAACCGGCGCAAGGGCTACACGCAGAAGGCAGTTGTCGGCGGCCACAAGGTCTACCTGCGCACCGGCGAATTCGACGATGGCCGTCTCGGCGAAATCTTCATCGACATGCACAAGGAAGGCGCCGCCTTCCGTGCAATGATGAACAACTTCGCCATCGCCATCTCGCTCGGCCTTCAATATGGAGTGCCGCTCGAGGAATATGTGGAAGCCTTCACCTTCACCAAGTTCGAGCCGGCCGGCATGGTTCAGGGCAATGATGCGATCAAGAACGCAACATCGATCCTCGATTACGTCTTCCGCGAACTTGCCGTTTCCTATCTCGACCGTCACGACCTCGCCCATGTCGATCAGTCTGACTTCTCGAACACTTCGCTCGGGCGTGGTATTTCCGAAGGCAAGGCGGAACCGGTATCGAAGGGCCTGACGCGCGGCGCTTCGCTGAAAGTGGTCTCGCCGGGCAAGGCGGACCCAAAGGGTTTTAGCAATGCAGGGGGTCAGGGTGCGGTAAGCGCTCCGAAGGCAGCTGCGTCATCAAATGTCACGACCCTTGCCGCCCGCTCCGCCGTCGCCGTCGCTGCCAAACCGGCCATCGCCGCAGTCAGCGAGGAATCCTCGGCCTTCAAGCGCGATTATGAAGAACGCGCCAAGGGCGAGGCCGAGGCCAGCGCCGCTTCCGCGCTCTTCGAGAATGAGGATGCAGAAGCTATCGCCGAGGAAGCGAAGGCCGAAGCAAAGAAAATCATGTCGGACCGGCGCATCAAGTCGATGATGCAGGGCTACACCGGCGACAACTGCTCGGAGTGCTCGAACTTCACGATGGTGCGCAACGGCACCTGCCTGAAGTGCGACACATGCGGCGCAACCAGCGGCTGCAGCTGATAGGTTCGACTGCAGCGCTCATTCTCCGGCACAATCGGCTGGACAATGTTCAGAACAAGCAAATTCATCTCCGGTCGTTTTCACGGCCGGAGATGAAAATTTTCAGACGAACGGGTTCGCTACTTCAGAAACGTCTCGCTGTGCGCGTGACACTCCCAACCATTTGATCCGCGAATCCAAACCGAACTATCTGCGGCCCGCATTTTCTGCGATTTGCCATTCATCGTTACATTCTGCTCGACCGTGTAGGCGATAAGCGCGACATCAGGCGACGGCGTCGAAACCTCGACATCTGCGAAATCATAGGATTCCAGGCTCCAGTTGCCGTCCTCGGTCATCTGGCCCATTTTCTTTTTGCCGATGCGCATCACACCTTGGGCGCCGGTAACAAGAGCCGGATCCGCAGAAAGTTCCGCTGTGCGGCCGCCGTCTTTCGCCTTCATCGCATCCCAATAGGATTTTTCGAGAGCTACGATGTCATCCTTCGTTGGCATCCTGCGAGCGGTCATGGCCTCGTCCTCCGATGGTGTATCATCGAAAAACGCTCAGTGATGCCCCAGGTTCCCGCTACCGTCGCTGCGCGGGTGCTCGCCTTCTCAGGACAAGACCCGCAGCCATTACAGAATGACGCGGATGTCAGCGCCTTTGGTGGTCCTGCCAAACGTGATACAGCTTACCATCGCCCACGGGCGAATGCGTGTATGACAGCCCCGCTTGTTCGTCGATTGGTTTCGCCAACTCTTTTGCTATGACGGCCGTAGAGAGGCCGAACGGTTCTGCCTGTTCATTGGAATAAGCGAACGTGATATCGCCAATACCGGCCATGCGTATGGCTGCGAGGCACATGGGACAGGGTTGGCCGCTTGCGTAGACCGAACAGCCGTCCAGACGTGGAGATTGCAATGCAAGCCCGGCAGCACGGAGGGCCAGGAGCTCGGCATGCGCTGTTGGATCGTTGTCGGTCTGAATCCGGTTGACGCCGCGCGCGATGACCTTGCCGTCCTTGACGACCACCGCCCCGAAAGGGCGGCCACCCGTTTTTGCATTGTCGAGTGCAAGGGCGATAGCCTCTTCGAGAAATTGATTGATGTCCGTCATAGTGCGATAGCGCCTTCCTTCAATTCGCGCCTCTCAGCATAGTCGTTCTGCCGCGTGTCGCAACGGCCTGGCCATCTCCTTGCGGCGTTAGCACACTCTGGGCATGGCAAATGTCTTGTTCGAATTCTCTGGCATTCGCGTTGTTGCTTGTGCGATGGGCATCGTTAAAACGGAAATGTTAGTTGGCTTGGCCCGGATAATGATTACCTTGGCTTGTTCTACTGGAGAATTTTGTGAGTGACGGATTGATCAACAGCGCGCCGAAGCCTGAGGGCGATCCTCAACGTCGCCGGCGGCTGCATTTGCTGCTCGCTTCCGTCACTTGCCTGATGCTTGTAATCCTGCTTGCCATTTGCGGAATGTATTGGAAGTTCACGAGCAATTTGCGGCACTTCGAGGTTGCTGAAGCCGACCTCGGCAATCGTCGACCGGCCAAGGCATCGCCTGATGCGCTCAACATACTGATCGTGGGTTCGGACCAGCAAACCGCTTCCGTCGCCAATCCCGGCGAGCGCAGCGACGTCCTCATGCTCGCGCATCTTTCGGCCGATCGCAGCGAGTTGAATGTCGTGAGCTTCCCGCGCGACCTGCTCGTACCCCTTCCGACCTGCTCCGGCCGCGAGGGCCTGCCCGGCCAGCGGGCGCACCTCGGTATGATCAACTCGTCCTTCATGTTCGGCGGCATCGGTTGTACCTGGAAGACCGTCGAAACACTGACAGGCATAAAGATTGATCACGTGATCAAGGTCGATTTTAGCGGCTTCAGGCGGATTGTGGAGGCCATTGGCGGCGTCGAATATTGCATATCCGAACCAATCCACGACAAGCTTGCCGGGCTGGACCTCGCTGCGGGATGCCAGACGCTTAATGGCGAAGAAGCGCTAGGCTACGTGCGCGCCCGCTACAGCATAGGCGACGGCACCGATATCGGACGCATTCATCGCCAGCATGAATTCTTTGGTGCCATGGCCCAAAAACTGCTCGGAGCGCAACTGGCGAACCCTGTGCGGCTCTTCACCTTCATGGATGCCGCGACGAAGTCCGTCATCACCGACCCGGGTTTCAGTCCGGGCGTCATGCGGGAACTCGCCTTCGCCGTCCAGCATCTTTCGTCTGAAAATATACACTTCATCACCATGCCATGGCACTATTCGACAGCATCCCCCGGACGGGTCGAGTGGGTCGAGAAGCCTGCAAAGCGGCTTTTCCGCTCGATAGCCGCCGACAAATCCCTGATGGATACCGAGTTCACGCGGGCCAAGATCGGCGAGCCGCAAGATTCCACGACCAAGCCCTGCGGGGCCAGCCGCGCTGACCACTGCGCCGAAATTTCGCAGGCCGACGGCGTTGCTCGTCCATAACATCGAGGCTCAGCGTACGCGATTGCCCGAGCTGTCGATAACGACCTCACCGTCCTCCTTGGAAAACGAGCCCTTCTGCGCATCTGGCAGAATCTCAAGCACAATTTCTGAAGGGCGACTGAGGCGCACGCCTCTTTCGGTCACGACGAAAGGACGTTCGATAAGGATCGGATTGGCCATCATCGCGTCGAGAAGCGCATCGTCGTCCAGCGAAGCATTGTCGAGGCCAAGCTCGACATAGGGCGTGCCTTTTTGGCGCAAGGCCTGGCGCACGCTAAGGCCTGCTCGGCTGATCAATTCCTTCAGGGTTTCCCGGCTCGGCGGCGTCTTGAGATATTCCACGATAACCGGCTCGATTCCAGCATTGCGGATCATGGCGAGTGTGTTACGCGAGGTGCCGCATTTCGGGTTGTGGTAAATCGTGACAGTCATTCATGGCTCCCGGCTATTCGAATGTTCGGCGCACGCGGGATCTTCAAAGCGCCGCGTGTGACACACCTGAATCGAAATTTACGCTGCCTTCGGCTCAACCTCAACGGTCACATGCGACAACTCATGGATATGTGCGAGTTTGGCGCGATAGGACGACGGCGCTTTCGGATCGTCGCTCAAAAGCGAAACAATGGCACCGTGATGCCCCGGGCCAAGCTGCCAGACGTGCAGGTCGGTAATCACGTCGCCCTCCTTTTCGATGGCGCCACGTATTTCGTCAGGCAGGTCTTCGCCCTGAGGGACATAGTCGAGCAACACGCCGCCGGCATCGCGGATGAGACCCCATGACCATCTGGCGATAACAAGAGCACCGACAATTCCCATGGCCGGATCGAGCCAAAGCCAGCCGTAAATGCTGCCGGCGAGAAGGGCGATGATGGCGAGGACGGACGTGAGCGCATCGGCAAGAACATGCAGATAGGCGGCGCGCAAATTATGATCGTGACCGTGGTGATGACTGTTATCGCCATGGTGGCCGTGGTGATGATGGCTATGGTCGTCGCGCAAGAGCCAGGCACAAACAAGGTTGACGGCAAGGCCAAGCACGGCAACGGAGATCGCCTGCGGAAAGCTGATCGAGATGGGGTTGGCAAGGCGTAGGAAACTCTCCCAGCCGATCAGCAGTGCAATAAGCGCGAGGATTACGGCGCTGGCAAAACCCGCGAGATCGCCGAATTTTCCCGTGCCAAAGGTGAAACGCGGGTTGCTGGCATTCTTCCTTGCATAAAGATAGGCCAATGCTGCGATCAGCATCGCCGCTGCATGTGTCGACATATGCCAGCCATCGGCGACAAGCGCCATCGACCCGAAAACCGTTCCCGCCACGATCTCCGCAACCATCATCGTCGCGGTCAGCGCGATCACAAACCAGGTGCGTCGTTCGTTGCGCTCGTGATCGTCACCCAGAAACACATGGGCATGCGTGCCTTGAGGCAAATGGATCGCGTGATCGTGGCTCATTTCAGATACATCCTTACAACGTCGATGAGGTCCGCGGCGCCCTTGGCCCGTTCGCTGTCCGTCTCGGTTCCGGGATCGACGACGTGCATGCGAATATGATCCTCGATGAGTTCACCCATCAGGCCGTTTACCGCGCCGCGCACCGACGCCACCAGGTTCAAAATGTCACCGCACGGCATTTCCGCTTCGAGCGCACGCTCGACGGCCTCCATCTGCCCCTTGAGACGACGGACCCTTGCGAGGAGTTTTGATTTTTCCTTGGTGGTATGAGACATAATATAGCCCCCTACCCTATATTTGCGTAAATTTCAAGTCCAAGATACCTGAGGACTGAGGGTTCAAGGACATCCTCGACGGACTGCAAAATACCGAAGGGCGCCGCAGCAGCCATTTAGCGCTGATGCGGCGCCCTTATCAGAATCGGAATAATTGGGGATCAGCCGAACGAATAGCCGGCGCCACGTACCGTGCGGATCGGATCTATCGAACGTCCGATATTGATCGCCTTGCGCAGGCGACCGACGTGGACGTCAACGGTGCGATCATCTACATAGATGTCCGCACCCCAGACATTGTCGAGCAGCTGGCCGCGCGAAAAGACCCGTCCGGGTGATTGCATGAGAAATTCGAGCAGCCGAAACTCCGTGGGGCCAAGTTTCAGCTCGCGCTCCTTGCGGAAGACGCGGTGCTGTTCGCGGTCGAGCTTGAGATCGCCGAAGCTCAGCACGTGCGAAAGCAGGCTGGGATTGACGCGGCGGAGCATGGACTTGATGCGCGCCAGTAGTTCAGGCGTCGAAAACGGCTTGACCATGTAATCGTCGGCACCGGTCGAAAGGCCGCGAACGCGTTCGCTCTCCTCGCCGCGGGCAGTGAGCATGATAATTGGCAGGATCTCGGTCTCGCGCCGCGCCCGCAGGCGGCGGCAGAGTTCGATGCCCGACAGGCCGGGCAGCATCCAGTCGAGGATCAGAAGATCCGGAACGTTCTCGCGCAGCGCAATTTCCGCTTCGTCGCCACGTGCGATCGTCTCGACAACATAGCCTTCAGCTTCAAGATTGTAACGGAGGAGGACGCTCAGGGCTTCCTCGTCCTCCACAACGGTGATTTTGGGAGCTATTGCCATATCAAGCCTTCAGTTGAATTAGGACTCGGTCGTTTCATCCACGATAATAGTATGCGTCTGGTCTTCCTTGGGACGTTCCGCCGGCAGTTGCGAACCGGTAACAATGTAATAGACCGTCTCGGCAATATTGGTGGCGTGGTCGCCGATGCGCTCGATATTCTTGGCGCAGAACAAAAGATGCGTACAGGCGGAAATGTTGCGCGGATCTTCCATCATATAGGTCAGCAATTCGCGGAACAGCGACGTATAGAGCGCGTCGATTTCGTCGTCGCGTTCGCGCACAATGTTCACCTGCTGTACCGAGCGCGTCGCATAGGCGTCGAGCACGTCCTTGAGCTGGGTCAAGGCAAGTTCGGCGATTGTCTGCAAGCCGCGGTAGACCGAGAGCGTCTGGCGGGTATCGGTCACGGCAACGACGCGCTTGGCAATGTTCTTGCCGAGATCGCCGATGCGCTCGAGATCGGAGGAAATACGGATCGTCCCGATGACTTCACGCAGGTCGATCGCCATCGGCTGGCGCTTGCCGATGATGGTGATGGCCTTTTCATCGATCTCGCGCTGACCCGCGTCGAGGATCAGATCGTCCGAGATGACGCGCTGCGCCAGCGCATTGTCGGAATTGACCATGGCGGCGACCGCCTGTTCGACCATGCGTTCGGCATGACCGCCCATCTCGGCGATCTTGTGCGTCAGGAACTTCAGTTCGTCATCGTAAGAGCGCACAGTGTGCTGCAACTCGGTCATGTGCTTTGTCCTCGTTCCTGCGTCAGCCGAAGCGTCCGGTGATATAGTCCTGGGTGCGCTTCTCGGTGGGGCTTGTGAACATCATTTCCGTATCGCCGACCTCGACAAGATTGCCGAGATGGAACATGGCCGTGCGCTGCGAAACGCGCGCTGCCTGCTGCATTGAGTGGGTGACGATGACGATGGTGTAGTTTTCGCGCAATTCGTCGATCAGTTCCTCCACCTTTGCGGTGGCGATCGGATCAAGCGCCGAGCACGGCTCGTCCATGAGGATCACTTCCGGACTGACGGCAATGGCGCGGGCAATGCACAGACGCTGCTGCTGGCCGCCGGAAAGACCCGTGCCTGCTTCATGCAGGCGATCCTTCACCTCGTCGAAAAGGCTGGCGCGGCGCAGGCTTTTCTCAACGATTTCATCAAGTTCGTGGCGACCCTTTGCGAGCCCGTGAATGCGCGGGCCATAGGCGACGTTCTCGAAAATCGACTTCGGGAATGGGTTGGGCTTCTGGAATACCATGCCCACCCGGGCGCGAAGTTCGACGACATCGATCTTAGGATTGTAGATATCCTCGTCATCGAGCGTGATCTTGCCGCCGATCTTACAGCCTTCGATGGTGTCGTTCATGCGGTTGAGACTGCGCAGGAACGTCGACTTGCCGCAGCCCGAAGGGCCGATCAGCGCCGTCACCATCTTTTCCGGCACGTCGAGGCTGACACCGAACAAGGCCTGCTTATCGCCGTAGTGAACAGTGACTTCCTTGCCTTGCATTTTGATTGCGTTGGGCTGGGCGCTCATCTTGTCGTTTACCGCCTTTTCGAGATTTCGTTCCGTCATAAGGTTCATAACTAGGTCCTCTCTCGAACAGTTACCAGCGGCGCTCGAAGCGGCGACGCAGAAGGATGGCCGTGATGTTCATGACCGCGAGGAAGAGAAGCAGCACGATGATAGCACCGGACGTCCGCTCGACGAAGGCGCGCTCCGCTTCGTTGGCCCACATGTAGATTTGCACGGGCAAGGCGGTCGAAGGATCGAGCGGCGTTACCGGATTGTTGGCGACGAAAGCCACCATGCCGATCAAAAGCAGCGGCGCGGTCTCGCCGAGGGCATGCGCCAGGCCGATGATGGTACCGGTCAAAATGCCGGGTGCGGCGAGCGGCAGGACGTGATGGAAAACCATCTGCGTCTTCGACGCGCCAATGCCAAGCGCCGCCGCGCGGATGGACGGGGGCACGGCACGCAGCGCGGCGCGCGTCGCAATAATGATTGTCGGCAGCGTCATCAGCGTTAGTACCAGACCGCCGACCAGCGATGCCGAGCGCGGCATATGCAGGAAGTTGATAAAAACTGCGAGGCCGAGCAGACCGAAGACGATCGACGGGACCGCCGCAAGATTGTTGATATTAACCTCGATAATATCGGTCAGGCGGTTCTTCTTGGCGTATTCCTCAAGATAGATCGAGGCGGCAACGCCGATGGGCAGCGAGAGGCCGAGCACGATCAGCATCATATAGAGCGAACCGATGAGGGCGACGCTGAGACCCGAGGTTTCAGGACGGCTTGACGCGCCATAGGTGAAAAGACCGGTGTTGAAGCGCTGCGCCATGGCGCCGTCAGCCTTCAGCTTGTTCATCCATTCGACCTGCTTGTCCGAAACCTTGCGGCGCGACTGGTCGACGCTCAGATCGATCTGGCCCTTGAACGCGGAGTCGATATCGGCGCCCGTCAGCACCCAGACATTCTGCGTAGTGCCGATCAGATTAGGATTTGCAACAACGAGCTCACGCAACTGGCCGCGCACGCCATCGGAGAAAAGCTTCCCGAGTTCGCGCAAGCCGGGCTTGTCGGTCTGGGCGACCCCGAGCTTTTCCGCCAGTGCATTACGGGCGAGAACCGGATAATTGGCGGTCAGAAGCACGTTCGGATCGGTGGCACGCTTATTGTCCGGATCGATGATCTTCGGATCGAGATTGATCGCAAGATTGACCTCGGTCTGCCAGAACGCGGTGTAGCCGTTGGAGAACACGGAGAACAGCAGCGCAATGAGGAAGAAGATGCCGATCGCTATCGCTGCGATGCCATAAAGCTTGAACCGGCGTTCGGCAGCGTAGCGACGCTTGAGTCCAATGTCTCGCCGGGCGGGACGTGCCGATGCAGCAGCGGGATTGAGGGCTATGTCGGTCATTCGTACTGCTCCCGATACTTGCGGACGATGTAGAGCGCGAAAATGTTCATGCCCAGCGTGATGAAGAAGAGCGTGAGACCGAGAGCAAAGGCCACGAGGGTTTGCGGCGAATTGAACTCAAGGTCTCCTGTCAGCTGGTTGACGATCTTGACGGTGATCGTCGTCATCGCCTCGAACGGATTGATGTTGAGGTTGGCGGCAACGCCGGCTGCGAGCACGACGATCATCGTTTCGCCGATGGCGCGTGATGCTGTCAGGAGCAGCGCGCCGACAATGCCCGGAAGCGCGGCCGGCAGGACGACGCGGCGGATCGTTTCAGAACGGGTCGAGCCCAGGCCGAGCGATCCGTCGCGCAGCGACTGCGGCACAGCCGTGATGATGTCGTCGGAAAGCGACGAGACGAACGGGATCAGCATGACGCCCATGACGATGCCGGCGGTGAGCACGCTCTGCGCCTGGATGAAGGCATAGCCGCCGGAAAGCGCCGCGCTGAGGTCGCGCAGGAAAGGTCCAACGGTGACGAGGGCGAAAAAGCCATAGACGATGGTCGGGATGCCGGCGAGCACTTCGAGCAGCGGCTTGACGACGGAGCGCACGCCGCGGGTCGCATATTCAGCCATGTAGATCGCCGAGAAGAGGCCGACCGGGACAGCGAAAAGCATGGCGACGAAAGCGATGTAGAGCGTGCCGGCAAGGAGCGGGATCAGTCCGAACTGGCCCTGCGATCCGCCTGAGCCGGCCGCGGCAAAGCGCGGATCCCATACGGTGCCGAAGAAGAAACTTGCCGGCGAGACCGACTGGAAGAAGGTGAGCGTCTGGAACAACATTGACAGGATAATGCCGACGGTTGTCAGAATGGCGATCGTGGAGGCAGCGAGCAGAGCACCGAGGATGACGCGCTCGACATTGTTGCGCGCCCTCGCCCGAACATGAACCCCCGACAGGCCATAAAGCGCGCCACCGACTGCCAGAAGGAGTGCAATGATGCCTCCGATGTAGTTCGCGCGCTGGGTGTTCTTGTTCCACTCAACGGCGATCGGGATCATATAGTCCTGACCGTCGGGCGCGAGCGCCACACCCTTGGCTGAAAGCAGCGGGCGCAACTCGGCGAAGGTCTGGGGAAGATTTGTCATCTCATCGGTCGTCAGCTTCCCGAGGCCGCGGGCAATGCCGCTGACCATGCCGAGTTCGAGGCTTTGGCTGGCGATAACGGTGTCAGCCGTACGCACTGGCAGTTCGGCAATCGCGGAGCGCTCGAGGTAGATATTGGTCGCGCCGGCCCAGACGACCAGGAACAGGATCGCTGGCAACGCGGAAGCCAGGAATACCCACCAGGCATGGTAGTGCGGCAGGGAGTGCGGCTTTACGCTTCCGTCATTCTTGCTGACAGCGCGCTGGCCCCCAAGGAAGTATCCGATAACGCCGATCGCAAGGATAATGACAAACACCAATGACGTGGACATCAAACTTTCCCCGATCTGTCCTGTAATTCAGTTTGAATTCGAAACGGGACAGGGGCGGCTTGCGCCGCCCCATACCTTAGGAATTTAGTTCTTCATCGTGGTCCCGGCGGCGAACGCGTCGCGCTGGGCCTTACGTTCTGCTTCCGGAGCCGGTACGAGACCGTATTCAGCAAGCGGGCTGTCTTCGCCGATCATCTGATCGCCGAGGAAGAAGTCGACATATTCCTTCAGGCCCGGAATAACGCCGAGATGCGCCTTCTTGACGTAGAAGAACAGCGGACGCGAAACCGGATACTTGCCCGAAGCGATCGTCTCGGTGCTCGGAACAACGTCCGAAACCGTCGCGACTTTCAGCTTGTCGGCATTGTTTTCATAAAAAGCGAGGCCGAATACGCCAACGCCGGTCTTGTTGGCGTCGATGCGGGCGAGCGTCTCGGGATAGTCGCCGTCGATATCGATGGCCTTGCCGTCCTTGCGGATCTTGACGCAGGCAGCAGCCGAAGCCTTCTCGTCGAGGCCGAGCTTCTTGATTGCGTCAGCAGCGCCGGAAGCCTTGCACCCGCCCGTCATCAGCTTCTCTTCGAAAACTTCACGGGTGCCGTGCTTTTCACCGGGGATATAGGCAGCAATGTCCCAATCCGGAAGGTTCGGGTTGACCTGGTTCCATTTGGTGTTCGGATTGTCTACGAGCTTGCCGTCAACAACGATCTGAGCGGCGAGAGCGGTGTAGATGTCCTTCGGGACGATCTTCCAGTCCGGACCCTTGATGTCGGTGGCGAAAACGATGCCGTCATAGCCGATGCGGATTTCCTCAACGTCCTTGACGCCAGCGTCAACACAGGACTTCAGCTCGGTGTCCTTGATCGGGCGCGAAGAGTTGGCAATGTCGATCGTGTCTTCGCCGACGCCCTTGCAGAATTCCTTGATGCCTGCGCCAGAACCACCGGATTCAACAACTGGCGTCTTGAAGTTCGGGAAGGTCTCACCGAACGTTTCGGCAACAATCTTGGCATAGGGCAGCACGGTCGAGGAGCCAGAAACCTGAATCTGGTCGCGGGCAGATGCACCCACCGTCGATGCGGCCACCGCAATTGCAAGCACTGCGGCCGTGGAAATTAGCTTGTTCATAGGAGCAGCTCCTGTTGGTTTAATTCGTGTGACGCCTCTAACGTCGGCTGCGGTCTATAGAAGCTTTATTACAGTCATATGACAGCATTGTAACAGTTATGTTGCAGGAGTTGCGTGGGCCCGCATCTAGCACGTGAATCGAAAATCACACTGAAACCAAAACCTTATTAGTCTACTGAATTGGGTGTAGATGGGCGCAATGGAATATGATCAATGATTCCAGCAGCTTCTCCGGATAAAATTGCGACAGGCGGCGACAACCCGGCCAAGTTCCCGCAGAACAGGAACTTAGCCAGCTTAACATGCCCGGTCACGCTCGAAAGTTTCGCTAAATTCTCTGAGCCCGCAATAAGGCTGTCACAATCGTGTGCGCGTCGTTGAGGGCATCAAAAAGAGTGGGCGAACGTTCTAGCCGGATTTCTCGACAGCATTGGCAAATAGGTCGCGAAACGCTCGGAGGTCGGACGGATTGACGTCGGAAACCGCCCAAAACGTCAGGCCATCCTCATACCATTTGATCAGATTATACCCTTCCCGCACGCTTTCGCTGCTTGCCGCTGGTGCGGATGGCCACACGAACACGTTGATAACATGGGCGTTGCGTCGGTAGACGAGCGCCGCCACGACCTTGCCGTCAATGTAGTCCATGCGGCCGCCGACGAGGGGAAAGCCATGCGCCGAAAGATCGACCACCGGCGGCGAATAATCGACCTTCCCGTTGAACCACGGCTTCACGGTGTGCTGGTCTGAAGTCAGCACGTCGGTCAGATGGCTGACCATCAGGGAGCGGACATGGCTGGCGAGGATTTGATCCTGCAGCGACGTTTGCGTCGGCGGCAGCGAGAAGACCAAGAAGAGGCTCGCCGCCAGGGCGGCAAAGGAAGGAATATAGCTCCAGCGCTTGGTGAATTGCAGCAGCCGCGCAGCCCAGTGATTGCCTTGCGCGCGCGCCCCGCTTTGCTCGTGCGTAATTGCTGCGAGAATTGTCTCGCGAACCTGTGGCGGCATCGTCCAACGAACATTGTCCTGGGACATCATGTGCTTCAGCGATCGGACGTTGTCGAGTTCCCTTGCACAGTTCGCGCAGGTCTGGAGATGCTCTTCGAATGCGAGTGCATGGACCGCATCGAGTTCGTCATCGATATAACCGTGCATCATCACAAACCAATCCGGGCAGGCGTGAGAGGTCTTGCTCATTTTGCTGCCTCCTCATCGCCATTTTCGTTGCGCCAGCATCGGCCGAACTCCCGTCGCGCCCGGGCGAGCCGCGACATCACGGTTCCAATCGGCACATCGATGATATCGGCGATCTGGCGGTAGGAAAGCTGTTCGAGCTCTCGCAACACCAGTATTTCCCGCAGGTCGTTGGCAAGCGCGTTGATGATGGAGCGAACCCGCTCCGATTCGGACGCGCGGATAAGCACGTCTTCCGGCGTATCTTCCTCCGACGCTATGTCGGACGCCTCGGCTCCGGCTTTGTCGGAATGCGCAGATTCGGCAAGTGGCGCCTCGAACCGGCGCTTGCGACCCCGCTCCTGCTGCCACGCAAAGTAGCAATTCCTGACGATGGCAAATATCCAGGCGCGGGCATCGCCGCCGAGATAGCCGTCGAAATTGCGATAAGCCCGCAAAAAGGCGTCCTGGACGATATCCTGCGCGGCGTCGCTATCGCGGCTGAGATAGCGTGCGAAATTATAGGCGGCGTCCAGTTGCGGAAGCATGAGTTGGTTGAAGCGGGCCGTACGGGCCTCGTCCACGATAGGCGTTCTTGCAACTGCCGACGAAACCATAAGCAGCGTGGTATTCGCCCGTGGCTTAAAACCACGGTCGCCCTTATTCCTGAAATCGAATAGCCCGGACAGCCAGGTGAAGGCCGGATATTGCGGCAGCAAAGTCGATGTAAGCGCCATGCGCATGCCTCGTACGGTTGTCATTTTTGCCTACTGAACATCGAGCGGCAAAAGCCGCATTCACCAGGTAGATCGTTCTGCCGCGTGAAATATTCTCCAGATCGATGATTTTTTTGAGACGCCCTCGTTTTTGGGACGGGCCGAAAATGCCAGCGTGACCGCCCTCTTTCGGACAAACCAAATATATCTATTCAATTCAATGACTTGATGGATTTTTCGGCTTGGAGCGAGAATAAAATCGCCTTCCATTCAGTCTCCTTGTTTAGCGGATCGAACCGTCGATCGGACAAAGTTCTCCGCCCGGAATGAACCATTTCACGAAGGAGACGAGCACATGTTTGATATTACACGCCGCACAGTCCTTGGAGCGGCCGCCTCGGCCGCCGCCTTCGGCCTCGCGCGCAAATTGGAAGTCACCCTGCCCGCGCGTGCCGAAGCGCAAGTTGAACCGGCAACCGGTTTCTACAAATACAGGGTCGGATCCATTGAAGTGACCGCCATTTATGACGGCATCTGGCGGAAGCCGCACGATCCGGCGTTCATCAAGAACGCTTCGGTCGACCAGACGAAGCAAGCCCTGGCAAAGGCCGGGCTTACTACCGATTTCATGCCGATACCGCTCACCGTCGTCGTCCTCAAGGTCGGTGACCGCCTGATCATGATGGATGCAGGCTCAGGCGTCGGCCAGTGGCAGGCCAACGCAACGCATTTGCCGGCAAATATGAAGGCCGCTGGCATCGACTATACCAAGATCGATACGTTGATGATTTCGCACTTCCATCCCGACCACGTCTGGGGTCTCATGGAAAAGCAAACCAACGCCCCGATCTTTCCCAACGCCGAAATCATCGTCAACGACGCCGAGTATCAGTGGTGGACGGACCCCGGTCGGGTCGACAAGCTGGCCGAGGGCCGCAAAGCGGCAGGACGGCGCATCGCCTCGGTGTTCCCCACCTGGAAGAACTGGAACCGCGTCGAGAATGGAGCCGAGGCAGCCCCCGGCATCCAGATGATCGCCGCGCCCGGCCACACGCCCGGACATTCAGTGTTCCTCGTCACCTCGGGCAGTGAGCAACTCATGGTGTCGGCCGACACGATGTACGTGCCCGCGTTGCTGGCGCCGCATCCGGAGTGGCAGGGGAGTTATGATCAGGACGGTCCCATGGCAATCGCCACCCGGCACAAGCTCATCGACCGCGTAATCGCCGACAACATCAAGATCTGCGGGTCGCACTTCCCATTTCCGGGATCGGGAACCTTCGTAAAGGACGGCAACGCCTATGCCTTTACCCCGACCGTTCAAGCCTGACCAAACAAAGGAGCATGAAATTATGATCAAGCACGTACTTATCGGCCTGCTGACACTCGCCGCCACCACGGCTTTCACGCCGCTCGGTTCGATAACGCCGGCCTACGCGGTCGACAACATCGAGCCGGACCCCGCGGTTGACCTTACCTCGGTTCGCTCGAAGATCGATGCGAAGGACTATGCCGGCGCTTTGGCCCAGCTTCGCGACCTGGCCGAGACCGACCAGCAGGCTGATGTCTACAACCTCCTCGGGTTCACCTTGCGCAAGACCGGCGACTTCGACACCGCCCTCACCTATTACGACAAGGCTTTGCAACTTGAACCGGATCATAAGGGCGCCCACGAATATCTCGGCGAGCTCTATGTCGAGACCGGCAAGATGGACAAGGCGCAGGAGCAGCTTGCCTCGCTGACCAAGCTATGTCCGGCTGGTTGCGAGGAACTGGATGATCTGCGCAACTTCATTGCGGCGAGGTGAACCAATGCCGCGGGCGGTTACTTGCCGCCCGCGACGTGCGTCGACAGCATTTTCCGTCGCGATATATGCAACCATTCCTTGCAGTAAATGAGCCGGAAGCCGTTGACAGGGTTGGCTTTCCGTAGCGGTATATCGATTGGCAGCGCCAAGTCCGGCAAGAACTCGGATCCCTATCGCGCCACCACTAAAACAAATCGGAGTGAACTCGATGACGGGTAGAATGAGCAAGGTCGCGCTCTTGGGCAGTGTGATCAGCCTTTGCATGGCAACGGGCGTGATGGCTGCGACGATAAAGGAATTGCAGGGGGCCTGGACCATGGACGGCACCAAATGCGAGGATACCTTCACCAAAAAGGGCAAGTCCACGGTATTCAAGGATAGAACGGCATCAACGTCCACCGGATTGCTGGTCACGGGAAGCAAGGTCGCAGGGCCCAACGCGATCTGCACAACAAAGAGCGTTCGCAAGCAGAAGGACCGGGTTTCGGCCAATCTCAGCTGCGTCGACTCGATGATCCAGAATGATATGACGGTCACGTTCAAGATCGTCGACGCAAAAACATTCCAGCGTTACGATCCGTTCGGCGACAATATGTATGTCACCTACCAGAAATGTGACATGTGAATAGACAAGGGCTCGCCGCTATAATGCGCGCGAGCCCTTTGACGTTTCCTGATCAGAAATGCAAGACGACGCCGAGGATCGGGCCCTGCTGGACGACGTCGAAAACAAAACCGTCATCGCTGTAGTCGACTCCGAGGGCACGGTAGCCTGCTACGGCCGATACCTTCTCGTTGAACGAATAGCCGATCCCGCCTGCAACGTCCCAATCAAGGTTTGCCTGGCCGCCACCAACCAGGCCCCAGCCTGTTAGATAGATATTGTTGGTAAGCGAATATTTGCCACGCACGCCGGCAAGTGCATCAACCCATGTAGCACTGTCGCTTCGATCGACGCCGTCAAGTATGCCGCCGTTGAATGAAATCTCAGTCTTGGCGTACCAGAGACGGGCAGCTGCGACGAGGTCCAGATTGCCTCGGTCGTTTTGCAGCACCGAATAGCCGCCGCCGAGCAGGCCGGCAAACGTTTCGGAAGACACACCGACGCTATCCGCCAATATTCCTCGCGGTGTCCCCGATGCGTCTGAAATCTTGCTGTACATCACGTCGGCAAAAATGCTGTACCGGTCGTAGCGCGCTTCGCCGATTGTCATCGCGGCAAAGTCGAGCTCGTCCCAGACATCACTGAAACTCATATCCGTATGTACGGGCGGGAGGCCGAAGACGCCCGTATCGCCGGACATTCCCGCCGCCCAGAAGTAGGGACTGACCGCGAAGGTCCAGCCGTCCTTCTCGACCTGGTTCACTTCCGGCGCCATGGCGGAGTAAATATCAGCGGCGCGTACCGGGCTGGCGGCGAGCAGACCTGCAGCCAGTACGGACACAAGTGCGATAGGATTTTTCATGTCATTCCCCCGAGTTCTGCGCAAAGCACTCAATCCTCGACCGGTTCCCATGACTTGTCAGGATTGAATGACCTTATCTCCTTTGCGCGCTTATCGGTAGCCGGGCCAAGGTCTTTTTCGTAGATGGTGCCATGATGGCTCACAACAAATGTCTTGACGCCCGTTTCGTCATAGACAGCCGGCCAGGCGATCAGCGCGTAACCTGCGATCATGTTGCCATTGATGACGAAATCATACTTGCCGCCGGCGATGTTATCGCCCTGCGACCTGAGTATTCTGTAGCGATAGCCGAAATACCCATGATCCGAGGCAGGAGCGCCCTCGATCTTGCTTGCTTCGCCGAAATTGCCGGCAGGGCTCTCCTCGCCGCCTGCCGATGGCCAATAAAGTCCATCCTGCTTGCCTTTGTCGCTTATGAGCTTTTGGGCAAATTCAAGCACGCCATCGCCGTCGTGATCGCTTTGGGCGTAAAGCACCTGCGCGGCGACGTAATTGCGCATGGTCTTTATGGCTTCAAGTTCGTTTTCACCGATTCGCCGCGCCAAGACCTCTTCGAGGCCGGCAAGCGTATCAAACTGCCAACCGGCATCATGCTTGACCAGCGGAAATGGGAAGGGCCAGTCGAGATTTCCAAGGATGACGGTCTTTGAGCCATCCTCGCGATCCTTGAGTTCGGCACGCTCCTTCGATGCCTTCTGGAGATCGCTCAGCCGGTCGTCGAAATCATCGGATTTCTTCGCAGCCGCTGCGTTGAGGCCCAGAACCTTTGCCAAGGCATCCACATCCTTTGCATCGAGGTCTCTCTTCAAGGCATCGAGCGCTTCGCCCGGTTCCTTGAACGTTTGCGGCTCAGCGCCGACAAAACGCTGCAAGGAGGGTTCCGCCGCAAATGACGGTGCAGAGGGGGCCGCCAGGGCAATAAAGGCGGAGGCAAGCAGTATTTTGAAAGTGGTCCTGTACATATCGAAATCCCTTCAAGGAATGCGCAATTGGTGTTGAGCGATCAGCGATGGAAACGGCCGCCGCCGCCGTGAAAACCACCACCACCGCCGTGGAAACCACCGCCACCGCCGTGGAACCCGCCACCACCACCGCCTTGGAAGCGGCCACCGCCGCCCTGGAAGCCACCGCCACCCTGGAAGCGCTGTCCGCCGCCACCGCCACCGAGGCTCAGATTGCCCCGTTGCGAGGCAGAGCGGGCGTCGCGACCCGGTCCGTAATTGCCGAGGGCGCTCGGCTGCCTTGGGCGATTGTCGACGCGGCCAGCGGCCTTCTGCGCATTGGCACGCACATTGCCCTTGTTCTGACCAATGTTCCTGTTTCCGGCCTGGTTTTGTAGCTTGCCTGCGAGATCGCCGCCTCCAGCCTGATTTTGGAGCTTTCCAGCAAGATTGCCGCCGCCGGCCTGTCCCTGGAGCTTGCCAGCGAGATTGCCGCCCTGCCCCTGCAGCTTGCCGGCAAGATTGCCGCCGCCCTGCTTCAGCTGATTCTGGACGTCGCGCCGCACATCAGAACTCTGCAGCCGCGATCCGACGCCGGCAAGGCCGCCTCCAGCGCCAAGATTCTGCAAGCCGCCGTTTTTGAGATCGAGACGGTTCGCATTGTTTTCGCGCAGATTGTTCGTGATCGAATCGCGATCGAAATTGAACTTGCTGTTGTCGAAATTGAGATTGTTGATGTTGTTTCTGTCGAAATGGAAATCGTCGCGGTTGAAGTTGTTGACGTTGATGTTGACGTCATTGCCTCCCCACGAATGCCAGTTATTCCAATCGACGGCGGCACCGAACGCGACCCCGGTCACGAAGCCGGCCCAGTACGGCGCGTAAGGATAATAATAGGACGGATAGGGGTCGCCGTAGACAATGGGCGCGGCCGCGACATAGGTAGGGCTCGTCAGGATGACGGGATCATAGGTCGGAACGTAGGTCACTTCCTTCTTGGCCGGGCGGATGATCACATTGTCGTTCTTGGTTTCGACGACGACCTTGTCGTTGGACTTGATCGTGCCATTTGCAACCGCCTTGTCACGCAAATCCTGGATGGCGACGAGCACGTCCTTCTGCTGATTGACGACGGCGGTTTCGAGCTGCTGCGTCCAATCAAGGTCGTCGCTCATCATCTTCAGGACCGTCGGATAATTGAGGAGCGATACCACGCTTCCATCCCATGCAGCGTCCGGCTTTGCGTTCGGCTTGTTCTGTTCGACAAACCGCTCGGCCTGAACGATCTGCAGCGGGTTGAGGCTGGCCGACAATACCAATGCGACAAGATCGTCGGGATAGAGCGCGATCCGCGCAACGAGGATTTGCAGTTCGTCCGCCGTCATCAGCACCGGCGCTTCTGCGGCGGGCGTTGCAGGCGTTGCGGCTGGCGCCGCCGCCGGTGCAGGTGCGGCGGCGGTCTGTGCGAAGGCATGGTTTAAATCAGGTCCGGAAAATAAAATGAATGCGACTGATGAAATGAGGGCAATCGTCTTGTAGTGCAATGGCATTCCGGCATCTCCTTGGTGGTTCGCTTTCGCGACAGGCAATTTCATTGCTTGCTTATGGTTACGTAAGAATACTCACATCTTTTCGAGCGACAGCACCTGCCCCGTCTGGTCGATCAGGCAGGTCGAGCGCTGACCCTTTGCCTCGAGTATGATCTGGTATTTCCCGCCGTCGAGCGCGCTCGAACTGACCGGCAGCACCGAAGCGTGATTGGCGCCGAACTTTTGCGTCGCGGCGTTGGCACAGGCGACCTGCAGGTCGGCTGGAGCAGTCTGCTGCGTATTTCTCGCCATGTTTTCTGGCGCAGGCGTATTCGATACGCATCCCCCGAACGTCAAGGTGCCAGCGGCAAGCGCAATCCAGACAAGCGTTTTCGTGTATTCCCGATCAGACTTCCAAAGCATCGTGTCCCCCTGCTCCAGTTGCTTAAACACCTTTGTAAAGTGAAGCGCCCTGCATGAGCACGATCACCTTGGCGCCGACCTGTATCTGTGAGGCAAGATCGACGATATCGTCATTGTTCATCCTGATGCAGCCCGACGAGACGTTAAGTCCGATCGACCAGGGTTCAGGCGTGCCGTGGATGCGGTAGATGGTGTCCTGGTCGCCATCATAGAGATAGAGCGCCCTTGCGCCGAGCGGATTGTCGGGCCCGCCGGGCATGCCGCCGGCAAACTTGACGGCGTTCGGATCGCGCGCCACCATTTCTGCGGGCGGAGTCCAGGTCGGCCACTCGGCAATGCGGCCGACGCGGACGATGCCTGCCCAACCAAACCCGTCACGGCCGACACCGATACCGTAGCGAACAGCCTGACCACCGCCTTTGACCAGATAAAGGAAATGCTGGTTGCCATCGATGATGATCGTTCCAGGCTTTTCGGCCGTGCGGAACGTAACCATTTGCCGGCGGAACGCTTCCGGAACCTGGCCGTTGGCGGCGTAGTATTTGCGCGCCTTGCGGCTGTCGTAGGGTATCCAGGTACGCGTCTTCACATCGTAAATCTGGGTCTTCGGAACTTGCGCGAAACCAAGTCCGAACGGAGCGACCAGAACCAGGCTTGCCACCGCCACCCCGGCAACGAGCTTCGCCCTCAAAGGATTACGCAGGTGCATGGTCATTGCCCTCCCCCCTTTACCCACTTCGCGATACGATCCGGGTTCTTTTCCACCCAGGCCTCGGCGTAGTCTTCCGGCGTCTGGCGGTCGACTTCCACCGCATAGCTCATGTCGGTGATTTCCTCGGGCGTGAAATCGATGCTTTCGAGGAACTTGGTCACCTCGGGCTTGCGCGTTGCCAACGCCTTGGCATAGGCGATGTGAAAATGCGCCTTGTCCCATGCGACGGGCGCATTCGATTTGGCGAGCCAGTCGGGATCGTCGGCGGGAAGGACGACATGCCACTTGGCTGGGTCGAAGGCTGGCTCATCGAGCTTGACGATATCATGCAGCTTGAAGACGACGTGCGGGCTATAGCAGGCGAAGACCACGGGCTTGTCCGCAGCCTCGGCCGCATCCACTGACGCCATGCCCATATCCTCGGGCATTTGCAAAAGCTGCAGGTCCTTGTCGTAACCATAGCTCTTAGCGCGGATTTGCTCGATGGCCGTCGACGACCAGGTTTCGGCGCCGACCCACATCTCGCCCTTGCCATCGCCGTCGGTATCCAGCGCGGCGGTCTTCTTGGCGTCCAAGAGATCGGTCACCGAGTGAATTCCGGTCTTTTCGACCGTCTGCTTGGTCGTGCAGATGCCCTGCCAAGCATCGACGCCAGTATCGGCGAGTTGAACCTTGTCGGCATATTTGGTGACGAGAGAATTGAGGTTCGGCAGCCACACCTCGGGATGCACGTCGACCTCGCCCGACGCAAGGCCGGCAAAGGCGATCATCGTACCCATCTCGCGAACCTCGACGTCGAGGCTCAGTTCCTTCTTCAGGGCGCTCTTTATGATGTTGGCCGTTACTTGGCCCGAAGGCCAGTTCGGCATAGCGACCACAAGATCGGCGGCCGCGGCCAGTCCGGACTGCCCCATTGCCAGCAGCAACGTCAACGCTGCGGTCTGTCCCAACCGTGCCATCCTCTTTCGCAGCGGCGGTCCCCCCAAGCCAAGCTCATCCACAGATTGCAAATGGCTCCCGAACGATCGTTGACTCATGTTCAGCGCTCCCGCTGTTTTCGTTGCGCGCATTAGCCAACATCGCGTCCGTTACCGGAAGTACGTAACAGTTAATTTTTGCCGCATCGTCGTTTCCAGTGTAGGGGTAAACCGTGCCGGCGAGATGATCGTGGCAGATGAATACGAGGATTGGCATGACACGAATTCTGATCGCGGACGACCATGAGATCGTCAGACAGGGCGTCCGCGCGATCCTGTCGAAGCGCGATCGCTGGGAGGTCGTGGCGGAAGCCGGCGACGGTCGCGACGCCGTCGAACAGGCGCGCCTCAGTGAGCCTGACATCGCCATCCTCGACTATGCCCTGCCTTTCATCAACGGCGTGGAAGCGGCGCGCCAGATCAGGCTGCACAGTCCCAAAACCGAAGTCCTCATCTTCACCCAGCATGACAATGAGGCGTTGCTGCGCAGCATCCTTGAGGCCGGCGTTCGCGGCTACCTCCTGAAATCGGACGCAACGCTTTATCTCGTACAGGCCGTCGAGGCCCTGGAACATCGCCAGCCGTTCTTCACCAAAACCGTCTCGGACATCCTGGTCTCGTCCTATCTCGCCAAGGCGGACGCTTCGCCGAGTGTCCTGACGTCGCGCGAAACCGCAGTGGTGAAGCTCATCGCCGAGGGGCACAGCAACAAGGAGACGGCAGCAATTCTCGGTCTCAGTGAAAAGACAGTGGAAAGCCATCGGGCGGCCTCGATGCGCAAGCTCGATGCGAAGTCGACCGCCTCGCTGGTTCGCTACGCGATTCGCAATCGGCTGATCGAAGCTTGACCGGATGGCCGTCGCATGAGCTTTAACAAACTGACATTTTCATCCATTACTAGCTCAAGCCAGCATGTACACAGTGTCGTCGTTCGGCGCGTATCGTTTTGTTTTAGTCCGGAGCAATCCGCCTGTTTGAAAGCATGACCATGGTTCGTCGATCTTCGAAAGCACTTTTGTTCCGGTCCGTCCGCACATTCTCCCCCGCCATTATTGTCCTTGGTTTGGCCCTTGCCGGATGCGCAGGGCACCCCAAAGGCGTGATGGCGCCGGTCATGACCACCGGCGCGACCGGTGGCTCGTCTGTCGATATGCTGGTCGTGACAAGCCGCGTGCCCTCGGACGATCCGGCAACGCTTTTTACCGGCGAGCGTAGTCCAAAACCCTACCTCACCGATATTACGGTCTCGATTCCCTCCGACAAGATTCGCAAGCCCGGCACCGTTCAGTGGCCGAAGCGGCTACCGCCCAATCCGAAGACCGACTTCGCGGTCACCCACGTGAAGGAATTGAATTCGGTCGCCGAAGGACGCGCCTGGTTCCGCGAGCATGTTGTCGGTGGCCATGCGCTGGTCTTCGTGCACGGGTTCAACAATCGCTATGAGGACTCCGTTTTCCGCTTTGCCCAGATCGTGCACGACTCCGGCGCACAGGTGACGCCGATCCTCTTCACCTGGCCCTCGCGCGCCAGCGTCTTCGACTACAATTACGACAAAGAGAGCACCAACTATTCGCGCGTCGCCTTCGAGCAAACGTTGCGCACGCTCGCCAACGATCCCGAAGTCAAGGATATCACGGTCATGGCCCACTCGATGGGCACCTGGCTTGCCATGGAGTCGCTGCGCCAAATGGCAATTCGCGACGGACGCGTAGCGCCGAAGATCGACAATGTGATCCTCGCTTCACCGGATATCGATGTCGATGTGTTCGCGCGGCAATTCACCGAGATGGGAGAAAAGCGCCCGAAGTTCACGATTTTCGTTTCGCAGGACGACCGCGCTCTCGCCGCGTCGCGTTTCATCTCCGGCGATGTGCAGCGGCTTGGAGCCATCAATCCGGCGGAGGAGCCCTACCGCTCCAAGCTGGAACACGCAGGCATCACCGTTATCGACCTCACCAAGGTGAAAGCCGGCGACAGCCTCAACCACGGCAAGTTCGCCGAGAGCCCGCAAGTGGTCC
Source organism: Phyllobacterium sp. SYP-B3895 (assembly GCF_009647635.1). NCBI lineage: Bacteria > Pseudomonadati > Pseudomonadota > Alphaproteobacteria > Hyphomicrobiales > Phyllobacteriaceae > Phyllobacterium > Phyllobacterium sp. SYP-B3895. The sequence continues at coordinate 856,406 of NZ_WJIG01000003.1, read as the reverse complement.
AGCTTATCGGCCAGCGCCTCGTGACCGGACAGACGCTGACGGACTCCAACGTCTCGCTTGGACAGGGCATCACGGCAGTCGTTGCCGGCTCGGTCAGCACCGTCGGCAATATCGCCGCGAAAACCGTTGCGGCGCCCCTGACCGTGATTGAAGAGCCGAAGCGCATGCCGAAGAAGAGCGACGAACTGGGTTCTACCTTGGGCAGCCCGACACCATCGAAGGAACTGAGCTACTAGGGTGATGCGATGACCGACGATCACAAGGACGGCCAGCAGTTCCTCATTGCGCGTGGGGGGCCGTTCTACGATCTGCAGCTGCAAGCGAAACTCGTCCGTCGCCAGGACCTTAAACCCACGCTGCGTGCCGCCCTTTTCGTGGCGCTCAGCTGGGGTGTGCCGCTGCTCTTGAGCTTGGTCGCAGGCACTGCTTTCGGGCCGCTTGCCGAGCGGCCTTTTCTGCTCGACCCCGGACCTTGGGCCCGCTTTTGCCTTGCCATCGGCCTGCTGGTGCTTGCCGAGACCCAGATCGAGAACAATCTTCGCGAAGGTGTGCGGAACTTCTTTTCGGGCCCATTGCTTCCCGAAGCATCCAGGGCCGCGGCCAGCGCTGCCGTTGCCAAGGCGCTTCGGCGGAGGAACGCGCCGGCCGGTGACCTGGTCAGTCTCTTTCTGGCGATCCTCTCCTCCTTCCTCCTCTACCACAACATGCAGGACCAGCCACTGGCTTCCTGGGCGGCGACCGTGGGGCCGGAAGGTCCGACACCGAGCCTCGCGGCCTGGTGGGCGGTTGCCGTCAGCAACACGCTATTCTGGTTCCTCGCCGCCCGCGCATTCTGGCGCCATATCATCTGGTCGATGCTGCTTGCGGATTTTTCCAAGCTGGAAACGCGACTTGTCGCAACGCACCCGGACGGCCACGCCGGCCTCGGTTTCGTCGGCCAATACCCCAACGCCTATGTGCTTTTTACGGTGGCCGTCAGTTGTGTGATCGCAGCATCGGTGACCCACGAGGTGCTGCATGGCAGCTTTACCGTCACTGCAATCGCCCAGGTGATGGGGCTCTGGCTGGCCCTCATTTTCGCCTATTTCGGCATACCGCTCGCGGGCTTCATAGCGCTACTCGCCAACTTCAAGAAGCGCGCGCTGCGTGCGGCGAGCGAACGCGGGACGGACTTCCAGCGGCAGATCGAGCGCAAGACATTCGGCAAGAATCTCGTGGCCGATGACGGCAAGGCGCTGGCCGACGATGAGCTCGGCGATCCCGGCAAATTCTACGACGCCGCCAAGAAGCTTTCACCCATGCTGGTGACGCGCTCCACCCTGGTACCGGTGTCCGCGGCCGCTCTGCTTCCGTTCGTCGCGGTCGCGATAACGCAGCTGCCGATCAAGGAACTCGTACCGGTGCTGAAGCGCCTGCTGCTTCTCTAGCCGCCTTTGGCTCCGGCATTGACCGCGTCGGCATGCTCGCCGAGGCGCTCCACGAGCATCGAATAGGCAACGTAGTATTTGAAGATGTTGCTGACGTACTGCACCGTCTCGCGCCCGATGATATCGGCCGCCGAATTCTCCACATTGCCGAACCAGATATTCGGATCGAGCCCCATCTGCGTGGCCCTTTTCCGGAACTTGTTGAGGTTGCCGGGGCCGGCATTATAGGCGGCAAATGCCATCAGCTGGCGGTCGCGTTCCTTCATGTCCGGCTCGTTGAGATAGGTATCGATAAGATAGCGCAAATATTTCGACCCGGCTTCGACATTGCGGTCCTGGTCCTTGTCGATGCCGTTTATGCCAACCGCCTTGTCTCGCGCCGTGGCGGGCAGCAGTTGCATGATTCCGACAGCGCCCCGCGGGCTGCGTTTCGCCTGATCGAGCTTCGATTCCTGATAACCCTGGGCCATCAGCATCAGATAATCGAAGGAATAGGTCTTGCCGTGCTTGCGGAAGATCTCGACAAGCTGCTTGAACTTTTCCACGTCTTCGCCCGAATAGTCGCGCTGCAGGATCTTGTCGCTCTTGAAATATTTGCTGCGCAACATGTTGCCGAACGCTGTGCCAACGCGGTGGGCGGCGACGAAAGTGTCGAGTTCCTTCTTGAGTTGCGGGCTGTTTCTGCGGATCGCCCAGGCGATCTCGCCGTCCTTGGCGACTGCAATATCCTCATGCACCTTGATGTCGGTGAAAATCGTCGCCCAGATATCTGCCTTGTACTTGTCGACGACGGTGTACTGCAAAATGCCGGCATTGACCATTTCGAGGATGTCTTCGTCTTCGAGATTGTCGTCCATGATCCTGAGCTTGATCGGCTCCTTGCCGCGCGACTTAAGGTCCTCGTTGACCTTCAGGAGATGCTCGTAATAGCTGCTCGTTTCCCGCACTGCGAGTTCCTTGCCGGACAGTCCGTCAAGGTTGAATACCTCCTTTGACGCCGGCCCTGTTACCAGCACCTCGCTTGCCTTGTCATAGATAGGGATAGTGAAATCGACCTGCTTCAGGCGCTCGGGCGTGATCGTCAGGTTGGCCATGATGATGTCACCAAGCCCTTCGTTCAACGCCGGTATCAGCCGGTCGCGTCCCATTGGGATAAATGCGACGTGGATGCGATCGACCTCACGCTTCTTGCCTGTGTTGATCGCCGTCTCAAGTTCCAGCCCGAAATCGACTGCCGTGCCGAGTTGTCGGCCCTTATCTAGGAAATAGATTGTCTTGCTGTAAGGAACGTGGACCCGGACCAGTCGGCGCTGCTTCATTCCCTCAAGATCGTCCAGATGGGCCTGGACGAGGGATTTTGTTTCCGCCAGCGCCAGACTTGCAGGCACGCACAAGAGTGCCAGCGCGAGCGCGACAGCACTGACGAACCACCTCTTATTCATTTGTTTTGGGCCTCCCCGCCCAGCAGCGCCGTGTCGCTATGGTTTCCCAGGTTCTATCCCGGATGAGCAACGGCAGTGTGCTGGTGAGATTTCACCGACACCACCACTCCCTGCAAGTACGTAACTGTTAATTGGTTGCGGGAAGCGGCTGGGCCAACGGAAGACCGGCCTTGACCAGCCCGGCCTCGAGCCCATCGATCATGGCCGGAGCATAGCGGCGCGCAATCATGTCGGCGCGGAACGTCGTCCAGAAGCGGTCGTGGTAGCGGGTCAGACGGTCCATGGTTTCCCGGACACCCGAGGCATCACCCAATTGGCCGAAGGCTGCAAGTTCAAGCACATCGGCCAGATAGTTCCCCGAATGACCCATCTGCTGAACCTTGAGCACCGCCTTGGTGAAATCGCCCTTTCGATAGGCGTCAAGCGCAAGGATCAACTCGGCATCATCCTGCGTGCCGTTGATCTGTTCTGCCCTGGAGGCGAGGTTTGCGCCCTCGGTCCAATTGCCATTGGCGAAGAACATCGCGCCAAGCTTGGCTGGAATGAAGCTATTGTTGGGATTGAGCGCCATCGCCCGATAGCCCGCAACGAAGGCCGCTTCACTCTGTCCGTTATGATAGAGCGCCAGCATTTGCGCATAGCCGGCGCGGTCCGACATCGGCGCCAATGCAACGGCCTTATTGGCCAGAAGCAGCGCCTGCGCTGCAGTGCCGTTGACGACTTCCGGCGCCGCGGACTCGATCATGGTGACCGCCATGGCGGCGTTGGCATCGGGATTGTTCGGCATGGCTTGCAAAGTGGCGGCGAGACAGTCGCGAACAGCGTCGAGCTCAGCAGCATCTTGCCGCTCGAGCGCCACCCCGGTTCTGAGGATACAGCCATTGCCGAGACTGGGGGCTGCGAGTTCTCGCGTATACTCGATATTGTTGATGACGCCTTGCGGGCCGGCGAAGCGGGTGGCGAGATCGGTTACAAGCTCGCGGCGAACCTCCGTGTCCGGCCGGTCGTCCGGGGTAGCACGCTCCACCCCCGACCGCAGGGCTTCGCCGCTCACCGGATCGACGACCTGCCACCAAACCGCGCGGCCATTTATGTCCGGGTGGTACTTGAGGACGACATGGTAGGGATTGGCAGCGCGCCGGGCGCTTCGGAACCAGCTAAGCGCTGGAAGCGTCGCCCTTACCGGCGATGGCATTTCTGCCGCCGCCAGCGTCAAAGTCTGAAATTGCGAAAGCGCCGTCATCAGATAGTCGCGGATGAGGCCGGCTTCCGCATCGGTGCCATCGCCTGCCAGCTTCATCTCGACAGCAACGACCGGCTTTTCAGAAAAAACACGGCGGTTGGCCGCAACTGCCACGAGAGAAATCGCTGTGATACACACGACGCCTGCTGCAACGGCAAGATGCCGCTTGGTCATGAAGCTGCGCGAAGGCTGCGCCGGGGGCAAGACGGGCTGTTCTTCCGCCTCCTCGCATTCTTCCACGACCTCCGCTTGCGGCGGCGCCTTGGTGAATACGGGTATGTAGCGGCCGCGCGGCAGTTCGATGCGTACGCTGCCTTCCTCGGCCCGGCTCTCATAATATTGCGCCAGGGAGGCCCGAAGCCGGGTTGCTTCGATGCGGACGATGGGATCGGTCGTCGGGTCGAAACTCGAGGGCCGGCCAAAGACGTCGACGGCAATCGTATAGGCTTTTACCGAGGCTGCCCGGCCCTCGAACATCTCCTGGGCGACGAACCTGAGGAAATTCCGGTTACGTTCTGTCGAATGGAATTGTGAGTCCGAAAGGAGCCTGTCGAGCTCCGCCCGCGCCTCTTCTTCGGAAATCCTCTCCGAGTCTGGCATGTCGACATTGAAGTCAACTTCCATGTTTGCGCCCCACCCCAGTTTCACTGGATAGTAGAATTGAACGGAACGCTACGCAACGCCATACGGGAAATCCCCCAGGTTGCGATGGAATTGTCCTGACGCAAGACCAGGTTGAGGAGATCAGCGGTCGATAGTGGGGACGCTCTACCTCAGTAGCTTCTGCCGCGCGTGGCGATGCAGATGTCGATGACTTCACTCTCGATGTCAGCGCAGAGCATTTCATATTCAGCAATCAGCTTGAGATCTTTCGAGCCGTTGCGGCGCAAGCGATCAAGCGTGGAGCTGGCCTCGTCGAAGGCATCGCACAAGCTTTGCAATGTCGTATTCCGCGCACTGAGGACCTGCAGCTGCCCACGCATCGCAGGCAGCCTGAGCATCAATTTCCACAGTCCCCTTTGGGCAGACGCGGTCGACATCGCTTCAATTGCATCCCCTGCTCGTTGTTCCGTCGAGCTCCGGTCGGGCCGCAATCAGCAATTATATCCCCAGGCCCCGCTCGGTCATTGATCATAGGATGATGTCTCGCCTTATGGGAGTACGTAACGGTTAACAGGGGTCCGTTGCCGCAAATCCGCGAGCCCAAAAAACGAAATGTTTTGCCTTGGATGAATTTGGATTGCCCCCTTTTTGGTCGTTCTACCCTGGCATGGGCGGGAGGCCGTAAACGTTACAGTTACGAACTTGTCATGCAGGATGGAATCTGGCTCACCTTGGCTTTCAATTAAAGGATGAAGACCATGAGATATTTAAGTTATTCGTTAGATGTATTGATTATGGCCATCGGTGCGATTTCGTTAAGTGCGCAAGCCGCATCGTCGCAGGAACACGCAGACGTAAATGCTGCAAACAACCCGCTGACGCCCAAGATCACGCTGAATTTTCATGACTACTATGTTCCCGAACTGACCGGACTGCCGGGCGACCGCTACGCAAACCAGTTCCTGCTGCGCGGTCTCGTGCCTTCGGACCTTTTCGGTGCACCGCAACTGATCCGTTTCACGCTTCCGGTCGCGACCGCACCGGAATTTCCGACAGGATATACGACGGGCCTGGGCGATCTGACGCTGATGGACATTTTCCTGGTGCCCGGCAAGGAGATTTCATTCGGCGCCGGCCCGCTCGTCGTCCTCCCGACTGCGACGGACGATGCCCTTGGCGCCGGCAAATGGCAGGCGGGCGCCGCCGGCGTTGTGGTCGCCCCGCAAAGCTGGGGCCTGCTCGGCGGTCTCGTCACCTACCAGACGTCATTTGCCGGCGAAAGCGACCGGGATGATGTTTCACTCGCAACGTTCCAGCCCATCGTCAATTTCAACTTGAGCAAGGGTTTCTACCTCAGGTCATCCGCCATCTGGAACTTCGACCTGGAGAGCGGAAACTACTCGGTTCCGGTCGGTTTTGGCGTCGGCAAGGTGTTTCAGGTCAACGACAAGGTGACGATGAACGCCTTCGTCGAGCCGCAATACACCGTCTTCGATCACGGCCGCGGCAATCCCGAGTGGCAGGTATTTGTCGGTGTCAACTTTCAGTTTGCGCTGGGCAAATAGGCGAGATCATTTGGCCGTAACCTGACTGAACGACATGCCGTCGATCTTGCCTTCGTCGAGCCGATAGACGAGGGCTTGCAGGGTCGTCACGCCATTGCTGTTTGGGCCCTGTTCATTCGAGTAACGGATAATCCCGTCATGAATGCTCATGCCGAAAGCCTTTTGCAGATCCGTCTCGCCATCCTTCAAGCCCGGCACAGGAAGCATCCACGCCGTCAAGGTTTCAGGACCTTGCGAGCAGCCTGACCGCGCAGTCTCGCTCTCCTCGGCCGATACCATTGTCAGGAGCCGTTTCGAACCCGCTGCTTCACCATTGGAAATGAACCAGAGATTCGACGCGTGGCCATCGAGCGCAACCTGATAGCAGAGCCAACTGACACCATTGGCGCCCGAACCGCGCGTCCTGATCTCGCCGCCAAACGCCTTCTGGATTGCATCGAGCGTGGTTGCTCCGAACGAAATGTCGAGCATGTCCGCCTTGAGCATATTGTTGAAGGGCTTGGGCATTTGATAGGACGTTGATTTAGCTGTGCCACCCGACAGGATCAGCGATGGAAAGCCCGAAAGCCGTACGTCGTCAGCCCTCGCCTGCGCAGCCCATATCCATGGACCGGTGGCGATGATCATTGCACATAGCGTCTTCACGGTGACCGCCTTCATTCACGTCTCCTGCTGCGTTTTCACGTCTAGCGTGCAGACATCATGAGCGCATCTCATCCGAAGACAAAGTACTTAACTGTTACAGAACGCTCTGCGAGAGGCGGATAAAATTTCGTCCCGTTCCCGGTAAAATCAAGGATTGCGTTACAGTTACGTACTTCCTTCGGAAGCCCGAAAGCATGCAGGTTGTCCAAAGCCCAATCCAGGGCAGAAACACGCGCATCGGTTGCAGAGGCCTGATAATGCCTCCGCCCAGACACGAGAGTACAATGCTTCAGCACGAAATATGCCCCCAGTCTCCAGGAGGATCCTGATGTCAGTTGAATGGAAGATTGATTTAAGCAGGCTTTGGCAAGCTTGCGTTCCGAGCGGAGCCAAGGCGAAGACCTCGCTTCTCGCCGGCGCCGCCATAGCGACAGGGATTGCTTTTGCGCAATGGCCCGGAGTTCAGGCCGCGCAGGCGCAGGACGCTCCCAAACCCAACATCCTCGTCATTTTCGGCGACGATATCGGCCAGACGAACATCAGCGCCTATACCCGCGGCCTCGTCGGTTACCAGACACCGAATATCGACCGCATCGCCAAGGAAGGCATGATGTTCACGGATTACTATGCCGAGAACAGTTGTACCGCCGGTCGCTCTTCGTTTATCACCGGCCAGACGCCGTTGCGCACCGGTCTTTCCAAGGTGGGCGCGCCCGGAGCGCCGGTCGGGCTCCAGGATCGCGACATCACGATCGCCCAGGCTCTTAAGCCGCTTGGCTACAACACCGCCCAATTTGGCAAGAACCACCTTGGCGACAAGGATGAATATCTGCCCGTAAAGCACGGTTTTGACGAGTTCTTCGGCAATCTCTATCACCTCAATGCGGAGGAAGAGCCGGAACGACCCTATTGGCCGAAGGACCCCAATGATCCTTTTGTCAAGAATTTCTCACCGCGCGGCGTGATCAAGGCAACGGCCGATGGCAAGATCGAGGATTCCGGTCCGCTGACGACGAAGCGGATGGAAACGATCGACGACGAGACCACGGGTGCGGCGATCGATTACATCAAGCAGCACAGCAAGAGCGACAAGCCTTTCTTCGTCTGGATGAACACGACCCGCATGCACGTATTTACCCATGTGCGGGAAGAGTATCGCGGCAAGAGCGGCATGCCTGGCAATGAATATGCCGACGGCATGTGGGAACACGATCAGGACGTCGGCAAGCTTCTGAAGACGCTCGACGACGAAGGCATCGCCAACAACACGATCGTCGTCTACACCACCGACAACGGCCCCAACATGTTCTCATGGCCGGATGCGGCGATGACGCCGTTCCGCAGCGAAAAGGATTCCAACTGGGAAGGCGCGTTCCGCGTCCCGGCGATGATCCGTTGGCCAGGCAAGATCAAACCCGATACCGTGAGCAACGACATGTTCTCGGGCCTCGACTGGTTCCCGACCCTGCTCGCCGCTGCCGGCGACACGGATATCAAGGACCGGTTGTTGAAGGGCGCCGATATCGGCGGCAAGAACTTCAAGGTGCATCTCGACGGCTATAATCAGCTGCCTTATCTCGAAGGTCAGCAGCCGAAGAGTGCGCGCAACGAGTTCTACTATTTCGACGACGACGGTAAACTTGTCGCCATGCGTTGGGACAACTGGAAAGCGGTGTTCTGCGAGCAGCGCGCGCCAGGCAACCTCAACATCTGGCAGGAGCCCTTTACCTGCCTGCGTCTTCCCAAGATCTTCAACCTGCGCATGGACCCCTATGAGCGCGCCGACATCACTTCGGACCAGTACAATGACTGGCTCGTGAAGAACGCGTATCTGACGGGTATTGCCACGTTGAAAGCTTCGGAGTTCCTGCAAACCTTCGTCGATTATCCGCCGAGCCAGAAGCCGGCAAGCTTCAGTGTCGATCAGGTGGAGGAAGCCGTTCACAAGAAGATCGACGAGGAACTGGCAAAGCAGAACAAGGCGCAATAACGCCCGTTTGACTTCGACAGCCGGCTGGCGCCCACACGATGCGCCAGCCGAATAATCCATTGCGGAGCGCATCAGATGAGCGTTGATACGCAACTTTCCAACCAGCCTGCCGGTGCCGAACAGTTTGAAGTTTCCATGCCCCAACGATTGACCCTTACGGCGCTGCCTGCCCTTCTGCTTTTCGCCTCGGGGTTTTCAGCTCTGGTCTTTCAGGTCGTCTGGGTACGGCAACTCTCGCTGATCGTTGGCGTCGACGTCTATGCCGTCACGGCTGGCGTTGCAGCGTTCATGGCAGGGCTGGCGCTCGGTAATCTGTTGCTCGGGCCTGCAATCGATCGCAGCAATTATCCCTTTCGGTTTTATGCGCTGCTCGAGGCGGGTGTCGCCCTTTGCGGCATTGCAGTTACCGTCGCGCTCGCACATTTCGCGCCGTCCTTTGCAATTATCGAAAATTCTGCTGCGCCCGTCGCCTGGTTGATCGTTTTCGCTCTTGTCGGTGTTCCCGCCGTCCTCATGGGCGGCACGCTTCCCGCGCTGGTGCGTTCGGTAGCGACGTCGAACCGCGATATCGGCCTCAAGGGCGGCAGCCTCTATGCGGCAAATACGGCAGGCGCCATTGCCGGGACCCTCGCCGCTGCATTTCTCCTCATCCCCTATCTTGGTGTCTCCGGCACCGCCGATGCTGCGGCAGCGCTGAGCCTTCTTGCAGCTGCCCTTGCGCTCGTCCTTGCTTCGCCTGCGCAAGCGCAAACCATCTCGCCTGCCAATGTGAATTCCCGGAATGTCCGACTTGCCCTGTTTCTCTATTCCGTCGCGGGCGGCATCGCACTGGGCTACGAGGTCATCTGGACCCAGTCCATCGTCCAGTTCATGAGCACACGCACATTTGCTTTCGCCATTGTGCTCGCTACCTACCTCGTTGGTTTGGCCGCAGGCTCCGCACTGGCCTCCAGATGGGTCGACCGCGTTCGCGACCACTGGAGCATTTTCGGCCTGCTGATCGCCGGCGCGGGCCTCATCGGCCTTTGCGGCATCGCGTTCCTCAGCAACTGGATCATCATGCTGCAGTCCATGGCCGAGTACTGGCTGCTGCAGCTGACAGGAAACCAGCTTGCGGGAATGTCGGCACGCTTTGCGGTCGCCGCGATCCTCATCGTGCTTCCAACGACGCTTCTGCTTGGCGCCGCCTTTCCCTTTGCGCTCAAGCTGGTGGTTGAAGATGGCCGCACCGGCAGCGGCGTCGGGCTCGTCAGCGGCTGGAACACGCTCGGCAGCATTATCGGAACGGCGCTGACGGGCTTTGTGCTCGTTCCCACTTTCGGCTTCGTCGGCTCGTTCGGCATCCTCGCCGTCGCTGCCGCCATCATTGGCCTGATCGCCGTGTTTCGCAATGTCGCGGCCGTACGCCTCCACCGCATTGCCATCGCATCGGTCGGCGTCCTGACGCTGGCCCTGGCCTTCCTCATCCCCTCTGATCGCTTCGCCAGTCTGCTGCCGGGTGCCCAGGCCGGAAGGCTGGTCTTCTACGAGGAAGGCCTTGGCGCAACCGTCGCGGTCGTCGAACAGGGCCGTGACCGCAAGTTCCGCCGACTCTATATTCAGGGTGTCTCCAATACCGGAGACTCCCTGCCCTCCCTGCGTTACATGCGGCTGCAGGCGCTCCTTCCTCTGATAACCATGCAAAAGCAGCCGCAGGCGGCGATGGTTGTCGGCCTCGGAACCGGCATAACCGCAGGTGCGCTCCTTGCTTATGACGGGCTTAACCAGCGCGTCGCCGCCGAACTCCTCCCGGGCGTGCAGCGGGCAGCGAACCTGTTTAACGGCAATTTCAATGCTGCCTCATCGCCCGACCTCGATATCAGGCTGCGGGACGGCAGGCGCGAACTGCTTGGAAGCGAAGAGTCCTACGATCTCGTAACACTCGAACCGCCGCCGCCCTCGGCGGCAGGGGTCGCCAATCTCTACTCAACCGATTTCTACAGGCTTGCCGCATCACGGCTGCGGCCCGGCGGCATGGTCGCGCAATGGCTCCCGTTGCCGACGCAAAACGATGAGGATACACGCTCGCTCGTTCGAAGCTTCATCGATGTCTTTCCGCACGCATCCCTATGGACAACCGAACTGCATGAAATGCTCCTCATCGGCTCGCTCGAACCCATGAACCTCGATGTCGCTCAGATGAGCGCACGGTTCGAACAACCCGGCGTGAAACAGGCCTTGCGCGAAGTCGGCGTCAGTTCACTTCCTGAATTGATGGCCACATTCGTGATGGATCGCAAGGGACTTGAAACCTATGCCGGAGACGCGCCCCCCGTGACCGACGATAGGCCCCGCATCGAATATGCGGCGTGGGTGAGACCCGACACCTTTCCGACAGTCCTGCCGAAACTTCTCGCCCTTGCAAGTGAACCACCGCTCGTCAATGCCGATGCGGCGTTCATCACATCGACGAAGCAGGAGCGGGAAATTCTTCACACGTTCTATAATGCCGGCCTAAGCGCCTATCGCGGTGATCGGGACGCCTGGCAGCGCAACGCTGCATTCGTGAGCGACCATGCACCGGACAATGCCTATTATGCCTGGTTTTTCGGCGGGAACACACAATGAGCGCACGTGACGATATTCTCGCATTGGGCAAGCGCATCGGCCAGTCGATCATCGGCCAGGACACGATGGTCGAGCGGTTGCTGCTTGGCCTTATCGCCAATGGACATCTGCTGGTGGAAGGCTTGCCGGGCCTTGCGAAGACCCGGGCAATCAAGAGTCTGGCCAAAAATCTCGATGCCGAGCTGTCGCGCGTGCAGTTCACGCCGGACCTTCTGCCGGCCGACATCACCGGTTCCGAAATCTACTTCAGCGAGGGCGGCAAGGGCGAGTTCAAATTCCAGCAGGGCCCGATCTTCGCCAACCTGATCCTTGCCGACGAAGTGAACCGTGCGCCGGCCAAGGTGCAATCGGCGCTGCTTGAAGCGATGGAGGAACGCCAGGTGACCGTCGGGGGCAAAAGCTATCCCCTGCCCGACCTTTTCATGGTGATGGCGACGCAAAACCCGATTGAGCAGGAAGGAACGTATCCGCTCCCCGAAGCCCAGCTCGACCGCTTTCTCATGCATGTCGAAGTGGGCTACACCGACGAGGAGTCGGAGGCGGCGATCATGCGGCTCGTTCGCAGCGAGGAGACTGCAACCAAGTCCAAACCCGGCAAATCCGACGACAAGCTGGACCCCAAAGCAGTCTTCGATGCCCGGGCCGAAATATCGGCCATCACCGTGTCCAAGCCGGTCGAGGACTACATGGTGGCACTCGTTTTCGGGACGCGCTACCCCGACAAGATCGACGCGGATCTCGCCAAATGGCTGCAGGTCGGTGTCAGCCCGCGCGGCGTCATTGGCCTCGATAAGGTTTCACGCGCCTATGCTTGGCTGAAGGGCCGCGACTATGTTACGCCCGACGATGTCAAGGCGATCGTCCATGATGTTTTCAGGCATCGGCTGATCCTGTCCTATGAGGCACATGCCGCGAATATCGGTCCCGACAAAGTCATCGACCGGATCGTCGAACGCGTAGCGGTGGCCTGAGTGCCATGGCGCCCGCCGTCCCCGCAAGAAATCTCCGACGGCGCTTATGTCTCGGTCGAACAGCTCGCCGCACTCGAATCGACAGCGCGCGACCTGACATTCATCCAGAGGAACGCGGTACAGCAGCCCCTGACCGGGCGTCACAGTTCGAGGATGCGCGGGCGCGGACTTACCTTCGAGGAACTGCGCGAATATCTTCCGGGCGACGATATCCGTACCATCGACTGGCGCGTAACGGCGCGCACCAGCAAGCCCTTCGTGCGCATCTACGGCGAGGAAAAGGAACGTCCTGCCCTCATCGTCGTCGACCAGCGCACCAATATGTTCTTCGGTAGCCGCCGCGTCATGAAATCGGTCACAGCTGCGGAAGCTGCCATGCTGTGCGCATGGCGCATTCTCGGCTCGGGCGACCGGGTCGGCGGGCAGGTGTTCAACGATAGCGGCACCACGCAGTTGCGGCCGCATCGCAGTCGCGAATCCGTCATCGCCTTGGCCGACAGCATTGCCGCCATGAACCAGGCGCTGAATGCGCGCACCCCCGGTGAGCGCGCCACAGGACAACTGGACACGGTGCTGCGGACCGTGGAGAATGTCGCGCACCACGATCACCTTGTGATCATCGTCAGCGATTTTGACGGACATTCGGCGGAAACGCGCGATCTCCTTTTGCGCCTCAGCGTGCGCAATGACGTGCTCGCCATTCTGGTCTACGACCCGTTCCTGCTCGAATTGCTAACCAAAGGCGAGATGGTTATCAGGGGCGGCTCCATGCAAGCAGAACTCGCTTTCCAGCAGGCGAAGGCACGCAACGCGATCGGCGATTTTGCCCGAAGCAGAGGGCGCGAATTGTTGGCCTGGCAGCAAGAACTCGGCTTGCCGATGCTGCCGGTTTCGACCGCGCTTGAGACGGCGCCGCAATTGCGCCGATTGCTGGCGCAGACCGCCTGGCGGCAAAGGAGGCGATGATGGCCGATACGCCGCTCGATCTTGCAACAGAACAGGCCTTGAAATCACTGGCTGATATCGCAACCCCCGCCCCCGTTGCGCTGTTCCCGCAGACCTGGGGATGGGCCTTGGTGGCAATCCTCCTTCTTGCAGCACTGGCAATGGTTTGCTGGCATTGGTTCAAGAAGCGACGAGCCAATCGTTACCGGCGCGAAGCTTTGCAAATTCTCGATCGGCTCCAGAGCGACGGTGATGCGGATACGATCGCCCGGGAGGTGCCGATACTGGTCAAGCGCGTTGCGTTGGCCGTCTGGCCGCGCGATGAGGTTGCCGCGCAAAGCGGCGGGGCGTGGGTCGCGTTCCTGCAAAATGCCCTGCCGGATCGAAGCCTAGGCGCGGATCTTGTCCATATGCTCGACGACCTGGAATATCACCCCGCACGAGAGAGCGATCCTGCCTGGAACCCCAAGCAATTGCTCGCAGCCGCACGCCACTGGATCGAGAAGCACCATGTACCAGCTTGATTTTCCGTGGTTGCTGGTGCTGCTGCCATTGCCTGTCGTCGTCTGGTGGCTCCTGCCGCCATATCGCTCACAATCTGCTTCGGTACGCATTCCATTCTTCGAAGAAGTCACGCAGGCTGCGGGAATTGCCCCATCGACCGGCTCACTGGTCACGCGCAGAACCTGGCCGGAGTTGATCGTGGGAACGATCTGCTGGCTTCTTGTCCTTATCGCTCTCGCCCGTCCGCAATATGTCGAACCGCCGATCGAGAAGACCGAGCCGCAGCGCGACCTTATGTTGGCGATCGATCTTTCACAGTCGATGGAGACAAAGGACTTTCGCGATCCCGGCGGCAACCTCATCTCGCGGATAGACGCGGTTCGCAGCGTCGTCAGCGACTTCGTCAAGAAGCGCCCCGCCGATCGCATCGGCCTCATCGCCTTTGGCGACGCACCCTACCCGCTCGTCCCCTTCACCATGGATCATGCCACTGTGCAGACCATGATCGCGGACGCGCTGCCCGGAATTGCCGGGCCGCGAACGTCACTCGGCGATGCCATCGGGCTGGCGATCAAGATGTTCAAGGACACCAGCGCGCCCGAGAAGGTCCTTATCGTTCTTACCGACGGCAACGATACGGCAAGCAAGATGCCGCCGGCCAAGGCGTCGGACATAGCCAGGGATGCAAAGATCACGATCCATACGATCGGCATCGGCAATCCCCAAGCTACCGGTGAAGAGAAGCTCGACACTGCCTCACTCGAAAAAATCGCAGTGACGACGGGCGGACGATATTTCTTCGGCCAGGACCAGACCGGGCTTCAGGACATCTATACGACGCTCGACCGCATCACGCCCATCAATCAAAAAACACTATCCTGGCGTCCGCGCATCGAATTGTTCCACTATCCTCTCGGTGCCGCGCTTTTGCTCCTTATCGCCTATCATCTCCTTGCGCTCCTGTTCGCAAGGCTGCGAAACCGCAGCGGCGCTGCGCTTGAACCGGCAGCCAGCCGATGATCGCCGATTTCCACTTCCTCCGGCCGTGGTGGCTGCTGGCGATCCTCGCAGCGATCGCAATATTGTGGCTGGCATCGCGCCAGTCCGACATGAGGCTGCGCTGGCGCGATATGATTGCGCCGCAATTGCTCGATCACCTTGTCTCCGACGATCCATCCAAGGGGCGGCTGCGGCCCTATCACCTGACGGCAATTCTCATTGCCCTCGCAGCACTCGCCCTTGCTGGCCCGACATGGCAACGCGAACTCCCGCCTTTCGTTCAGGACGAAGCGCCGCTGGTGATCGCCATCGACCTGTCGCAAACGATGGATGCAATCGACGTCACACCATCGCGGCTTGAACGGGCGAAGCTCAAGGTCCACGACATTCTCGCCGCGCGGCCCGCAGCGCGAACCGCCATGATTGCCTATGCGGGCTCGGCGCATCTGGTTCTTCCGTTAACCGACGATGCAGCGCTCGTGCGCACCTATGTCGACTCGCTTGCCACGCGGATTATGCCCGTTGCTGGCAAGAATACTGCTGTCGCATTGGCAGCAGCAGAAAAAACGCTTGAAAGTGCGCAAGCGCCCGGAACGATTCTTCTCATGACCGACGGTGTCGATGCGGCCTCCTTCGATCAGGTGGCCCGGTTCGGCGGCAGCAACAACGTCGTGCTCCTTGCGATTGGCACAGCCGAGGGCGGTCCGGTCAAAACCAGCGGTGGAGGTTTCGCCAGCGATGCTGCCGGAGGTCGCCTCTTCGCCAAGCTTGACGTCGACGAATTGAAACGGTTGCAAGGGGCCGGAAACATCAGCGTTGCCACTTTTACGAGCGACGACAGCGACGTGCGCTGGGTCGTGGAGCGGATCAAGACGCATTTCGCGCAGAAGGCCGCCGAAGCCGAAACGCGCTGGCGCGACTTTGGCTGGTGGTTGACCATACCGATCGTGCTGCTTGCCGCGCTGTCGTTCCGGCGGGGCTGGGTCGTGCGTTGGGCCGGCGCGCTTGTCGCCTTCCATCTCATTTTCAGCCCCGATACCTCACGCGCCGCCGATCTCAGCCTTGCCGATATGTGGCTGACACCGGACCAGCAAGGACGTCTCGCCTATGAGCGCGGCGCTTATCCCGCCGCCGCGGCTGCCTTCAGGGACAACGAGTGGCGCGGCGTCGCACTCTATCGCGCTGGCAAGTTCAGCGAAGCGGTCGATGCCTTCGCGGCAAGGGATACGCCAGAAGCCTGGTACAACCAGGGCAACGCTTTGCTTCACCTCAATCGGCTGGATCAGGCGGTCGCCGCCTACAAGCGCGCGCTGCAACTTCGAACAGATTGGCCCGAGGCCAGGGCCAATCTCGCCATTGCCGAGAAACTCGTGTCGCTGCAAAAGCAGGAAGAAGAGGAACAGCAGCAGGACCCCAATCTCAAACCTGACCAGGTCCAGTTCGACGACAAGGGCAAGCAGGGCAAAAAGGGGCAGGTCAACGTTTCTGAACAGACTGCCGATCTATGGATGAAAAATATCGAGGTCAGTCCGGCCGATCTTCTTGCCCGCAAATTTGCCATCGAGGCGCGAGGAGGCAAGCAATGAGATATTTTGGCTGGCTTGTCGCGCTTGCTCTTCTGTTTGCATCGCCGGTTTACGCCGCCGAGCCCTTCGCGGAAACGTCGCTGGCGACACAGGGCAAGATCGTGGTCGGCCAGCAGGTGAGCATCGATGTCGACGTCTACGTTCCGAACTTTTTCACATCGCCGCCGCAGTTTCCATTGCTCGACGTCCCGAACGCAATTGTCACGCTTCCCGACGAGCGGGCCCAGAACCTGGTCAAATCCGTCAACGGCGAAGAGTATTCCGGCATTCGCCGCACCTATTTCATTATTCCGCAGATCGCCGGCGAATTTACGCTCCCGACAGCAAGCGTACCGCTCGCCTACGCCAAGGTGCCGGGTCAGTCCACCCCGGCAACAATAAATCTTCCCGCAGTCACCTTTGTCGCCGCGGACCTGCCACCCGGGGCCGAAGCATCGGCGTTTTCCGCCACGCGTGCCGAACTTAATGAGACCCTCGACGGTGATCCGGCCAATCTCAAGGTCGGCGACACGCTTGTGCGCACGGTTACGCTCTTCGCAACAGGGACGCGGGCAATGATGTTGCCGCAATTATCGTTCGACGTGCCGGATGGCGTAAAGCTCTATCGCCAGGCCCCGACACTGGCGGACAATGTCGATGGCAGTGGCCGTGAGCGAGGTAGCAGCCGCACCGAGCGCGTCACCTACGTGATGGATAGGGAGGGGACGTTCACGCTTCCCGCACTGACCGTCACCTGGTTCGACACGGAAAACATGCAGGCGCAGCGGGCCGAACTGAAGCCCCTCGTCCTCGCCGCCAAGGCAAAGCCAGCGACGGCCATCGCTATTGCGCCCGATCTTCCCCAGGCGAAGGAAGCACCAGACCGCCTTTCCATCCGCTCAATGCTTGGCATTGGCATCACCATCCTCGCCGTGCTTGTCCTGGCTTTCCTCCTCCATCGCCTGTGGCCCCGCATGGAACGCTGGGTTGATGCGCGCAAGCAGGCCCGGGCCCAATCCGAGCCCACGCGCTATCGTGAACTCCTGGCAGCGCTCAACTCGGGCGACGCGAAGCGTGCCTATTCGGCGCTCAACCTCTGGACGAAAGCCATGGGATTTCGAAGCGCAACGGATTGGGCTGAGGCAAGCAATGACCGGTCGATGCAAGATGCTCTGGCAGGATTTGAACGTGATCTCTTCGGTCCACCACATCCACCGACACAAGGCAGTGCGCGTATCCTTGCGTCCGCCATGTTGGCCTGGCGTGTGAAGTATCGCCGCCGCGACCGGCGATCCTTTACAGTTACGCGAGCGCTTCCCCCGCTTAATCCGCCGCTCGGTAACTGGCAGCGGCCGGCCAGAAACAACAGTGTGTAACTGTAACGTACTTCAGTCGCAGCGAATTCGCGGCAATGCTCGCACAAGTTGACATTCGGAGAGGTAGAATGCCCGCCGCAGCCCAAAGAGATGGCTTCAACGAGCAGTTGAAATCGGAGGACGGCCTCATCTGGATCCCCGGACGAACCTTCATGATGGGTTCGAACAAGCACTATCCGGAGGAGTCCCCTGCGCACCCGGTCGAGGTCGACGGATTCTGGATTCAGGCCACCCCGGTCACGAACCGTCAATTCATGGAATTCGTCAAGGCGACCGGCCATGTCACGGTTGCCGAAAAGGCCCCGGATCCAAAGGATTATCCGGGTGCGCTACCACATATGTTAAAGCCGGGCTCGCTGATGTTCGATCCGCCGACCCGCCCGGTCACAAGCCCCGATATTTCCCAGTGGTGGACTTATAAGTTCGGGGCTGATTGGCGTCACCCCTATGGCCGGCGCAGCGACTTGCGCGGCAAACTCGACCATCCCGTGGTGCATGTCGCGTGGCAGGATGCCAAGGCCTACGCGGATTGGGCCGGCAAGGACCTGCCGACGGAAGCCGAGTGGGAACTGGCAGCCCGCGGTGGGCTCGACGAAACCGAGTTTGCCTGGGGTGAAGAGCTGAACCCCGGCGGCCGGCAGATGGCCAATACCTGGCAAGGCATATTTCCACATCACAACCTTCGCTCCCAAGGCGACGACCGGACCTCGCCCGTCCACAGATTCCCACCGAACGGTTATGGCGTTTACGACATGATCGGAAATGTCTGGGAGTGGACGGGCGATTTCTGGTCCACACGTCATGAGGAGCCGGCGGCAAAGGCTTGCTGCATCCCGCTTAACCCGCGCGGCGGTCCGATCGACGCGAGCTATGATCCGCACACGCCGCAAATCCTTATTCCCCGGCGCGTCCTCAAGGGCGGTTCGCATCTTTGCGCACCGAATTATTGCCGGCGTTACCGTCCGGCCGCGCGGCATGCCGAACCCGAGGACACTTCAACCAGTCACGTTGGTTTTCGCTGCGTCAAGCGTCCGGATCAACGCTCGACTACGAACTGACGCTCAAACACCGCAATCGCGCTGATACAATCGTTGGAGGATCTCGATGATCTGGCTTCATGAGATTTTTCGTCAATCGCCCGAAATTGCCTTGTTCCTTTCGCTTGCCGGCGGTTATGCCATCGGCAAGGTTCAATTCGGCAAATTCCAGCTCGGCGGCGTTGCCGGATCGCTGCTTGTAGCGGTGCTAATCAGCCAGGTCGGCGTCTCCGTCGACAATGGCGTAAAATCCGTGCTCTTCGCGCTGTTCATCTATGCCGTGGGCTTTGAAAGCGGCCCGCAATTCTTCCGCTCGCTCGGCCGGCAATCGTTGCGCGAAATCGCTATGGCCGTCGTGCTTGCTCTCAGCGGGCTGCTGACCGTCATCGTGCTGGCCCGGATGTTTGGTCTCGACAAGGGCCTCGCCGCCGGTATCGCCGCGGGCGGCCTTACGCAATCGGCCATCATCGGCACGGCCTCCGCCGCCATCGGCAAGCTCGGCCTTGCCGCCGATGAAGTGCAGCGCCTGCAAGGCAACGTCGCCGTCGGCTATGCGGTCACCTACATTTTTGGCTCGTTCGGCGCGATCATTGTTTGCGTCAACATTCTGCCGAAGTTCATGGGCCGCAGCATTCGTGACGACGCGATGAAGGCCGAGGCGGAACTGCTTGCCGGCGCGCAGGTCTTCGGTCCCGGCGAAGTACCCGCTGCGCCCGATCTCGTCGGCCGCATCTATCGGGTGACGACCGCAGCCGGAAAGACCATTGCTCAGGTCGAAGGGCCGACGACGAAGGACGCGCCGATGACCATCGAACGCGTCAAGCGCGCCGGCGCGCTGATTGGCGTCCAACCTGACCTCAGGCTTGAATCCGGCGATGTAATCCTGGTTGTCGGCCGGCGTGCGGGCGTGGTGTCTTCAGCACAAGGCATCGGTCCCGAGCTTCAATCGTCGGACGGCATGGACCTTGTCATCGTGACCCGCGATATTACGATCAACAGTCCGGCGCTGGTCGGCAAGACGGTCGCGGAAATCAGGGCGGCGACCGCCGATGACCTGCGCCACGGCATCTATGTCACCGGGATCAAGCGCGCCGACAAGCCGCTGCCGCTATTGCCCGACACGCGCATCGAAACCGGCGACGTGGTCAGCCTTTACGGTACTGACCAGGATTTGCAGAGAGTGGCCAAATCCATCGGCACGGTCATCGTCCCCAGCGACAAAACCGATTTCGTTTTCCACGGCCTTGGCCTCGTTGCCGGCTTGCTGATCGGCCTCGCCGTGATCCGCATCGGCTCGATTCCTCTGACGCTTGGAAGCGGCGGCGGCGCCCTGCTCTCCGGTCTTCTGTTCGGCTGGTATCGCAGCCGCAACCTTGCCATCGGCAACATGCCGACCGCGGCGTCGACGCTGCTGCGCGACCTTGGTCTGGCAGGCTTCGTTGCGGTGGTCGGACTTCAATCCGGCCTGCAGGCAGTGCAAACCATCGCCACAAGCGGTCTTTCAATCTTCCTCATTGGCGTGGTCGTGACCATCCTGCCGCTGCTGATAACCATGGTCTTTGGCCGTTATGTCCTCAAATATGACAACACGGCGATCTTTGCCGGCGCGCTGTCCGGTTCGCGCAGTGCCAATCCAGCCTTCGGCGAAATCCTCGACAAGGCAGGCAATACGATACCGACGACCCCCTTCGCCATTACCTATGCCCTTGCCAATGTATTCCTGACCCTGCTCGGCCCTTTGGTCGTGGCATTTGCCTGAGGAGAGTTCCATGTCCCGCACAGACTACAGCCAATATGCCAAGCTTAGCCCGTTCGAACTCAAGGATGCGTTGATCCAGGTTGCCTCCAGCAAGGAAAACCGCCTCATTCTCAATGCAGGACGTGGTAACCCGAACTTTCTCGCCACCCTGCCGCGGCGCGCCTTTTTCCGTCTCGGGCTCTTTGCCGTTGCCGAAGCCGAACTCTCATTCTCATATATGGAGAACGGTGTCGGCGGCCTGCCGAAAATCGCCGGAATCGAGGGGCGCTTTGCCCGCTATGTCGACGAACATCGCGATCAGCCCGGGGTGGTGTTTCTCGGGCGGGCTTTAAGCTATGTCCGCGATCAGCTCGGGCTCAATGCATCGGACTTTCTGCATGAAGCTGTCGAGGGGATTCTCGGCTGCAATTATCCCGTACCGCCGCGCATGCTTCGCGTCAGCGAGGAAATCGTGAAGCACTATATCGTCAAGGAGATGATCGGCGGCTTTATCAGTTCGGACGACATCGACCTTTTCGCGGTGGAGGGCGGCACCGCGGCGATGACCTATATCTTCAACTCGCTGAAGCAGAACAAGCTGATATCGGCTGGTGACAAGGTGGCAATCGGCATGCCCGCCTTCACGCCCTACATTGAAATTCCCGAGCTCAAGGAATACGACCTGAAGCAGGTTCATATAAACGCCGATCCTGCTCAGGAATGGCAATATCCCGATAAGGAGATCGACAAGCTTCTCGACAAGGACATCAAGATCTTCTTCTGCATCAATCCGAGCAATCCCCCCTCGGTAAAGATGGATGATCGCAGCCTCGAGCGCATCACGAAGATGGTCGCGGAGAAGCGGCCGGACCTGATGATCCTTACCGATGACGTCTACGGGACCTTCGCCGACGACTTCAAGTCGCTGTTTGCGACCTGCCCCGCCAATACGCTTCTTGTCTATTCCTTCTCGAAATATTTCGGTGCAACGGGATGGCGGCTCGGCGTCATCGCAACGCAACGCGAAAATATCTTCGACGCCAAGCTCAAGGGCCTCTCCAAGTCCGACCGCAAGGATCTGGACGAGCGCTATTCGACGCTTGTTCCTGACGTATCAAAGCTGAAATTCCTCGACCGGGTGGTTGCGGACAGCCGGGCGGTTGCCCTCAACCACACAGCCGGGCTTTCCACGCCGCAGCAGGTACAGATGGTGCTGTTTTCGCTGTTTGCCCTGATGGACGAGAGCGACGGCTACAAGGCGGAGCTGAAGAAGCTCATCCGCCGCCGTGAGGCTGCGCTTTACCGCGAACTCGGGCTGCCGCCGGAACACGACGTCAATGCCGTCGATTACTATACGCTGCTTGATCTCGAACATATTGCCCGCAAGCTCTATGGAGATGCATTCGCCGACTGGGTGAAGAAAAATGTGGCGCCCACCGAGCTCCTGTTCCGGATTGCCAGCGACACCGGCATTGTACTGCTGCCCGGTAGCGGCTTCGGTACCCTGCATCCTTCGGGGCGCGCCTCGCTCGCCAATCTCAACGAGTTCGAATACGCGAATATCGGGCGGTCCTTGCGCAAATTGGCCGACCAGATTTATGCGGACTACAAAGGCAAGAAGAAGGGCTGAGCAGGCGGTCCTGTATCAGCAACCTCGGGGCCAATCCCGAGGACTGCAATGAGCGCGATCAACCACGCACGCGCACGGAGAGCGTCGTTCCCTTCTTGCCGGTGGAAATATCGAGCAGTCCGTTGAAGGGTCGCAGCCGCGCCTCCATTCCGGAGAGGCCGACGCCGATCGTATTGCGATTTCTGCGCTCTATGCCGATGCCGTCATCCTTCACGGTCAAAGACAGCATCGGATATGCATCGCTCCCCTGGCGCACAAGCCTGATCGTGGCGTGGCTTGCGCGTGCATGGCGGTAGATATTTGTCAGCGCCTCCTGGACAATGCGAAATATCGCAAGCTCCACGCCGGCCGGCGGGCGCTTCGTGCCAATTTCGGGCGCCACACGCAGCTCGATTTCAAGACCGCTCCGCTCCTCGAAGCCGACGACGAGCAGTTCGAGCGCATTGGGCAGCCCGGACTCGTCGAGCATCGGCGGGTGAAGCAGGTAGGACAGCGTTCGCAATTCCTCATTGCTTTGCATTATCAACGCGGCGGCGCGGTGCAATGCCCGCGACGTGTCATCGTCAGTCTCCGAAATGCGGGAACGGGCGCTGTCGAGTTCCATTGCCGCGCCGATCAGATGCTGGCCGGTTGAATCGTGCAGATCGCGCGCGATCGAACGGCGCTCCTCATCCTGAGAAACAAGCACCCGCTCGCTGACCTCGCGAAGCGACTCGTTGGAATGAAGCAGCGCTATCGAATTGCGCCGCGCCATCCATGCGGTCGCCATGAATGCTGCAAGGGCGGTAGCGAGAACCGCGCCATAGACGAAAACCGATTGCCACCAGCCGTTCAGCAATTTTCCTTCATCGATGGCGTAGCTCACGTAAAACGGAAACGCCTCAACCTTTCGGTATGCCACTAGCCGGTTCGTCTGGTCACTTGCAGACACGCTGTTGACAACCCCTGCGGTCGGATTGGCTCCCACGGCAGATGCGAACCACAAGGGCGCCTGGTTGCCGCCTTGGGCAAAGGGGACATTGACGATGACCCTGCCATCGTTCCGCAGGAGCTGGGCAACGTCCGACGGCGAAGCCGCGCCATTGAAAAGGTTGGAGAAATACTCGAGCGGCATGGTGATCAATATCAGGCCGTCGAACAAGCCATCCTGCCTGTGCAGGGCCTTGCTCATGGTCAGCGAGAGTTTGCCATGGACCCTGCCTATCAGCGGCTCGCCAATGAAGGTCTCGCTCAAGGGATTATCGTGCAGGTAGCGGTAATAATCGCGATCGGTGACGCTGAACGACTTGGCCGGAAAGCCCTCACTATAGGCGACGAGCGAACCTTCCCTGTTGACGAGGGCAATGACGCCAGAATGCTTCAGGAATTGCTTTTGGTCGGCGAGAAGGCTTGCCACTTTCGGCGACGCCACGATGTCGCTCCAGGGCATCGGATCGATTTCAGAAGAGATGTTGCGCAAGACCATTTCATTGGCTTCGAGGATCTTGCTTACATAGGCTTCAAGCAGCGCCGTCTTCTGGCGCAACTGAACCGTCGATTCGGAGATCATCCTGTCCCTGCTCTCACCGACGCCGATAATGAAGACGAGAATGATCGCGGCGACGCTGAGGAAGAGGAGAAGTCCGTAAGGCAGCAGTTCCAGCGGACGCGAATGTGAGCGGACGCCGCTCAGCGCTTTGCCGGCGGGCGCCATCAGGCCAAGGCGGCGCAGGAGTGCAGGAAGTCCCGCAAGCGCCCATCGATCACCACTTCTGCGCAGAATGCTCAACACCAGTCCCCAGTCACCACGTCCGCCACAGCGGATCCGCCCTGTTTATACTGCAATTCTATCAAGTAAAAAGGAAAGTAATTACGAATGTAATTGCCCATCATTATTACACATTTTCCCTCCATACGCATCGGGAATTCTCCTGATCACCCTGCGCAATGCCTGGGTCAGGGGATTTCGGGTTGTCAAAAGCGAAGAATGAAATAGGCTGGATGCCATGATCGAGATTGCAGGAGCCCCTTTGACCGGACCAAAGCTACGAGCCCTACCCGTGACGATCTTCCGGCGCTATTCGGTGGCCGAGCTTTGGGCAGATGGCGTTGTGCACGTTCTGGGCACCACTCTCGCCATCGTCGGATCGGTCATACTCCTGACGATTGTGCTCGGTCAGTCGGCGATCGGCACCTCGGCCGCGACCGCCATCTACGTCGGAACACTCGTGCTTTCGATGGGCCTGTCAGCCACCTATAACATCTGGCCGGAATCGCCGATTAAATACTTGCTGCGCCGTTTCGATCATTCGGCGATCTACCTCCTGATTGCCGGCACTTATACGCCCTTCATGGCGAAGTCGGGCACATGGTGGCTGCTCGCAGGCGTCTGGGCTACGGCCGTCGTGGGTGTCGTCCTTAAGCTGGTGATGCCAGGACGATTTGATCGCCTCGCCATCGGGCTTTATCTCTTGCTTGGATGGAGCGGGGTTTCCGCTTATCACCAGCTTGAAGGGGCCTTGTCAGCATCAGTGCTGTGGCTGATCCTCGCTGGCGGCATTGTCTATTCCTGCGGCGTCATCTTTCACGTGCTCGAACGCCTGCCGTTTCACAATGCCATATGGCACAGCTTCGTCCTCACTGCTGCCGGCATCCACTTTGCGGCCGTCTATTCCGTCGTCGTCTGAAAAATTCTACTGCGTATCGACCGTCGGCTGATCCTGCCCGCTTATTGGTGCGGTGAAAGGCATCGTGAACACCTGTCCGCCAATTCCCGCTGCGAGATCGGTGGAAAACGACAATGGCATGCAGGCCTGTATCGCTTCGATTGCTGAACCAACGAACTTTTGACGCGCTTTGTCATCGCCATCGACAGCGATGTTGGTCGGCTTCGGCGGCCCAATCAGCGTTCCATCACGCTTGAAGCTGAAGCTGAGCGTTACCGTTCCCTTCCAATCCGAGGCTGGCTTCCAGCAGGCGGCAATCGCCTGGCCGACGTCATCCATCGTCTGGAGCGGTTCGGCGGAGGCCTTGTTTGTCGATATGGCAGCCGTTGCAAAGAAAATTGCGGCGGCAATGGCCTGCGTTTTCATGACGGTACCTCCAACAACATGCGGCGCAACAGGTGCGGCCAGGCCAAATCATAGCGCAAAAGGCTGCGATAACAACAAGATGTCGGAGAGATTCGAGCCGCACGTGGACGTGCGGCTCGCCTTGGCTAGTGCGTTACAGCCCGTTCGCCTTGAGGATGGCAGGTGCGTTTTCCTTGGTGATCGTTTCCGTTCCAAGCACGATCTTCTTCTCGACCTTTTCACCGGCGAGAACCTTCAAGGCTTGGCGCAGTCCTTCGGCACCTGGCGTCGGATAGAGGAATGTCGCAGCCAGTTCGCCCTTGTTCACCCATTGGACGCCCTCATTGGGCAACCCGTCGACGCCGAGGAAAAGGATATTCTTTTCACGGCCCGCATCCTTGGCGGCAAGGTAGGCGCCATAGGCCATTGGGTCGTTGTGGCCGTAGACCATGGTAATATCTTCATGGTTGCGCAGGGCGGTCGCCATGATGTTGTAGGCCTGATCCTGTTTCCAGTCGCCCGATTGCTTGTCGAGCAAATATTTGATGCCGGGTTCCGCATCCGAATATTTGTGGAAGCCGTCGCTGCGATCATGGCTTGCCTGCGTGCCCAGCCCGCCCCAAATTTCGACGACGGTGCCCTTGGCCTTGCCCTTACCGCCGAGGAGTTCCACGGCATGTTTGCCCGCGGCCTCGCCGATCACAACATTATCGCCGCCGATCCACTGCGTATATTTTTCGGTATCGACGTTGCGGTCGAGAACGATGACCGGAATGCCGGCGTCCATCGCCTTTTCTACGACGCCGGTAAGGCCGGCGGATTCCTTTGGCGAAATCAGGATGGCGTCGACCTCCTGGCGGATGAAGTTTTCAACGTCAGCAACCTGCTTCTCCGTCTTGTCCTGGCCGTCGGCAACCAAGAGCTCGACATTGGCGTGTTTCTTCGCCTCTGCTTCGAGGTCCTTGTTGAACTGGACACGCCACGGTTCGACGGTGGTCACCTGGCTGAAGCCGATGACGTATTTATCCTTGGCTTCAGCCAGGGATACGTGGAAGGCGACTGGAGCGATCAGGGCCGTCGCGAGGGCCCAGGTGGCAAACTGCCTGCGGGTAATCTTCATTCTCTCTCTCCCTTTGTGGTTATGCGTATTTATTCGCCGTGCCGGCCTGTCTCCGTCTGCTGGCTGGACACGGATCTCTCGGGTGCGTCGCGCACCTTGAGCTGAGAAAGGAAGAACATCCAACCATTTGAGCGGCGTTCCTGAAGCAGGACCGCGACAATGATGATGATGCCCTTCAAGACGAGCTGGGTATTGCTGTCGATATTGTTGAGTTGGAGGATATTGCTGAGGAAACCGAAGATGAGGACGCCAACGAGCGTGCCGATCATCGATCCGCGGCCGCCCATGAGGCTGGTCCCGCCGATGACAACGGCAGCGATCGCATCGAGCTCGAGGCCCATGCCGGCATCGGGTTTGCCCTGGCGGTATTGTGCGACGTAGAGGATGCCTGCAAGCGCTGCAAGATAGCCCGAAATAGCGTAGACGGCGATCTTGACGCGCCAGACCGGAACACCGGCCAGTCGGGCCGCTTCCTCGTTGCCGCCGATCGCATAGACATAGCGGCCGAACTTCGTAAATCTGAGAATGATCCAGAAGAGCAGGATGACGCCCGCAAAGATGACGCCGGGGACCGGAATGATACCGAAGATGAGCGCCCGCAGCGCCTCGAAATCCTCGGTGGCATTGCTCCCCGTGTAGACCGGCCATACGGCCGTGTTCTGGCCAGCAGTCAGCCGGGCAATTCCGAGCCCGGCAACCATCATGGCGAGCGTAACGATGAAGGGCTGCAGTCTGCCCCCGACGATAACGACACCATTGATTGCGCCAAGCATCAGGCCGACAGCGGGCACGACAAGCAGAACGAGCAGGACGCTGGCCTTGCTTGCGGAACTGGACGCGACCAGGGCGGCGACAATAAACGCTGCGGCCAGGGCGGCAACCAGTGCGATCTTGGAAATTCCGGGAACCGCTCCGGTTTGCGTTGCGCGCCGCTGCACCTTCACGGCAAACGATACGACGCCGAGGACGACAAGGAAGGCCAGGAGAAACACAGCGGGAACGCCAAGCAGATAGGCGGAAGACCAGCCTTCATTGGTCAGGAGCATCGCGCAGACCACGGAGCCGAGCGCAAGCACCGACCCGACCGAAAGGTCGATACCGGCAATAAGGATCACAAGCGTCATGCCGACAGCGGTGATGCCTGTCACGGAGATTTGCCGGAACACGTCGGAAAGATTGCCGAAGGACAAGAAGATGTTGTGTCCCTTCGAAGAGACCGGCGAGGACAGAACGCCGACTGCAAACAGCAATGCAAGGCCCCAATAGAGCTTGGTCGCCTTTACGATCCCCTTCAGCCATTCCATGGTATTCGATGATTCCATTGCGCGCTCGCCTGTATCGGTCATGCCGCCGCTCCGGTCAGGGCATTGCCCTTAGGCGTTGCAAGCTCCATGACCCGCTCTTCTGAAAATTCCTGGGCGTCGATGACGCCTGTCGCCCTGCCCTCGCACATGACAAGAATGCGGTTCGACAGCGAAAGCAGTTCCGGAAGCTCCGAACTTACCATCACGATCGCAACACCGGATTCCGCCAGTTTCTTGAGAAGGTCGTAAATCTCCTCCTTCGCGCCGACGTCGATGCCACGCGTCGGCTCGTCGAGCAGCACAACCCGCGGTCGCGTCTCCAGCCATTTGCCGAGTACGATCTTCTGCTGGTTGCCGCCGCTGAGTTCATCGATGCCCTGGTCTGGTCCCTGACAGCGGACGCGCATGGCCGAGATGATGCGACCCGCAACCGTGTCTTCGCGCGCCTTGCTGATCCAGCCAAGGGGCGCAAGCCAGGGCAGCGATGGGAGCACGGCATTGGAGCGGATGTCGGCGTGAAGCAGCAGACCCGTCCCTTTGCGGTCTTCGGTCAGAAAGGCGATGCCGTTGCCGACGGAACGGCGCGGGTTTAGCGACTGCGCCGCCTGCCTGATACCGCCGCGTTCTATCGTACCCGAACGCTTTCCGATGGCAGCGCCGAAAATGAGTTCCAGCACTTCGGTACGGCCCGAGCCCAGGAGCCCGCCTATCCCGAGTATCTCGCCCTCATGAAGATCGAAGCTTACATCATTGACAACGCTGTGAATTCGGCCGCGCGAATTCGGTCTCTCGAGCCCGAGATTGCGCACCGAAAGTACAATCGGCCGCTCCGATACGGAAGCTGTAGCAAGCTGCTTCTTCACGTCCCGGCCAACCATCATGCGGATAACATGTCGTTCGCTGATCTCGCCCGAGCGGCGTGTTGCGATAAAATTGCCGTCGCGCAGGACCGTGATCTTGTCAGCAAGCGCAAAGACCTCGCTCATCCGGTGCGAAATATAGACGATGGCGACGCCTTGCCGGGCAAGATCGCGCACGAAACTCGCAAGCCTTTGCGCCTCGGCTTCGGACAGGGCCGACGTTGGTTCGTCCAGCACCAGCACATCGGCGTTCAGTGACAGGGCGCGTGCTATCTCGACCAATTGCTGCTCGCCCACCCGCAGGTTCTCGATATCGGCGCGCGGGTCGATATCGATACCGAAGCGGGTCAGGATTTCGGCGCTGCGTCTTTCAATCTCGGCATAGTCGATGAAGAGGCCGGCTTTCAGAGGTTCGCGGCCAAGGAAGATGTTCTCCGAGACGCTTAAGGTGGGGATGAGGTTGAGTTCCTGATGGATGATGGCGATGCCGTTGCGCTCCGCCTCTTTCGGCGTTGCGAAATCGACCGGCTCGCCGCGCACTTCCATATGCCCGCCGCTGCGCCGATGCACGCCGCTCAGAATCTTCACAAGTGTCGACTTGCCCGCGCCGTTCTCCCCCATGATTGCATGGATTTCTCCAGCATGGATATCGAGGTCGATACGGCGCAAGGCCACCACGTGAGCGAAGGTCTTGCTGATTCCCCGAAGCGACACAATTGGAGGCTGGCTGTCCAAATGCTCCTCCCAAAACATTCTTCCCCGTTGGTATGTAACATGTTAGATGTTGGCACGGGAGTCAATTGCTGCAACCACTGGTTTCAGCGAGCATTGGGGGGAGTTTCGACCGTGCAGATTCGCTCTGCGAGCAGGGACTTCAAGCAACAGAAGGTCGTCGCCGTCACGCGCAAGGACCAGGTCTATACGATATTACGGCAGGCGATCATTTCATCGCAGCTCGCGCCGGGTGAAGCTATCCGCAAGGAAGTGATCGCAGCGCAGCTCGGCGTCTCCCGTACCCCCGTCAGTGATGCGATCAACCGGCTGGCCGATGAAGGACTGGTTGAGATTTATCCGCAGACCGGCACGTTCGTCGCGCGCCTGTGGCTCGAGAAAATCGAAACGGCGCAATTCGTCCGTGTCGCACTCGAAACAGCCGCAATACGCCGGGCGACGGAGCAGCTGACGCCGGAAACGCTTGAGCGGATGCAGCAGAACCTCGAGCAACAGCGCCACGCCGCTGCCCACCGGGAATTCGAACACTTCTATGAACTCGATGAGGCGTTGCACGACATGGTCAGCGATGCGGCTGGATTGGTGGGACTGCGTGAGATAGCCGCGCGTGAGCGCAGCCAGATCGATCGCGTGCGACGTCTTCTTCTCCACTACGAAGCGCGGATGGCGGAAACGCTCGTCGAACATGAGGCAATCATTGCCGCGATTGCCGACAGGGATGCCGATCGGGCGGCAAAGACCATGGAAACACATATTTCCCAGATGGGCCGCATGCTGCTGCATCTGCGCGACAAGCGACCGGAATTGTTCAAAAGCTAGAGAAGTCCTGCGCAAAGAGAGCGTGCTTAATCGTGCAGCTTGCGGTCGATGGCGGCACCAAGTTCAAAACTGCGGAAATGCGCCGTAAATCCTGCCCGCTCCGGCGAACAGGCCATCATTCCGACCGAAGCGTCGGCATCGGAAAACGGGGCGAGGCGCGCCATCTGCCAAGGCGCATCGTTTACAGAGAATTGCACGCGGACCGCTGATCCGTGCCGGGTCAATTGCACCGCGACCTCATCGCCCGGACCTGCATAGGGCAATGGAATGACCGACCAGTCCGACTGGCGATTGGTGACGACGACACTGAAATGCATCCGCCCGTCCGTAAACTCGATGCCTGTCTTGATCCAGTTTTCCGGATCAATCCGCAGCAGCAGCCCGGCCTGATCATAAAGTTCGCGGTAGTCGCCCTTGAACCTCACCCGCGCTGTGAAATCGCCTGCTACCGGTGTCAGGTAGGCATGACCGTTATCTCGCTTGAAACCATAGAATGTCTCTTGCCAGAAATCGGTCTGCAGATCAGTCGTAAGATTCAGTTCCGCGGCCGCGCCGCTATGCAATGCGGGTTCATTCAGCCAGGTAAATTGCCTGCTCATTCGTCTCTCCGCGCGGGTGATCAGGCGAAGACGTGCGCCTGGCCAATCAAACTGATCTGAACATGGCTGCCCACAGGCGGCAAGTCCAGCCGCGCGCTTTTGACCATCAGCAGCGCTCCGTCTTTCCCCAGCGACACCGCGATCAAGCTGGACGGACCGTTGAAATCGATCCGCATGATGGTCCCCTGGCAAGGGTGCGCGCCGTTGGACAAGGAGAGGACCACCTGTTCCGGACGCAGCATGATCCGGCCCTTGCCGCGATAGGAACTCGATACCTCGACGCGACCGAGCTCGCACTCGGCCCATCCATCATCAATCTCGGCCGGCAGGATGATCGCATCGCCAAAGAACGAGGCGATGCCGGGATCGGACGGCTTCATGTAGAGGTCGCGTGGCGGTCCCGACTGGAGCAACTTCCCTTCGCGCAGAATCGCCACCTGATCGGCAAATGACAGCGCCTCCGCCTGATCATGCGTAACCAGAATGGCCGTGATCTTCTCGGCCCGCAGCAACTCGGCAACGGACATGCGGATGGCCTCGCGCAAGCCGGTGTCGAGCGCCGAAAAAGGTTCGTCAAGCAGCATCAGCTTGGGCTGGCGGGCCAAGGCACGCGCCAGGGCGACGCGCTGTTGCTGGCCGCCAGAGAGTTGGTGCGGCCGCCGGTCGCCCATCTCCCGCGCGAGTTCCACCATGTCCATCAGCGCCAATATACGCCGATGGCGGTGGGGCGCCTTTCGGTCCAGCCCGAAACCGATATTGTCCGCAACCGTCAAATGGGGAAACAGCGCTCCATCCTGCGCGACGATGCCGATGCTGCGCTTGTACGGCGGTGTGGCGGCCCTGCCCTCGGCCAGCAACTCTCCATCCAGCGTGATCTGGCCCGCATCCGGCACCTCGAAGCCAGCGATCAAGCGCAGCAGCGTTGTCTTGCCCGATCCCGACGGTCCAACGATGGCCGTGCGACTGCCAGCGGCGACGTCGATGCTGACATTTTCGAGGGCTGTGACACGCCCATAGCGTTTGGTGACGGTCTTTACTGAAAGAAAAGTCATTGTCCGGTCATTCGCTTGGATTGTGTGTAGAGCAGCAAAGTCATGGGCAGTGACAACAGAACCATCAACAATGCGTAGGGCGCAGCGGCAACGTAGTCAATCTCACTGGTCAGCGACCAGAATTGCGTTGCGAGCGTGCGCGTCCCGTTGGGCGACAGCATCAACGTCGCGGTCAGTTCATTGGTTATGCCCAATGCAACGAGCGCCATGCTCGCGGCAAAACCCGGCGCGGCGAGCCGCATGGTGATCTGCGCCACGGCGTTGATCGGCGTGCGCCCCAGCGCCATCGCCGCCTGTTCGAGTTCGACGGGAACCTGGGCGATGCTGGCGCGCAATCCGACGAGGGATCGCGGCAGGAACAGGAGGGCGTAAGCAAGGAGCAGCGTTGCCACCGTCTGGTAGAGCGGCAGGGCGACGCGGACCGTAATCGTGACCAATGCCAGGGCCACAACCACGCCGGGAAGCGATCCCACATAGTAATGGCACGACTCAAGAATACGCTGGATACGGCCGGGCGCGCGGACGGAGAGCCATGCCATCGGCAAGGTCACCGCCGTCGTCAAGGCTGCACCCGCGAGCGCGAACAGGATCGTTTGCCCAAGAGCGTTGCCGATAAGGTCGAGACGCCAGACGCCGGCGCCGCCAAGGATAAGCCAGCGGCCAAGCGTCGTGAACGGAACGCCGATTGCGAGTGCTGCGGTCAGCGCGCAAAGCAGCAGTCCCGGCACCGCCATCCAGCCGAGCGTCCGCTTGACGGGGACGCGGGCTGCGCCGGAGCCGACGCGGGCATAGCGCTCGTTGCCGCGAGCGAGGGCTTCAAGGCCAAGCAGGCCGAAGCAGCAGATGACCAGCACGCCGGCCAGCATGTTCGCGGCGGGGCCGTTGAAGGCCGATTGGAACTGGTCGACGATCGCCGTGGTGAATGTATCAAACCGGATCATCACATAGAGGCCGTACTCGGCAAGAAGATGCAGGCCGATCAGCAGCGAACCGCCGCAGATCGCAAGGCGCAGTTGCGGTAGCACCGCAAAGAAGAAAACGGGCCACGGACCATTGCCAAGCGAGGCCGCAGCATCCTCTATCGCCGGATCAAGGCGCCTGATCTGCGCCGAAACCGGAAGGTAGAGGAACGGAAAATAGGCGAGAACCGAAACGAGTACGCCGCCGAACAGGCCCTGCAGCCCGGGGACGAGACTGACCCAGGCGTAGCTGTGGACGAAGGCGGGAACGGCGAGCGGCGCAACCGCAAGCCACGACCAGAAGCGGGCGCCGGGAAGGTCCGTCCGCTCGGTAAGCCATGCGAGCGACACCGACAGAGCGATCGAGATCGGAATGGTGAAGGCGAGCAGCAGAAGCGTATTGATCAACAATTCGCCGACGCGCGGCCGAAAAATCAATGCCGATACGGTTTCCCAACCGGTCTGAACCGCAATCCAGATGACAAACCCAACCGGCAGCAGCGAAAGCGCCGAAACTGCCGCCGCCGCAGCGAAGACCCACATGCGTGGCAGTCCGCGGCGGCGCACCAGGGGAAATGGAGCTTGCAGCAACAACGCGCCTGGCTGGTCTGACTGGCTTGGCGGCAATGGAGACATTGCTTTCTTCGTTATGGCGCAGACGCCTGCGCGCCCGCACGGAATGAAACAGCACCCCGACATTGATGCCGGGGTGCCAGGACGACGCCTTATGAACGTGACTGACGCTTAGAGCAAGCCAGCCGCAGTCATCAAATCCGTCACCTTCTTGCTGTTCAGCTTCGAAGGTTCAACCTTGGGCGCGTTCAGGTCCGCCAGCGGAACGAGAGCGGCATTCGATGCCTCATCCTTACCCACGGCGTATTCGAACGAATTGCCGTCGCGCAAGACGGCCTGGCCGCCCTTGCCTGTGACCCACTTCAGGAAGGCCTGCGCCTGATCCTTGTTCTTGCTCGATGCGAGAACACCGCCACCAGAAATGCTGACGAACGCGCCGGGATCTTCGTTCTTGAAGAAGTGCAGGGAGACGTTCTTGCTGTTTTCGCCGGTCTTGGCCTGATCGCCGTAATAATAGTAGTGGTAGATAATCGCGCCATCGACTTCGCCGGCGTTCACACCCTTCATGGCAATGCTGTTGCCCTTATAGGGCTTGGCGTTTTCCTTCATGGCCTTGAGCCAGTCTTCCGTGACCTTTTCGCCCTTGAGTTCGAGCAAGGCGCTGACAATGGCCTGGAAATCGGCGCCGGCGGGCGCTGCGCCCCAGCGACCCTTCCAGCTTTCATCGGCAAGATCGACCATCGATTTCGGCAGCTTGTCTTCGGTCAGCTTGTTCTTGTCATAGGCAAAAACGGTGGAACGAGCGGCAACGCCGATCCAATTTCCATTGGCCGGCCGGTAGTTGTCCGGGACCTGCGCGAGGATATCGGCGTTGAGCGGTGCAAAGAGCTTCGAATTGTCGACGAGCGCCATGGCCGGCGAATTCTCGGTCAGGAAAACATCCGCCGGCGAAGCTGCACCTTCCTGTACGATCTGGTTGGCGAACTCCATGTCCTTGCCGTTGCGGATCGTAACCTTGACGCCGGTCTCCTTGGTAAATCCGTCGGCCCAGGCCTGGGTAAGGCTCTCGTGCTGAGCATTGTAGACGGTGATACCGTCCTCGGCGCGCGCCGGCGCCATTATGGTCGCGCTTGCGACACCGGCAGCAACGATCAGCGTGCCGGCAAATTGCGAAAATGACTTCTTCATGGAAAATCCCCCTGTCAAAAAGCATCCGGACCCCCGGATGTCCGTTCACTCGATAAACAATTATGATAAAACTCGTCAACTTAGACCAGTGACATTTATGTGAGCGAACGACTCATATTTTCCATTCTCATGCGTGTGCAAATATGATTGTCCTCATCGTTTCGGGAGTGGGCTGCGTATGTTAGACGGACGCATTGAATTCACGAATGGAAGTCGCAATGCGTCGCTTTTTACCTGACAATTTCACACTGATGCTGGTCGGGGCCGTGATCCTGGCCTCGTTCTTTCCGATCAGCGGCGTAGCGGCGGATTATTTCGGCACCGCGACCAAGATAGCGATCGGCATGCTGTTCTTCCTGCACGGCGCCCGCCTTTCACGCGATGTCGTCATTGCCGGCTTCCTGCACTGGAAGCTGCACCTGGCGATTCTCGCGGCAACCTTCGTCCTCTTTCCGCTGCTTGGTATTTGCGCCGGCATTCTGGTACCCGCGATACTGCCGCCGGCGCTCTATTCCGGCATTCTTTTCCTGTGCGTGTTACCCTCGACGGTGCAATCGTCGATCGCATTCACCTCGATTGCTGGCGGCAACGTGCCGGCGGCGATCTGTTCCGCCTCTGCTTCGAACATTTTTGGCATGTTCCTGACGCCATTTCTGGTCGGCCTGCTCTTTTCGACAGCGGGTAGCCATGGCGGATTTTCGCTTGATGCGCTGCAGTCTATTCTCCTGCAATTGCTCGCGCCCTTTGTTCTCGGGCAGATCCTCCAGCCATTCATCGGCAATTTCATTCGCAGCCAGCGCAAGCTGCTGATGCCGTTCGATCGAGGGTCGATCCTGATGGTGGTCTACCTGGCGTTCAGCGAATCCGTGACCGAGGGCCTGTGGCATACGATTTCGATTCGTGACCTTGCCGTCGTGATCCTGCTCGACATTGCAATCCTTGCCATCGTCCTTGCGATCACGATGTTCGGCAGCCGCTGGGCCGGATTTTCACGCGAGGACGAGATTGCGATAACCTTCTGCGGCTCGAAGAAGAGCCTTGCCAGCGGCATTCCCATCGCAACGGTCATTTTTGCCGGGCAAAGCATCGGCAGCATAGTATTGCCGCTGATGCTGTTTCATCAGATCCAGCTGATGGTATGCGCTGTCATTGCCCAGAAATATGCGGATGCCGGAAAGCGGGCCCGCGCGAAGGAAGCACATCCCGCCGCCCAGACCTGACGGAAAATCCAAGACTATTTGGGCTGGCGTGCCGCGATCGCCTGCATCAGCTTTGCGGCCAGCATGTCGTACTTCTCGTCATAGTGGTGGTCGCCCTGAAGTTCGATTTTCTCGACTGAGGCAAGCGATGGATCGTTGCACGCCGTATCGTCTTCCTCGGAACCGTAAACGCATAGAACCTTGTCCAGCGGCAACTTGGCGACTGCAGGCGCAACCTCGTTGTCGCCGCCGAGCCCGAGCCATGCTCCGACCGACACCTGAAACGGCGTCGTCTCTTCCGTGCCAATCAGGCCGATCATCCGCACCCGGTCCTGCAATTGTTGGGGCATGGATGGCCAGGAGAAGGGTATGGTGTTGGCACCAAATGAATAGCCGAGGAGAACCACCGGCAGCTTGCCGGATGGATCGGCTTTCGCGACGATCCGGCCGATATCCTTGGCGATGTCCTCGGGCTTGCGCAGCGTCCAGAAATAGCGGAGCGAATCGACGCCAACGACGTGGACACCTTCCTTGGCAATGATGTCGCCGACCGATTTGTCGATATCGCGCCAGCCGCCATCGCCCGAGAAAAAGACGGCGAGATATTTAGGATCGCCGTTTGTTGCCGGCACGTCGATGATCGGCAGCGACTCGGCCGAGGCGTCTTCCTTGGCGATTTCGACCGCCGCGTCCGCCGCGATCTGCAGCCGCTCGGGACGCGTTGCGCCGAGCTTTTCCTGCGCGAGGAAAAAGCCGGTGCTGGGCGGGCCCTTGGGGTCGGCATCCGGCTTCTCGCGCACGATCGTTGCCGGATTGGGCAAATCGGCATCGTAGGAGTAGCTGAAGCCGTCATTGCCCACGGCCTCATAATCGGCGCCCTCGCACGACGGAAGCTTGGTCTTGAGCCCGACCGAGGGATCGATAACGACGGCTCCCGCCAGGGTTGCCGCCGGCGTATCGGCCACCGAGGCATAGGCCATCACGCCGCCCTCGCCGATGCCAACGACTACCGGATGCATATAGGTATCGACAGCGATCATGCGCTGCGCCTCCTTGGCAATACCTTCGAGGTCGGAGACGAAATAAGTGCAATCGCCGGTATCCTGATCGAGTTCCTTGCGCCACTTCTCAAGATCGACGGTCAAGACCAGAAAGTTGCGCTCGAGCAGGAGCTTGCTCAGCGCTTCGTCGTCGGCAGCCAAGCCACCTTTTTGCGAAACGACGATTGCGATACCCGACGGCTTGCCATCCGGCTGCAGCAACGGCACGTCCGTGAGCCGCTCGGACGAAACAAGAATGCGCTTGCCTCCGCCGCCAAACCCGAACCGCGGAAGGTAGTGAAGTGCTGCAGAAAGACCGATACTGACGATCAGCAATGCAAGAATGACGAGCAGGGTGCGCCTGCGCATGAATTTCATCGTTTAAAGACCTCAAAGGGGCTGCCGCTCACCAGATTCGTCGCATCAATGAGCGAGCGGGGCGTCGCGAGGCCCGGTGGGCAAATCAGGTAATAGGGTGTCCATTTCGGGCCGAACTTATCCTTGAAAGCGCGCAATCCGTCAAACCGATAAAACTCGGCGCCGCGCCGGTAGATAAAGGAGCCGATCCGGTTCCATCGCGAGGCAAGATGACTGTCGGACAAGCCTGACAATGGCGCCGCGCCAAGATTGAACCAATGATAGCCCTCGTTCTTTGCCGCCATCAGCAGATTGGCAAAAAGCCCGTCCATGACGACGCTGGAGGCATCCGGTACATGGCGCATCAGGTCGACGGCAATTTCTTCCTTGTTGGCGCCGCGCCACATATTGGCGAATGCGACGATCTTGCCCTCCTTGCGCAGGACACCAACGTCGAAATTGGCAAGGTAGGCGTTTTCAAACGAACCAAGCGAGAACCGCTTCTCCGAACCGGATTTCATCTCAAGCCAGGCGTCCGAGACCTCGCGCAGCTCGTCCATGATGTCCGGCGTATTGTCCCTCGCAATGACCTCGAATGTTATGCCTTCTTTTTCGAGGCGGCGCGCCGCATAGCGCAGCGGCTGGCGCTTCGAGCCCTCAAGCGAAAAGTCGGTCAGGTCGACGCGTGCAACTTCACCAAGCTTCAGCGCCGTCAGGCCCATATCGAGGAAAAGTGGCAGTCTTTCGGGACCTACGCCATAGAACACCGTGCGCGATCCCGTTCGGTCGGCAAGACCGCGGAACGCCCAGGCGAGATCCGATATGACGGTTCCGTCGTTGCCCACGGGCTCGCCCATCGAGACGAGGCTGCCGCCAGAGCGGGCATACATGACGAAACCCCTGCCCTGCGGATCCATCAGGAAGCGCTTGTCACCGAGCAGTGCCAGCGCATCGGAGGCACGCGGCGATGTGGCGACGACCTGAGGCACTTGATCGGGAATGGGCTGGGCCTTGAGCTTGCTGCGGCCAACACCATTGATGACCGTGTTGATCGTGACGGCCGCAAGAATGGTGAGGACCAGCACCGTCGCCCGCAAGAACCGGGAGGCCTGGGCATCCCAGGCGAACTCCCACCAGAGCTCGTTGGCATATTCGACATGGTGATAGGCAAAGAATCCGAGCCAGATTACGGCGAAGGCCGTGGTCCCGATGCTGGCGAGCCAGCCCCATGTGAGTGTGAAGCGTTCGTTGAGCGGCCTGCGATAGAAGGAATCGCGGAACAAGAGCAGCGTTCCCGCCATCAAGGTCACTATGAGCGCTTCTTCCCAGGCGAGACTCTTCGTAAGTGCGAAGATGGCGCCAAGGCTAAACAGAATGAGGGCAAGGAACCAGGCGCGCCAGAGCCGCCGTGCTAGGCCGCGAGCAACGATGAGCAACGCGAGGCCAACGAAGCTCGCGCCAAGATGCGACATTTCGAGAAATGGCATGGGCAGGATGTCTGCCAAAACTTCGAGGCGGGAGTGCAGGCCCGGAATCACGGCCGAAATCAGGAGAACGATGCCGCCAAGAAACGCGATGCCGGCCGAAAGCGGCGGTATCAGCGGCTCGAACATGCGCGCAGCCATCATCGTCGGCGCGGCGAGCAGATGGCGTTTGCGCAAAATCTCGGAAACGACGAAACCGGCGATCGCGATCAGAAAAGGGATAAGCGTATAAATCAGGCGGTAGGCGACCAGCGCGGCGATAGCGTCGGGATTCTGGCCAAGGCCAAGGCCGGCAATAATCGTCGCTTCGAAAGCGCCGATACCGCCTGGTGCATGGCTGACGATGCCGAGCGCGACTGCGACCACGTATACGAGCGCGAAGGCCGGAATGCTTCCAACTGAGCCCGCAGGCAAGAGAACATAGAGCGTTGCAGCAGCGGCGGCGACATCGACAAGTCCGGCGATGATCTGCAGCAGCGCGCCCTGCGACGACGGGAGGCGCACCGACATGCGGCCGATCCGTAGCGTACGCTCGCGGCGCGACAGCCAATAGAGAAGCACCGCGACGGCAATAAGAATTCCCGTGCCAATCACCTGATCGACGATGGGGCCGAACGAGACCACCCAGGGAATGCGTGTCGGGTCGATGACGAGGGCAACGGCGATGAGAATCGTGAATGCGAACCAGATCGCCAGCCACGACGTGCCGATGATGCGACCGATATCGGCGATATCGATGCCCTCGGCGGCATAGACCCTGTAGCGCAACGCTCCGCCGGTCAGAAGCGAGAAGCCGAGTGCGTTGGAAATGGCGTATCCGGCGCCGCCGGCCATGGCGGAAATGTGATAGGGAACGCGTTTCGGCGCAATCGTCTCAACTGCAACAACGTCGTAGAGTGCAACGGCGGCAAAGCTGACGAACGTGAAAACAAGCGCGACCAGTAGCGTGCTTGTCGGAATGGCATGCAGCGACCGCTTCACATCATGCAGCGAAATCTCGCTGGAAAAATGGGCGAGGACGAGCAGGCTGACGATGGCCACGCCAATGCCCAGCGCGGCGAACATCGCCGATCTGGCCTTCTTGCCCCACCAGGGAAGGCGAGACTTCGCGCGGGCTTCCAGCCTTTGCATCTGTTTTTCGTGATCTGCGACAGCCGTCGTCATGGGTTATTCCAAAATCAGAATGGATCTGAAGGAAGCAAATTGCACCGTTTCAAGGTTGGCGCATTAGCCCTGCAATAATGGCGGGATTGAGCCCAGAATAAAGGCTAAATAATCTTTCATCTTCCGGTAGCCCGGATAACGATATGCGATCAGTTATTACAGTCTTACTGGGAGATCAATCTTGGATCATGCCGCGTCGAGCAATAGTTGCCGATGGCTCCCCGGCGCACGCACGCGGCCGACGGCCTTTCGCGGCGGGTTGAGACCCATTCCCTTGGCAATGGCGGTTGCTACCGAGTTGCTGTTCTGGATCAGAAAAGAGTAGCGCAGTTCCGATTGCCGGATACGGTTCGCTACATCCATTGCCGCCCGCCAGCGCGCGGCAATCGTCGCGTAGCTGCCCTCCAGCATCATCGTCGTGCGCGACGTCGGCCGCACGTAAAATTCCGGGAAATAGACGAGATCGCGCTTGGCATAGTCGGTGACGACAGCAGTCAGCGCGCCGCCAATCGCGCAATAGTTGAAACTTCCGTTCGGATTTGCAGCGCCGCCGTTGATTTCGAACAATGGACGCCCGGCCTCATCCGTCCAGACCACAAAGTTGTGGCTGGCGATCCCGCCGAAACGCGGGATGGGATAGGAGCCAAAGAGAATGCGGTGTTCCATCAAAATCGGCGCTCTGAGATACGAAATAGAAGTTGATGGATCTCAATTACCTCATTTATTTTCAAACACAAGGCCGCGAGTCTTCACGGAAATGCGAGGGGTTTCCGCTTAGCCGGCGCATATCTGCCTAAGCTGCGCCAACAGCGTGGAATTCCCGGCAACGGCCCGCCCAGACTGCGCAGAAAATTATTTTCGCCGTCGCTGTCGATCTCGGAAGAAACAAGTTCGGTTCGCTGGCAAAATTGTGTTGGATTGCAGGCCGCCCTAGACGACCCGTACCTGGATTTCACCGATTCCATCAACGCCGCCATGCATTTCATCGCCGCGTTGCACGGCGCCGACACCGGAGGGCGTGCCGGTAAAGATCAGGTCGCCCGGCTGCAGCGTGAACAGTGTCGACAGGTAGGAAATCGTCTCCGGCACCTTCCAGATCATCTGGTCGAGGTCGCCGCGCTGGCGTTCGGTCCCGTTGACCTTCAGCCAGATGGCGCCGGCAACCGGGTGGCCGATCGCCGCCGCCGGCACAATCGGCGAGCATGGCGCCGATGCCTCGAACGCCTTGCCGACCTCCCAGGGGCGGCCGAGCTTCTTGGCCTCCCCTTGCAAGTCACGCCGCGTCATGTCGAGCCCGACGGCATAGCCGTAGACGTGATCCAGCGCATATTCGACGCTGATGTCGGAGCCGCCCTTGGCAAGCGCCACAACGAGCTCCATTTCGAAATGAACATCGTTGGTCGCTGTCGGATACGGGAAATCCCGCCCCTCGGTCAGGAGGCTATCAGGGTTCTTCTGGAAGAAGAATGGCGGCTCGCGGCTCGGGTCATGTCCCATTTCGATGGCGTGGTCAGCATAGTTGCGTCCGACACAGTATATCCGGTGAACCGGGAAAAACTTGTCCAGACCGGCCACGGGCAATGCCGGTTGCGGAAGCGGGTCAAAAACAAAACGGGCTTCAAACATTTCTTCGCCTCTTTCGGGTTTTACCGGTTGCGCCTTCTCACTCAGCGCTATGCGTACTATAGAGTCGAGACGCCCGCCTGATGCAACCCGGCATATGCAGCGGCATAATGCCCTTGGCAAGGATATTGCGCCCCCCATGCATCTTCGATTTGACTCGGCCCCAGCGTTTCATGGCGAGGACAGCGATGAAGCACTGCTTGAGCGGGTGCAGCGCGCAAGCTTCGGCTATTTCTGGGATGGCGCGCATCCACATAGCGGTCTTGCCCGCGACAGGTCTGGCCGGACAGCTGATCCGAACAATGACCTCGTCTCGATAAGCGGCTCTGGCTTTGCCTTCATGGCGATCATTGTCGCCCTCGAACGCGGCTGGATCAAACGCCGGGATGCGCTTGCCCGTTTCGATGCAATGGTATCGACCCTCGAGCAAGCGACGCACTACCAGGGCGTCTATCCGCATTTCATCAACGGCCGCGACGGCTCGACAGTCCCCTTCTCGCGCCTCGATGACGGCGGCGATCTGGTCGAAACGTCATTGCTGTTCCAGGGGCTTCTCTGCGTCCGCCAGTATCTCGCCTCGCAACATGCGGGGAGCTTCGACCTGAGGGCCCGGATCGATCGTGTCTGGCGCGCGGTCAACTGGAGCGCACACATAAAGCCCGGAACGAATGCCCTTTACTGGCATCACAGCCCGAAACATGAATGGGCGCGCAATGTGCCGATCCGCGGCTGGAACGAAGCGCTGATTACCTATGTTCTCGCCGCCGCCTCCCCCGACTACGCGATCGAACCCCGGATTTACCACGAGGGCTTTGCTGGCAATGGCGCATTCGCCAACGGGCGCGAGTACTATGGAGTAACGCTGCCGCTGGGTCCGGACTATGGCGGCCCCCTATTCTTTGCCCATTACTCCTTCTGCGGCCTCGACCCGCGCGGCCTTAAGGATCGCTACGCCGATTACTGGGAGCAGAACTGCAATCACACGCGCATCAACTATCTGCACAGCGTGGAAAAAACCCACTCCAACGATTGCTGGGGGCTGACTGCGAGCCACGCGCCCAAGGGTTACGCCGTCAGTTCACCGGTTTCCGACATGGGTTTGATTGCACCGACAGCGGCCCTGAGCAGCCTTCCCTACACGCCTTACGAGTCGATGCGGGCGCTGCGCCATTTCATGACATTGCCGCAAAGCCGGATGGCCGGGCGTTTCGGGTTCGTCGATGCCTTTGCACCGGCGCGCAACTGGTATGCCCGCACCTATCTTGCAATCAATCAGGGGCCGATTGTCGCCATGATCGAGAACCACCGCAGCGGGCTGCTTTGGGAACTCTTCATGAGCGCGCCGGAAATCAGGGATGGGCTGCGCAAGCTTGGCTTTGTCAGCCCGCACGTGTCACAGGTGTAGGCCCATTATGGCCCCCTATGCCCTACGAAAGTCGAGGAACGAAAACACGCCTGAGGGATTGTTTTTAGTGGGGCAATTGACCATCTTCCGCTCACCTCGCCGCGCTTCCCGCTGAACAAGGATCAGACATGAAAGTCCATGCCGTTTTCAACCGCGATGGCGGCACCTTTCGCACGATGGACATGGAAGCGTTCGCAGCGACGGCAAAGTCCATCTTCGAAAGCCATGGGCATACGTTCGAAAGCGAGATCATCCCGGGCAAGAAGCTTATCAAAGCGCTCGAACGCGTCTGCGCCGAGCCGGGCGACCACGTGCTCATGGCGGGCGGCGGTGACGGTACGATCTCCGCGGCCGCGGATTTCGCATGGAAGTCGCAAATACCCCTCGCGGTCCTGCCGGCCGGCACGATGAACCTTTTCGCCCGGGCGTTGAAGATCCCGCTCGACCTCAACGCTGCGCTTGAAAGTCTCGCGACCGGATCGATCGAAGCTGTCGATATTTCAACGGCCAATGACGAAAGTTTCGTCCATCAGTTCTCGATCGGCTTCCAGCCTCAGATGATACAGGTTCGCAACACGCTGGAATATCGCTCGCGCTGGGGCAAGCGGCTCGCCAGCATGCGTGCCTTTGCCAAGGCCATGGGCCGCCCGCCCAAATTCCTCGTTCGCATGGTCATCGACGGAACCACCATCGAGCGAACCGTTTCGGCGATTTCCGTCGCCAACAATGCCTATGGCCACGGCGTCCTGCCGGTTCCCGAAGTCGTCAACCGCGGCGAGCTCGGCGTTTATATTGCTGGAAAACTGACGCCGGCGGCCCTTCTCAAGCTGGCCTTCACGGTGCTCACCGGCTCGTGGCGCAGCAACCCGGACGTCGATGAAGTTGTGGCCCGAAAGGTCGAGCTGCACTTCCCGCACCTGCGGCGCGGCGCGAAGGCCACGATCGATGGCGAGCTGATCCCGCTGCCGCGCGACGTCAAGATTGCCGTTCGCGCCGGCGAACTCAAAGTGCTTGCGCCAAAAGTTCCCTGAAATGAAAACAGCGCGGCGATGGCCGCGCTGCTGAGATTATAAAGGAAAGACCGCTTAGCTGCTGGTTTTCTTGTTCTTTTTTGTCGGCGTCGCAGCGGGCGCTGCCGCCGGGGCCGGGTTCGTAGCCTTGCGTGCCGCGGCCTCGTCGGCTGCAGCCTGGTCGGCGCTCTTCGGCATGGTGTCGACGATCGAGCGGACCTTGCCCTTGTCGGTTACCGTGCACATGGCATCGCGGATATCCGCCTTCAGGCGGACCTGGCTTACGCCACCGCCCATCGATTCCGCTTCAACGGCCTTGATGTTGCTTTCGGAGAGGAAGTATTTGACTGCCGCCGCCTGGATGCAGGGTTCGGCCAGCGCTGAATCCACCGGCGGGCGAACCGGCGCGAAAGTCGGGATCATCGGAACCAGTGGAGGCTGGCCGGTCGTGGAGCATGCTGCCAGGGGAATAAGAACCGCCAAAGGGGCAATTCGGCTCAGTACTTCAGGCAGGCGCATGGGTCTCTCCGCAAAGTCTCATCGCAGTATTGGATATAGGCCGGAAACTATTCGCTTTTCGCCATTTGTCTAGTGGCGCAACTGCCACAATGGGACTTTATTGCCACAACACCAGGACACTCAGGGTGCGACCGACAGCATCCAGTTTAACGCGCCGCGCCAGTCCGTCATTCGGATAGGCGTGCCGTGGTTACCGCTTTCAAACCGGGTAAAGTGCACGGGATAGCCTTTGCCGGAAGCGCGGATCTGCTGGTAGAAAGCTTCCTGCTTATCGATTGCAAAGACAGGGTCTCGGCTACCGTGGCCGAAGAAGACCGGTATGCGGCGCTTGAACGAAGCGGAGCCGACGAAGTGATCGTCCCAGAGTGATCCGAGGATCAGCAATCCGGAAATATCCTTTGCCGCCTTTGGATCGTCCGCAAGCCGCCAGCATAACATTCCCCCCATCGATCCGCAGGCAACGAACAGTTTCGCTTGCGGCGACTGCGCCTTGAAATGAGCAATCAAGCCAGCAACCTGCGCTGCACCCTTTTCGCCGAAATCGGTGAAATCCGGGGTGAGGTATAGACCGT
This sequence comes from Phyllobacterium sp. SYP-B3895, assembly GCF_009647635.1. Lineage (NCBI taxonomy): Bacteria > Pseudomonadati > Pseudomonadota > Alphaproteobacteria > Hyphomicrobiales > Phyllobacteriaceae > Phyllobacterium > Phyllobacterium sp. SYP-B3895. The sequence continues at coordinate 811,490 of NZ_WJIG01000003.1, read as the reverse complement.
TGTTCCGGTCCATAAGGATCTTCAGCCGATTGAAATTGCCGCCGAACGTGAAATCGTTCATCCCCTGCTGCCGATTTCCGCCCTGCCCGTGCAGGTAGATCGTGATGACGGCCGGGCTGTCGAGATTGCCCACTGCCATGACCTTGACCGATACGCTGTCGGTCGTAACCACCAGATCCTTTTGCGAGCGTTTCGGCTGCAAGGACACATAGTTCGGCTTGACCCGCCGTTCTGGCACCGTGTCGCGGCCATTGATATCCCGCAGTTCATTATAATCCACAACCACATAGTCGCCGCCATCCGCGCTTTTCAGAATACCTGGATAGGCAAAGAGATCGTCCTTGTACGGATCGAGTTGCACGGCGGAAGCGGGCGCAGCGAGGCACAGCAGAGCGAACGCGGCGAAGAGGATGGGTTTCAGCAATGTTAGTCCTAAGGGTTCGGCAGGGCGATCGTGCCGCCGGCGCGATTGAGCATGTCCGGCGTGTCGACATCAATAGCCGCTGCCTCGCCAAGTTCAACATCGATCAGCGGAAAATCGCCCCGCTCGATCAGATGACGGGCTCCGACATCACCGGCAAGCGTGAAGACTTCGTCAAACAATTGGCGTGGCAAAAGCACGGGGTTGCCGCGCTTTCCGTCAAAGGTCGCTCGCACGATCGACTGACCCCCTGCCTCGCTGAAACGCCTGATCATCGTCTCAACGTGCTCGCTCGAAAGCGCCGGCATGTCGGCAAGCAGCATCAAGACGCCGTCCGCCGAAGCGGGCACATGCCGGATCGCGGTTTGCAGCGAGGATGCCAGGCCGCTTGCGTAGTCCTTGTTGAGCGCGATGACAACATTGAGGCCCTCGAGCGCCGCGCTACATTGCTCGGCCATATGGCCGAGAACTGCAATGACCGGACGTCCGCCCGCTTCGATCGCAGTCAGGGTCGAGCGCCGGATCAAAGGCATGCCGGAGAAAGTCGCCAGCAGCTTGTTGGGGCCGTTCATGCGTGTCGACTGTCCCGCCGCGAGCACGGCGATCGCCACATCGGCGCGCGACGCGGCGGGTCGCGGATCGCGCGGCTGCGGCCGCGATGTTATCTCCATAAGCAAGCCCCCCACGCCCATGCCGATGACATCTTCCTTCGTGACGGGCACATTTGCCATGAGGCGCTCGAGCACCCAGTCGAAGCCATTTTCCTTTGGACTGCGCGCACAGCCCGGCGCACCGATAACCGGCTTGCCGTCGAGTTCGCCAAGCACCAGAAGATTGCCTGGGTCGACCGGCATGCCGACATGATGCACAACGCCCCCGGCCTGCCTGATGGCCGCCGGCACGACATCGCCGGCATCGACCACAGCTGATGCGCCGAATGCAATGACGATGTCGTTCGATCGATGCAATTCGCGAATGGCCTCCGCAAGCGCGCTTTCGGAATGGGTGGTCCGCCGCTCGGCAGTCAGTTCACCATGATTTCCGGCTATGCGCGCATCGATGACGCGGCGGGTCTTGTCGAGTACGCTCGTCTTCACTGACGGCAAGGTCGTCTGGGCAAGGCCGACGCGCGCGCCGGTAAAGGCATGGACGCCAATTGCCGCTCGCCCGCGCGCCAGCATTGCGATGCGATCAATGACTTGGGCCGGAACTGCGAATGGGATGATCTTGATCGTCGCAACCATCTGGCCGAGTTCCACACGCTCGAATGGTTTTAAAGTTGCAATTGTTGCGGCCGGATCGACCGCATTGATGGCATTGACGAGGTCGGCATCGACAGCAAAAAGCCCGGCTTTTTCGGCGTAGCAGTTGACGCGGCCCGTCGTTGCGGTCCCCAGCCGGACATTGAATACATCAAGCGATTTGGTGATTTGCTCGGCCGCGGCATTCTCTTCGAGATCGCCGCTTTCCAGCCGCGCTGCAATAACGTGCCTGACGCCTGCGGCCCGGAGCCCCGTGATATCGGCGGCTGTAAGCATATGCCCCTTTTTCAGCTTGAGCCCGCCCGCGTGGGTTGAGTGGGCGAGTATCGCACCGACCGCATCGTCGAGTGGAATTTCACCGAATATCATGCGGTTCGGTCCAATTGCTGCAATGGCTGCAGTTCGCGCGCACGGAATGACTTGACGACCTCGGCGATAATCGCCACGGCGATCTCCGCGGGACTGGCGGCCCCGATATCAAGTCCTATTGGCGCGCTGATCCGGCTGATCTGTTCGTCAGCAAGCCCGAGCAGCTTGAGCCGCTCCACCCGCTTTGCATGTGTTTTGCGGCTGCCGAGAGCGCCGACGTAAAAACAGCCGGACGTCAACGCCGCCGCGAGCGCCGGATCGTCGATCTTCGGGTCATGTGTCACTGCGGCCACGCCCGTATAGGGGTCAAGCGGGCGGGCTTCCAGCACGTCTTGCGGCCATTCGGCGTGAAGCACGACATCCGGGAAGCGCTCCTGTGTCGCAAAGGCCGTGCGCGGATCGATGATTTCCATGTCATAGCCGGCAACCTTCGCCATGGGCGCCAATGCCTGGCTGATATGCACCGCTCCGATGACAACGAGGCGTGGTGGCGGCAGATGCACATTCAGAAAAAAGGACCGGCCATCCACATCGGCAATTCCGGACCGGCCCGACAGGAATGCAGTTCGAACCGCGTGGCCCAGCGCACCGGCAACAGGATCGCCCTGACGGATCACCCGATCCCGGCCATCCCCAATATCAGTCAGGAGGATCGCGGCGCGGCGTGCGCGGCGCTCTTCGTTAAGTTTCTTGAGGCAAAAGGGATCCACGATCAGCCCAGCCGCTCCACATAAACCCTGATGCGTCCGCCACAGGAAAGCCCGACCTGCCAAGCCGTTTCATCGGCAACCCCGAACTCGAGCATGCGCGGCTGGCCGCTCTTGATCACGTCCATGGCCTCAGCGATAACCGCGCCTTCGACGCAGCCGCCCGATACCGAACCTTCGAAATTGCCGGAGCGATCGATGACCAGATGGCTGCCGACCGGCCTTGGCGCCGACCCCCACGTCTCGATGACGGTCGCGATGGCGACATCCCGGCCATCTGACATCCAATCCTGCGCGGTCATCAGCGGATCAAGTGTTTGTTGATTGGATTCCAGCATCGTCATGCCCTCCAGCAGGCTCAATATGGGTGCGATCCCGGCGCATGGGAAGGGGTCGCTCGGTCAAGCCAGCGTTTCGGATCGTCGTTACGGTCGCGGGGCCGGCCGAGCGCCTTGCACAAATCGTCCAGCGCTTCAAGGTTGTGCACGGCGCGAAAGTCATCGACATAGGGAAGCATTGCCCGAACGCCCCGGGCGCGCGGCTCGAAGCCTTCAAAGCGCAGCAAGGGATTGAGCCAGATCAGCCGCCGGCACGACTTCGACAGCCGCTCCATCTCCGCTTCGAGTTCGCTTGTATCCTCCCGCTCAAGACCATCGGTTATGAGCAGGACCACGGCGCCCTGGGTCAGGACGCGGCGCGACCATTGCCTGTTGAATTCATGCAATGTCTCACCGATGCGCGTGCCGCCGGACCAGTCTTTTACAACATCGGTGCACCGCGCAATGGCATCGTCAGGATCGCGGTAGCGCAATGGCCGCGTAATGTTGCTGAGACGCGTGCCGAAGACGAAACAATGAACACGCCGTCGCCTCTCCATGATCGCATGCATGAAATGCAGAAAGATGCGCGTGTACTGGCTCATCGAGCCGGAAATATCGGCAAGCACGACGAGTGGCGGGTGCACGACGCGGTGCGAACGAAACTTTGGCAGGATGAGGTCGCCTCCCGTGCGCAGACTTGCCCGCATCATGGCCCGCGGATCGATGCGCCGCCCACGCGGATCGCTGCGGTAGCGCCTGGTTTCAACCTCATCGAGCGGCAGGGTGAGTTCGCTCATGGCGCGTCGCGCCTCACCGAGTTCAGCGGCGCTCATCTGCGCAAAATCCTTGGTCCGTAAGACTTCCTTGCCGGAAAATGTAAAGCGGGCGTCCACCTCGATCTCCGGCGGGCGTTGACCCGGTTCTGGCTTACCATTGCCCCTGAGCAACGCTTCGGCGACCCGCGCTTCGGCTGCCCTTGCCCGTTCACGGTCCTGCGCCATCGCAACCGGGGAGAACATTGCCAGCATCTTTTCGATCAGTTCGCGCGAGCGCCAATAAAGACGGAACCCCTCGTCGAATGTCGCATGGTCCTCGCGGCGCGTTACGAAAACACTGTGCAGCGTCCAGTAGAAGTCATCCCTGGAGCCGATGCCGCCGATGAGCACCGCCTGGATTGCATCCTGGACGGAGGCTGGACCGACGCGCATGCCTGCCTTGCGCAGGGTCCGGGCGAAATAGACGATATTGTCCGCAAGATGACTGCCCGAACCCGCCGCCTGCGGTGATGGTTCGAGCGCCGCCATGTCAGACGGCATTCAAGCTGGCTTGGCGTATCTCCGACTTGACTTCGTCAAGGATGCGCCGGCCCTCGCCGCCAGCGATGCGGGCAATGTCGTCCTGATATTTCAGGAGCACGCCGATCGTATCGGATACGGCTTCAGGATCGAGGGCGAGCTTGTCCATCTCCGTCAGGGCTCCGGCCCAGTCGATGGTCTCGGCTACGCCCGGTAACTTGAAGAGGTCGACTTCGCGCAGCTTTTGGACATAGCGGACGATCTCGTCCGAGAGGCGCTCATTGGCGGCCGGCACCTTGCGGCGGACGATTTCGAGCTCGCGGGTAGCCGAGGGGTAATCCACCCAGTGGTAGAGGCAGCGCCGCTTTAGTGCGTCATGGATTTCACGTGTACGATTGGTGGTTATGATGACCAGCGGCGGCTCATTCGCCCGAATGGTGCCAAGCTCCGGGATTGTCACCTGATAATCCGACAGAACTTCAAGCAGGAAAGCCTCGAACGCCTCGTCCGTGCGGTCGAGTTCGTCAATCAGGAAGACCGGCGCTTTGCCCTGCTCGCCTGAAAGCGCCTGCAGCACCGGCCTCCTGATCAGGAACTTTTCGGAAAACACGTTCCGCTCGATCGCATTCTTGTCGATGACGCCGCTCGCCTCATCGAGCCGGATCTCGATCATCTGTGCCGCATAGTTCCACTCGTAGACGGCCGAGGATACGTCGAGGCCCTCATAGCACTGCAGCCGGATAAGAGGACGGCCGAGGGTGGTCGCCAGCACCTTGGCGATCTCCGTCTTGCCGACGCCCGCCTCGCCTTCAAGAAACAGCGGCCGCTTCATGCGCAAGCTCAGGAACAAAACGGTCGCCAAGGCCCGGTCCGCAACGTACCCGCCGGATTCGAGCAGGGCCAAGGTGGCCTCGATCGACTGCGGCAGGAACGAAACGGCTTGCTTGCCCATGCTGGTCCTAGTCTCCGGCGGAGTGGTACGATCGGTTGAGATAGATCAGGGATTTGGCCGGATCACCCATGTTGAGCGCCGTCACCTTGCCATAGATCACGTAGTGGGTGGCGACCTCGTGCGTGGCGACGATGCGGCAGTCAAAGCTTGCCAATGCGTCGACGAGAACGGGCGCCCCTGTCTGCAAGGTGTGCCAGTGGCCGAGGGAAAACCTGTCCTGCTGCGCAAGATCGCCCCTGCCGGAAAAAGCTTCGGACAGCGCCTGCTGGCCAAGCGAGAGGGTGTTCAGCGCAAAGACCTGGTTTTCGATGAAGAGATGATTGAGTTCATGCTCGCGGTTGAGGCAGACGAGCATCGTTGCAGGATTGTCGGAAACGGAACAGACAGCCGAAACCGTCACGCCACGACGTCCGGCCGGACCATCGGTCGTGATAATATGCACGGCTTCCGCGAAATGGCTCATCGCATTGCGGAACGCGAGCGGCTCGATCTTCTGATCCTTGGCTATAAGCAAATTTTCAATTCCGTATCTGCAGCATCAGTATCGCAACAATCGCCACAACCAAAGAGTGCGGACAAATTTTTGTTCGATCCTATTATTATATAGACCCCAATTGCGCGGAATGAAGGAAACAGTTACCGAAATAATGTAACTGGTTACCATACAACACGAAATGGCCCGCTCTTGATGAATCGCTTGCTACGCGCCGCAACATTCCTTGGCCTTCTGGTCTCGAGTGTCGCACATGCGGAGGATAGGATTGGCGTTATTGCGCCGCTTTCGGGTCCCTTTGCGCGCCTCGGCATGCAAGTGGTCGATGGCAGCACCGTGGCGGTAAACACTGCCGGAAAAGGCCAGGCGATATCGATCACCACCGCCGACGACAAGTGCGACGCAGCCGGTGGCGAGGCCGCTGCGAGGCAGATGGTACAGGCCAACGTCATGATCGTCGTCGGCTTCCTTTGCGCGGACGCCTTGGAGGCGGCTTTGCCTATCCTCAACCAGAAGGGCATTCCGGTCATAAGTCCGGGGGTGCGGTCGCGAACACTGACCGAGCGGCGAGCCGAGCAACCATATGCCGTTTTCCGGCTCGCCCCGTCCGAACAGAGCGAGGTAACGGAAACAGGCGATATTCTTGCGCAGTTGTGGCATTCCACACCCTTCGCGATCATTGACGACGGCACCATCTTCGGCCGTGAACTTGCCTCAGGCGTGCGCGCGCGGCTTGAGGAGAAGGGCCTGAAGCCTGTCTTCGCCGATACGTATCGCCCTGGCCTCGACAATCAGAACGCACTCGTCGGCCGGCTGAAGCGCGCGGGCGCCACGCAGGTTTTCGTCGGCGGCGAGCGCGACGACGTTGCAGCCATCGGGCGCAGCGCCGTCGCCCTGTCCTACCCGCTCACCATCGTCAGCGGCGAAGCGCTCGGTACTGTCGGCAACGGCAGCGACCTTGCCGCCGGAACCCTGATGATAGCACCGCGCGACGCGGAAAAGCTCGACAGCGCCCGCAACGCGAAAAACGCTGTCGAACTTGCCGGGAAAGTCCCGGAAGGCTACGTCATACCGGCCTATGCCGCGACCGAGATCGCCTTGCAGGTTCTTGCCGGTGCGCAGGCGCAGCCGGGTTCCCTCAGCGAACTCCTGCACAAGAATGCTTTTGAGACAGCGCTGGGCTCCGTCCAGTTTGACGCCCTGGGCGAGCGGATCGCGGATACTTACTGGGTGCAGAAGTTCGACGGAACGCAATTCGTCCTGGAGGCGAAGTGATGTCCAGCGTCAAGACAGGTCCCCGCAACCTCATCACCGATGTGGCTGGCCTGCGTGTCGGCAATGCGAGCGACGAAAAGGTAAAGTCCGGCACGACTGTGATCCTCTACGATACGCCGGCGACCGCCGCGGTGCAGGTTCTCGGCGGTGCCCCGGGCACGCGCGAAACCGACCTTCTCGAACCGCACAACACGGTTGAATCGATCAACGCGCTCGTACTGTCGGGTGGCTCTGCTTTCGGGCTCGACGCAGCCTCGGGCGTTCAGGCGGCGCTGCGCGAAAAGGGTGTCGGCTTCGAGGTCGGCGGTCACCGCATTCCGATCGTTCCGGCTGCGATCCTCTTCGACATGATGAATGGGGGCGACAAGGATTGGGGACGCTTCCCGCCCTATCGCGAACTTGGCTACGCCGCCGTCCAGTCGGCATCGCCCGCATTCGAAATCGGAACCGCCGGGGCTGGTACCGGCGCCACTGTGGCCGGGTTGAAGGGCGGGCTCGGTTCAGCCTCTTCAATGCTGGCGAGCGGCGCGACCATCGGCGCGCTCGTTGCGGTCAACGCGCTTGGGTCGGTAACGATCGGCCGAGGCAAGCATTTCTGGGCCGCGCCTTTTGAAATCGGTGAGGAGTTCGGCGGTCACGGCCTGCCCCATCCGCTTCCCGCCGATACGAGTGAAATAAAAACCAAATTCAGCGAAGCAGCGGGCTCGAACACCACTATCGGCGTCATCGCGACCGATCTTGTGCTGACCAAGGCGCAGGCCAAGCGCCTGGCTATCGCCGCCCATGACGGATTTGCCCGTGCCATCTGGCCTTCCCATACGCCGTTTGACGGCGACCTCATATTCACACTTGCCACCGGCACGAGCGGCCGCATGCCGGAGGTTGGTGAATTCATCGATCTTTGCGCGGCAGCCGCTTCGACCATGTCACGGGCGATTGCCCGCGGCATATATGCCGCGACGCCAGCCGCGAACGATCCCTATCCGGTGTGGAAATCGCTGATCTAGACCGGTTTCAGTTGTGCCACCGGAACGCGCATGGTAACGGCGCGCAAGTTTTAAATTCCGGAGACTGAACATGAGCCGTCCGCTCGTCATTGCCCCATCCATTCTCGCGTCGGATTTTTCCAAGCTCGGCGCGGAAGTAACCAGCGTCCTCGACGCGGGCGCCGATTGGGTGCACATCGATGTCATGGACGGGCACTTCGTTCCGAACATCACCTTTGGCCCGGAGGTGGTCAAGGCCATTCGCCCGTTGACGGACGCGGTTTTCGATACGCACCTGATGATTGCACCCTGCGATCCATATCTTGAAGCCTTCGCCAAGGCCGGCTCCGATATCCTCACCGTTCATGCCGAAGCCGGCCCGCACCTCCACCGTTCGCTGCAGACGATCCGCGCACTCGGCAAAAAGGCTGGTGTTGCGCTAAACCCCGCAACCCCGGAATCGGCCATTGAGTACGTCCTGGACGATATCGATCTCATCCTGGTCATGACGGTAAATCCCGGCTTCGGCGGCCAGAAATTCATCCACGAGACGCTGGAAAAGATACGCAAAATCAAGGCGATGATCGGTGAGCGGCCGATCGATCTTGAAGTCGATGGCGGCATCACCGCCGAAACAGCTGCGCTTGCCACGGCGGCCGGCGCGAACGCCCTGGTTGCGGGATCATCCGTATTCAAGGGCGCATCTTACCGCGATAACATTGATCTCATTCGCAATGCCTGCGTGAATAGCGCGTGAGCCCGTATCGCCGCCTTGCCATTGGTTTGCTGCTCGGCCTGTTTCCAGCGGCAACTCCATCATATGCGGGCGATGCGGCGAAGCTCAATATTCTCGGTTTCTCCAAGGATGGCGGCGTTTTCGCCTTCGAGGAATACGGTATCCAGGACGGTTCCGGCTTTCCCTATGCCAACCGGTTCTACATCGATACCGCGAACGACAAGTTCCTGCCGAAGACGCCGGTGCGCGTCCGCCTCGATGATGAACATTCTTCGCTGGAAGAGGCACGCGACAAGGCTGCGCGGGATGCGCAGGGCCTGACATCGCTCACCGACGTTGAGTTGCGGGCAAACATCGGCTTTACCGTAGCTTCGAATCCGGTAACCGAGCTTTCTGCCGATCCTTTTAAAGTGAGGGTGAACCCCCGGCCGATTTTTCCGGCGCTTGATCCAGCCCTCGCCATCACGCTCGAGGAAATCTCCGCGCCAGCAAGCGAGATGTGCCAGAACATGGGCGATATCAAGGGGTTTCGCCTGACACTTGCCGACGACAAGCCCGGCGCTGCGACGCAATTGCTCCATGCCGACGAAGCGGTGCCGACAAGCCGGGGCTGCCCGCTCGGTTACAGCATCGGCGCCGTGCAAACCTATTATCCTCAAGGCGCATCGCCGGTTGTTGCCGTTCTTGTCGCCATTAGGGCGTTCGGCTTCGAAGGTCCCGATCATCGCTGGATGGCCGTGACCACCCGCCGCTAGCTGCGCCGACGGCAAAAACCTGCGTTGAGCGATCGGCAAAGGTCTGATAGACCGCACTCAACTTTTAATTCTTCGCCGACAGGAACACATATGATCCCGCGCTATTCGCGGCCGGAAATGGTCGCCATCTGGTCCCCGGAAACGAAATTCCGCATCTGGTTTGAAATCGAGGCGCATGCCTGCGATGCGCTTGCCGAACTCGGCGTCATCCCCAAGGAAGCGGCGAAAACCATCTGGGAAAAGGGCGGCAAGGCAACGTTCGACATCGACCGCATCGACGATATCGAGCGTGAGACCAAGCACGATGTTATCGCGTTCCTGACCCACCTTGCCGAGATTGTCGGTCCGGATGCGCGCTTTGTCCATCAGGGCATGACCTCCTCGGACGTTCTCGACACCTGCTTTAACGTGCAGCTGATGCGCGCAAGCGATATCCTTCTCTCCGACCTGGACAAGCTTCTCGCCGCGCTGAAGACCCGTGCCTTCGAGCACAAGGATACCGTCACCATCGGGCGCAGCCATGGCATCCATGCCGAGCCGACCACCTTCGGCGTGAAGCTCGCCCAAGCCTATGCCGAGTTCGAACGCTGCCGCAGCCGCCTCGTCGCGGCGCGGGCCGAGATCGCCACCTGCGCAATATCCGGTGCGGTCGGGACATTTGCCAATATCGATCCATACGTTGAAGAACATGTGGCCAAGGCATTGGGAATGCAGCCGGAACCGGTTTCGACACAGGTCATTCCGCGCGACCGCCACGCCATGTACTTCGCCACCCTTGGCGTCATCGCTTCGTCAATCGAACGGCTGTCCGTTGAAATCCGCCACCTGCAGCGCACCGAAGTCCTCGAAGCCGAAGAGTATTTCTCTCCCGGCCAGAAGGGCTCTTCGGCCATGCCGCACAAGCGCAATCCAGTCCTCACCGAGAACATGACCGGCCTTGCCCGCATGGTCCGCGCCTTCGCCCTGCCGGCGATGGAAAATGTTGCACTTTGGCACGAACGCGACATCTCGCATTCGTCCGTCGAGCGCATGATCGGTCCGGACGCGACAATTACGCTCGACTTCGCACTGGCCCGTCTCACCGGCGTCATCGAGAAGCTTCTCGTCTACCCGGACAACATGCTCAAGAACATGAACAAGTTCCGGGGCCTCATCCACTCGCAGCGCGTGCTGCTCGCCCTCACCCAGGCCGGCGTGTCGCGTGAGGATTCCTACCGTCTGGTGCAGCGCAACGCCATGAAGGTGTGGGAGCAGGGCAAGGATTTCCTCGAAGAACTTCTGGCCGATGCGGACGTGCGTGCGGCCCTGCCCGAAGAGACAATCCGCGAGAAGTTCGACCTCGGCTACCATACCAAACATGTCGATACGATCTTCAAGCGCGTGTTCGGTAGCTGATGTAGCAAACGCTCGACCTTAAAGCCGAGCGTTGCCAAAGTATCGGCGATCAGCCGCGTTTCGCGGGAACGATGCGGATCACATTGCCCCAGGGATCGACGATTTCGCGTTCGTCATTTGCCGTAGCCGAGTTGAATTCCGCCCAGGCAAGCCCGGAGCGGTCATTGTCCCGCCGCCCCGCGCCGCGGCTTTGCCATGAATTTGCCGCGACGTGGTGGTGGTAGCCGCCCGTCGACATGAATACGGCGCTGCCGCCGAAGCCTGCCACTGTTTCGAGACCAAGCTCCTTGTGCCACCATGCCTCCGCGTCCTTGGCATTGCCGACGCGCAAATGCAGGTGTCCAACCATTGTGCCGTCTGGGGCCGACGACCAGGGCGTCTCGCTCCCGGGTTCCGCAACCAGGCTGCCGACATTGAGTGCCTCTGTGCCCATCGCCACCGACGAACCGTTCCAGGTCCAGCTCTCATGCGGGCGATCCGCATAGATCTCGATGCCGTTGCCTTCGGGATCGGTCAGGTAGATCGCCTCGCTGACGAGATGATCCGAAGCACCAACGATAGGCGTGCGCTTTTCGATGGCGCGCTTGGCCCAGCGCGCAAGATCAGCGCGGGCGGGTAAGAGGAATGCGGTGTGGTAAAGTCCGGCGCTGTGCGGATCGTCCGCGCGCACCGCATCTGCCTGCTCGATCTCAAGCAAGGGCGTTTCCCCCGCTCCGAGAGTGACCGATTGACCTTTGCGCGAAATCTCGCGCAGGCCCACAACCTCCTGGTAATATTTCGCCAGCGCGTCGGCGTCCTTGGCCTTGATGCCGACCTTCGACACGTGGACCGGCGCCGTTGCCGCAAAGGATGTGTTTTCCATTCTCGTCTCCGCGCGGGCAATTCCCGCTGTTGCGACGAAAGCAATAGACCCGCCAACCAGTTCCCGGCGTGTGATCGCCATGCTTTCCTCGAAAAAATCTCGTTCCCAGTAAGGTCGGATTTATCGGCGTTTGATACAAGCCGAAAGCAGCGAACAGCTTGTTCACAAATAATGAACTTAAAAGGCATGATTGTTTACTAACCATGCGAGCCCGGTGAGGTGAAGCGGCGGCGCCATCATTCCTGAGATTTTGCGGAGGTGCTACACTTGCGCAATGTTGCGATCCCGAAGTGATTCTCCTAAATACGCCGCATGAAAGTCAAAGACGTCGATATTCTCATCGTTCCCGGTTACACCAATTCCGGCCCCGATCACTGGCAGACCCGCTGGGAAGCCAAGCTATCCACGGCGCGCCGCGTCGAGCAGGCGGAGTGGACGAAACCGGTGCGCGAGGACTGGGTGGCCGCGGTCGTCAAGGCGGTCAATGCGGCGACAAAACCCGTGGTGATCGTCGCCCATTCGCTTGGCGTTCCGACGTTCGTCCATGCAATTCCGGAGATCGGCGCCAAGGTGAACGGCGCCTTTCTCGTCACCCCGCCCGACGTTTCGAACCCGAAGATTCGGCCAAAGCACCTGATGACGTTCGGCCCCTACCCGCGCGAACCCTTCACCTTTCCTTCGATTGTCGTTGCCAGCCGCAACGATCATTATTGCGACTATGCGGTCGCCGAAGACCTTGCCGCCGCCTGGGGATCGCTTTTCATCGATGCCGGCGAATCCGGCCACCTCAACGCCGAATCCGGCCATGGCCCCTGGCCGGAAGGCTCCATGGTCTTTGCGCAGTTCCTGTCGCGGCTTTAGGGTTTGTTCAGCCCGTCAAGGATGCTTTGCACGCCGAGTGTCAGGTAGCCCGTATCAACGGCAAGCGCCAGGTAAGTATAGCCGAGCGCACTGAAGCGATTGGCCATGTCGGCGTTCGCCGCATAGATCGCGGCGAATTTGCCGGCAGCCTTGGTCCTCGCGGCAATTTTTGTCAGTGGCTCGATGATTGCGTCCGAAGCTGCATTGACCTCGGCGCCCTTGCTCCAGGCGATGGAAAAATCCGACGGGCCGACGAAAATGCCGTCGATGCCTTCGACGCCCAGAATGTCGTCCAATACCTCGTAGGCGGCGATGGTTTCTATCATTGCAAAGGCCAGCGTCGACTCGTTGGACTCGCGCAGATAGGCGCCGGAGCCGCCCGCCCCATAGCTCGCGGGCCGACCGCGCAATTGTCCCCACGACCGTTCGCCCAGCGGCGGATATTTCATCGAAGCAGCAAAAAGCCGCGCATCCTCGACGCTGTTGATCATCGGCGCCACCACGGCATCGACCCCGATGTCGAGCGCGCGGCTCGCCATATCGAAGCGTCCAACCGGGATACGCACCAATGCCGGTTTCTGGGTTGCACGCAGGACGCCGGTCAGCGCAACGACGCTCGCCGTGTCGTGGGCGCCGTGCTGCATGTCGAGAAGCACCGCATCGAGCGGGGTCCGGCACAAGGCTTCCATGACCAGTGGGTCGGTCACGCTCGACCAGCCGGAATAGAGTGTCTCCCCAGCCCTCAGGCGCGACGCAAATGACATGTTTCTTATCCTTCTTCGATTTCGCGCCGGAGTATGGGAAACGCCGCCACGGCGGGTCAAGTCGCCGCCATAAAAAAAGCCCGGCGCTGTGGCCGGGCTTTTGCGTTCATAAAGCTCGGATCAGGAACCTTCGATCTGGCGGATCGCCTCGACCATCAGTTCTTCCATGGTGCGGCGGATACGATGGTCGGACGTGTCGATACCTGCCGTATCGAAATCAGCGCGGATCTTGCGGAAGACATCGTCGTCACCAGCTTCCTGGAAATCCGCCTTGATGACTTCCTTTACATAGGCATCCGCTTCGTCACCGCTCTTGCCAAGCTTTTCGGCCGCCCATTGACCGAGGAGCTTGTTACGGCGGGCCTCCGCCCTGAAACGCAGTTCTGCGTCATGCGCATACTTGTTTTCAAAGGCGTTTTTGCGATCTTCCATTGTCATCCTCAGTTGCTCCCGCAATATGATCGGTTGGTTCAATGCTTAAACTACATCCGGGCCTTGGGCGTTTTTCAGGCAGTTCCCCAATGTTTTCGCTTCCTGGTTCATATAGCCATTCTGCACGAAATCGAAAGACCGAAATGAACCGCTGGAATCAATTTGTCGTAGATCGTTCATGGAGCACCTATATTCCACAAATCAGCGCACCTTAACAAAGGATCATTGTAGAATGCTTGCTTTTACGATAGTTAGCGCGCCAACATGACGGCGCTGCTAAGAACCGGGGCCGACCGATAACTCCAATACCGAGATTTGCAATGAACCGTCGCCGCCGTGTCTACGAAGGCAAAGCCAAAATCCTTTATGAAGGACCAGAGCCAGGCACACTCGTCCAGCACTTCAAAGACGACACCACCGTGCTGCATCCCAAGAAATCGGAAGTGATCGACGGCAAGGGCGTCCTCAACAACCGTATTTCCGAGTATATCTTCAGCCAGCTCAACCGCATGGGCATCCCGACGCATTTCATCCGCCGGCTCAACATGCGCGAACAATTGATCAAGGAAGTGGAGATCATTCCGCTCCAGGTCGTCGTGCGCAATATCGCCGCCGGTTCGCTGGCCAAGCGCCTCGGCATCGAGGAAGGCACCGTCCTTCCACGGTCGATCATCGAGTTCTACTACAAGAATGACGAGCTCGACGATCCTATGGTTTCGGAAGAGCACATCACGGCGTTCGGCTGGGCTGCACCGCAGGAGATCGACGACATCATGGCGCTTGCCATCCGCGTCAATGATTTCCTGAGCGGCCTTTTCCTCGGCGTCGGCATCCAGCTCGTCGATTTCAAGATCGAATGCGGACGTCTCTACGAAGGCGATCTCATGCGGATCGTTCTCGCCGACGAATTCTCGCCGGATTCGGCGCGGCTCTGGGACAGCCAGACCGCCGAGAAACTCGACAAGGACCGTTTCCGCCGCGACATGGGCGGGCTTATCGAAGCCTACCAGGAAGTCGCGCGCCGTCTCGGCATCATGAATGAAAACGAGCCGACCCGCCCCGCGGGACCGGTTCTGGTCAAGTAAGCACTCATCCAATCAGCTCGGAGAAGACAAGTCGATGAAGGCACGTGTCACTGTAACCCTGAAGAATGGCGTTCTCGATCCGCAGGGCAAGGCAATTGTCGGCGCATTGGGCAGTCTCGGTTTCGATGGCGTTGGTTCCGTGCGCCAGGGTAAGGTGTTCGACGTCGAACTCAAAACGTCCGACCGCGCCGCGGCCGAGGCCAACCTCAAGGCGATGTGCGAGAAGCTTCTCGCAAATACGGTGATCGAAGATTATAGTGTGGCGATTGATTGATCACTTTTGAGGATTCGCCATGGACGCTGCCACGACCGAGAAGATCTATTTGGAACTGCTTGAACTCGACCGGCGCTTGCAGGAACTCGTTGAAGAAATGCAGGGATTGACCTTTGAAATGCGCGAGACCCGCAAAGTGCTCGCCGAGGGACAAGCCCGCAACGACGCGCTGAAGCAAAAACTGTTTGGCAATCGTTTCCAAAACGCCGAGATGGTTGCACATGGCTGACGCAACACAGGATTTCGTGCACGAGCTTCTGCGTCGTTTTCATCAGCGGGTCGACAAGGCCGACGCCAGCATTCGGGACTTGCGGCACGAAACAAGCGCTATTCGTCTTCTGATCCAGGCCTGTCAAAGCGACATCAACAATGTCTATACCATGCTTCATCAGCATGAAGACCGTCTCGATCGCATCGAAAACCGTCTCGAACTTCGGGAACTCGCGGAAGCACAAGCAAGGTTTGAACCACACCCATGAAATCAGCAGTCGTTCTTCTCCCCGGCCTCAATCGTGACCGCGACATGATCGCGGCCTTGACCGACGTCTCCGGCGTCGCGCCCGAAACGGTGTGGCAGACGGACACCGAGATCCCCGATGTCGACCTTATCGTCATTCCTGGCGGGTTCTCCTATGGCGATTATCTGCGCTGCGGCGCGATTGCGGCGCGCATGCCGGTCATGCAGGCAATCCGCGAGAAGGCGAACAAGGGCGTCATGGTCATGGGCGTTTGCAACGGCTTCCAGATACTCGTCGAGGCTGGCCTCCTGCCTGGTGCGCTGATGCGCAATGCGTCGCTGAAATTCGTTTGCCGCCAGGTGAAGCTTGAAGTCACCAATGCCAATACCGCATTTACGCGCGGCTATTCGCAGGGCCAGATCATCCGCACCCCCGTCGCCCATCATGACGGCAACTATTTTGCCGATGCGGAAACGCTTGCCCGTCTAGAAGGCAACGGCCAGGTTGTCTTCCGCTACGCCGAGGGCACCAATCCCAACGGCTCAATCAACGATATTGCCGGGGTCGTCAACGAAGCGGGCAATGTGCTCGGTCTCATGCCCCATCCGGAAAACCTTATCGAAGCTGCGCATGGCGGCACTGACGGACGCGCCCTTTTTGCCGGTATCCTCGGAGTGGCTGCCTAGCAATTATTGACGAACCCTCTGCCGGATATACAATCGACCTATATCCAGCGGGGTCGGGTCATATGCGTGTAGCAAAGTGGGGCAACAGTCTGGCAATTCGCCTTCCAGCCTCCGTTGTCGATGCTCTCGAACTTCAGGAGGGCAGCGAAATCGAGATACGCATAGCGGGTGATCGCACCTTCGAAGTATCTTCCGATCAAACCCGTGAACGGGCGCTCGAGCGCATCCGCATCTTCCAGAAGAAGCTCCCACCTGATTGGAAGTTCGATCGCGACGACGCGAATGCCCGTTGAGTTCCTGGATACCAATGTTCTTGTTTATGCGTTCACCGACGATCCGAAAGGGCGGCGCGCTCAAGAACTTCTGAGCAAAGGCTGCGTCATCAGCGTCCAGATTCTGAACGGGTTCACGAATGTCGCCCGCCGCAAGCTCTGGACATGGATTGGACAGAAACCGAGGAGGCGCTTTCACTTATCGCCGTCTGTGCCCCACAGTCGTGTCACTCGATGTAGCCATGCACGATGCTGCGACCAGGATTGCGCGTCGTTATAATCTTCAGCTCTTCGACTCCCCTGTTGTCGCTTGCGCTATCAACAGCGGCAGTTCGGTGCTCTGGTCCGAAGATATGGGGGATGGAATGACCATAGATCGCCTGACAATCACCAATCCGTTTGGTCGTCCTTGATATCGCCCGCCATTTCGTTAGGCTCCTGCAGGAGCCCGGCAAATCACAGAAATAGCCGGCTCAAATGGAGGAACGTTCAATGAAGCTATATTCCCGGCCGCTATCTCCCTACTCCTCCATCATCCGTTGCATTGCCTATTACAAGCAGGCGCCGATCAAGATCGTTGCTCCGCCGCCTGGCTCGCCGATTCCGGAGGAATTCCGGGCGATTTCGCCCTTCAACCGAATCCCGGTCCTGATTACCGGCTCTGGCCTTACGGTGATCGAAGCCACCGTCATTGCCGAGTATCTGGAAGAGCATTTTCCCGAACCGCCGCTTTTGCCGGCCGACTCGCGCGACCGCGCTATTGTGCGGATGCTGGCGCGCGCGGCGGAGCTTGAAGTGCTCGCACCCACCATGGAACTCCTTGAACTGCTGTTCATGAAGTCGAAGGACGAAGCGCGCATCAGCAAATTGTTCAAGCAGATGGAAATCGGTCTTGCGGAAGTTGAAAACCGGCTCGGCCATGGACCTTATGCGCTCGGTGAAGAGATGACGCTCGCCGATGCATGGCTGACGCCGACCCGATTCGTCATGAACCCCTTCCGCCAATTGGCAGACCGGCCCGACCTGCTCGCTCCCTACCCGAGGTTCGACGCACTGGAGCAACGGATTGTTCAGGATCCGGTGCTATCGCTGGTCTGGTACGAGATGGTGGACGGCCTCAAAATATTCCTCGGGGAGCTCGAAACCGCCTGATCCCCTTTCCCGCATAATCCCGGTGCCGAACAGCGGTTCCGGACAGCTTATGCATAGATGTCCTCTGTGCCCACGCGAAGTGGCGCAGTCGTGGAGAACACCGCATGAAGACGCCGTCGATCGGTATTGCCCTGATGATTTCGCTCGCTGCACTCGCTGGATGCCAATCCAAGAGCAAGCCTGGACCGGGCAGCCTTGCCTTCAATTCTGAGAAGGCGGCGCTGCCGACGATGGAAAGGGTCGCGCTCGCCGCCAATGCCTGCTGGTTCAAGTCCGGCGATGCAACGTTCAAGCCCTACCGTCTCGCTCCCGAACTCGATTCCTATTCGGGAAGGCCACGCATCCTCGTCGTACCGGCGAGCAATCCCGGCGGACGGCCTTTGCTTGTCGTTCATGCCGAGGGCAACCCTGCAAAGGTCGAGGCGTTTGGTCCGCTGATGATGCATTCTTCAGGCAATCGCATCGCAGCAGACGTTCGCCGCTGGGCGAGCGGACAATCGTCCTGCGCAGCCAGCGGTTAGAGTCGCCGTCATCGTCGCGTTGCCCGCGCCTCCCTCTCCACCGTCATGCACGCGCCTCCTTCTCCGCCGTCATGCACGTGCCTCCCTCTCCACCGTCATGCACGTGCCTCCCTCTCCACCGTCATCCTCGGGCCCTTGACCCGAGGACCCATTTTTCCTTTCGACGGTCAACAGCTTCCAGGTGGATTCGGGCCAAGGGCTCGTGGATGACGGAAAGGGCGGTGAATATACCGCGACATGGTTTTCAGGTGGGTCCTCGGACCTACAGCCCGAAGATAACGACGGAAGCACCGATAACGGCGAGGTTTATCCCGAGAAGTAGTTACCGAGATCGGCTTCGATGTGATCGCGCGTCAGGCCGAGGTCCTTAAGCCCGTCTTCGCCGAGGGAGCCAAGCTCAAGCCGCGACCGCCGCCGGTCGATTGCATTTCCCACCCAGCCGAATAGACGGCCGAAACGATTGCTGTGCGCATGTACTGCCAAGCCTGGATGAACGGGCCTGGCGGGATCGATATAGGTCGTACCCATTACTGCCTCCATGTGTCATCACTTGCATGATACCTCGTTATCTGTGCCGCGCCGCACAAGAGCGCGCGGCGCCCGCACGTTGCATCAATCCCAGAAGAAGCGCTTGACCTCGCGCCGCGCTTCGGCAGGTGCAATGCCAATGTCTTCGAGTAATTCGTTGCTCAGTTCGCTGAGATGCATGCGCGTGCGCCGCTTCAGCATTGCGCGACCGAACCAATTGACGAGCGCAACAATTGTCACGGTCCGCGAGGGTGTCGATGACCGACAAATTTCGCTCGTGCCAGCGCAATCCGCGCCTATTGTCTCTATTGTGCTCATCATTGGCTCCTTTAAGCCGATCATTGACTCTTATTTTGAATGATTGTCTCTATGTATTGACTCAATTGGAAGCGCAATATATTAATTGTCACCATGACAAATTGGCTTCCGAATCTTGAACCTGGCAAAGGCCCGCTTTATTTGCAGTTGGCCGAGCGTATTGAATCCGATATTGCCGAAGGCGTGCTCGCCCCCGGCACGAAGCTTCCGCCGCAGCGCAACCTTGCCTTCGATATCGGTGTCACGATTGGCACCGTCGGCCGTGCTTACAATCTCATTCGGGAACGAGGCCTCGTCAGCGGCGAAGTCGGTCGTGGGACATATGTCACCGAGCGCAGGGAACCGGTGCTTGAACAGCCCTCCCCGCGCACCGAGACGTTTGGCGGCACGCGCAACCAGGCGGTCGAACCTGGCAGAATACGGCTCGATAGTACGGCCGCCATCGACGTCGGCCAATCGGAAGCGATGGCAAGGTTGCTGGCTGGCATCACCAAGCAATATCCCTCTGAGATCGCAAGCTACTCCCGCACCCTGCCCGCCTCCTGGCAGGTAGCCGGCAGCCGTTGGCTTTCAGCAGCTGGATGGGCACCGGAGCCCGCGTCGATTGTCCCGACCCTCGGCGCTCACTCCGCGATTCTCGCAATCATCGCCGCTGTAACGGTTCCAGGCGACCGCATCGCTTTCGAGGAACTGACCTATTGCTCGGCTGCCCGCAGCGCCAACCTCATGGGACGGCGAAGCATCATCATACAGACTGAGAGCGGCTCGCTCACCCCTGGCGATTTCGAACGGCATTGCGCCCAGCAGCACCCGAAGCTCGTCTTCCTGATGCCTTCGCTGCACAATCCAACGGCCGCCACCATGCCGGAAGACGACCGGCGCGCAATTGTCGATATTGCGCGGCGCTACAACGTCTGGCTAATCGAAGACGAGATCTACGGTTCGCTCACCCGCCACGATCATGTCAAACTTGCCGAACTCGCGCCGGAGCGGACATTTCACATCGGCGGGCTGTCGAAATCCGTGGCCGCCGGCATTCGCAGCGGCTGGGTCGCCTGCCCGCCTCACCTCTCAGCCCGCGTCCTCACGGCCCACAAGATGGTCAGCGGCGGCGTTCCCTTCATGATGATGGAACTCAGCGCACAACTGGTCAATACCGGCGAAGCTGACACCATCCGCAACGAGGTATGTGCCGAAGTGAACGCACGCGAGGCTTTGGCGCGCTCCGTCTTCACCGGTATGGAATTCGCGTCGCAGCCGCATTCTCCGTTCCTGTGGATGAAACTGCCTGATCCATGGCTCTCCGGCACGTTCAAAAATGCCGCGCTCAATGAGGGCGTGATGATTGACGACGAGGACGAGTTCAAGGCCGGACGCAGCGAAAAGGTGTTTCACCGTGTTCGCGTCGGCCTGACCGTCCCGACGACCCGTCAGGAGCTCGGCCAGGGTCTGTCGGTGTTGCGCCGCCTGATGGAGTCCGACAACGCGAGCTACGACAGCTATTCGTAACTGAGTAGTGAGTGGGTGAGTAGTTAAGCGAGGGCGTCTTTGGGTAGGTAGCTGGGCATCTGTCCGTGCGTGCGTGACTGCGTTCGTTCGGTGCCTGGTTGATCCTTGCCGTTCGAAAGACGGGCAGCTTTACCCGCGACCCTTCATCCTCCGACCGACTGGCACCTTTACCCGCGCCCCTCCACCCTCGGACCGAATGGCACCTTGCCGCAACCCTTCCCCTCTCCGTCATCCTCGGGCCTGACCCGAGGATCCACCTTCAACCCGCCACCAGCCCGGCAAAATCGAAGATCTTGCGGTCGAGCAAATGGCTCGGCCGGGTGTTGGCGAGGGCGCGGATCATCGTTTCCTTGCGGCCCGGCATGCGCCTTTCGATGTCGGCCAGCATGGCCTTCATGGCATTGCGCTGCAGGCCCTCCTGGCTGCCGCACAGATCGCAAGGAATGATCGGAAACTGCATGGCGCCCGCAAACTTTTCCAGATCATCTTCCGCGCAATAACTCAACGGCCGCAGCACCATCAGGTCGCCTTCGTCGTTGAGAAGCTTTGGCGGCATTGCTGCGAGCCGTCCGCCGTGGAAGAGGTTCATGAAGAAGGTTTCGAGAATGTCCTCTCGGTGATGGCCGAGTACCAGCGCAGCGCAACCCTCTTCCCGGGCGACGCGGTAGAGGTGCCCACGGCGCAGGCGCGAGCACAGCGAACAATAGGTCTGGTTTTCGGCGATCTTGTCCGTGACCACCGAATAAGTGTCCTGATATTCGATGCGGTGCTCGATACCGTTGGCTTTCAGGAAATCCGGCAGGATGTGCTTGGGAAAATTCGGCTGTCCCTGGTCGAGATTGCAAGCGAGGAGTTCGACAGGCAGCAGACCGCGCCATTTTAGGTCGAGCAACAAGGCCAGGAGCCCGTAGGAGTCCTTGCCGCCGGAAAGTCCGATCAGCCAGCGCTCGCCGGGCTTGACCATGGCGAAGTCCTCGAGCGCCTGGCGCGTTTGGCGCAGGAGCCGCTTGCGCAACTTGTTGAACTCGACGGAGGACGGCACGCCGAGAAACATCGGATGGCAGCCGCTTGCGTCGGTGAGGTCAAGCTCATGGATGGTCATTGAAGTATCCCGCTACGATCCGGTTCGTCGCCTTAATTGCATCGCGGGCTCATCGAAGGCAAGTCCTTCATTGTCCGAAGACGGACCAGCCGGTGCGCTGGGCGAGCAATTCGAGCGCGGCCGACCCGAGCAGCGAGTTGCCATTCTCGTTCAGTCCCGGCGACCAGACGGCCATCGAGGCTTTGCCCGGCGCCACGGCAAGAATGCCGCCGCCGACACCGCTCTTGCCCGGCAGGCCGACGCGATAGGCGAAATCGCCAGAGCCGTCATAATGCCCGCACATCAGCATCAGCGCGTTGATGCGCCGCGCGCGGCCCGGTGAAACGACGCTGCCGCCATTGAGCGGATTGCGGCCGGCCGACGCGAGATAAAGCCCGGCATGGGCAAGCTGGCGGCACGACATGGCGATAGCGCAATGGTGGAAATAGACCCCGAGGACATGCTCGACGGGATGATTGAGATTGCCGAAAGCGCGCATGAAATTGGCGAGCGCGATATTGCGATAGCCGGTCTGCGTTTCGGAACGCGCAACGTTCTCATCGATGGCTATAGTTTCATCATCGGCGACGTGGCGAATGAACTGCACGATTTCCCCGATCGCCTCCCTCGGTTGATGCCCGGCGAGAACGACGTCCGCAACCGCGATCGCACCCGCATTGATGAAGGGATTGCGCGGCTTCCCCTTCTCCTGCTCAAGCTGGACAATGGAATTGAAGGCGTTGCCGGAAGGCTCACGCCCGACTCTCTTCCACAGCCCGTCGCCGATCTTGCCGAGCGCAAGCGTCAGCGTGAACACCTTGGAAATGCTTTGTATGGAGAAGTTGGTTTCGGCATCGCCCGCAACATGGACCTTCCCGTCAACCGTTATCATGGCGATGCCGAACTGTTTCGGGTCCACCGTCGCGAGTTCCGGAATGTAATCGGCGAGTTTGCCCTCGCCGATGCGGCCGGAAAGGTCGCTATAGACACTGTCGACGATAGCCTGAAGGTCGGTCATGGCCGGACTCCGGTTGAAAAAAAAGCCGCCGAGATTTCTCCGGGCGGCTTTTTCTGAAATTCAGAACTGATTAACGCGAATAGAATTCGACGACCAGGTTCGGTTCCATCTGTACAGCGTATGGCACGTCGGAGAAAGCCGGAACGCGGCTGTACTTGGCAACCATCTTGTTGTGATCGACTTCGAGATATTCGGGAACATCGCGTTCAGCGAGCTGAACCGATTCCAGAACGATCACGAGCTGCTTCGACTTTTCGCGAACTTCGATGACGTCGCCAGCCTTGCAGATGTAGGACTGGATGTTCGTGCGGCGGCCGTTGACGTTGACGTGGCCGTGGTTGACGAACTGGCGCGCGGCGAAGATGGTCGGAACGAACTTGGCGCGGTAAACGATCGCGTCGAGACGCGACTCGAGCAAACCGATCAGCTGTTCGCCGGTATCACCCTTGCGGCGTGCAGCTTCCTCATAGGTCTTGCGGAACTGCTTTTCCGAAATGTCGCCGTAGAAACCCTTGAGCTTCTGCTTGGCGCGCAACTGCACACCGAAGTCGGAAAGCTTGCTCTTGCGGCGCTGGCCATGCTGGCCCGGGCCGTATTCGCGGCGGTTTACCGGGGACTTCGGACGGCCCCAGATGTTTTCGCCAAGACGGCGGTCAATTTTATACTTGGACGATTCGCGCTTGCTCATCGCATTTCCTTTCAACAAATACGAACCGGAGCTCACGCGCCGGTTCAAGGAAACGCGCCCTCCTCTGCCTCCTTTGTGTGAAGACTGACAGAATGATTCACGCACGCATTGCGAAATCACTCACGGGACACGTCAAATGAAACGCAGAGCCGTTGGGCCCTGCGCTGGGGTGGCTTCTAGTGGGAAGGGCCAGGGATGTCAAGCGGGGGCGCGCCTGTTTCAGCGGCTCACATTATTTGAAACCCATGGCCCGGTTGAGGCGTTAGGTTAGACGCTCAACAGGAGTAGAGCCGATAATGACCCTATTCTCGCAGCATTCTCGCAGGTCCGTACTTCTTTTATCCTTCACCGCCCTTATCGCAAGCACAATGATCATCACGACGTCCGACGACGCCGATGCACGGCGCCGGCGTCCGCCCCGTGCGGTCACAACGGCGGCGCCACTGCCTTTCGTACCGCCGATCCCTGAATCCAATCCCCGGGCGGCACAATCGACCGAAACGCCTAAACCGGAAGAAAAGCCCAAGGAGGAAATCCAGAAAGCGGATCCTGAAACGCCGGTTCCTTCGCAAAAACCTGCTGCCGGGGAAAACAAGCCCGAACAGGCGTCAAAGCCTGACGTGAAGCCTGGCGAGCAATTGGGACCCAATCCGCTCCCAAAACCGGAAGAAGCCGGCAAAAACACCGAGAAAGGCGATCAGGAAGAGAATGTCGAAAAGGTCGATCCTTCGATCTCACCGGAGCGTGTCTATCAGAACGCCTGTCCAGCGTTGATGAACGGCGAAGTCGAGGGCTCACTCATTCCGCCATTGTCGGAGGGCATCTGCGGCGAACGTTCCCCTTTGAAGATTACGGCGATCGGCAAGGATACTCCGGTGAAATTTGCCGCCGCTATTACCACCAACTGCGCCATGGCCGGTTCACTGGCCAATTGGATCGTCGAGGTGCAGACGGAAGCACAGAAGGATTTCGGAGCGGAAATCGAAAGCATCACCACCGGCTCAGACTATCAGTGCCGCAAGGTAAACAACGGGCACAAGGGCCGTGTGTCGGAGCATGCCTTTGCCAACGCCCTCGATATCGTCGCGTTCAAATTCAAGAATGGGAAGAAGACGGAACTCGGTTCAGGCTGGAAGGGTTCGCCTGAGGAACAGACGTTCTGGCGCGCCTTGCACAAGGCAAGCTGCGACCGCTTTATGACGGTCATCGGCCCCAACGGCGATGCCGCACACCAGGGCAACCTGCACCTCGATCAGGGCTGTCACGGAAAGAAGTGCGAGGCGCGCATCTGTCAGTAAAGGCGCGCCTCGATCAATCACTCGCTGGTTTTCTTTTTCGGCAGGCCCTTGCGCTTGGTTTCGGCAAATTCCTCCAGCTGCTTTTCGCTCATCGAGTCATACATGCTCTTCGAGGCACCCTGGAGTTCGCTCTTCTTGGTTTCTCCGCGCTTGGCCGAAAGCGCAGCACCAGCGGCCTTTTGCTGGGCTTGGGATTTTGCGGGCATCGGATTTCTCCCTGTGGGTGGTTGCACAAGGAAAGAAACGCAAGCGCCATGGCTCGGTTCCCCGCCGAACGTTTCTGCTGACTTGGAAAGTATGAAGGGGGCAGGCGGGCCCCCTTCGTCGCCTCTGGCTAATCTGT
This sequence comes from Phyllobacterium sp. SYP-B3895, assembly GCF_009647635.1. Classification (NCBI taxonomy): domain Bacteria; kingdom Pseudomonadati; phylum Pseudomonadota; class Alphaproteobacteria; order Hyphomicrobiales; family Phyllobacteriaceae; genus Phyllobacterium; species Phyllobacterium sp. SYP-B3895. Next base: position 786,374 of record NZ_WJIG01000003.1, on the reverse strand, counting down.
TAGCTGCGATGCTTTTGCTTCTTGACCGGCTTGACTGCTTGTACGGGCTCGAGCGACAGACTGCTGACACCGACAGCAACGTTGAAACCCTGCGTTCCTTCGGTGCTGAACGGCTGCAGGCCGATATTCTTGTTGGATCCGCCGATAAGCGCGTTGGCGCCAAGGCCGAGCCCGACGGAAGCACCCGCCGACACGCCGACATACTTGCCGGCAAGCGCATTGGCACCCGGCTTGTTGTCAGCTGTCGTCACCACGGTCCAGCTCAGATACGATTTCTGCGTTATACCGAGGTCAAGGCCAAGTTTACCGAGACGGCCCTTGTAATTTTCAACCGAACCGTCGCGATGCTTGTAGGCACAGTTGATCGCCTTATTCGACCCGAAAACCAACCCGACGCCGCCATCGACCTGGCACGACAGGATTCCGATATGGGTTGCTTTCGCTGGTGTTTCGGCTTTCGTCGTCTTGGCAGTAGCTGCCATGGTGCCACCGGAAAGGGCGGTCGCCGCCACAATGAGCGCCGGAATGAATCGTACCATAATTGTCTTTCTCCGTTGATCTTAATGAAATCACTATCGGCACATGAAGCGCCTCAATGAACCATTCCCCGGAAAATCCCGAGGGCTGCCTTAAACGTTCATATGATTGGATGGTTCCGGCGGCCGTGCCAACTTCACACTTGACGCAGCAGATTGCCGTGTGTCAGCCGATTGGCGCCGCGTCGAACACCTTGCGTGCGTCCCTGAGACTGTCACGGTTTTTTACCGCCCATTCGCCAAGCGCGCCGATCGGCACCGCAATCGAATGGCCCATCGGCGTAAGCGCGTAGCTAACTTCCGGAGGCGAGGTCGGCTTGACCGTCCGCAACACAAGCCCTTCGCGCTCGAGCGAACGCAACGTTACCGTCAGCATTCGCTGCGAAATACCCTCGATCATTCGCCGCAGCACATTGAAGCGGCGCGGTCCCGCCTGGAGATTGATGATCGTAAGCAGGCTCCACGAATCGCCGATAATATCGAGCACCTCGCGCATCGGACATGAGCCGCTGCCGTCCGATTCCATTGCCGCCATGGAAGCGAGAAGCGGCGTCTTGCCTTCGGTTTTGGCGTGAATGCTCATGCGCTCGATGTCCTTGCTGTGGCAGGTGGTTACCTGGATGTGCCCTGAAACGGAAAAAGTGCGTTCTTCCCAAGGCATGTTTCCTAGCATAGGTAGTTATCATTCGTAACTACAAAACGATGCGTACCCGCATCAAAGGAGCATCCCATGAAAATCGCATTGATTGGCGCCACCGGTTTCGTCGGCACGCAGATCCTGAAAGAGGCTTCGTCGCGCGGTCATGACGTGACGGCGCTGGTACGCAACGTCGACAAGGTAGAGAAGCGCGATGGCATCAAGGCTGTGGAAGCGGACGCGCTCAACACCGCCGATCTCGCAGCCAAGCTGAAGGGAAACGACATCGTCATATCGGCCTATAACCCCGGCTGGGACAATCCCGATATCAAGGCCATCCATATCGCTGGCAGCAAATCGATCACCGAAGCGACCAAACAGGCTGGTATCAAGCGCCTGATCGTGGTCGGCGGCGCCGGCAGCCTGCGTGCGCCAGATGGTTCCCAGTTCGTCGATGGCGCGGCGTTCCCGGCAGAGTACAAGGAAGGCGCTTTGGGTGCACGCCAGGCGCTCGAGGATCTTGGCAGCGAAACCGCACTTGATTGGACCTTCCTCTCGCCGCCCTTCGCGCTTGTTCCCGGCGAGCGGACCGGCAAATACCGCCAAGGCAAGGACGAGCCTGTCTTTGGCGCTGACGGCAAGAGCACGATCAGCACCAGCGACCTGGCAGTCGCTATTGTCGACGAGGCTGAAAAGCCGGCGCATGCGCAGGAGCGCTTTACCGTCGGCTATTGACCGCACGCGAAGTGCGTGGCGTTGCTTTCAGGCGCCACGCGCCCCGCCAGTATCCTTTTTGTGCCTCGGACACCGTGATGTGCGTTCTTCACAGAACCACTTTCTGTGCTTACCTGTGCGACAAGGTTTGAACGAGGCGTCAAAAATGGAACTTGGTCTTTATACATTTGTCGGGATGAGTCCGGATCCTGCAACCGGCGTCGCCATCAGCGCGCACCAGCGCATGCAGAATCTCCTCGAGGAGATGGAACTGGCCGACCAGGTAGGGCTCGATATCTTCGGGATCGGCGAACATCATCGGCCGGACTTCGTCATCTCGACACCGGCGGTTGCTCTCGCCGCCGGTGCGGCGCGCACCCGGAACATCCGCCTGACGAGTGCCGTCACGGTGCTGAGTTCCGATGACCCGGTGCGGGTATTTCAGGAGTATGCGACGCTTGATCTGATTTCCTCCGGCCGCGCCGAGATCATGGCTGGCCGCGGCTCCTTCATCGAATCCTTTCCGCTCTTCGGCTATGATCTCAATGACTACGACGAACTTTTTGCCGAGAAACTCGACCTTCTGCTCAAGCTGCGGGACAGCGAGCGTATAACCTGGAAGGGCAATTTGCGCGCTTCCCTGAACGATCTCGGCGTCTATCCGCGCCCATTGCAAAATCCCCTGCCCGTGTGGATTGCCGTGGGCGGGACGCCGCAATCGGTCATCCGCGCGGGAACGCTCGGTCTCCCGCTTGCCGTCGCTATCATCGGCGGCGAGCCGCATCGTTTTGCGCCGCTGGTCGAACTTTACCGCGAGGCAGGAGCCAAGGCCGGCCATTCCCCGGACAAGCTCAAGGTCAGCATCAACTCGCACGGTTATGTTGCTGCGACATCGCAGGCTGCCTCCGACGAGTACTGGCCGTCCTATGAAGTCGTGATGAACAAGATCGGCCGCGAACGCGGCTGGCCGCCGAGCAATCGCGCCCAGTATGAAGCCGGCCGCACCATACGCGGTGCCTTACTTGTCGGCTCGCCTCAGGAAGTGATCGACAAGATCATGCTGCAGCATACCTATTTCAGGCATGACCGCTTCATGCTGCAGATCGATCTCGGCAGCCTGCCGCACACCAACACCTTGAAGGCCATCGAACTCTACGGGACCGAAGTCGCACCGGTCATCCGCAAGGAGCTTGGTGGCGCGAAGCCATCTTGAGGAGGTTGGTTCAGCGATGCTCGATCGACAGCAGCGTATCAACCGCCCATTGCTTTAAACCGGGGTCGTCCATCAGGATAAAAAGGTAGGTCACACCGTCGCTCGCAACGGCGCAGCCCTCGAGCCACTGATCGGTCTTGCCGTTTTCCAGTTTGTTGTCGTTCCATAGGCCGTAAAAGCTGAGCGTGTCCTTGACGACTGAAACGTCGAGCTTGCCGGTAAACCCTTCCGGCGGGCGGCGGTCATCATGTTCGATGGTCGTCGCGGCCGGCACGACGATGCAGCCGATACTCTTGAACACATTCTGTTTGAAACGATCGTCCCAGCCCAGAATGAAATGTCCGGGCAGCGTTATCCACCAATTATCGCCAAAGGGTTGCGGCCGTGGATAGCGCAGATAGCCCATGCCGGGCGGCCTCGGCCACGTCTTCGACCGGCTCGCAGCCTCAAAGGCGGCGACATTCAACTTCTTGTCTGTTTCGAGGCGTGGTTCTTCCCTTGCGATCTTGATGAGTTCCGAGAGCACGTGAATGAAAAGCGCTTCATACTGGTCGATCGGGCCACGCCAGGGGAACGAGCGCCACAACATCGCCTCGGCCAGTCCAAATGCCGCCCGCGCGGGCAAGCCGAAATCCCACCAGGGAAAAAAGTTGGCAGCCTCACCCTTGAAACCGAAGAAATCCACGTCGCGGGGCCCGCGAACTGTCATGATCCGATCCTTGAAAACATCAAGCGCTTCGCGTGCTGACAGGGAAAGGGACAGCGGGCCATGCTTGCTGGCGCTGCTGCGCTCGACGACGACTTTCGAGACCGAGTTGAAATAAACACTCATGTGAGTCTGGAGGACATCGTAATTTCGGTCCGTCCAATACCGGGTGTCGTCGCTGAATTCCTTATCCTGCGTGACGACAAGTTTTTCCTGTTCGACCAGTTCATCCAGCAAGGCCACGAGATAATCATGATAACCCGGGCCGGTTGCCACCGTCGCCGCCGAGAAATTAACCCGAGCGCTGTCTTGGTAGAAATGCACATCCTCGTCCGTCGGCAAGATCGAGCAGCTTGACCTCGCCTTGCCGTCATCACCCTCTGCAGTGATGACAGCCAGCGGTCCCAAAGTCGGTTCCTTGCGCGCCAACAGGCAAAACTTGCGGGCGAGATCCTTGGCGCTCGGCCGCTGCTTTGAAGATTTGATATTTTCTTGGCGAGAGAGGACGAGTCCCAGAATAATGCTCACGAAAGCCCTCGGCGATATTGGAAAGCGTTGTATCTGATCGGCAGTCTCGGCGGCGGCGCGCGGCGCGCTGTCAAAAATCCCGCCACACGCAGGTGCTATGAATATTGCGAATGAAGGATCGGCGCGCAGTGACCGATGGAACTGGAAGGTGTCGCGAAGGTCATGCCGTCCGGCATGAAACACTCGATCGCCACCTCTTCCAATCTGATCGCCACCATTTTCAGGCAGAGGGAGAATTGAGAAGGGGCCGCCTCATTGGCAGCCCCTGTTTATTCGATGATCTGGATTGGCGAATTATCCACCGGCTTTGGTGGCTCGGTGGTTTTCCCTTTTTTCTTCGGGGCAACGCTTGGTTCCGCAGTCCGCGCCACGGGGGAGCGGGCATCCATGAACGATTGGATTTCGTTGAGACCGACCGTATCGCCATTGCCTCGACTGATTTCATCAAAGTGGTCGGCGATGAAGCCCCAACCAGCATCCTTTGCCTGTTGTGCCGTCAAGCGGCCCGAGGGGCCGGCCGCCGCCTCGAACTGCCTCTTCAACCGCTGATCGAGTTCTTTCTGAATGTTCTGCGGCGTCATCGGTGTACGCACCGTGCCGGGCGGGTCGGGCGGTGGGAAGCCCAATTTCTCGCCCGCACTCGCAGGCGACAAGAATAGGATGCTGGCGGCAATTGCCAACATCGTCCCCGATAGAAGTTCGACAAATCGCATAAAATACTCCCAGTCCAATGCAATAGATGGGCGCGGTTTATTGTTTCGCCCAAATGGTATCACCAATGGCAACTCGATAAAATGCGAGCCTAGAAGCGCAGTAACGCCTGGTCAATTATTCGAAAGTTCAACACGCCCGTTTTTTCAACGCCACGCAACATGGCCTATGCTTTAGGCGAAAGTGGCGGAGTTGCCGTCCGAAACCAACTGCAATCCAAGATTGGTGTCGAGACCGAACCCCTGCATCAGGCGGCGCGTGGAGAAATCTGGATTGCCCGATGTGAACACGGCAAAATCGTCGCCGTGTTCGGGTTCTTCGCCGGTACCGTCGACCTTGAGCAATGAAAGACCACGGCGAGCAATGGCCTCTGCGGGATCGAGCCAATCGACCGGCCAGGGAGCGAGCCGGCGAAAGACGTTGGCGAGGAACGGATAATGGGTGCATGCAAGGACGACGATGTCCGTCCGCTTGCCGTCCCGTTCGTAGAAGCAGGGAGCAATCTCCTGCCTGATTTCGGCATCATCGACAAATTCCCCGCGAATATGAGCTTCGGCCAGGCGGGCGAGGCTCTGGCTGCCGACAAGACGCACATGGCATTGCGAGGCAAACGACTGGATAAGGTCACGTGTATAGGCGCGCCGAACCGTTCCGGGTGTTGCAAGAACGCTGACGAGGCCAGACGAAGTCCGCTCGGCCGCCGGCTTGATGGCCGGTACCGTGCCGACAAAGGGGACGCCCGGATAGGCTCTGCGCAGATCGTCGAGCACGAGCGTCGATGCAGTATTGCAGGCGATGATTGCGATTTCGGGGTCGTATTTCGCGATCAGTCCACCGAAGAGTTCAACGATGCGCTGGCACAAAGCCGCCTCCTCCCAATCGCCGTAGGGAAAGCCGGCATCATCCGCGATATAGACGAAGCGTCGATCTGGCATCAGCACCCTCGCCTCGCGCAGAACGGTAAGGCCGCCAATGCCGCTGTCGAAGACAAGGATCGGCCGGTCGGCAACCCGCTCATTCATCGTCCGTCGGCCTTTCATTTGCCGGCTCATCGATCGGCTTTGCCCGCTTGCGCCCTTCCGGCGCTCCGGCGCCGCGCGGCGTATCGGGGCTGAAGAAGTCGAGAGACACAAGGACGCCGCGCAGGAGCTTCAGCTCCGAATCCGAAAAACCCGGCCGGGTGAGGACGCCGCGCAGATTATTGACCATGATCTCCTTGCGGGCCATCGGCCGGAAATATCCCCTCGCCTGCAGCGCTTCCTCCAGATGGTTGAAGAAGCCCTGCAATTGATCCTTTGGCGCCGGCGCAAGCTCGGGGCCGCGAAAGGCGGTATCGGTATGTTTCTCGAGGCCGGATTTCATCCATTCATAGGACATGAGCAGGACCGCCTGGGCAATGTTGAGTGACGAGAATGCCGGATTTACCGGAAACGTCACCAATTCATCGGCAAGGCTGACTTCGTCATTATTGAGGCCGATCCGCTCGCGCCCGAAAAGAATTCCGGTACGCTCGCCACTGTTGAAGCGCTGGCGCAGCACGACGCCCGCCTCCACCGGCCCCCGCACCTGCTTGAACGCATCGCGCTCGCGCGCCGTCGTCGCATAGACGAAATTCAGATCCTTGATGGCGGATGGCAGATCCTCGAAAACCTGCGCCGCATCAATGATGTGGTCCGCCCTGCTCGCCGCGGAGCGCGCCTTCTCGTTGGGGAATTCCTCGCGCGGCTTGACGAGCCGCAGTTCCGCCAGGCCAAAATTGGCCATGGCGCGCGCCACCATGCCGATGTTCTCGGGCAATTGCGGCTCAACGAGAATAATTGCCGGGCCTTCGGCAATAAGCGTGCGTTGTCTATCTGTACCGGCCATCTCTTGTTCCTGCTGATATTGCCGCCGTCATAACGCGCGATCTTTTGATGGGCAATCCTGCCTTAAAATAACGGCATGGCTGGTCGGCAGCTTTGCGTTCGGCGATCCCGATGCTATAGGGGCGCGAACCCTCACTGAAAACCGATGCTGACATTCCCACACCCAGCAAAATAGAGGCTGACTATCCATGGCAAAGATCAAGGTTGCAAATCCGGTCGTCGAGCTTGACGGCGACGAGATGACCCGCATCATCTGGCAATATATCAAGGAAAAGCTGATCCATCCTTACCTGGATATCGATCTGAAATATTACGACCTCGGGATCGAGCACCGTGATGCCACCAATGATCAGGTGACGATCGATGCGGCCAATGCCATCAAGGAGTATGGTGTCGGCGTCAAGTGCGCGACGATCACGCCGGATGAGCAGCGAGTCGAGGAATTCGGCCTGAAGAAGATGTGGAAATCGCCCAACGGCACGATCCGCAACATTCTCGGCGGCGTCATCTTCCGCGAGCCCATCATTGCCAAGAACGTTCCCCGCCTCGTTCCGGGCTGGACGCAGCCGATCATCGTCGGCCGCCATGCCTTCGGCGACCAGTACCGCGCCACCGACTTCAAGTTCCCGGGCAAGGGCAAGCTTACGATCAAGTTTGTCGGCGATGACGGCCAGACGATCGAGCACGAGGTCTATGACGCGCCCGGCGCCGGTGTTGCCATGGCGATGTACAATCTCGATGAATCGATCCGTGATTTCGCCCACGCTTCGTTCAACTATGCCTATAATCGCGGCGTTCCCTGCTATCTGTCGACCAAGAACACCATCCTCAAGGCCTATGACGGCCGCTTCAAGGACATCTTCCAGGAAGTTTACGAGGCAGAGTTCAAGGCGAAGTTTGCCGAAAAGAAGATCTTCTACGAGCATCGCCTGATCGACGACATGGTTGCTTCCGCCCTGAAGTGGTCCGGCGGCTATGTCTGGGCCTGCAAGAACTATGACGGCGACGTGCAGTCCGACATCGTCGCGCAGGGCTTCGGCTCGCTCGGCCTGATGACCTCGGTTCTGATGACGCCGGATGGCAAGACGGTCGAAGCGGAAGCTGCGCACGGCACCGTGACCCGCCACTATCGCCAGCACCAGAAGGGTGAAGAGACTTCGACCAACTCGATCGCTTCGATCTTCGCCTGGACGCGCGGCCTTGCGCATCGCGCCAAACTTGATGGCAATGCCGAGCTCGAGCGCTTCAGCCACACGCTGGAGAAGGTCTGCGTCGACACTGTCGAAGCCGGTTACATGACCAAGGACCTCGCGCTCCTGATCGGCCCGGATCAGCCCTGGCTGTCGACCACAGGCTTCCTCGACAAGATCAATGAAAACCTGTCGAAGGCGATGGCTGCCTGAGCCATCTCAAAGCATCGATGCAAGGAGCTCCGGTTTTCACCGGAGCTCTTTTTGCTTATGCGCTTTGCGAATGAGCGATGCGAAAATGGCGCGCCAAAAAGCGCTGTTTTGGGTATTATGCCTGATGCTATGATCACCCGAGGGGACCGAAGATGAGCAAGCAGCAGTTCTTTTTCCGCCTGATCCCGCCACGCCCGACCTTTGCGGACGACATGGACGATGACGAGCAAGAGCTGATGCGCCAGCACGCAAGCTATGTGCAGGAATGTTTCAACGAGGGCTTCGTCCTTGCCTATGGCCCGGTGCATGAGCCCGACGGCAGCTTTGGGCTCGCTCTCCTTGAAGTGAACGATCACGCGGAAGCGGTGCGCTTCGGCGACAACGACCCGACCGTACTTGCCGGCCTCAACAGCTATACGATAGCGCCCATGCATATCGCGGCTGCACAGGCGCCGCGCGAGGAGTAAGCACGGCGCTAGCTTTCGTTGCCTGAACCCGCTTCCCCGGTCCCGACCGCGTTTCGCCGAGGTGGAGTATCCGCCGCTGCGGCAGAGTCGGAGCGGCACTAAAGGTCGGAGCGGCAGCAACCTCAGCGAACCTCCTCTTTTGCTCCAGCACCTTCTGAAAGACCGCTGCGGATATTTTGCATACAATCGTTGAACTGTTTCAAACACGATATGCGCGGCAAACATCTCCGGACCGATGAGGGTAACCGCCCCCATACGCACGTCCTTAACAACGCCTGCCGACTGGCATCCGTTTAGTGCGACAAGCATGGCCGCCAACCCAAACGCGACACCCCCGTTTCATAGGGACCCGCCTCAAAACCATGTGTTAGACGTAAAGCAACGGTCGCCCGTCACAACAAATAATAAAACTTCAATACCGGCCAAGATCAGTCAGCGCTTCCGCAATAGTCACTCGAATTTAGTGTCTATACCAAGCCAAAAACTTAATAATCAAAATACTATTCAAGCATTACATCATGCACCACTTGAAAGTGCAAGTGCGTTCCAACGCAGCACTATTGACAATAAGTATAATACGCACAGCGGCGAGTTGGCCCGGTCATACCGCAGGATGACCGGGCATTCGAACCTAGGCGCCGAGCGCCTGGCGCACGGCCGATATCGCGTCTTCCGCTTTTGCGCCATCCGGGCCGCCGGCCTGGGCCATGTCGGGCCGGCCGCCGCCGCCCGCGCCGCCAAGAGCGGCGGACGCAATGCGGACAAGATCGACGGCGCTGTACTTGCCGACAAGATCCTCGGTGACCCCGACAACCGCGCTCGCCTTGCCATCTTCGGAGACGCCGACGAAGGTGACGACCCCCGAGCCGACGCTCTTCTTGGCATCATCGGCGAGTGGCTTCAGGTCGCGCGGATTGACGCCGCTCACCACCTTGCCGATGAAGCCGACACCGTTGACCGTCTCCGGCGCGCCGCCCGCGGCTCCGGAAGAACCGCCAAGAGCCAATTGCTTGCGGGCTTCGGTAAGCTCGCGTTCGAGCTTGCGGCGTTCATCGACCAGCGCCGTTACGCGGGCAAGCGCATCGGCCGGCGTCGCCTTCAGAACCGACGCGATCGCCTTGACGCGGTCGTCCTGTTCCTCGAGATAGCGCCGCGCAGCTTCTCCGGTCAGCGCCTCGAGGCGGCGCACGCCAGCAGCGACAGCGCCTTCAGAGACCACGCGAATAAGCCCGATATCACCCGTGGCGCGTACATGCGTGCCGCCGCAAAGCTCGGTGGAGTACCTTTTTCCGGCCTTCTCGCCCTGCACTGCCGTGCCCATGGAGACGACGCGAACCTCATCGCCGTATTTTTCACCGAAGAGCGCCATAGCGCCTTCGGCAATCGCATCGTCGACCGCCATGAGGCGCGTCGATACCGGCGCGTTCTGCAACACGATCTCATTGGCGATGTCTTCGATTGCCGCAAGTTCCTTGTCGGAAATCGGCTTCGGGTGTGAAAAATCGAAGCGCAGCCGGTCCGGGGCAACAAGCGAGCCCTTCTGGGCAACATGGGTTCCGAGCGTTTCGCGCAGCGCCTCATGCAACAGGTGCGTTGCCGAATGGTTGGAGCGGATGCGGGTGCGGCGTGCCTTGTCGACGATAAGTTCGACCGGGGCACCGACCTTCGCCGTTCCCTTCGTCACCTTGCCGATGTGGACGAAGACGCCGTCATTCTTCTTCTGCGTATCGCTGATCTCGATGACAAGGCCGTCGCCGGTGATCGTTCCGGTATCGCCTTGCTGTCCGCCGGATTCGCCATAGAAAGGCGTCTGGTTGACAACGACTGCCACAGCGTCGCCTTCGCCCGCCGTTTCGACGCTGGCACCGTTCTCGACGAGGGCGGTTATGACGCCTTCAGCCTGTTCGGTCTCATAGCCGAGAAATTCGGTGGCACCGACCTTGTCGCGAACCGAGAACCATACGGTCTCGGTCGCCGCATCGCCGGAACCCGCCCAGCTCGCGCGCGCCTCGGCTTTTTGCCTTTCCATGGCGGCATCGAAGGCTTCCGTGTCGACGCCGATGCCGCGCTGGCGCAGCGCATCCTGCGTCAGGTCGAGCGGGAACCCATAGGTATCGTAGAGCTTGAACGCGGTCTCGCCATCGAGCTTGTCGCCCTCGCCGAGGGATTCGGTCGCTTCGCCGAGGAGGCCGAGCCCGCGATCGAGGGTCTTGCGGAAACGCTTTTCTTCAAGCTTGAGCGTTTCCGAGATCAGTGCTTCGGCACGCACGAGTTCGGGATAGGCCTGGCCCATTTCGCGCACCAGCGCCGGCAACAGCCGCCACATCAAGGGCTCGCGTGCGCCAAGGAGCTGCGCGTGACGCATGGCGCGGCGCATGATGCGGCGCAGCACATAGCCGCGACCCTCGTTCGACGGCAACACGCCATCAGCGATAAGGAAGCTCGACGAGCGCAGGTGATCAGCGATAACCCGGTGGCTGGCGCGGAACTTGCCCTCGGCCTTTACTCCCGTTGCCTCCTCGGATGCGTGGATCAGCGTCTGGAACAGATCGATGTCGTAATTGTCATGCTTGCCCTGAAGCACGGCGGCAAGGCGCTCGAGGCCCATGCCGGTATCGATCGACGGGCGCGGCAGATCGATGCGCTGCTCCTTCGTCACCTGCTCGAACTGCATGAAGACGAGGTTCCAGATTTCGATGAAACGGTCGCCGTCCTCATCGGCGCTGCCGGGAGGGCCGCCCCAGATTTCAGCACCGTGATCGTAGAAGATTTCCGAGCACGGGCCACACGGACCCGTATCGCCCATCGCCCAGAAATTATCGCTCGTGGCGATGCGGATGATTTTCTCTTCTGGAAGCCCGGCGATCTTCTTCCAGAAACCGGCCGCCGCATCGTCGGTGTGGTAAACGGTGACCGTCAGCTTGTCCTTTGGCAGCCCGAATTCCTTGGTGATCAGGTTCCACGCAAGCGAGATCGCCTCTTCCTTGAAGTAATCGCCAAAGGAAAAATTGCCGAGCATTTCAAAGAAGGTGTGGTGACGCGCCGTATAGCCGACATTGTCGAGGTCATTGTGCTTGCCGCCGGCGCGCACGCATTTCTGCGATGTCGTCGCCCGGTTGTAGGGACGGTGCTCGATGCCGGTGAAAACGTTCTTGAATTGCACCATGCCCGCATTGGTGAACATCAGCGTCGGGTCATTGCGCGGCACGAGCGGGCTCGACGCCACGATCTCATGGCCGTTCTTCTTGAAATAGTTCAGAAATGTCGACCGGATCTCGTTGACGCCACTCATGCTGCTTGCCTTCTGACTTCTTATATCCAAATGGAAATAGCCCCATTCTTAGTGAAGGAGCGGAACGAAACGCTTGTAGCGACAGGGCTGCGTGCTGTCCAGAAAATCCCTATTGCCGCGAGGTGCGACCGGCCAGGGAATGGCCCAAGGTAAAGCGCGGCCGGCCAGGGAATTGGCCAAGGCAAAATGCCAAGACCCGCAGCCGTCACTGGCCGCGGGTCTCAAATCCTCAGTCAATATCTGGAGGCGGCTCAGCCTTCGGCGGCGTCGGGTTCGTCATCCTCTACTTCCCCGACATTCTTGTCGAGCATCTGCTCGGCAATGAGACCGGCATTCTGGCGCAACGCCAGTTCGATCTCATTGGCTATTTCCGGATTCTCCTTGAGGAACAGTTTTGCGTTGTCGCGGCCCTGGCCGAGGCGCTGCGAATTATAGGAGAACCATGAACCAGACTTTTCGACGATGCCGGCCTTGACGCCAAGATCGACCAGCTCGCCCGTCTTGGAGACGCCCTCGCCATACATGATGTCAAACTCGACCTGCTTGAAGGGCGGCGCCAGCTTGTTCTTGACGACCTTGACGCGCGTCTGGTTGCCAACGACCTCGTCACGCTCCTTGAGCGATCCGATGCGGCGGATATCGAGGCGAACAGATGCATAGAACTTCAGCGCATTGCCGCCCGTTGTCGTTTCTGGTGAACCGAACATCACACCGATCTTCATGCGGATCTGGTTGATGAAAATGACCATGCAGTTGGAACGGGAAATCGATGCGGTAAGCTTGCGCAGCGCCTGGCTCATCAGGCGGGCCTGCAGACCCGGCAGGGAATCGCCCATCTCGCCCTCGATTTCCGCCCGGGGCGTCAGCGCCGCAACGGAATCGACGACGAGAACGTCGATGGCGCCGGATCGCACCAGCGTATCGGTAATTTCAAGCGCTTGCTCGCCCGTATCCGGCTGCGAGATCAGAAGGTTCTCAAGATCAACGCCAAGCTTGCGGGCATAGACGGGGTCAAGCGCGTGCTCAGCGTCGACAAAGGCGCAAATGCCGCCCTTCTTCTGGGCTTCGGCGATCGTATGCAGGGCAAGCGTGGTCTTGCCTGAGCTTTCAGGCCCGTAAATCTCGACGATGCGGCCTTTCGGCAATCCGCCGACGCCAAGGGCAATATCGAGCGACAGCGAGCCGGTCGGAACCGTTTCGATCTCCACAACCTGCTCGTTGCGGCCAAGCCGCATGATCGAGCCCTTTCCAAAGGCCCTCTCGATCTGGGACAATGCCGCATCCAGCGCTTTCGTTTTATCCACCGAATTACCCTCAACCAACCGCAATGAATTTTGAGCCATGTTACACTACCCCTGTGTTGTGCATGAAGTCCCGATGTCGCTTCTGATGAACTTATTTGTATCTGTTTTGTTCTCATTTTGCAATAGACATAAGTAATTGAAATAAATGCATAACTTCAAAATGTTCGTAAAATGTTCTTGTACGGGCGCGACATGCTGTCGGGCAAGCTTTCCCCTGTTTCCGGGCGTTGCCGGACAAACCGGAGTTACGAAAATCGAATCGGCCGGATTATTGCGCCGGTCCGACTGACACTTTAGAGAGGTAGCGCAACGCCAGCCCTTCAATCCGTGGTTTTAATCGGAAAAGCAATCACCCATGACGTCAGGCAACAAACCGCTGCTCTTTGCTGTTGGCGGCGCCCATCTCGACCGGCGCGGCCAAAGCACCGTACCGTTTGTCCCCGGCGCTTCGAACCCCGGCATCATGCGCGAAGAGCCGGGCGGCGGTGTCTTCAATGCGTTAAGGTTGGCGATGCAGCGCGGCATCGCCGCTGAACTCTTGTCCATACGCGGCGGCGACCGTATCGGCGAGACGATTGGCGCAGCGATCGAATCAGCCGGCATCATCGATAGCTCCGTCGTCTTCATGGACCGGGCGACGCCGAGCTATACGGCAATCCTCGACGAACATGGCGATGTCGTCGCCGCAATCGCCGACATGGCGCTTTATGAGATCGGCCTCCCCCGGCAACTGCGCCGGCGCAAGGTGCGCGATGCCGTGGCGGCGGCCGACGCCATATTTTGCGATGCCAACCTTCCGGCCGATGCGCTGGAAAGGCTTGCGGGCCTCGCAGGACATCGGCCGATCTATGCCCTGGCGATATCCCCGGCAAAGGCGGTGCGCCTGCGCACGATCCTTGGCAATCTCAGCTGCCTTTTCATGAACCGCCGTGAAGCATCGGCGCTGACCGGTCTTGGCCAATCCGCAGAGCTAAAGGAAATCTGCGCAGCTTTGCGCGCGGCGGGCCTTCAAGGCGCCGTCGTCAGCAATGGTGCCGGTCCCACCCTCGCCTACCATAATGATCTTGCCTATACACTCGAACCGCCTGGCGTCGACGGGATTGCTGATGTGACCGGCGCAGGTGACGCGCTTGCCGGCGGCACGATTGCCGGGCTGATGCAAGGTGTCGCGTTTCACGAGGCAGTCCGCCAAGGTATGACCGCGTCGATGCTGACATTGAAGACACATTCCGCCAGCCCGATCTTTACCCCCGAGGAATTCGACGCAGCGCTTTCCTTGATACCCGATGCGACCTTGCTGCGTTGATCAAAGGAGCCGACATGACCCTCAATCCCTTTACCGATATAGCCCCCGAGGTCGCGCAGGCACTTGATGCGGGCAAGCCGGTTGTCGCGCTGGAAAGCACGATCATCACTCATGGCATGCCCTATCCCGACAACAGCCGCATGGCCGCGGATGTCGAGGCCATCATCGCGGAAGAAGGCGCTGTCCCAGCGACGATCGCCATTGTCGATGGCCGCCTCAAGATCGGGCTATCCGCCGATGAACGCGAAGCGCTCGCGCAGGTGAATGGCGCCATGAAGCTGTCGCGCGCCGACCTTGCCTTTGCACTTGCCGAAGGACGCACTGGCGGCACGACGGTTGCAGCCACCATGCTTGCCGCGCACCTTGCTGGCATCAAGGTCTTTGCCACGGGCGGAATCGGCGGCGTGCACAAAGGCGCAGAATTGAGTTTCGATATTTCGGCTGACCTTGAAGAGCTCGGTCGGACCCCGGTCATCGTCGTCTCGGCCGGGGCCAAGGCCATTCTCGATATCGAAAAGACGTTGGAAGTGCTTGAGACCAAGGGCGTTCCGGTCGTCGTCCATGGCGCCGATGTGCTTCCCGCCTTCTGGTCGCGCCAATCGCCGATCAAGGCGCCGTTGCGGCTCGACTCAGCCGAGGCAATCGCCGGGTTTCAGCGGGCACGCGAAGCCATCGGCGTCAACGGCGGCATGCTGATCGCCAATCCCATTCCGGCAGCGGACGAAATTCCGGCGGAGAGGATGGCGGGCTATATCGGCGAGGCGATCGCTCGTGCTACGAAAAATGGCGTCACCGGCAAGGCCGTGACGCCATATCTCCTTTCCGAAATTCTCGACATCACCAAGGGCGAGAGCCTCAAGGCGAACATCGCTCTCGTCGAGAACAATGCGCGCCTTGCAGCGAAGATCGCCGTGGCGCTCGCTATCAGGTAAGCGGCGCGATCTGGATTTCGACGCGGCGGTTCTGAGCGCGCCCGGCTTCGGTCGCGTTGGTTGCCACCGGCTGCGAGGGGCCGAAGCCGCGTACATCGAAGCGGCGGTTGTCGATGCCCTGCTGGGTCAGGTAGTTGGATACGGAAAGCGCCCGGCGCTCGGACAGAAGCTCGTTGTGCTGCAGGCTGCCGGTTGAATCCGTATGGCCGGCGACATCGACGATGGTCTGGTTGAACTTGCGCAGGACCACAGCGACGGAACTGAGCGTCGGGTAGAACTCCGGCTTCACCTGATCCTGGTCGGTGTTGAAGGTAATGTTCGACGGCATGTTCAGAATGATCCGGTCGCCATTTCGGGTCACCGAGACGCCGGTCCCTTGAAGCTGCGCGCGCAACTCCGCTTCCTGGCGGTCCATGTAGTTGCCGATCGCGCCGCCACTGAGCGCACCGATGCCTGCACCGATCAGCGCGCCATTGCGACCCGACTTGCCGCTGCCGCCACCAATGGCAAAACCGGCGAGCGCACCTGCTGCCGTTCCGATCAAGGCGCCGCCGGCGGTGTTCGACATCTTCTGGTCACCCGTATAGGGGTCCGTCGTCGTGCAGCCCGCCAGAAAGGTCGCTGCCAGGCAGCTGATGGCAAATTTCTTCATCATCGAATCAAGTCCCCGTTTGGATGTGGCGCGGACTATACAAGCGATTCGGGCAAAATATGGGAGGCCAAAAATGCGTGGTAGACGCACCTATACAGCCATCCTCGCGACTTGGCTGGCGGCCTTTAGACTAAGGTCGAACTGATTTTGGGAAGGCTCGGTATGACGGCGCGTGGGGGCTACGTTCTGATCCGTGCCATCGCGAGACAATCGGCATACCGACCTTCCTTGAAGGCATAGGCTTTGAGGAACCCCTCGCGTTCAAAGCCAAACGTCTCATAGAGGTGAATGGCAGCCTCATTGTCGGTGAAAACCGTCAGCTCAACGCGCTTGATATCCAGCCAATTATCAGCTGCGTCGAGCAAGGCACCGACGAGCGCCCTGCCGATGCCCCTGCCGGTAAACTCATCGTGGACACCTATGCCAAGGCCCGCCGCATGTTGGCGTCTGCCCTGGAATCGCGTGAGCCCCGCAAGTCCGACGATCTGGCTGTTGATTTCGGCAACGATGCTAAGCGTTGCGGTGCCATGGCCGGCGAGCCACGATCGCGTCTGCTCGACGCTTTGATAAGGCAGGCGCAATGTCTCGGCGCGGTAGTGGGGCAAATTCGAAAGCGCGGTGATCTGCTCGACATCTTCCGCCCGTGTGGCGCGGATCAGGAATTCTGGAGCAGATTGTGGTTTGGGTTCACTCATGAAGCTCTCCATCTTGTTTGAGAGAGCGGAGTTCCTACCCTGCTCATCTCGGTGGCAGGGTTTGGTGGATTATCGCGGTCGATTCAGCGCAACAGGATTCCACCATCCCCGACAGGGATTCCGCGTGGCATCCTGATGGTCGAGCGAACGGTCATTGCAGCGATTAATACCTACTGAGCTGGCGAATTCAATGAAAGGCGTCAGATGAGCTTCATCAGCGTCGCGAGTATGCCAAAGCCAAGGGCTAGCATTGCGCCGAGGCGCAAAGTCAACGTCAGATTAATCGCGTTGACGGCCGCTGCGAGATCGGCCTTTGTAACGAGTTCTGACATGATGTAATCCCTCGCTGCTTCGGCATGGGTCTCTGCGTGCTGCTGGTCGATACCACCGGCACGCAATCGTTTTGAATATCCAAGCGTATCAAATGCTATCGCCATCGTCATGTCTTTTCCCATTGGAACTGCCATAAATTCGCATAACAACATCAGAGGTTTCAATTCGACTTTTGACTCATTTTCTCAACGTTCTTCAAAAAATTTGACAGCCTTTGCATCCTGAATTCATTTGCGTCCATCAGGACAATCAATGATGCTCCCCGCCATTCGAGAAGAAGGGCGAGAACCATGACGCAATCACAAGAAGCTCCTGTTGCAATCATTACCGGCGGAGGACGCGGCATGGGCGCCGCCATCGCGCGCGAACTGCATGGCCGCGGCTATCGCCTCGGCCTGATGTCGCCCTCAGGCAGCGCCGTCGAGCTTGCAGGCGAACTTGGCGCGATCGGTCTGAAAGGATCCGCGGGCGAAGCCAGCGATCTCGAGGCGCTGGTCGCACAAACCGTAGAGGCCTATGGCCGGGTCGATGCCGTGGTCAACCACACGGGACATCCGCCGAAGGGGGATCTTCTCGACATCACCGACGACAAATGGGCGATTGGCAACGACCTGATGGTGCTGAGCGTGGTACGCATGGCGCGGCTGGTGACGCCCTACATGCTCAAGCAAGGCAAGGGCGCCTTCGTGAACATCACGACTTTCGCGGCCTTCGAACCAAGCCTGGTCTTTCCGGTATCCTGCGCCTATCGCGCCGCGGTAGGTGCCTATACCAAGCTTTATTCGGACCGTTATGCCGCCGATAATATCCGCATGAACGCGTTGCTCCCGGGCTTCATCGACAGTTTGGACCACAAGCCGGAGACTGCCGAAAAGGTCCCGATGAAACGCGTCGGCACGATGAACGAAATCGCCAAGACCGCTGCCTTCCTGCTATCGGACGATGCAGGCTATATCACCGGGCAGAATATCCGTGTCGATGGCGGGATTACGCGTCACGTCTAGGATAGGCTGACGCCAAACGTCTCACGCAGCTGCCTTTGCCCGTTCGGCGTGACGGTTACGGCCCGCGTCCCGTCCACGCGCCTGATCCAGCCGCGCTCGAAGCAATGGCTGCACAGAGCCGCGCCGATGGCCCCGGCTAGATGCGGGCGTCTTTCGCTCCAGTCGAGGCAGGGCCGGCAGAGAATTCGGCCACGGGCTGCGGTCAAGGCCGCAATGTCGATACCGGCGTGGTCAAGGAGCGCGCGCCCGCTCTCCGTCACCTCGCCGGCGTCGAGGCCGAGCTCGAGGTGACCCGCGTCAACCAGCGCGTCGGTGATTGCGACGCCGAGATGGCCGGCCAGATGATCGTAACACGTTCGCCCTGCCCGCAAGGCGGCGTCGCGCGGCCCTGTTCGAACGGGCTTGGCAGCGACGCCCGGCGCGGCAATGCGCATGATGCTCTCGATCATCTGAGCTACGGCGGGCGATGCCAGGCGGTGGTAGCGGTGCCGTCCCTGTTTTTCCACCGCCAGCAATCCGGCTTCGGTCATGCGTGTCAAACGGCTGCTCGCGGTCTGCGCAGTGATCCCGGCGAGTTGCGCGAGTTCCGATGCCGTCAGCGCGCGTCCGTCCATCAAGCCGTTGAGCATGCTTGCGCGTCCGGGATCTCCCGCCAGCGCTGCAATTTCGGCAAATTTCGCATTGTTCGACATCGCATCTTCCTCACGCCATCTTGCCCTAAATTGCCCAGCCCCTGCCGACAAATGCTTCGAAAACGGCCGAAGTATCAAGCCGCCTTCGCGGCCTATGTTGATGGCCAGTTAGAAACGCGATGGAGCGAGAGAAATGGCGATCACCTGCATTATCAAATACGAAATCGATCCCTATCAAAGGGGTGCATTCGAAGAATATGCCCGCAACTGGAACGAGGCTATCCCGCGCTGCGGCGCCGACCTGATCGGTTATTTTGCCCCACATGAAGGTTCTGCTACCCTGGCCTACGGCATCTACAATATTGAGAGCCTCACAGCCTACGAGGCCTACCGTGCCAAGCTGCGGGACGATCCGGTCGGCCGTGCGAACTATGCGTTCTCAATGGAGAGGAAATTCATCCGCCGCGAGGATCGCACGTTTCTCACTCACGTTTGCGGATTGAACGGGAAGGAACTGATCCGATGATTGCAGTGATTTTCGAGGTTGAGCCGGCAGAGGGCCGCTCCGGGGATTATTTTGATCGGGCAGCGGATCTGCGTCCGCTGCTGGAGACGATGGACGGGTTCATCTCCGTGGAACGGTTTCGCAGCCTTGCCAACGAGAACCGCTACCTTTCCCTTTCCTTCTGGCGCGACGAAGCGTCAGTGGCGGCTTGGCGCCAGACCGAGGAACATCGCCTTGCCCAACGCGACGGCCGTGGTGGGATCTTTGCCGACTATCGGCTGCGGATTGCGTCCGTTGTGCGTGACTACGGCCTCAGAGCCCGTGACGAGGCTCCGTCTGATGCGCGGGCTTACCATCATGCCTAGGCCCGTTGTCCGTGATTGCGCTCGGCGCATGCCGGTCCTGGACCACGCATATAGTGGCGTTCGGGCCGGTAGCTCGGCACAATGAACTCGCGGACGACGCGAAGCGTATCGCGCAGCTGGATAATCATGGTCATCATGTCTGGTCTCTTGCATTTTGGCTGCCGGGCGAACCGGTAGCGATCAATTAGCTAAAATTTAACTCATAAATATGAACAGCTCCTGAATGCCATTGGTTAAAGACCGATAAATTCATCAATCATTAGCCTTAACCACTTGGGCAAAAAGACGTTTTCGCAACGGAAATTGCCGCGAGAATGCCCCTTTTTAAAGCATTGCGACCGCTTCGGGCTTGTCCCTACGTTCAATCACGCATTGCCGATCAAGATACCCGTCGCGAGCACAAGGCTGCCTCCAAGGACCACCTGGATCGCCGCGCGGAAGAAGGGCGTCTCCATGAAGCGATGCTGGATATAGGCAATGGCCCAAAGCTCAACGAAGACGACGAGGGCAGCGACAGTGGTGGCTGTCCAGAAATCGGGGATCAGGTAAGGCAAGGCATGGCCGAGACCGCCGATCGCCGTCATCAACCCATTGGCAAGGCCGCGTTTCAGCGGCGATCCGCGGCCGGAGAGCTTGCCGTCGTCGTGGGCGGCCTCGGTGAACCCCATGGAAATGCCGGCGCCCAGCGAGGCCGAGAGACCGACCAGAAAGGTCTGCCAGGTGTCCTGCGTGGCAAAGGCCGCCGCGAAGATCGGCGCAAGGGTTGAAACGGAACCATCCATCAGGCCGGCAAGCCCGGGCTGGATATAGGTCAGTATCAACTGGCGGCGCTCCGTTTGCTTTTCCGCGTCCTGAACCGCGTCGGGCGTATGTCTGAGACCAAGCCGGTGTGCCAGCGATTCATGTGCCTTTTCCGCAATGGCAAGATCGCCAAGCAGCTTGCGCGTCGAGGCATCGCTGACGAGTTTCATCGCCTCGGTATAAAACCGGTAGGCTTGTTCCTCCATTTTCTCGGCCATCTCGCGCACCTTGTCGATGCCAAGCGGACGCATCAGCCAATCGGGCCGGCGCTCGATATAACCGCGCACATGTTCCCGGCGAATGAGCGGAATCTGGTTGCCGAAGCGCTCCTGATGCAGCTCGATCAGCACTTGCCGGTGCCGGTTTTCTTCCTCGGCCATGTCTTCGAACACTTTGGCGCTGTCGGGAAAATTCTCGCGCAACCCATCCGCATAGGCGAGGTAAATTCGCGCATCGTCCTCTTCTGACGAAATCGCAAGCGCGAGAATCTCCTGTTCGGTGAGCGATTCGAGTGAATGGCGGCGATGGGAGAAGAACCGGCTGAGCATGACATCATCCTATTTTAGAATAATTCTAAACTATAGTTTCCAGCGTCATTGTTCAAGTCCGCGCAGGCCTTTCGATGGACAGAAAGAAACCACGCGGATATGGTCCGCTCCGTCGCAATCACCCAGGAACTCCATAATGACGCTTGCCGGTTTTGTCGCCTATTCGGGCGCTCTTGCCATTGCCGCGGCTATACCCGGCCCGGGCCTCACCGCACTGATCGCGCGCGCGCTCGGTTCCGGCTTTCGCTCGGCGCTGTTCATGTCGATCGGGCTCATTATCGGCGACCTTACCTACCTTACCGCAGTGGTCCTAGGCCTCGCCATGGTGGCGCAGACCTTTGGAACGGTCTTCCTCATCATCAAATGGGCGGGCGTTGCCTACCTCGCCTATCTTGCCTGGGGTCTCTGGTCCGCAGGTATTTCCGCAGAAAAGATCGAGGCGAAGAAAAGCCGCGGCGGGCCGGCTGCAAGCGTTCTTTCGGGACTTACCGTCACGCTCGGCAATCCAAAGACGATGCTGTTCTATATCGCCCTGACGCCGACGCTGGTTGACCTTCACGCTGTCACCCTCGCCGATTATTCGATATTGGCGACGATTACCGTGCTGGTGTTGCTGGTCGTGCTGATTCCTTACCTTGCCCTTGCAGCAAGGGCGCGTGGCCTCCTTGCATCGCCACGGGCGTTGAAGCGGCTAAACCGGACTGCCGCCGCCTTCATGGCCGGAGCAGCGCTTGCGATCGCCGGGCGCGCTTCCTGACTGGAATGATTTTCCAGTTTTCGCGCGATAATGGCAGGGTTTTCCAATGACGATGCGTCGACCGAACGGCTTCGACTAGGAAATTCCGCCGCTGCCCCATAAGATCGGCGCAACGACGCAATCAGAGGATGGGAGTTCATCAATGAGCAACAATGACGCGCGCAAACCGGGCCGTGGCCGCATCTACAATTCGATCGTGGATACGATTGGCGATACACCCATCATCCGGCTCGACAAGCTCGCCAAGGAAAAGGGCGTCGGCGCCAACCTTCTCGCCAAGCTCGAATTCTTCAACCCCATCGCCAGCGTCAAGGATCGTATCGGCGTCGCGCTCATTGAAGCGCTGGAGGCGCAGGGCAAGGCGACGCCGGGCAAGACGACATTCGTCGAGCCTACATCCGGCAATACCGGCATTGCGCTTGCCTTTGCCGCCGCCGCGAAGGGGTACCGCCTGATCCTGACCATGCCGGAAACCATGTCGGTAGAGCGGCGCAAGATGTTGAAGCTGCTTGGCGCCGAGCTTGTGCTTACCGAAGGCGTCAAGGGGATGAAGGGCGCGATTGCCAAGGCCAACGAACTCGTCGAAACGACGCCCGATGCGATTATTCCTGGCCAGTTCGACAATCCGGCCAACCCTGAAATCCATCGTCGCACCACCGCCGAGGAAATCTGGAATGACACGGAGGGCAAGGTGGATATCTTCGTCGCCGGCATCGGCACGGGCGGCACGATCACGGGCGTCGGCCAGGTGCTGAAGCAGCGCAAGCCCGAAGTTCGGATCGTTGCGGTGGAGCCAAAAGATTCGCCGGTGCTTTCCGGCGGCAATCCCGGACCGCACAAGATCCAGGGCATCGGCGCTGGGTTCGCGCCCGCCGTGCTTGACACACATATCTACGACGAGGTGATCCAGGTCTCGAACGAGGATTCCTTTGCCAATGCGCGGCTCGTCGCCCGGCTTGAGGGCGTTCCGGTCGGTATTTCATCCGGCGCCGCGCTGACGGCGGCGATCGAGATCGGCAAGCGCCCGGAAAATGCGGGCAAGAACATCGTTGTGATCATCCCGTCCTTCGCCGAACGTTATCTTTCCACGGCGCTGTTCGACGGGCTGGATAGCTAGTTTCGCGCATCCGCGCCACTGTGTACTTTGGCTCGTCCCGAGGATCCATTATCCGGTGGGAAGGTGGGTCCTCGGGACAAGGGCCCGAGGATGACAGCGGTGGTAGGTCAACGATGACGGTAGTGCTGCAAGGATTGGGAGGTTGTATCGGCAACGAGCGCATAGCCGGATAACGGAAATAGCTCAGCATCTCGAGCGGGGCCCTGCACGACCCACCCATTCCGAATGCGCACGGCTTCCTCCGACCGTCCGCTTTGGTCCCACTCGTCTTGTACCACCGCCACCCTTTGGCCCCCGCCTCACCCACCGTCACCTTTGGGACCGAACACCTTTCCCGTTGCCGTCATCCGCGGGGCTTAGGCGGATCGTCTGGCCAGACTACTTCACTGCCGTTATCCTTGGGGATTGTCGTGATTGTCCCGACGGCGCATTGCCCATTCCAGAAACCACTCCCGCTGCCGTCATCCTCGGGCGCTTGACCCGAGGATCTATTATCCGGCGGGAAACGAGGCAAAGTGGGTCCTCGGGACAAGGGCCCGAGGATGACGGCGGTGGTAGGTCGACGATAACGGTAGTGCTGAATGGCAGGGGTGGAAGGATGCGGTAGTTGCCCAACATTGATGGCGCGAGGTCGGATGGTCACGCGACTATGACAGCTGTAGGGCAAGGATGACGGAGGGGGTGTGCGAATTATGGCCGTAGGCGGCTGACGGTAGTGGCCTAAGGATAGCGGTAGTAATGGGAGGATGGCAGTGGTGGCCCAAGGATGAACGGTGGTAGCGCGAGAACAACGATGGGGAGGATGAAGTTGGAGCTTGGTTAAGCCCCGCTGTCGACTGACTAGGAAGGGGGTCCCTACTTCCCTACTTCCCTACTTCCCTACTTCCCTACTTCCCTACTTCCCTACTCGCCCTCCAGCATCTCCTTGACGGCCGTCGCGAGCTGTTTCAATGAGAACGGCTTCGGCAGGAATCCGAACTTTGCATCCTCGGGCAGATTGCGGGCAAAGGCGTCCTCGGCATATCCTGAGACGAAGATGAATTTTATGTCGCCATATTCCTTGCGCAATTCGCGCAGCAGCGTCGGCCCGTCCATTTCCGGCATAACCACGTCCGACACGATAATATCGACCTTGCCCCCAAGTTCCTTCATTACTTCCAGCGCCTCGACGCCGCTGGAAGCCTCGTGCACCGTATAGCCGCGCGACTGCAGCGCACGCAGCCCGCCCATGCGTACCGCATCCTCGTCCTCGACGAGGAGAACCGTCGCCGATCCTGAAAGGTCGGTCGCCTTTTCCGCCTTCTTCTCGCGCTTCGGCACTTCGGCGGCGATCACCTCGCCATCGGCATTGACGGCCGCCGCCTGCTTCTCCTCCACATAGCGCGGCAGGAATATGCGGAAGATCGTGCCCTTGCCGGGCTCGGATTCGCAGTGGATCGAACCGCCGGTCTGCTTGATGATGCCGTAGACCATGGAAAGGCCGAGGCCCGTCCCCTTGCCCACCTCTTTTGTGGTGAAGAACGGCTCGAAGATCTTGGCGATGACCTCCGGCGGCATGCCGGTGCCGCTGTCGGCAACCTCGACCAGCACGTAGTCCCCCGGAACGAGATCGCGGTAATTGAGCTCCGCGGATTCGGCCTCGCCGACATTGCGGGTGCGGATGATGAGGTCGCCGCCATCCGGCATCGCATCGCGTGCATTGACCGTCAGGTTGACGACCACCTGCTCGAACTGGCCAAGATCGGCCCGTACGGGCCAAAGGTCGCGGCCGTGCTCGATCTTGAGGTTTACTTGCGTGCCGGCAAGCCGCGTCAGCAGCATGCGCACATCGGCAATCACGTCGGTAAGGTTGAGAACCTCCGGCCGCAAGGTCTGACGGCGCGAGAAAGCGAGAAGCTGGCGCACCAGCGATGCGGCGCGGTTGGCATTCTGCTTGATGTTCATGATGTCGGCGAAGGACGGATCGGACGCGCGGTGATTGGACAGGAGCAGGTCCGACGACATGATGATGGCGGTCAGCACATTGTTGAAATCGTGGGCGATGCCGCCGGCAAGCTGGCCTACGGCCTGCATTTTCTGGCTCTGGGCCATCGTGGCCTCGAGTGCCTTTTGTTCCGTCGTCTCGACGACCGAAACGATCGCGGCTTCCTCGGCGCCGTCCTCCGATCCCGCATCGAACACCGGGCTGATGTAGAAACGCAGATGGCGTTCCTCATTGCCTGGAACGACCGTATCGACAGGCGAAATCTCGGCCTGACCGGCAAATGCAGCCGCAAGTGCCCGGTCAAAGGCTTCGCGGTCGCGCTCGTGCACCACAGTTTCCAGCGGGATGCGCCGGTCGATGTCGTCACGGTCGACGATGGGCGCGAACAGACCAAGGAACCGCGCATTGGTACGCAGGATCTTGCCTGTGGCATCGACGGCGGCAATTGCCATCGAGGCGGAATTGAAGAAGCGCGTGAACCGCACTTCCGCTGCGCGCAACGCGGCCGAGTTGTCCTCGCCCTCGGCGCGGTTGAGAACGATAGTGCGGCTCGGGCCCCGCCTTCCGTCACGCTGCACCTGTACGCGGTGATAAAAACGCACGGCGAGACTCTGGCCGTTGGCCTTGGCAAGGTCGAGGTCGATCACCGTATTGCGGCTGGTGCCGGGCTCGGTCTTGACCGCATTGATCAGCGCCATGCCGTTGCCGGCGACGATCTCGCGAACCATCATCGAACCCGGCGTAAACCGCGTCAGATCGACGCCGAGCCATTCGGCAAGCGTCGCGTTGATGTAGATGATGCGCCCGTCAGGATCGGCCGAGAAGAAACCGGCAGGCGCATGGTCGAGATGGTCGATCGCTTCCTGAATGTCCTGGAAGTAGCGTTCCTGCTCGGCGCGCTCGGCCGAAATATCGGCGATCTGCCAGGCATAGACCGGGGCGGTCTGGTCAGGAATGCCGGCGACGGGACGCGCCTTGATGCGGTACCAGGTCGGGACCGGTTCGCGCGACGGATCAAGCGGACGCGACAGCCTGAGTTCTTCCTGCCCGGAAATGCCGTCGCGCACGGCATTGGCGAGACGGTAGATGGGATCTGAGGCGGCAGCTTCCCCGGAAAGAATATGCTCGATCGGGCGAACATCATTGGAGTTGGTGACACCCGTCAATTGCGCATAGGCGCGGTTTGCGTAGACGATGCGCCCCTTCTGGTCGCAAACGACGGTGCCTTCGGGCAGCGTGTCGACAAACGCGCGGGTCAGCTCGTCGCTCGTGCCGCGCGGGGTGAACTGGATGACATTGATCGCCGAGCCGAAAAGATAGAACACGCCGGTCATGGCCAGCGTGCCGAGCAGTCCGAGGAGGAACTGTTGCCCCAACTGGTCGCGGTAAATGAAGTAGAGGATCGAAACGCCGACGAGCAGCACACCGAGGATGACGAGACGCAGGCCCGCCTTGTTCGACTTGGTATTCGCAATGATCGGTTCTGGATAAAGATCGCTGTTCGTTTCTTGAGACATGCGTCTCAAACCCCTTTTTACCTCACAATCGCCGCCACGGCCCTGGCTGCGCTGTCTCGCTTCGAATCGTTTGGATCATATCTTTTCGGCGCTATAAACCCTATCTTTCAAATGCGGGGCGTTCGTCCACTACTCGTTGGCTGACTGCCGATTCCATATCCCCGCCGGGCGAATGCTTCCCGCTAATGATTTATCCCAGGGTAGACTGACGGCATCAGGGTTGCGGCGGGCATTGGCTCGCACTAGTGTCACGCAAAGTATTGCGTGGAAGCCCATGTCGGGGAACAGGTTTTGGGCTCGGAGACCTTAAAGGAGAGTTCGTCATGAACGCTTGGCTCGCCCCTATCGTCGGTGACACAGCCGCCCCCATTGTCGGTTTTGTACTGCTGTTCCTCCTGGTAATCCTGCTGTTGCTGATCGTTTTCGCCATCTTGCGGCGCGCAACCGGCGGAACCTTCGTCGCCGGCGGCCGCAACAGGCAGGTGCGCCTCTCCGTCACCGACGCAGCAGCCGTCGACAATCGCCGGCGTCTCGTGCTCGTAAGGCGCGACGATGTGGAACACCTCATCCTGATCGGCGGCCCGACCGACGTGGTCATCGAGCAGAATATCCGCCAGTTCGCAAAGCAGCCCTCGCGCAACGAAACAATCGCTCCGCCGGTTTCCGCGCCCGCAGCCGAGCTGAAGCGACCAGTGGCACTGGATGAACCGCAGCCGGACCCGATTGCTCCGGTCGCCGCCCCGGAACCGGTCGCGCCCGTCGCGGCACCCGCCCCGTCACGTCCTGTGCAAACCGCGCAGGCCGCGCCGCAAATCCCCTTGCGACCGGCACCTCCCCAACAGCGTCCGGTCGCGCCCCAGCGGGATTTGCGTCTCGCCGAACCACCTAAGCATGCGCCGGCCGCCGTTCCCGTTCCTCCGCTGCCCGCAGCACCTGGAGCCGCTCGCGTCGCGACGGTTGCGACGGCAGTAGAGGCCCCCTCCTTCGCCGCACCCGCCGTCGAGACGCCAACCGTCAGTGAGCCTGCGGCCGAAAACGGCGTCTGGCCTCGCGTCATGCGGCAGGCATCCGCCCCGCAACCGCCAGCGCCGAAGGTGGAATCGCCTTCGCCCGCACCCGCAAGCGAACGCCCTGCGGAACCGCGCACGACCACCGCCGCAGCTTTTCCCTTCGCCGTGCGCAATGAACCCGCCTCCGCTGCGCCTGCACCTTCGGCCTATAAGGAACCGACGCTCGAAAACCTCGACCCTGCCGAGACCGTGGAGCCCGACGTGACCCTCGGCGAGATCGACTTCTCCGAGGCCTTCGAGGCGGATCTTGAAAGCGAGCTCAACATTGCACCCGGCAAGGACGAGGCGCCCAGGAAAGCCGACAATATCGAGGACGAGATGGAGCGCCTCTTGGGCGAACTCTCCAAGCCCGAAAAACGATAGACCGTATAAAACGAAAGGCCCGGAAAACCGGGCCTTTCTCTGGTGCTTTGATCTACTCCGCTCAGTCGTCGCGGTAAACTTTCTCGCGTCGTTCGTGACGTTCCTGGGCTTCGATAGAAAGCGTTGCGATCGGCCGTGCATCAAGACGCTTCAGGCTGATCGGATCCCCGGTCTCCTCGCAAAAGCCGTAGGTTCCGTCGTCGATACGCTGCAAAGCGGCGTCGATCTTCGAGATGAGTTTGCGCTGGCGGTCACGGGCGCGCAACTCGATGGCGCGGTCAGTTTCGGACGAGGCGCGATCAGCTATGTCCGGCAGGTTGGCGTTTTCCTGCTGCAGGATCTCAAGCGTTTCGCGCGCCTCCCGCAGAATGTCGTTTTTCCAGTTGATGAGTTTTTCACGAAAATAGGATTTCTGCCGATCACTCATGAAGGGCTCGTCATCCGTGGGCTTGTAGTCAAGATCGATCAGTTCATTCATCTTTGAATCACCCTGCACCTATGAGACGCGAGGAGGCCTATATAGGTCGTGTCACATGGGCACACAACTACAAAAAGACATGTAAATCCCAGAAACAAATGGCCGGATTTTGCTCAATTTATTGGCAAAATTGGCAGGTTGGTCGAATATTCTGCACCGAAATGATTGGTTTTCGAGGCCAAACGCGGCCTTTTATAGCTCTTACACTCTACTGGGAGTTGTAGCTTGCACTCCCAAAACGCATGCAGCACAGAATTTCCGCAGGCGCTTTTTGCACAATTATTTGATTATTTTGACATTTGCGCCACAGCTGAATCCAGCAATTGCGTCTTTTGAAGAAGCGTGCAACCACTTCTAACAGGCATCATAGCGCTGGGAAATCGATAGATGAGTCAGGTCTTTTTGTTGCGGCATGCAAAAGCGCTCTGGCCATCGGCCGGTCAGAAGGACTTTGACCGTGCCCTCGATATTGCCGGCATCGAGGCTGCCAAGGTCGTCGGCGAGGAACTCAAGCGGTCTGGATTTCGGCCCGAAATCGTCCTGTGTTCACCTGCAATCCGGGCGCGGCAAACCCTTGAATATATCGCTCTCGAACCACCCTTTATCCTTGAAGACGCAGAAAGGCTCTACTCGGGCGGCGCCGATGGCTACCTTTTGAGCGTGCGCATGGCCGGGCTCGAACACGAAACCGCCAATTCCGTCATGCTTGTCGGCCACAATCCCATGATGGAGGAGCTTGCGATCGCGCTCATAGACCAGGCAAAGTCACCGGCACACCCTGACCTCGTATCGGGTTTCCCCACCGCCGGCCTCGCCGTCATCAGTTTCGACGCCCCTCTCGCCGAAATTAACCCGGGAACCGGTATGCTTCAGGCGTTCTTCTCACCCGCCGAACATCACCTCTGAGACGTCAATTCCTTGCCATCGACCGGGCTTCGTCCCATATGGCTGAAACTGTGACCGCGCCATGGGACGATAGAATTGGGTACACTGACGACATTTACCGACGAAGCCAAAATTGCGCTTGATACATTGGCCGACCGGACCAGTGCGCTCGTTTCGCCGTCGCTGCGCCTCGGCGTAACCGGCCTTTCGCGCGCCGGCAAGACAGTCTTCATCACCGCCCTCGTCCACAATCTTATCCATGGCGGCCGGTTGCCGCTGTTTGAAGCGCAGAAATCCGGACGCATCGCCCGCGCCTATCTCGAGGAGCAACCGGACGATGCCGTGCCGCGCTTCCAATATGAAGAACACTTGAAGGCGCTGATCGACGACCGCATCTGGCCGGAATCGACGCGAGCCATTTCTGAACTCCGTTTGACGATCGAATATGAGTCCGCATCGATGTGGAATCGCATGTTTTCGGGCGGCAAGCTCTCCGTCGATATCGTCGACTACCCGGGCGAGTGGCTGCTCGACCTGCCGCTTCTCGGCAAATCCTACAGCGAGTTTTCGAGGGATTCATTTGAACTGGCTCAACTCGCCAGCCACCGCGATGTCGCAACCGACTGGCTCGAGGAGGCAGCGGGCGCCGAGGCCGATGGCCCGGCCGACGAAATGATGGCGCAGCAGCTGGCGAAAAGCTTCACCGCCTATCTGAAGGCCGGCAAGGCGGACGAACGGGCACTTTCGACGCTGCCGCCCGGCCGTTTCCTGATGCCGGGCGATCTCGACGGTTCGCCCGCACTTACCTTCGCGCCGCTTCCCGGCCTTTCCGACGGCAAGCATCGACCCGGGACCCTCGCCGCCATGATGGAGCGGCGCTACGAGGCCTACAAGACCCATGTCGTCAAGCCGTTCTTCCGCGAACATATCGCCCGTCTCGACCGCCAGATCGTTCTCGTCGATGCCCTGCAGGCCATGAATGCCGGTGCGGCCGCGGTGGCGGATCTCGAAAGGGCGTTAACGGAGATTCTCTCATGCTTTCGCCCCGGCAGCACAAACTTCCTGACGGGGCTGGTGCAGCGGCGCATCAGCCGCATCCTCGTTGCCGCAACCAAGGCCGACCATCTCCACCACGAAAGCCATGACCGGCTTCAGGCCATCGTGCGCCGGCTCGTCGACCGCGCGGTGAGCCGGGCCGATTTTTCGGGTGCAAGCGTCGATGTGCTCGCCATGGCCGCCGTTCGCACGACGCGCGAGGCAACCGTGACGCAAGGCAGGGAGGTATTGCCCGTGATCGTTGGTACGCCCTTGAAGGGCGAGACGATCAATGGCGAGACATTCGACGGCAAGACTGAAACTGCCATATTTCCCGGTGACTTGCCGGCAAAACCGGATTCAATCTTTGAAGCTCCGGACCGCCCTTCCGACGATCCGGCCATTCGCTTCGTTCGCTTCCGGCCGCCCAAGCTTGAACGCACAGCAGAGGGTATAACACTGTCGCTGCCGCATATCCGGCTCGATCGCGCCCTACAGTTCCTCATTGGAGATCGCCTCGCATGACGGACCAGAACTCGCGCAAGCCCGCAGCCTTTCGCCTCGACCCAGCAGCTGCGCCGGAAACACGGCATGCTGCCAGTGCGCCGAAATCACAGGTGCGTCGCCCGACAGCGATCAAGGATGTTGCGGTGATTACGCCGGCCGCCGTCGATGTCTTCGACGCCGATGACGCCGTTGCCAATGAGCTCGACGCGCTGACGCCACCGCCCGCCCTTGCCCGCAAGTCGCGCTTTTCTTTCGCATCGCTCTTCACCGGCGCACTCGGCATCCTGGTATCGCTTGCTCTGGGTTTATGGGCCGACAATCTTATCCGCACCTTGTTCGAACGGGCGCCCTGGCTCGGATGGCTGGCGCTTGCCGTTGCCTTCCTTGCTGCCTTTGCGCTTGTGGCAATCGTACTGCGGGAGGGTCTCGCCCTGCGCCGGCTGGCGTCCGTGCAGCATTTGCGCGAAGAGGCAGCGAAAGCCGCCGAGGGCAATGACAGCCGCGCAGCAAAGGCCGTCGTCGGCAAGCTCGTCGCCATCGCCGAGACATTGCCGCCCACGGCCAAGGGCCGCGCGCTTCTCCACGATCTGCGCGACGAGGTCATTGATGGGCGCGACCTGATCCGCCTTAGCGAGACCGAGTTGCTGCGCCCCCTCGACCGGCAGGCGCGTGACATGATCCTTGCTGCCGCCAAGCGCGTCTCCATCGTCACCGCGGTCAGTCCGCGCGCATTGGTCGATATCGGCTATGTCATCTTCGAATCCGCCCGGTTGATCCGGCGCCTGTCGGAACTTTATGGCGGCAGGCCCGGCACGCTCGGCTTTCTGCGGCTGACCCGCAATGTGATCGCGCATCTTGCCGTCACTGGTACCGTTGCCATGGGCGACTCGATCATCCAGCAATTGGTCGGCCATGGGCTTGCCGCAAAACTTTCCGCACGCCTCGGCGAAGGTGTGATCAATGGCCTGATGACGGCGCGCATCGGCATTTCGGCAATGGATCTGGTGCGGCCATTTCCCTTCAATGCCGAACGGCGCCCGAATATCGGCGATTTCATCGGAGATTTGGCCCGTATCGGCGGAACGAAAAAGGAATAGTGCCGCGTTCGCCAATTATTGGTTGCAATCTTCGTCGCGACACGTTTTCTGTGGACGGCAACTTTCCGTTAACCATTCCGGACCATGATCGCCCCACGTACCTATTCCAATGATTTGTGTTGAGTCCCGCCGATGAAGAGAAGCGCAACAGCCGCTGCCCTGTCCCTGTTCGCCTGCGCGCTTCTCGCGCCGCCGGCGCAAGCAAGGGACAACGATGCCGAGTTCTTCCGCACGGTCGAGGGTCAATGGACCGGACCGGGCGAGATCGTCGCCGGTAAATACAAGGGCACGAAATTCACCTGCACCCTTGACGGGTCAACGCCAGCAGAAAAGCCGGGCATGACGCTCGACGGCAGCTGCCGCGTCGGCATCTTCAACCAGCCGATGAAGGCGACGGTCATCCGCTCCGGCAATAGCTACAAGGGGACTTTCCTCGACGGCTCCGCCGGCAAGGGCCTCGATATCACCGGCGGCAACGTCGCCGGCGACCGCGTCGTTCTTTCGATCAGCCGAAAGCAGCTCACCGGCGCGATGCAGGCAAAATTCACCAGCGACAACACGATGAACGTGACGATATCCGTTCGCCTTGAAGACCAGCTTATTCCGGTTGTCGGGGTTTCCTTGAAGCGCGTCGATTCGGTGGCTGTCGGAAGTATCGCAAAGAACTGAGCCTTCAGCGCTCTTTCGCGTACGCAGTACCTTCCCTTCTCCATCACCTCGCGTTTGGCCCGGGATCAATGGTGGTGCCTCAAGCCCCTTCGCGCCACCAGCCTGAATCGCCCAGCGCTTTCTCCACCCCGGCCTTGTCGCAACGGGCTAGCCAATGCGACACAGGCTTGCCGTCAACCACCAAATCCGGCGCGATATCGGCGAGCGGGACGAGCACGAAGGCCCGCTCGGTCATGCGCGGATGCGGCAGGACCAGGGTCGGGCTCGCGAAAGTCTCGAATCCGGCATAGGCAAGCACGTCGATATCGATAATGCGCGGTCCCCAGCGCTCAATGCGTTCGCGCTTCATCTCTTTCTCGATGTCGAGGCAGGTCGCAAGCAGCGCCTCGGGCTCCAGCGCGGTCAAAACCTCGGCGCAGGCATTATGAAACGAGGCCTGGTCGGTCTTGCCCCAGGGCGGGGTTTTATAAACCGGCGAAACGGCGACGACATCCGTATCCTTGCGTCCATCAAGTGCACGCAGCGCCTGCGCCATGGCAGCCACAGGGTCCCCGATATTGCCGCCGAGGCCAAGCCAGGCCCTTTGAAGGGGTTGCTTCATCGGCGTTCCCGCCGCACAGCAAGCATCGCATCGGCGAGCGCAAGGGCGCTACGGTTCATTGCAACATTGTGCACGCGGAAAATATCGGCGCCGGCGAGACGAAGCATAGCCGAGGATGCGGCCGTCGCGACGTCGCGCTGTTCCGCCTCGCCGCCGGACGTTGCGCCGAGGAAGCGCTTGCGCGACGTTCCGGCAAGGAACGGATAGCCGAATGCCGCAAGTTCGGCGAACCGGTCCATAAGCGCGATGTTTTCCGCGGTGTCCTTGGCAAAGCCGAAACCCGGATCGAGGACGATCTGCTCGCGGGCAACGCCGGCAAGCTTGGCGATTTCGAGCGAGCGATTGAGAAACGCGAACTGGTCGACAATGACGTCCGGATCGCGCTCGCGCTCGCGCCCTGTATGCATGATGACGAGACCCGCGCCTGTCTCGGCGGCAAGGTCGGCGATGGCAGGCTCGCGCTGGACGCCCCAGACGTCGTTGACGATATGGGCGCCGGCGCGAACGGCAAGCCGCGCCGTCTCTTCGCGATAGGTATCGACGGAGATGATGACGTCGCTCTCCTTCACAAGGGCCTCGATGACCGGCAGAACCCGCGACTGCTCCACATGCGGTTCTACCCGCGTTGCGCCCGGACGGGTCGATTCGCCGCCGACATCGATGATATCGGCGCCTTCGGCAATCATCTGCCCGGCTCCGGCAAGCGCCTGGTCCAGGGAATAGTGCTGGCCGCCATCGGAAAAGGAATCCGGCGTAACGTTGAGGACGCCCATGATCAGGGCGCGGTTCCCAAGCGTTAGCGTGCGGCCATGCCCGAGCTTCCAATTCCAATCCATCGCCTTACTCCCTTCACATTCCCCTGTTTTTGAACAGAACGCGCACGGCGTCAATTCATCCGCAATGTTTTTGACGATAGGGTCTGGATCGGGCAGACTTGGCCGGAACACAGGAACAGATCATGCGTATTTTTGCTAAAGCTGCAGCGTTTGCCACAGCGATCGTCCTTGCAGCACAGCCTGCCAACGCAGCGACCGTCCTGCGCAGCTATGAGTATTTCAACCTGAACGGCAAGACGGCAGCGGATCTCGACCGCGAGCTATATCGCCGCGGGCCGGTCCTGCAGAAAACCGGGCAGCGCCATCCGGGCATGACCAAGATGCGCTTCGAAAGCCGCATCAAGTACGGCTCCAATGGCAAGACCTGTCGTGTGGTCGATGCGACAATCATCGTCCACGCGCATGTCTACCTGCCCCGCTGGGCGCAGCGACGCACCGCGCCCGCCGATCTTGCGATGATCTGGGACACACTGTCGGCCGATATCAAGCGGCACGAGGAAAGCCACATCTCCATTGCCCGCACCGCGGCAGGCAATATGGAACGCCAGATCGAAGCGCTGCCCTGGCGCAGCGACTGCGCGACATTGAAGAACGATATCAGCACGCTGACCGCGAAACTTATGAAGCAGCACGACCTTGCCCAGGTGCAGTTCGACAAGGTCGAGGCGCTCAATTTCGAGGACCGCTTTGGGCGGCTATTGAGCTACCGCCTGATCCGCGAGTTTGGCAAGACGCCGTAACCGGGCCTAGTTGGCGACGCCGAGCTTCTTCTGCAGACTTGTCGACGACGTCGTGTACTGGAAGACGATCCGCTCGCCCGGGCTGACGATGTGCTTTGCCGCCTGTGTCATCAGGGCGGCTTCGTGGAAGCCGGAAAGGATGAGTTTCAGCTTGCCCGGATACCAGTTGATATCGCCAATGGCGAAGATGCCAGGTTCAGACGTTTCGAAGTTCTCGACATTCACCGGAATGAGATTCTCATGCAGATTAAGCCCCCAATCGGCAATCGGTCCGAGCTTCATCGTCAGTCCGAAGAATGGCAGCATGCGCGTGACCGGAATGTCGATTTCGCCTTCGCTGCCCTTGATCGTCGCATGGCTGAGTTGCCCGTCCTCGCCCTTGAGGCCTGATACCTGCCCAAGCTCGAAGCGGACGCTGCCGCTTTCGACCAGTTCAAACATCTTCTTGACGCTGTCGGGCGCTGCGCGAAACTCGGCGCGGCGATGCACGACGGTCAGGCTGCGCGCGATCGGCTGCAGGTTGAGCGCCCAGTCGAGCGCGGAATCGCCGCCGCCGACGATGAGGATATCTTGATCGCGGAACTCCTCCATCCGGCGCACCGAATAGAACACGCTCTTGCCTTCATAGGCTTCGATGCCGGGAACTGGCGGGCGCTTGGGCTGGAACGATCCACCACCGGCCGCGATCACGACCACCTTTGCCTCGAAGACCTCACCCTCGTCGGTTTCGACATGAAAACCGCCGTCGGCCTGACGCTCCAGCTTCGTAACCATCCGGTTGAAATGGAATTGCGGCGAGAAGGGCTTGATCTGCTCCAAGAGCTTTTCGGTGAGATCATGGCCGCTGATGATAGGCCAAGCCGGGATGTCATAGATCGGCTTTTCCGGATAGAGCTCGGCGCACTGGCCGCCCGGACGATCGAGAATGTCGATGAGGTGGCATTTCAGGTCATAAAGGCCTAGCTCGAACACCGCGAACAGACCGACGGGGCCGGCGCCAATGATGACAATATCGGTTTTGATAACTTCGCTCATCGAAAATTCCTCATGCCAGAAGGTTCTGTATGCCGTGCAGACGAAATTGGGATCTTGGCTGGTGCATACGGGACGCACGGGCTGCACAGCGCGTAGCGACTGCATTCACCAAGGTCAAGTGAATGCATCCTGACCCACCCGCAAAATGGCGCGCCGAGCAGCGATTTTAATCCATCGATGAGAAAATATCAGGCCTGCCGCTCGGGAACATGCACCACGAGACCGTCGAGATCATCGGATACGCGGATCTGGCAGGACAGGCGCGAATTGGGGCGCACATCATAAGCGAAGTCGAGCATGTCTTCTTCCATGGCTTCCGGCTCGCCCGCAACGGCCGTCCACTCTTCATCGACGTAGACATGGCACGTGGCGCAGGCACAGGCGCCACCGCATTCCGCATCGATGCCCGGCACCGCATTACGGATCGCATTCTCCATCACGGTCGAGCCGTTTTCTGCGTCCGTTTCGAACCGTGCGCCATCAAAAGTGACAAACGTGATTTTCGCCATAGCATGCCCCAAGCAGGAAATTTTATCGCTGACATAGGCATTTGGGGCGGGAAGTCAATTGCACTCCCTGACGCAGCCCGAGCATGCGCGGCACCGGGCAACGTTTATGTCGGAGGCTAGGCCTCAACGGGTAATGGCAGCGATATAGTCGCGCACATCGTCGATGATGGGCCGCAATTCCTTGAGCTTGCTCAGGTCGGCCGGCGCATATTCGATGGCTTCAGCCATCTCGGCGACGCCGAAAGCGCCAATGATGCGGGCCGAGCCCTTGAGCGACTTTGCAAGCCGCGCACGCTCGTCAGGTGTCGCGTGGGCGAGCCGGTCGACAATGCTGCTGGTCTGGCGGGAGAAGAGGCCGAGAATTTCGGTCTCCAGCGTGCGGTCGCCGAAAGTCTCGCGGGTCAGGTGAACGAGGTCGATCGGTCGTTTGCGCGAAGGGAGCGAGTGCTCTCCGCCCGGCAATGCGAATGCCATCGATGCCGCCTGTTGTGCCATTGCTACTCTCCAGAACACGTTTACGAATGAACGAACAAGTTTCATCAAATTGCGCTGATTCAAGGTTAAAACTTGGCAATCGCCCGGCGTTTTGAGGATTATGGTGAACGTTCGGTAAATTTTGATGTTCGGCTGAAATTTGGGCCGCCTTAGTTTTTCGGCTTGATGCGGATGTCGGCGCCCAGTGTTCTTTGTAAATATATATTGAGAATGTGCATCCCGCCTCAGGCTATGCCCGAAGCGGGATGCGGGACTTCGTAATGCGCTATTTCCGGGCAGATAGTGACAGCGGTGCTTCCCGGCTGAAGTTTTGCAACTCGATATCGGTGACCGCCACCATGCCGCTTTCCTTGGGGAAGCTGAGTTTTAGTTCCTTCAGCCCCGTCACATCAATGCCGCCGAACGCTTTGAGCGGAATCGCCACCATGTTGAGCAGCGATTTGATGTGTTCATCCTCGAACGGCTCATCGCGAGGATCCGCGAACGGCGTATCGCGAGGATCGTCCGTCATCGGCAATCCCTTTTCCATTTTGCGCGGGGCATTATAGAGGGCATCGTTAAAGGTGCTAGCGGCAATGGTAGCTGTCTTGCCGCTATTGTCGGTCAGCGTCACATTGACCTCCTGTCCTACAGGTCGCAAGACTGCAATGCGGAATGTCAGCGTATCATACGACTTGGCGGAAAGACCCTTCAGATCCGTGGCAATCGAAGCATCGGGCTTTGTCCAGACAAGCTCGAGATGATCGGCAAGCGAAAGGAGTCCCTGTGGGAGGACAGCGTATTGAAAATCGAGCAGTCGGCTTGGTTCACAGACCGCTACTTCCCAGTTCCCCATTGTGCAGAAGGCAGTCGCATCAAAACCGCTCAAGCTGAAGCTGCCGCCTAGTTCGTTGCGCTCCATACTGTCACTGCGCTCGAAGCGCTGAATGAGCTTGCGCTTGTCGGCGCCTTTCTGCACGCTCAGAGCAACCCATTCATCGCATGGACCGTCGGTGGAGGGGCAGGCTGCATTCGGGAGGCGCGCCGCCGCATTCCAGTAAGCGGCAAACTTCTGCTCGCCGCCGACATGGTAGCGCATGAACGAACTGATGAGGAAATTGCCGCTGCGACGCTGATCGTCCTGGCTCAAACGGATGCCGTCCCGCCTGGTTGGGGCGCAATATCTTGTCGGATAGTGACCGAAATCGTCCTCTAACCAGTTTGTATTGTAGTAATTATGGTTGGCGCCCTTGACCATGATCTGATAGCGCGGCGCTATATCGTTAGCGGGTCCGAAGCGATTGTGATCGTAGGCAATCGACCCGTCGAGACGGTCCACATCTCCATCACAACCGGGCAACAGGACGGCAAGTGGCACATTGTTGATACCGTAAGTTCCATGGCGATAGGTCGGGGCCAGCATGAAGGCAGCCTTGAAGTCGTAGGGCTTTTCCGTCTCGCGCCCGGCGGCAAAGAATATATTATATTTCTCGATGGCTGCTTCGAATTTTTTCTCATCAATCTTGGCTGGGACGGCGGCAATGGCGGGTTTGATATCGACTGTTGGAGTAGGATCGGGGGCGGACCTTGCTTTAACGGTGGGCATAGTCTTGATGATTTCTCCAGGCGTAGCGCCGGTTGCGGGGTTGACCGCTTTGACCAGGGCAGGATAATCCACCTTGAAGAGATTAGGATGGGCAATCAACGAAGCGCGTAGATCGTCCCTGCTAAGCCCGAGGCGGGTCGGGTTGAATTTGATCGCATAGGTAACGCCTAGTCCGCCGCGTGAATGGCCCATGAGGCCGATACGATTGAAATCCAGTTTGTTTTTCAATGGATCAAGTGCGCCCGGCTCGTCATATTCGTCAATTTGGCCGGATGCATCGATCTGGCGCAGCCTATCCAATGTGCCCAGTATGAGTTGCGCCCGCGACTGGCTGGAGGTGTCTCCATCAATCGCACTGCCGGAATTGATCCAGTTGGCGTTAATGGAAACCACGACATAGCCATGCGCTGCCAGATCCTGAGCTATATAATCATAACCTTGATAGCTTGGATCCTCGTGCCAATGATTCCCGTGCTGAAACACGATGATCGGAAAGCGTTCTGCCGTCGCCGCTGAATTCAGTGGCATCGGATAGCGTACCTGGCCCTTGATCGGGGTGATGAAAACCTCATCGTCGCTGGTCGTGTCACTAAACCAAGAGCTCGATGCCACGAGGTTGCCCAGGTCGTAGTCAAGGGCGGGCGAAGCTTTGAATGTTGCGCCGCCAATGGTGTCGGGGGCGATTTCAGTAAATCGCACCACTTTTTCTTCCGCAGCGGGCGTTACGATTTGTGTGTCGGTGGGCCCGGTGAGAGGAATCGCCTCGCCGCCACCCAATTGCGGATCGTGTGGTTCCGTTCCCGGAACGACGGTCACAATCCCTTCTACAGGCC
Source organism: Phyllobacterium sp. SYP-B3895 (assembly GCF_009647635.1). NCBI lineage: Bacteria > Pseudomonadati > Pseudomonadota > Alphaproteobacteria > Hyphomicrobiales > Phyllobacteriaceae > Phyllobacterium > Phyllobacterium sp. SYP-B3895. The sequence continues at coordinate 747,112 of NZ_WJIG01000003.1, read as the reverse complement.
CCGCCGCCACCTCGGGATTTTCAGGGGCAGTTTCTTTCAAATCGCTCGTTGTATCGAATGTCGAAGCCACCGCTGCGGGTTCGACCGTTTGCGCCGCTGAAACAGCTTCTTCCGTATCACTTTGATTGCACGCCGATAAAAATATCATCATCATACCAGCTATGCATGTTTTTTGTGCAATATGCTTTGTTCTATAAATCATCCAGTTTCACCCAATATGCGGCGGTTACGTTTAAAATGACCCAAAACACGTTGTTTGCCGATAAAGCATCCGGCAGACTTTTTTCCGTGTACCCCTAGGTCAGCAATTTTCATGCCAGAACAGGACGCGCCGGTTTTTAATTAGGCGAGGACCGCTTGTACCGACAAATCATCCCCCTGTTGCGTCTTCTCGTATCTATCAAAAAACAAATGCGGGGCGTAGGGAACCGGACTGGCTCCGCCGCTAGCACCCGGCACCATAAATTTCAGCGATGCCGCCTCCCGTTAACCTTGTGTTTAAACTTTTAAGCATTTGCCGAATCCGTTGTTTCTTTCCATTCCATGTGTCAGTACGATAAAGTAGCGGCGTAATGAGTATGGCGCGGAGGGCTTCGCATGTGGTCAACCGCCCAATATTGTGAGGTAAACATGGCCACAGCCCCTAGAAGCAAAGCAGCCAAGACCGAAGACGAACTCGGCCAAGCTCTTGAAAAGGCGCTAGAAATCGATTTCGACGAATCGACGCTCGGCATGGATATGGATCTGTCGCCGATCGACGATGATCTTTTGTCCTTGAGTGACCTCGAAGCCCAGATTTCGCAGGCGGCTCAGGAATTGGCGGCTGAAAAGCACAATTTGACGCCGGAAGCCGAACCTGTGCTGGTGGCTGAAACCAAACCGGCCCCTGCTCCCGTTGCCCCTGCCGCAAATGTTGCACCGCTTCCTGCACCAAAGCCGCAGATCAAGGCCGCCAACCCCATTCCCGCAGCGCCGCCGGCCCCGCCCAAGGCGCCTGCCGTGCCGTCGCAGACTTTCAAGCCGGCAAATGACGACCTGTTGCAAAAGGCAACAGCTGCCCGCGCCTCGACGCCCGCCGCACAGATGCCGCGCTCTTATGCGCTGCCAACCGCAATCGTCAGCGTATTATGGGCTGCAGGCGTGCTTGCCGTCGGCAATGCGTTCTTCCCAGGGCTGCGCTCGATCCGCTCATTGTCCGACTTTGCCGCTGCTCCATATGCAATCGGCCTTGCCGTCACGATCTTCGTGCCCATCATGCTGTTCTGGGCCTTTGCCCTCATGGTGCGCCGAGCGCAGGAAATGCAGTATGCCGCGCGCTCGATGGCAGAAGCCGCCATGCGCCTGTCAGAGCCGGAAATGCTCTCATCCGATCGCGTCGCGTCGCTCGGTCAGGCCGTACGCCGCGAAGTTGCCGCGATGAGCGAAGGCGTCGAGCGCACACTGGCGCGCGCCGTCGAACTCGAGACGCTGGTCCAGACCGAAGTCAACCAACTCGAACGCGTCTATACGGACAATGAATATCGGATCCGCACCCTCGTCGACCGTCTCGGCGGCGAACGCGAATCCGTCATCGGCCATGCCGAGCGCGTACGTGCCTCGATTTCGAGCGCGCACGAACAGCTCAAGGAAGAGTTGTCGCTGGCTGGCGATGCGCTGCGCGACAACATCGCCAACGCTTCGACAAACCTTACAATGTCGATCAGCCACTCCGGCGAAGGCCTTATAGATCGGCTTACCCAGAGCGGCCAGGCGATCACGGAGTCCATCGTTTCGCGCTCCGACGATATCTCGCACAAGATCAGCACATCGGGCGAAGCCTTTGCGAATCTTCTGGAAATGCGGATCGCTGCCCTTTCGGAGCAGACCGACGCGGTAAGCCTCAAGCTCGCCGACACCCTTGATGGCCGGACCAGCAGCATGTTGTCGCTGCTCGGCGATGCCACTCAGACGCTGGTCGGCGAATTCGACAATCGCCTTGCCGGCCTCGACGCGACCATCAACGAACGCGGCCGCTCGCTGCTGGCTGAGTTCGAAACCCGCGCCCAGTCGCTCGATACGAGCACCGAACGCCTGAATTCGGCTCTGGAGGCTCGTGCCCGTCAGATCAACGAACAATTGATCGAGCGCACGCGCGACATCGCCAAGACCTTCACGGATGGGCGCGCCTCCATCGACGGCATCGTCGACGAAACCAAGGCGAAGATCGGCAACGACCTGTCGAGCCTTTCGGAATCGGTCGGCAGCCTGCTCTCGACCAATGCAAATGCCTTTGCGGACCGCCTCGCGGAAAATCGCGAAGCGCTCGCTGCCACGCTTTCGGGCGAAACCGAACGCGCAGCTTCGATCATCCGCGAACAGGCGGGCCAGATCGGCGACCACACGTCCAATCTGCGTTCGATTCTTGAAACGAGCACTGCCGCCATCGGACAAATCATCGACAGTCACGCTGGCTCCCTCGAAGAACGCACCTCCGGCCTGCGCGCAGCCCTGGATGACAATGATGCCCGTATCGGCGCCACGCTCGAACAGCACGCCAAGGCGATCGAGGACCGCACATCCGGCATGCACGCCGCGTTCTCGGATACGGATGCCAAGATCCGGGAGACCCTCGAAGAACACGCACGCACCATCGACCTGCGCAGTTCAACCATCGAGGCCGCGATCAACGCCAACGACTCCCGTATCGGCCAGACACTCGACGCCCATGCCAAGATCATCGACGATCGCACATCCGGCATGCGCGCTGCCTTCGTCGACACGCATTCGAAGATCGCGCAGACCCTCGACCATCACGCCAAGAGCCTCGACGAGCGCAACCGCGAAATCCAGATCGCCCTTTCGAGCAGCGATATCAAGCTCGGCGACACGCTGGCAGCGCATACCCAGGCGATCGATGCGCGCAATGCCGAGATCCAGACCACCCTGCTCAATAGCGGCGCACGCATCGACGATACGCTCGGCGGCTTCATCGACTCCGTCGACGATCGCACCAATCGCATCGAATCTGCCCTCGTCAACAGCGATGCGCGGATCAGCGATGTGCTTAATACCCATGCGAGCGCAATCGAGGATCGCACGTCGGGTATCGAGCAGGCTCTGAGCCATAGCGACGAGCGCATCAACCGCACGCTTGCCTCCCACGCTTCGTCCCTTGATGCCCGCGCCGCGGACATTCAGGCCGCGCTGGACAGCACGCATTCGCGCATCGGCGATACGCTTGCCAATCATGCCAGCGATATCGAAGAGCGCACCGTCCGTATCCGTTCGGTGCTCGACGGCAGCAACAATGCCATCGGCAACACCCTCTCATCGCATATCGCCTCACTCGAAGAACGCGCATCGGATATTCGCTCGCTCCTCGACAACAGCAACAATGCGATCGGCGATACGCTTGCCTCGCATATCGGCGCTCTCGAGGCGCGTACCTCCGATATCCGCTCGGTGCTGGACAACAGCAACAACGCAATCGGCAACACGCTCTCCTCGCATATCGGCGCCCTCGAGGCACGTACGGCCGATATCCGTTCCGTGCTCGACGGCAGCAACGGCCAGATCGACGAAACGCTTGCCTCGCATGTCAGCGCGCTTGAAGAGCGGGCGGCGGCGATCCGCGCGCTTCTCGCTGACAGCGACTCGCGCATTGGCGATACCTTGAATGCCCATGCAGGCATGCTCGATGACCGCATTGCCTCGATCCGTGCAGCCATGGAACAGGGCAATTCGCTGCTCGGCCAGACGCTGGACGACAAGGCAAGCACGATCAGCGACCGGACGGTTGCGCTGCAGGCTGTCTTGCAGGACAGCGCGGACGTTCTCGCCAAGGCCTTCGAAACGCACGGCGGGACCATCGACGAGCGCACCAACACCATGGAGAACGCGCTTTCCATGGGTGTCGAGAACGTGCGCAAGTCGCTCGAACAGAGTGCCTCGGTCGTGGCACGCACGCTGCGTGACAAGATCACCGACGCCGCTGCATCGCTCACCGGCGAGGCCCAGAAGGCAGGAGAGGCTCTCGACGGCCATGGCGAAGCCTTCAGCCAGCGCATGAACGAGAGCCTTGCCGAAACCGAGCGTCGTCTGGGTGAGCGGGCCCGCGAAGCTGCGGCCAATCTCGAAGCTCTGGAAGCCCGCTTCTCGGCAGCCACGGATTCGACCGCATCGAAGCTCGCCGAAAGCACCCGCGAACTTAACGAGGTTCTCGCCGCCCGTTCGCAGGAGATCCTCGGCATCCTCGACAATACGGCTCAGCCGCTCGTCGACAGCCTTGCCGACAATGGCCGCACCCTTGCCTCGCAGCTTGTCGAAGCGACAACTGCGGCAACGGAACGCCTGCGCGTCGAGAATGCCGCGCTTATCAATGCGATCGCCAGCCGCACGGCCGAAACGATCACGGCGGTACAGGCCGCGAAGGCCGGACTTACCGACGACGTCAGCAACCTCATCGACCGTCTCTCGGCTTCCAACGCGAAGCTTGGCGAACTCATCGACATGGCTACCAAGAACCTGGGCGATATCGATGGCCGCTTGCTCGACACGACCACGGCCTTTGCCGAAAACGCGACCAAGGCGGCCGAGTCCTTCCAGACCTCGACACGCCTTATCGACGGCAATCTCGGCAAGCTGTCGAACCTCTCGGAGTCGACGCTCACCGACATCGCCTCGATCGCCAAGCGCTTTGACGAACATGGCAAGATGCTGAACTCGGCTTCCGACCTGATCAATGCGTCGCAGTCAAACCTCGCCTCGACCTTCGACGAGCGCCAGGACGCATTGCAGAAGCTTGCCGCCGGCCTCATCTCCAAGTCGGAAAGCATCGAGAAGACCATGCGTTCGTTCGAAACGCTCGTCTCCTCGGCCTTCGACCGGGCCGAAGGCCGCGCCTCGCAGACGACCGAGCAAATCCGCAATTCGATTTCCGAAGTGGTGGAACAGGCCTCGCAGAAGTTTGCCACCGCAACGGACGAAATCCGCCGTTCCTCCGCGGCAATCCGCGCGGAACTCGAAGAGACCCGTTCCGAACTGCAGCGCGGCGTCATGGATATGCCGGAAGAGGCCAAGCAATCGACCGCCCAGATGCGCAAGGCCGTTTCCGAGCAGATCAACGCGCTCAAGGAACTCTCTGAAATCGTTCAGAAGTCGGGTCGCCTGACCGATGTTGGTGAAGGCCGCGCCGCACGCACGGCCACCGCTGGCAGGACAACGGCAACCGTCGCCCCGCAGCCGCAGCGTACGCCTCCGGCACCGGCGGCCCAGCCGGCGGCACCTGCTCCTGCCGCACCGCCTCTGCGCGGCAGCCTCGACGCGCGCGCTGCTGCGCCCCGCCCTGCCGGCAATGGCTGGGTTTCGGATCTCCTTCGCCGCGCTTCGAGCGATGAAGGCCCGTCCGAGCCAAAGGCCAAGGCAACGGAAACGCGTTCCCCCGGCCAGGTTGTGGAATCGCTGAACTCGTTGTCCATCGACATTACCCGCGCCATCGACCACGAAGCGTCCGTGGAACTCTGGCAGCGTTACCGTGCTGGCGAGCGCAACGTCTTTACCCGCCGCCTCTACACGCTGAAGGGCCAGCAGACCTTTGACGAAATCAAGCGCAAGTATCAGGCCGACAGCGAGTTCCGCCGTGCCGTTGATCGTTACATGGATGATTTCGAGCGCCTGCTCGAAGATGTCAGCCGCAACGACCGCGACAATGTCACGACGCAGAATTACCTGACGTCCGATACCGGCAAGGTCTATACGATGCTGGCGCATGCGAGTAACCGCCTGCGCTAAGGTGGCAATAATGTGCAAGTAAAAAAACGCGGCCTCCGGGCCGCGTTTTTTATTGGATCGTCCGATCTTTATTGTGCAATTTCTGCACTACTGAACCAAGCTTTTCGCGCAAGGCATCGGCGTCGCCCGAGAGCCTGCGGTTCGCATCGGAGAACCGCCCCACCCGCTCCCGCTCACTATCGAGACTGTGCTGCAGGTCGGCAACCTTCCGTTCAAAACCGGCAATCAGTTCGCGGCTTTCGGCCTGCATTTCAGTATTGCCGGCAGCACGTCCCGCAAAGAACGAGCAGGTTATTGCCGTCGATCCTGCCACCGCCAGGAATACCATCTGCGTTAAGGATAGATGGCTGACAATTTGTAAAAACGATTGCTGGCGATACATCGGCAATCCAACTTAAAAACAACTGCTGGGCTCAAATGCATTCGTAAGTTCGAAAAATTAAATGACCGACAGCGTCCATGAGACAACATCGGACGTCACATTATCAAAGGCGCGGTCGAGGGCAGAAATGTAGGCATCGTTGCCCGGTCCGCTGACGGGCGAGGACGATCGGAAAACCCGTGATGCGCGCACAGTGCCATTCTTGTCATTCAGGATTCTGATGGCGATTTCGACCACTGCATTGTTGCCGCGCTCGACATCGATATCGAAGGTGCGCACTTCGCTGAGCACCTGATAGTCGATCGCAAGGCCGTCGCCCGGACGCCCGACACCGCCTAGACGGTGCGTGCTTTCAAAAGCCTGGACAAAGCGCGACTGGACGATGCTTGGCAGCCTGTCTGCCCATTGCGCGCCCTTCAAATAGGAAATCGAATGCGGGCCTGAGCGCACGACGACATTCTCGCCATCAAGCGCTTTCAGCGCCGATGGCGCAGCGATCAGAATCTGCCTGCCTTGCTTGCGCGAGGCCGATACGGCAGGCGACGGGCTGGAGAGATCGAACGTGTCTAGTTTCTTGCTGCTGGCGCAGCCAGAAACGGACAAGGCAATAAGTAACGCGGGAACGGTCCTGAAACTCACCAATGCCCCCCAACGAAGCAAAACGAACTGTAAATATCTATTAACCTTCATGCTTTGCGAATCGACCAAAGTCAACGGCGTGTGCGTCCGTCATACTCAGGAACGCTACCGCTGCCGCCGAAAATGACCCGCTGCGGATTTTTCTCAAGATCGGTGATCGCCCGCTCGATGCGCTGCACCGACTGGCGGCTTTCATTGACGAGCGACTGAACGTCACGCAGGCCCTGACCCGAAAAGCGGTTGATGTTGTCGGTGATCGGTCCGAGCCGGGCATTCAAATTATCGGCAACCGCGCGATATGACTTCATCGTCTCACGCGCCTCGCGGACCACGCTGCCGTCCTGATCGGATAATTGCGTGTCGAGCTTGGCTAGCACACCATCGACGCGCGTCGAAGCAGTGTTGAGCTTTGCCATCATCTCGCGCGCTTCCTTGACGACCGCCTGCACATCCTCGGCGCTCTGGCTGAACTTGTCGATGACCTCGGAATTCTTGGCGAGCGCATCGGTGAATTTCTTGGTGTTGTTGACCGTGTCGACCAGCGGTCCCTTGACCTCGGTGATGAAGCTTTCGATAGAACTGACTGCACCGTCCACGCGCTCGAGAATGGTTTGCGCCTTTTGCAGAAGGTTGTTGACCACGGAGGGGTCGGCGTCCATGCGCGCAATCTGCTCGTCCTTGGCCGCTTCCTCGAGGAGGTTCGGCTCGTTGAGCTTGCCGCCCTTGAGTTCGATGAACGCCTGGCCAGTCAAGCCGGCAAAGCCGAGTGTCGCCTGCGTGGACCGTGTTATCGGCGTTGTCGCATTGACTTCCGTCTGCGCAATAACGGCGTCGGGATTATTGTCGTCGATCGAGAGCTTCTTGACCGTGCCGACCTTGATGCCGTTGAACAGCACTTGGCTGCCTTCGGAAAGACCGGTAACCGAGCCGAGAATACGGATTTCGAGGGTGGCTGTCTCGCTGCGATCGCCATAGCGCGCAATCCAGTATACGAACGCGAACGCAAGGGCGCAGATCACAAGCGTGAAAACACCGACCAGAACATAGTTGGCTTTCGTTTCCATGCGTTAGCTTACCTGACCCTTTTGCCCTTGCTCAGATACCGCCGCCGCACGGACGCCTTCTGATCTGCGCTTTGTCTTGCCGTCATTGACGATCTGGCGCGCACGCTTGCCGCGGAAATATTCCTGAACCCACGGATCGTCAAACGCCAACATGTCTTCGATGGTTCCTTCGACAAGAACCTTCTTCTTTCCCAATACAGCGATTCGGTCACACACCGCGAACAGGCTGTCGAGATCGTGGGTCACCATGTAGACGGTGAGACCCATCGTATCGCGCAGGTTGGCGATGAGTTCGTCGAAATCGGCAGCGCCGATGGGATCAAGGCCGGACGTCGGTTCGTCGAGGAAGACGATCTCGGGGTCGAGCGACAGCGCCCGAGCCAGCGCCGCGCGCTTGATCATGCCGCCGGAGAGTTCGGAGGGAAATTTTTCGGCTGTATCGGGCTTCAACCCGACGAGTTCGATCTTGAGCCGCGCGAGTTCGTCCATCAGCCTTTCGGGTATATCGAGATATTCGCGCATGGGCACCTGGATGTTTTCAAGCACAGTCAAGGACGAGAACAACGCACCATGCTGGAACAGGACGCCCATGCGCATGTCGACGCTGAGTTTCTCCTGATCATTCGCCCTGTCGATGTCATGACCGAAAATGCTGATCGTGCCGGATTGCTTCTGGTTGAGCCCCAGGATCGTGCGCATGAGCACGGACTTGCCCGTGCCGGACGCGCCGACGAAGCCAAGAATTTCGCCACGATAGACATCGAGCGAAAGATTATCGAGCACTTTGGACCGACCAAAGGAAACGCTCACATCCTTGACCGACAGGATGATGTCTCGTTCTTCGGTATTGCCGTTTTCCTGCTGCGCTGTCGGCGTCATTGGGTCTTCTTAAATCTCCGGCTTTAAAAATTGATCGATGCGTAGAATACGGCAAAAATGCCATCGACCACGATCACGACGAAAATGGATTTAACAACAGATGCGGTCACGCGCTGGCCGAGCGACTCGGCGCTGCCACCGACCTTCATGCCCTCGACCGAGGCCATGACGCCGATGATCATGGCCATGAACGGCGCCTTGATCAAGCCCGCAAGATAGCTCGAAATATCAATGGCATCGCGCAGACGCTGAATAAAGGCATCTGGCGGAATACCGGAATAGGCCCAGGTAATGGTCATGGCGCCGGCAAGCGCGGCAAAATCAGCGATGATGGTCAAAAGCGGCAGCGAAATGACCAGCGCGACCAAGCGGGGAAATACCAGCACGCCGACCGGATTGAGGCCGATAACCGTCAGCGCATCGGTTTCCTCGCGCATTTTCATCGAACCGATTTCGGCGGTGATCGCGCTGCCGGAGCGCCCGGCGATCATGATCGCGGTCAAAAGCACGCCGATCTCGCGCAAAACCAGGATGCCGACGAGATCGACGACGAAAATCTCCGCGCCGAAATAGCGGAGCTGGAATGCGCCCTGCTGCGCGATGATCGCCCCGATGATCGTCGACATCAGCACGACCACCGGAATGGCCCCGATGCCCATGCTGTCGATCTGGTGCACGATCGCCGCCGGGCGGATGCTGCCCCGGCGACTGCCCTTCATCTGCGCGCCGCGAACGGTAGCGCCGAGTATGTGCATCGATTTGACGAAGTCGTCGCCAAACGCATAGACGTTGCGTCCGATTGCGGCAAAGAAACGCACCGGGAGAGATACATGTTCGGGCGGCGGCGAATCATCAGGCGTGGTCGCAACTTCGCCGACAGCATCAAAGAGCGCGCCCCAGCTTTCCGATTGACCCTCGATCTTGACGTCCTTGCCGGCCTCCTGCAGCGTCGTACGCAGGCGCTCGATCAGCCACGTTCCTGCCGTATCGAGGAGCTCAATGCCGGAAAGGTCGATCACAAGCTTGGAAATGCTGGTATCGCGCTCGATTTCGCGCATGCGCTCGTCGACACGCCTGACATTGCGGGTTGTCCACGCACCCGATAGCGCAACAGTCGCGCCGTCGCCTTCCTTCTGGAATTCGACGTGAGGCGGCGCGGCGGTAGAAGCACTTGAATTGTTTGCTCTATCGGTCAACATCACACACACATATCGAGTCTCTCGACCGATGTCACTTGAACAATAGTTTCGGATAGGGCCCAAACAATGGCGCTGGAAATTTCGATTTCGGTTGAACGCTGGCCCATTGCCGGAACCTTCACGATCTCGCGTGGATCGAAGACCGAGGCAGCCGTAGTCATCTGCACATTGACCGATGGCCCATTCGTTGGACGAGGCGAATGCGTGCCCTATGCGCGCTATGGCGAGAGGCTCGAATCGGTGTGCGCCGAGATCGAGGCCCTGCGCGGCGCACTGACAAACGGCGCGACACGCGATGACCTGCCGGCCCTGCTCAAGGCCGGCGCCGCCCGCAACGCGGTCGATTGCGCATTGTGGGACCTCGAAGCCAAGCGCAGCGGAACCTCCGTTGTGGCCCTCGCCGGTCTCGCTCCTCTCCGCGAATTGACCACGGCGGTTACGGTGTCGTTCGGCGAGGCCGAGGCGATGGCAGCCTCGGCCAGGAATTTCGCCGACAGGCCCGTGATCAAGGTCAAAGTCGGCGGCGATAACGATGCGGCGCGCATTGCGGCGGTTGCGGCGGCAGCGCCGGCAAGCCGCATTATCCTCGACGCCAACGAGGGCTGGACCGATGCAAATATCATCGAAAATATGCTGGCGGCGGCGAAGGCTGGCGCCGTGCTGATCGAGCAACCGCTGCCCGCTGGAAAGGATGCGATCCTTTCCAGGATACCGCACCCTGTTCCGATCTGCGCCGATGAAAGCGCGCACGGCACCGACGATCTTCCGGACCTGATCGGCCGCTATGACAGCATCAACATCAAGCTCGACAAGACCGGCGGCCTCACGGAAGCGCTGCACATGCAAAGGACCGCCCGCGCGCTTGGATTTGGCGTCATGGTCGGCTGCATGGTCGGAACCTCGCTGGCGATGGCTCCGGCGATGCTGGTCGCCCAGGACGCGGATTTTGTCGATCTGGACGGTCCATTGATTCTCAAGGAGGATCGAGCGCCGGGCCTGGTATTCGAGGGCAGCCGGGTTTTCCCGCCGAGCCGCGATCTCTGGGGCTAATTTTGCCTCTGTTCCAGCCGTAGCGACACGCCCGCAAGCACAAGGCCGCAGGCGGCAAGCGCAACCATCACATAGAAGCCGTAAATTTCCGTCCTGGCGTAGAGCGGCCCCGAAACCATCGTGGCGATGGCCAGCGAGGTTCCGATGAAGAATGTCGAAAGCCCCTGGGCGGTGCCACCGCGTTCCTCGGGGATGGTCAGCGCAATCATCTTCTGCATGCCAAGGAATGAGAGCGCGAATGAGAAGGCGTGCAGGCTCTGGATGAGAAAGAAGCCCGCGACACCCAATCCCGAAGGGGCGACGAGCGGAAACGCGGCCCATCGAAACATGGCAAAGGCCGAGCCGATCATCAGCACCCGCGCAGGGTGAAGCTTTCCGAACAACCGTCGAAACATCGTGAACATGATCACTTCGGCAACAACCGAGATCGACCATAATGCGCCGATCACCGTTTCGCCTATTCCGATCGACTTCCAGTAAATTGCCGAAAAACTGTAGCCATAGGCATGGCTCGCCTGCGTGATGCCGGTTGCGATCAAGAAGGTGACGAAGGCGGGACGACGCAGTGCCCTGCCCGCATCGGCAATATCGACATCGGAAAGCGGCGAGAGCCGGCGCGGCTTGCCGATGCGCGGTACGACGAAGCTCATGGCGCAGGCGGCAATGAGTGTGGCCAGCAGGGCCGAAGGGATGATCCACTCGCCGAAATACTGGATAAAGACTCCGCCGGCGAAGGAGGCAAGCAGGAAGGAAATCGATCCCCAAACCCGCATTTTCGCAAAATCGGCTCCGTAACGGCGCACGCCGGAGAGGGCAATCGTGTCGGCGAGCGGCACTTGCGATGTCCATGGCGGCGCCAGCATCAGCGACACGATCAATATGCCGGTAAAGCCGAAGGGAACGAAATAGAAGGCGGCGACGATGACCGCAAGGACAGTTGCCGTCGTCAGGATATGCGCCCGGTCGTTGGACCGGTCGGCGAGCATTGAAACAAGCGGCGCGGCGATGACGCGCACGAAAAGCGGCATGGAAAGGACGATCGAAATCTCGGTCGGGGTCAGCGCCCGGTATTCGAGCCACAAGGGAAAATACGGCAGGTGCAGGCCGCTCGAGGCGAAGATGGCGAAATAGGCGAGAGCCACGCGCAGCTCGAAGCGAGGCGGCTTGTCGAGACCCGGATCCGCAGAGGCGGTGATCATTGCAGGACTTTCGGAAGAACGACGACGGCTGGGGAGAATCGCAATCATGATCCGCCCGCGCCACGCACCTATCACGAAATACTGCACCCGCCTAGAAATGCTCGCGATAATTGTGGGAGTTCTATAGGTCCGACGGTTGCCGCGCCGGGACCGCGCGCTTGCGGCCTATCCATCTGGCGACTGCTTCGCGCGAAGGAACGATCTCCGTCAGCGCGCTTTCGAAGATATCGGCGCAAGCTTCCCAGCTGAAGCTCCTGAGCCTTGCATCGGGATCGACCTTGCCCATCGCCAGCGCGCCAAGCGCGGCTTCGTGCAGATCGTCGGAAAGGACGCCTGCGCCCGAGACGCCAATCACATCCTTCGGACCTGGGACCGGATAGCCGGCCACGGGCACGCCACAGGCGATCGCTTCGAGCAGCACGAGTCCGAAAGTGTCAGTGCGGCTCGGGAAGACGAACACGTCCGAACCCGCATAGTGGCGCGCCAGTTCCTCCCCCTCCTTCTTGCCGGCAAAAACCGCATCCGGATATTTGCGTTTGAGCTCCGGCAAACTCGGCCCGTCACCGACGACGAGTTTCGTTCCTGGCAGATCGAGCGCTAGGAAAGCCTCGAGGTTCTTCTCCGGCGCGACCCGCCCGACGCACAGGAAGATCGGCCGGTTAAGTTTGAGATCGACCTCCGGCTGGGGGCGGAAGAGCTTGCGATCGACGCCGCGGGTCCAGACCCTCAGCGTTTTGAAACCGCGCGCGGAAAGTTCGTCGTTGATCGATTGCGTCGGCACCAGACAGGTTTCGGCGGCATTGTGAAAGCGGCGCAGGAAGGCGTAGGTCCAGGCCAGCGGCACCGGCATGCGCTCGCGCAGATATTCGGGAAAGCGCGTGTGGAAGCTGGTCGTGAACCGCCAATTATTCCTGAGGCAGGCGCGCCGTGCCATGATGCCGAGCGGACCTTCCGTCGCGATATGCACGAAAGCCGGCTGCAGCGCCTCGATGCGCGCTTTCACGGCATACGGAAGCGTCAGCGCCAGGCGGATTTCCGGGTAGGTCGGGCACGGAGCCGAACGGTAGTCGGCAGGCGAGATGATCGTTACCTCGAATCCGCGCGCCTCCATTTGCTCGCGCAGCTTCGTCAGGGTACGTACGACCCCATTGACCTGGGGATGCCAGGCATCCGAAACGATAACGAGCCGTTTGGGCTGCACGCTTGGCTCAGGCCGCATTCGCCGCCTTCGGGCGCTTGTCATCAAGGCGGATGACCGGTGCAAATCCAGCCTGTTCACCGATCAGGTGCGTCCACGACAGGAGTTCCATGCGGCCGTCAAAATGCTCGACGATGGCCGTGCAGCTTTCCACCCAGTCGCCGGTATTGATATATTCGATACCGTCGATCTGCTCGATGGTTGCGTGGTGAATGTGCCCGCAAATGACACCGTCAGCGCCGATGCGGCGCGCTTCATCGGAAACGACCGTCTGGAACGAGCCGATGAAATTGACCGCCTTCTTGACCCGGAATTTCGCCCAGGCCGAGAACGACCAGTAGCGCAGGCCGAGCATGCGCCGCACCTTGTTCATGATGGTGTTGATCGCGAGGGCCGCGTCATAGGCCCAGTCGCCGAGATAGGCGATGTGGCGAGCGTTGCGCACCACTACATCGAACTGGTCGCCGTGAATGACGAGGAACTTTCGTCCATCCGCGGTCTCGTGCATCGTCCGGTCGATGACTTCGATGCCACCGAAATGGGTGCCCTGGAAATCGCGCAGGAACTCGTCATGGTTGCCGGCGATGTAGAGGATGCGCGCGCCCTTGCGGCTCTTGCGCAGGAGCTTCTGCACGATATCATTGTGCTCCTGCGGCCAGTGCCAGCTGCGGCGCAGGCGCCAGCCGTCGACGATATCGCCGACGAGATAGATCGTATCGGCATCGTGATACTTGAGGAAATCCAGAAGAAAACTGGCTTTCGCACCTTTCGAACCGAGATGGACATCGGAAAGAAATAGAGTGCGGAATTTGCGGGCCTCGTTCTCGACCATGATGCTGATCTCCGTTCAGCGCTGACGCAGGGCGTCCGGTTGCGCTGACACAAACCCGATTCATGTCACAATCATATGACGATGCGGAAAACTGCATGTTTTCGGATGATAAACACTTGTAACAAAATGGACTTCATTTATGCGTCTGGATGTTATTCAAGCATGCTAGAAATGCCTGAACTGATGATTTGTGAACGCGCCGCACCAATTTCCGGAAGGACCCGCTCCATGGCCAACGACAAAACGCCCAGCAGCTCTGACCTCGATGAAAGCGCGCTGTTCTACCACCGCTTTCCTCAGCCGGGTAAGCTGGAAATCCAGGCCACAAAGACACTCGGCAACCAGCGCGACCTCGCGCTTGCCTATTCCCCCGGTGTTGCCGCCCCATGCCTTGCCATTCACGAAGACCCGGCGACCGCCGCTGACTATACGAGCCGCGCCAACCTCGTAGCCGTGGTTTCCAACGGAACGGCGGTGCTTGGCCTTGGCAATATCGGCCCCCTCGCCTCCAAGCCGGTCATGGAAGGCAAGGCCGTGCTCTTCAAGAAGTTTGCCAATATCGACGTCTTCGACATCGAGATCGACGCCAAGGAAATCACCCGCATTGTCGACGTCGTCTCAGCGCTCGAACCGACCTTCGGCGGCATCAATCTCGAAGACATCAAGGCGCCGGAATGTTTCGAGGTCGAGGAACAGCTGCGCGCCAAGATGAACATCCCCGTCTTCCATGACGATCAGCACGGCACCGCCATCATCGTCGCCGCTGCAATCCTCAACGGCATGGAGCTTGCCGGCAAGGACCTTTCCAAGATCAAGATCGTTGCCTCGGGCGCCGGCGCTGCCGCCCTCGCCTGCCTCAATCTTCTCGTCAAGCTTGGTGCGGACCGCAACAACATCTGGGTCTGCGACATTGACGGCGTTGTTTACGAGGGCCGCAATACGCTGATGGACCGCTGGAAATCGGTCTATGTGCAGAAAACCGATGCGCGCGTCCTTGCCGACGTTATTGGCGGGGCCGACGTCTTCCTCGGCCTTTCTGCTGCAGGCGTGCTCAAGCCAGAACTCCTCAAGCAAATGGCGCCGAACCCGCTGATCATGGCGCTCGCCAATCCGACACCGGAGATCATGCCGGAGGAAGCTCGTGCCGCGCGCGCCGACGCTATGATCTGCACCGGCCGCTCAGATTTCCCCAACCAGGTGAATAACGTCCTTTGCTTCCCCTATATCTTCCGCGGCGCGCTCGATTGCGGCGCGAGAGCGATCAACGAAGAGATGAAGATGGCCGCTGTCCAGGCCATCGCGGCGCTCGCCCGCGAAGAACCATCCGACGTCGCTGCCCGCGCCTATTCAGGCGAGACCCCGACCTTCGGGCCGAACTATCTCATTCCCTCGCCCTTCGACCCCCGCCTCATCTTGCGCATCGCCCCGGCCGTCGCCAAGGCAGCCATGGATACCGGCGTCGCCGAGCGTCCGATCGACGACTTCGATGCCTATCTTGACCGCTTGAACCGCTTCGTCTTCCGATCCGGGCTGATCATGAAGCCGATCTTCACGACGGCGAAAACGGCCGAGAAGAAGCGCGTGATCTATGCCGATGGCGAGGACGAACGCGTCCTGCGCGCCGCGCAGGTCGTGCTCGAGGAAGGGATTGCGCTTCCGACGCTGATCGGACGTCCGCAGGTTATCGAGACGCGCCTCAAGCGCTACGGTTTGAAGATCAAGGTCGGCAAGGACTTCGATATCATCAACCCCGAGGACGATCCGCGCTACCGCGATTACGTCGATCTTCTGGTCAAGCTCACCGGGCGACGCGGCACCACTCCGGAAGTGGCGCGTACCATGGTTCGCGCCAGCAGCACCGTCATTGCCGCGCTCGCCATCGTGCGCGGCGAGGCCGACGCCATGATCTGCGGGCTTGAAGGACGTTTCGAGCGGCATTTGCGCAATGTCGACCAGATCATCGGCAAGCTGGAAGGCATCCGCAATTTCTCGGCGCTCAGCCTGCTTATTTCGCAGCGCGGCGTTCTCTTCCTCACCGACACCTATGTAAGCATCGATCCGACCGCCGAGGAGATCGCCGAAAAGACTGTGCTCGCGGCGAGCGAAATCAGCCGCTTCGGCATCGAGCCGAAGGCGGCCTTGCTGTCGCATTCGAATTTCGGATCGCGCGATTCCGAAAGCGCCGCAAAGATGCGCCATGCATCCGAACTGCTGCGTGCCAAGGCACCGCATCTCGAGCAGGACGGCGAAATGCACGGCGATTCGGCGCTGTCGCAGGTGCTTCGCGAACGGGTGCTGCCGCATTCGCGGCTGAACGGCGAGGCCAATCTCCTCGTCTTCCCCAATCTCGATGCTGCGAATATCACGCTCAATGTGGTCAAGAGCGTTACCGACGCGCTCCATGTCGGGCCAATCCTGCTTGGCGCTGCCAAGCCGGCCCATATCCTGACGCCTTCCGTGACATCGCGCGGCATCGTCAACATGACTGCGCTTGCCGTGGTGGAGGCATCACAGCGCGTTGATTGAGACAGCGAACGTCTTATTGCTGCCGCATGGCCGTGGATGGTTCAGGCGCATTCGCACCCGTCGAATGCCCCTGAACTTTCCGGACCGCCTCATGCATCGGACACTCCAATCTGCCATCATCGCCGCTGCCGCAATTCTCGCGACGGCCCCGCTTGCTTATGCCAATTCCGACAATTGTGTCCGGATGCAGGAACGTCTCGACCAATTGAACAGCAATGCAGATGTCGACGACTACGAGTTGCAACTGCGCCGCGACCGCGTGGTGGCCGCGCTCGATGCCAATGATTGCCCCATCATTGACTCGCCCATTCACGATGAGCCGCGTTACGACATGCCGCTGCGCGATCAACCGATACCCGACTATCCGGTACACGAGGCACCCCAGCGCGATTACCCGCTGCGTGACACGCCGCGCCGCGCGACTGCCGCGCCTTCCTATGAGATTTACGGAACCGAGCCGGAACCTGTCGAGCCGGAAATGAGCACGGCCCCCGTCTCCGGCGGACGTTACCAAACGCTGTGCGTGCGCAGTTGCGACGGCTATTATTTCCCGATCTCCTACGATACGGGTGCGGAAAATTTCGCGCGCGATCAGGCGCAATGCCAGTCCCAATGTACGGGCGCGAAACTGTTTTATCGGCCGACCGAGAACCAGGACCCCGCCGCGATGATTTCGCTGCGCGGCGATGCCTACCGCAACACGCCGAACGCCTTCAAATTCCGCAAGGTCGGCGCCAATGGAACGCCGCAATGCAGCTGTCAAAAGACGGCCGGCGACTTCAAGGCCCTTGTCGATCCGAGGAAAGTGGCAGCGCCAACGCCCAAACCCGCTCTCGCCGAGCCAGCCAAGCCGGCCGCACCGAGGGTCGAGACCGCGACGCCTGCCGAGGCTGCAAAGCCATCAGCCCAACCGCAAGAGGCGAAGAGCGAGCCTACCGTTCCCGCCGGCGAGCCCGCGACACAGGCCTCCTCGATCATTCAGCTCGGGGAACCAGAGGCGAAAAAAACCGAGGTGGAGAAGCCGAAGCCGCTCACCGAAGACAAGCCGATCGATCCCAACCGCAAGGTCAGGGTCGTCGGGCCAACGTTCCTTCCCGACCAAGAAGGGGCAGCAGATCCGCAAGCTCCGGACCAGAAGCGAGCCCAGTAAGCGCGATGCGCAGCGGCATGAACAGGCTCTTGCCCTTGCGCCCGCTCTGATCCTTGACCGCATCCGTCCACTGTTTCCAGGTCTCCCGGCTCCAGGGCTCGGCCGGCAGCAGGTCGAAGGCGGCGCGCACGAAATCGGCATCCTCGGCCGCCACAGCCACATCCGTTGCAGGCCCCTCGTTCACGATCGTCCACCAGGCGGCGGCATCTAAAACCTTCGAAAGGTTGCCGCGCACGGCGAGCCAGAAGGCTCCCGCCCGGTCGCCCTTAATACCAAGCGCTGTGAGCCGTTCACTGACTTCCTCGAAAGGCATCGCATGGATCAGGGCACGGTTGAGCGCATCGAGATCGGCAGGGTCGAATTTCGAAGCGGATTTCGATGTCGCAGCCGGATCGAAAATCGCGGCCAGCGAAGCCATGTCCGGCACGGCGGTAACATTTTCCGATGTGCCGATCAGCACGGCAAGGCTCGCCACCGCCATCGGCTCGTAGCCATCGCGGCGCAGGCTACCAATCGACAATGCGCCGGTGCGCTTGGAAATACCTTCGCCCGACGCCGTCGTCAGGAGATTGATATGGCCAAGGGCCGGGACCTTGGCGCCCAGCGCCTCGATGATCGAGATCTGGACGCCGCTATTGGTGATGTGGTCATTGCCGCGAATGATATGGGTAATGTCCATGTCGATATCGTCGACCACCGAAGTGAAGGTATAGAGATAGGTGCCGTCCTCACGCACAAGGACCGGATCGGACAGCGAGGAGAGATCGACGGTTTCGCGGCCGCGCACCAGATCGTCCCAATGAACCTCGGTGCGCGCTATCGCAAACGGATCGTCCTTGAAATTCGGCAACAGAAAGCGCCAGTGCGGACGGCGACCCTCGGCCTCGAGCTTCTCCCGATCGGCAGCGGTCAGCTTCAAAGCCTCGCGGCCATAGATCGGCGGCAACCGGCGCGCCAGGCGCAGCTTGCGCTTGCGCTCGAGTTCCTCGGCGGTCTCGTAGCACGGATAAAGGACGCCCGCTGTCTTGAGCTTCTCGGCAGCAGCGTCATAGAGCGGGATGCGCTTCGACTGATATTCGATGCGCACTGGCTCGATGCCGAGCCATTCAAGATCGGCGATCGTTGCCTCGGCATATTCCGTCTTCGAACGCACGGTATCCGTATCGTCGAAGCGGAGGATGAACTGCCCCTTGTTCTGCAGCGCGAACAGCCAGTTGAACAAGGCTATGCGTGTGTTGCCGATATGGATGAAGCCAGTCGGAGACGGTGCAAAACGGACGATGGTGGTCATTGGTGGGGCATATCGGATGCCGCCTGCAATGGCAATATGGGCCGCGATTGCGCGCGGCCCATATTTCGTTAATCGTCGTTGAGGACGAGGCCCTTCGTCAACTCCAGCGCCTGCCGTTCGAACAGACTGCGGTAGATGCCGCCCCCGAGCCGGATCAGCGCCTCGTGGTTACCCTCCTCGACGATCTTGCCGTGGTCGAAGACCAGTAGCCGGTCAAGCGAGCGCACCGTGGAAAGACGATGCGCAATGACGAGCGTCGTCCGTCCCTGCATCAGCCGCTCCATCGCCTGCTGGATCAGCACTTCCGATTCTGAATCGAGGCTCGATGTCGCCTCGTCCAGAATGAGGATCGGTGCATCCGCAAGGAACGCCCTGGCGATCGCCACACGTTGCCGCTCGCCGCCCGAAAGCTTGACACCACGCTCGCCGACGAGCGTGCTGTAGCCCTTTGGCAGCGCCGAGATGAACTCGTGCGCGCTTGCCTGCCGCGCCGCTTCCTCGATCTCCTCCTGTGAGGCGCCGGGACGGGCATAGGCGATGTTCTCCGCCAGGGTCCGGTGAAACAGGATCGGTTCCTGCTGCACGATGGCGATTTGCTGGCGCAGCGACGCCTGCCGCACCTCGGCGATATCCTGACCGTCGATCAAAATCCGGCCCGCCTTTACGTCGTGCAGCCGCTGAATCAGCTTGACGAATGTCGTTTTGCCCGACCCGGAATGACCGACGAGCCCCACCCGCTCGCCCGCCCGGATCGTCACCGAGAACCGGTCATAGAGCGGCAGGCGGTGCGCACCGTAGAGGAAGGTCACGTTGTCGAACTCGATCCTGCCATCGGTAATGACAATCGGCTTTGCACCTGGGCGATCCTCGATGCCGAGGCGCTGACTCTGAATATCAACCAGTTCCTCCATGTCGTTGATCGAGCGCTGCAAGTTGCGAATGTGCATCCCGACTTCGCGCAAGTATCCCTGCAGGATAAAGAACGACGTCAGCACGAAAGTGATGTCACCGGCGCTGGCATTTCCGTCTGCCCAGAGGATAAGCGCAAAACCGATCACCGCCGCCCGCAGGAAGAGCAGCATCGTTCCTTGTGTCGTGCCGTTCCACGTCCCCCTGATCCAGGTGCGCGCCGTCCGGTCCTTCCACTTGTCCAAAACCTTGACGAGACGCGCATCCTCGCGGCTTTCCGCGCCAAAGCCCTTCACCACCATGTTGCAGCTGACGGCGTCCGCAAGCGAACCGCCGAGCTTCGTATCCCAGCGATTGGCAAGGCTTGCCATCGGCGCGACGAAGCCGAGCGACATCATCACCGTGACAGTGACGAAAACCAACGAACCGATGCCGATGATGACACCCATCAGTGGCCAGTACCAGGCCATCAGGATCGTCGATCCTGCGAGCATTATGATCGACGGGAACAAGGCCAGCAGCAGCGTATCGTTAAGCAAGTCGAGCGCCCACATGCCGCGCGTTACCTTGCGCACGGTCGATCCGGCAAAGCTGTTCGCGTGCCAGTCGGTCGAGAAACGCTGGATACGATAGAATGCGCCGGACGCGATGTCGGTCATCATCTTCAAGGTCAGGTGCGTCACGGCGACGAAGGTGACGTGCCTGAGAATGATCGCGCCGAGCGACAGGGCAAGAAGCGCCCCGAACGCCGCCATTGCGGCATTCCAGACAATTTCCTCACGGGCGTGCCCATTGACGACGGCATCGACGAGCCGGCCGGAATAGAGCGGCGTCAATACGTCGGCAAGGGTCGAAAGCATGACCGCCCCGGCGATAATGCCCACGCGCACCGGCTGTTTTTGCCAGTGGCACCAAGTGAATCCGAGAACGGCGCGGAATGCTCCCCCGCGCAGGTTGAAACGCAAAAAATTCATGACAATGTCCGGCGCCCAATTGCACCGGCCTCACAGATAATCAGGAACGAGCTTGCCGTGTAGTGGATAGGAATCAGTACGGCAGAAGTGATTTGGCGACTTGCCCGAATACGGGAAAGGCCAATGTCGGCGATGGGTTACCTTGACGTGTGAAGGTAATTGAAAAGCCTCGTGGGCTTTTCCGCATCACGTGTCAGGAACGAACGCCGCCCCGCGGGGACATATGGAAAACTGTCATTCGAAAACCTCCCGGTCTTCATTGCCGGACTTGGGCTTATAAGTGAATCGTTTTCGCGCGCCAAGCACCAATTTTTTCAACTTCGCGTGTTTGCGACATAGGTGAGGCGCGCCTGCAACACTCGTATCAGCGATCCCGGAATCGATTGGTGATCGGATAGCGGCGATCGCGGCCGAAATTCTTCCTGGTGACCTTTACACCCGGAGCCGATTGCCGGCGCTTGTATTCGGCGATGTAGAGAAGGTGCTCGATCCGCTCGACCGTCGCCCGATCGTGACCGCGCTCCACGATTTCATCGACGCTCATCTCGTTCTCGACGAGGGATTCCAGAATATCGTCGAGAACCGGATAGGGCGGCAGCGAGTCCTGGTCGGTCTGGTTTTCACGCAGTTCGGCCGACGGCGCCTTGCTGATGATGTTGACCGGAATGACCTCGCCCGATGGCCCGAGGCCACCGGCGGGAACGTTCTTGTTGCGCCACTCGGACATGGCGTAGACCTGCATCTTGTAGAGGTCCTTGATTGGATTATAGCCGCCGTTCATGTCGCCATAGAGCGTGGCATAGCCGACCGACATCTCCGACTTGTTGCCCGTCGTCACCACCATCGAGCCGAACTTGTTGGAGATCGCCATCAGGATCGTGCCGCGGGCGCGGCTCTGCAGGTTTTCCTCGGTAATCCCTTCCTTGGTGCCTGCGAAAATCGGGCCCAGCGCCTTGAGAAAACCTTCTACCGGCTCGAAGATCGGCACGATGTCGTACCGGCAGCCGAGCATGCGGGCGCAATCCTCGGCATCCTTCAGCGAATCCTTCGACGTATAGGCATAGGGCATCATCACCGCGCGCAGGCGTTCTTCGCCCAGGGCATCGACGGCGAGCGCGGCGCAGATCGCCGAATCGATGCCGCCGGAAAGCCCGAGTACGACATCCTTGAAGCCGTTCTTGTTGACGTAGTCGCGCAGGCCAAGCATGCAGGCGCGGTAATTGGCCTCCTCCCCCTCAGGGATGCGCGACATTGGACCTTCGCCGCACGACCAGCCATCCGCGCCCCGCTTCCAGGTTGTCACCATCAGTTGCTCTTCGAACTGCGACATCTGGAAGGCCAGATTCTTGTCGGAGTTGAAGGCAAAGGAGGCGCCGTCGAAAATGAGATCGTCCTGGCCGCCGAGCTGATTGGCGAAGATAAGGGGCAACCCCGTCTCGATCACGTGGCGCAGCGCCACCTGATAGCGAACGTCGACCTTGCCGCGATAATAGGGCGAGCCATTGGGAACGCAGAGAATCTCCGCGCCGCTCTCCGCCAGCGTTTCGCAGACACCGAGATCACCCCAGATATCCTCGCAAATTGGAACGCCGATCCGCACGCCGCGGAAGTTTACCGGGCCCGGCATGGGACCGGCCTGGAATACACGTTTCTCGTCGAACTCGCCATAATTCGGCAGGTCCACCTTGAAACGCTCGGCGATAACCCTGCCCTCGTCCAGAACCATGACGGCATTGTGCAGGCCCGATGGCCGTTTCAACGGAATCCCGATAATCACACCCGGACCGCCATCCGCCGTGTCGGCCGCAAACTCGTTCACCGCCTTCTCGCAGGCATCTATGAACGAACGCTTCAGAACAAGATCTTCCGGCGGATAGCCTGAGATGAATAGCTCGGTGAAGAGGATCAGATCGGCGCTCTGCCGCGCTGCATCGGCGCGCGCCTCACGGGCTTTGGCAAGATTTCCTTTGATATCGCCGAGCACCGGGTTGAGCTGAGCGATAGCTATGCGGAGGATGTCAGTATTTTTGCTCATAGTGAACATATATCGTTTCGTTGCAGGCAAGACAAGGCGAGCGCGCTCTTCCTAGGCAAAAAACACGCTCCAGAGCGTATAGAGCCAGACGGCGGCGACAAGGATAACCGAGATGAGCACGGCGAGCGATCCACAATCCTTGGCGATCTGGATCTCCCTGTGAAAATCGAGCGAAACGGCATCGCAGGCAGCCTCGATGCCGGTATTGAGCACCTCGATCAGGATCAGGAACAGCACCGATCCGGTCAATAGCAGAAAGGCAAGTCCCGAAGGCGCGATGAAGGCGGCAACCGGTATCGAGATGAAGAAGAGACCGAGTTCCTGTTGAACCGCCTTTTCATGCATGGCCAAATGTTTCAAAGCCCGCATGGAATTGATGAATGCCAGTACCAGCCGATGCATGCCCCACCCTCATTTGTCCGCACAAGCTTTAGAGCGAGTTCGGCCAAGGTCAATCCCCGGGCGTTTCATTGACGGTTACGACAACGCCGCCGCCGCTTTTCTCATATTGGGGCAGATGATCCTCGATGGCGTAGTAGTCGCCCTTATCGGCGACAAAGATATGGCATGCGCCTCTCAAACTGGTTGGCTCCTCGAATGCGCCGGCCATGACGGAAATATGATCGAGATCGCGATGCTTCCAGAACAGCGCCGAACCGCAATTCCTGCAAAAGCCCCGCCGAGCGAAAGCGCTCGCCTCGTACCAGCTGACGTTCTCTTCGCCCGAAATGCTGATCGCATCGTTCTCAACATTGGTCGCAGCATAAAAATGTCCGGACTGCTTGCGGCATTGCGAGCAATGGCAATAGACGACCCCGCGCAGTTCCCCTCTCGCCTCAAAACGGACCCTGCCGCAAAGGCACGATCCTTTATGCGTTTCCCTCATGCCGCACCTCCCGATGATTGACGAATTCCAGCTATTTTTTCGGCTCGGGCTTCTTTGAGCGGGCAGCCGCCACGGCCAGAACAAAGGCGCCGAACACCGCCGACAAGAGCGAGCCAAGGAGCACGCCGAGCTTCGTCTCGTCCTGCAGCAGCGGCGACTTGTCATAGGCGAGAAGCCCGATGAACAGGCTCATGGTGAAGCCGATGCCGCACAGGATAGCGACGCCGTAAATCTGGACCCACGTCGCGCCAGGTGGGCGTTCGGCAAGACGAAGCTTGATCGCCAACCAGGCAAAGGCGAAGACGCCAAGCTGCTTGCCGATGAAGAGCCCAGCCGCAACACCGATCGGCACCGGATCGGCAAGGTTTGACAGCGATACGCCGCTGAAGGAGACACCGGCATTGGCGAAACCGAAGATCGGCACGATGATGAAGCCTACCCAGGGCTGGATGGCATGTTCGAGTTCGACCAGCGGCGAATCAGCCTCGCCGCGCTTGCCTTTCATCGGAATTGTCAGCGCAAGGAGAACACCGGCGATCGTTGCGTGGATGCCGGACTTGAACACCAGAATCCAGAGGATGACGCCGAGAACGAGATAGGCCCAGAGCCGCACCATGCCGAGATAATTCATGGCGACGAGAATGGCGAATACCGCCGCCATGCCGGCGAGCGCCGGAACATTCAGGCCTTCGGAGTAGAACAGCGCGATGATGATGACCGCACCGAGATCATCGATGATGGCAAGGGCGGTCAGGAAAACCTTGAGCGAGAGCGGCACGCGCGCGCCGAGCAGCGAGAGGACGCCTAGCGAAAAGGCGATATCCGTCGCCGAAGGGATTGCCCAGCCGCGAATGGTGGCGCCCTCATTGAAGAACAGAAAGATCAGCGCGGGGACCATCATCCCGCCGACTGCAGCAAAACCCGGCAAAGCGCGCCGCGACCAGGTGGACAATTGTCCGCTGATCATTTCGCGCTTTATTTCAAGCCCGACAAGCAGGAAGAAAATCGCCATCAGGGCGTCATTGATCCAATGGAGGATGCTGAGCCCGCCGACGTAAGTCTTGAGAAAACCGAAATAATCTTCGCTGACCGGGGAATTGGCGATGATTAGGGCAAGTGCGGCAACCGCCATCAGAATGATGCCGCCAGCAGCCTCATTCTCCATGAACGAACGGAACGACGCAGTCAGGCGGATTCGGCGCGTGGGTTTAATGTCCATGCAGACTTGATAGAATCCTGAAACGGAAAACTCCAGTCCCGAAATCCGCCTTTCCCGCGTTGGTTGCGTGGCGGGCTACTGCGCCAGCCCAATCTGCTTCATGAAACTCAAATTGTCCCAGAAAAGATATTCCTCGTCCATCACGCCGGCGGGCGTCCAATGGCCAAGCGTCGCCATCGTCAGCTTGAACGGCTTGCCGGTGGGCGCGATGGATTTTCCATCGGGTGTCGGCATCGGTTTGGTGAACGTGCCTTCCATCGCCCCTATCACGCCGGTCCACTGCCCTTGGCCGAACCGCACCGGGTGCACATTGATATGCGTATCCGGTGCATAGACGAATATTTCCTTCAATTCCTCGACGTGATCGTGAAGCCCCTTGGTCGTATGACCATCGGGATAGTGGACGAGAATATCGGCAGCGTGGCTTTCGCCCAGACGATCCCATTTCTGGTTGGTATAGACATCGAAGTCCAGTGTATCGAATGTTTTCAGATTGGTGTCCGTCGTCTTCTCGGCATTCTGATATTTGGGGAGTTCTTCCATGAGGGCGGGAAGAGCCTTCTCCGCAGCCTTTGCGGGATCTTCTGCATATGCTTGAGCTGGCAGTCCGATCGTCAATGCAGCGAAGGCAACAACAATATAGTTGTTCATGGCTGAATTCCTTTTCTGGAAATATTTCGAATGGAAATCGTCAGTATTGGCCAGGCCAAAATCGCCAGCCTGCCGTGACGTACGTTATATAAACAAAGGGCGGCCATAAAGACCGCCCTTCGGGAATAGTGGCAGACAGTGCGTCGCTCAGGCGTTGACTGCCAGCTTCTGTGGGTGGCTGTCGCGCTCCTTCTTCAGAAGCTCGGCGACGAGGAATGCCAGTTCCAATGCCTGGTCGGCATTGAGACGCGGATCGCAGTGCGTGTGGTAACGATCCGAGAGGTCGTCCGCCGATATGGCGCGGGCACCGCCAGTGCACTCCGTGACGTTCTTGCCGGTCATCTCGATATGGATGCCGCCGGGATAGGTCCCTTCGGCATGATGAACTGCAAAAAAGCTCTCGACTTCCTTGAGGATACGGTCGAAGGGCCGGGTCTTGTAGCCATTGGCGGTGATCGTGTTGCCATGCATCGGATCGCAGGACCAAACGACGTTGCGGCCTTCCTTTTGTACCGCGCGGATCAGCTTGGGCAGATGGTCGCCGACCTTGTCATGGCCGAACCGGGCGATGAGGGTAAGGCGCCCTGCCTCGTTGGCCGGATTGAGCAGGTCGATCAGCCGGATCAAATCGTCGGCCTCAAGCGTCGGGCCGCATTTCAGGCCGAGCGGGTTCTTGATGCCCCGGCAGTACTCGACATGCGCATGATCTGCCTGACGCGTGCGATCGCCGATCCAGATCATGTGGCCGGACGTGCCGTACCAGTCGCCGGAGGTGGAATCGACGCGGGTCAGCGCTTCCTCATAGCCGAGCAGCAGAGCCTCGTGGCTGGTGTAGAAATCCGTCTCGCGCAGTTGGGCGTTGGTTTCCGAGGTGATCCCGACGGCGCGCATGAAGTCCATCGTATCGGCAATGCGGCGGGCCAGCTTGCCGTAACGCTCGCCCTGCGGGCTGTCGGAAACGAAGCCGAGCATCCACTGGTTGACGTTTTCGAGATTGGCATAGCCGCCCTGGGCGAAAGCGCGCAGCAGGTTCAGCGTCGCGGCGGACTGGCGGTAAGCCATCTCCTGACGCGCCGGGTCCGGGATACGGGCCTGCTCGGTGAATTCGGTGCCGTTGATGATATCGCCGCGGTAAACGGGCAGCTCAATGCCATCCTTCGTCTCCGTGTCGGCCGAGCGCGGCTTGGCGAACTGGCCGGCGATACGGCCGATCTTCAACACCGGCTGCGACGCGCCGAAGGTCAGGACAACCGCCATCTGCAGGAAGACGCGGAAGAAGTCGCGAATATTATCTGCGCCATGCTCGGCAAAGCTTTCGGCGCAGTCGCCGCCCTGGAGCAAAAAGCCCTCGCCGCGCGAGACTGCGGCCAACTGCTTTTTCAGCTTGCGCGCTTCACCTGCAAAAACGAGCGGCGGATAGGTACGAAGACGGGCCTCGACATCGCTCAAAGCCTGAGCGTCCGGATAGAAAGGCATCTGCTTTACCGGTTTGCCTCTCCAGGAAGTCGGTGTCCAGTTCTTCGTCATTATTGCACCCTGTTATGACCTTCAATATAGGTTGTAATTGATTGTGTTTCCCCGGGCTTTGCCGGAGGCGCTCATATAGTCCAATTGCTGCAGATATGCCAGTCCCGTCCGCAACCGCGGACAATATCAAGCGAACATGCCCATGGACACGAAGGGCACCCCTCTCAGGAACCGACATTTGAGCGGTCAGAGGTTGTTATAGCGTCTGCCATAACGTGTTGATTATGGCCTATGGGCAAAGTGAAGACGCGATCGATTACTCGATGAAGCGGTTCCTGTAATCTCTACTCAAGTTCCTCGATTGTGTATTCTCGGGGGATGGCGGAGGTAGCAGTGAACCACTCCGACGCGCGGGTTCTTTGCTGATGAAAATCAAAGGCAGCGCGATCTACAAAAAGCTCCTCCACCCGCCACACCAGAGCATCATCGGTGTGCGACACATCAAAAGAGATGCATCCTGGCTCGGCCCTGGTAAGTCGAAGGTGATCGGGAAGATAATCGATGACAAGCGCGACATCGTGCATCGATGCGCATCGCAGGAAACCGGAGAGTCTAACTGCGCCTGTTCTGTTACTCATAATATACCATCCATTTACGGCAGCGATTTATTCGTGTTGCACCCTGAGTAGGCCGGTTTCAGGTCAAACAGGTCTTGAGCGTACGAACGTCAGCGTACCGTTGATTTCGCTTTTACATCGATGACTGAAGCGTGGCTCTAGAGCGGAGAGACATTAGTTTTAAGTTCGCGTGTTGTCAGTTGCGAAATCACCATTGTCGGCAGCGCCATTTTGATTTACGTTAACGTCAAGGTAAGATCTGGGAGGATCGATGAAGGATATACGTTTTCTGGCGGCGGACGGCTTTCCGCTGCACGGTCATCTGTATGAAGGCGGCGGCGAAGGGCCGGCCGTCCTGATTTCGTCTGCAGCCGCCGTACCTGACGCGATTTACCGGCATTTTGCCGCCCACCTCATCGATCTCGGCGCATCCAAGGTTCTTACTTACGACTACCGCGGAGTCGCCCGCTCCGAGGCTCCCAGCCGCTGGAAATCCCGCCTCAACCTCAAGGATTGGGGCGTTCTCGACTTTCCCGCCGCCGTTGATGAACTGAGGCGCCTCTCGGGGTCGCGGCCCATGGTCGGTATCGGCCATTCCTATGGCGGCGTCGCCCTCGGTCTCAGCAACCGGTCTGCGAGCTTCGAGCGTTATGCACTGCTGGCGTCCTTGTCCGGCTACTATCGCAATACGGCGCAGCCCTGCGCCATGTACGCCAAGATGAACCTTGTCGGAGTGCCGCTTACAATTCCCTTCGGCAAATTGCCCAAATGGGGCGGGCTCGGTGAAGCCGTGCCGGGCACGATATTCCGTGACTGGGCCCGCTGGTGCCGCAATCCGAACTTCCTGTTCTCCGACCCTGCGGTTCCAGAAGCGCAAAACTTTCAGAAGGTGACGATCCCCCTCCTCTCGGTTGGCATCACCGACGATGTCTGGGGAACGCCGCGCGCGGTCGAAAGCCTGCTGCGCCGCTTCGACAATGCCTCCGTTCTGCACGAGATGTGGTATTCCCCGGCAAGTTCGGACGGCGCGCCGATCGGTCATCTCGGTTTCTTCCGCAAGCACCAGGCCAATAAATTGTGGCCGGCCGTGACGGATTGGCTGCTTAATGCCAAGGTTCCGGATGGAGCGGCGTTGCGGCCGGAAATGCGTGCCGCCTAGGCCTGCCTTTTGACGCGAGCCGCCGCAGCCCGGGCGCGCGGTCAATCGACACGTTTCCCATCGACCACGCGGTAACTCGGCCTGTACATCGTCACCAGTTCTTCGGAAGCTGTCGGATGCACCGCCATCGTCCTATCGAAATCATCCTTGGTGCAGCCGGCCTTGATGGGAATGGCAAGGAGCTGCGCCATTTCACCGGCATCAGGCCCGAGGATGTGCGCGCCGATGACCCGGCGTGTCGCCGCATCGACGATCAGCTTGGTCAGCATCTTGTCCTTGGCGCCCGATAGCGTGTTGCGCATCGGGCGGAACAGGGCGCGGTAGACTTCGAGTTCCTTGTATTCCCTTGCAGCGTCCGCCTCGCAAAGCCCGACCGTGCCGATCTCGGGCTGCGAGAAGACGGCCGTCGCAATGTATTTATGGTCCGGTTCGGTCGGATTGTTCTTGAACGCCGTCTCGAGGAAGCACATCGCCTCATGGATGGCGACCGGCGTAAGCTGCACGCGGTTGGTCACGTCGCCGACGGCCCAGATATTGTCTTTGGTCGTGCGCGAATAGGCATCGACCTTGATCGCGCCAAGTTCGTCGACCCCGACGCCGGCTGCTTCAAGGCCAAGCGACTTTGTGTTCGGCACGCGCCCGATGGCGAGCATCACCTGGTCGGCTTCAATGCTGTCGCCCGAGCCGAGCTGCACGGCGAGCCTGCTGTCACCCGAACGCCTGACTTCCTTGATCATCTCGACGCAGCGAATGCGGATACCCTTCTCGGTCATCGACGCATGCAGCAATTGCCGCAAATCATGGTCGAAGCGCGAAAGGATTTCCTTGCCGCGGTAGATGAGGGTCGTTTCAACGCCGAGGCCATGGAAAATATTCGCAAACTCGACGGCAATATAGCCACCGCCTTCAATAACGATGGCTTTCGGCAGTTCGGCAAGATGGAACGCCTCGTTGGAACTGATGCAGAGATCATGTCCCGGCAACGCCGCATGCGGATTGGGATGACCGCCAGTCGCCACAAGAATTTGATCCGCTGTCACCCGCTTGCCGGTCTTGAGGATCTCGATCGTGTGGTCATCGATGAGCACTGCCCGGCTGTCATGGATCTCGACGTTGGAATTGTCGAGCCCCAGCCGGTAAAGGCCTTCGAGGCGGGCAATTTCGCGGTCCTTATTGGCAATGAGCGTCGGCCAGTCGAAGCTCGCCTCCCCGACGCTCCAGCCATAGCCTGCCGACGCCTCGAAATGTTCCGGAAATTGTGACGCGTAGACGAAGAGCTTTTTCGGTACGCATCCGCGGATGACGCAGGTGCCGCCCATCCGATATTCTTCGGCAAGGCCGACTTTTTTGCCCATGGCGCCCGCAAGCCTGCCGGCGCGCACGCCGCCCGATCCGCCTCCGATAACGAAGAGGTCATAATCAAAGCCTGTCATGGCAAGGCACTCCGAATCTGCTGAGGTTCATTGCATATGGGTTCTATCGCGGTGTCTTGAAAGAACAAAGCCCGGCGCTGGGGCCGGGCTCTGTAGAAAGTTTCAAACGGGCTTCGCCGTTACTGCTTCGGCTTTGCCGGCGTCTCGGCCTTGGCGGGCGCCGGTGCATTGGCTGGCGCCATCGTCGCAGCGGTTGCCGCAATCTTCTCGGCGACAGCCTGCGCGAGGTCGCGGGCGACGCCGCGCTGCCAGATCGAGGCGGCCTTGTTCACTTCACGCGTCACGATCGGCCCTTCCGAAAGGAGCTTGAGGCCGGCCGGGGACGTGTAGAAACCGGTGATGGCGTTAAGTTCCTCTTCAGTGAAGGAAACCGCATAGGCGCGGGCGGCTTCGTTCTCAAGGTCGGCACGGCGCGCTGCGAGCTTGATCGCCTGCTCGTCGACGGCAGAGCTGATCACCGATTCGAGATTGGGATCTTTCTGGATAAGCTCGGCCTTGAGACCGCGGGCAGCATCGGGAAGGATCGAGTCGAACATGTCAGTCGCCTTGATGGCGGCCACCGCTGCACGGGCAGCTGCGAGATGCGAAGGGGTGATTTCCTGCGCTTGTGCCGAGCAGAGACCGCCCAGCACGATCGCAACAGACAAGGGTGCAATCAAGCGGCGAAAGCCAGATGCAAGGTTCATGAGTTTATCGCTCCGTTTTCGTTGTCAGTGTGCGGATGCCGTCAGCGCCAGCCAGAATGGCCACGCGCGCCAGATCCAGAAAAAGTCCATGCTCCACCACGCCGGGAATGGCGTGCAAAGCGAGTGATAAGGCTCTTGTATCCGGAATGCGGCCAAAAGATGCATCCAGGATCAAATGCCCGCCGTCTGTAACAAATGGTTCGGCTCCCGTCATCCTCAATGTAAGTGGCCCCGACAGATCGAGTGACGAGGCGGCGCGCTCGATGGCAATCTTCGTCGCCGCAAGCCCGAAACGATTGACCTCGACAGGCAGAGGAAACGCACCGAGTGACTCGACAAGCTTGCTTTCGTCGGCAATCACCACCATCCGCTTGGAGGCGGCAGCAACGATCTTCTCGCGCAGCAGGGCCCCGCCGCCGCCCTTGATGAGGGTCAGCTCGGGATCAACCTCGTCCGCCCCATCGATCGTCAGGTCAAGTTGCGGCGTCTCCTCAAGCGTCGTGAGCTTGACGCCGAGTTCGCGGCAAAGCGCGGCCGTGCGCTCCGATGTCGGCACGCCAATGACGTCAAGACCGTCCTTGACCCGCACCGCGAGCAGCCGCACGAATTCCTCCGCGGTCGAGCCTGTGCCGATGCCGAGCCGCATGCCGTCCTCGACATAGGTCAGCGCCTCGGCCGCGGCCTTGATCTTCAATGTTTTGGCATCCATCGGTGGTGCGCCTTCTTGTAGCTTTGACTTGATATGGCTTTGCCTTGACACTGGGCTCCCTAACACGTCAGACGATCGGGTCAAGGCTCATTGCCGGATTTATCCCGGCCTGATTATCGTACATGCATGCATCAGGGCACCGAACACACAATTTATCGCAACCTTCGCTCCGAACCGCGAATGCCACAGGAAAAAATATGCCTCAGCCAATCGTTGTTTTCGACCTAGACGGAACCCTGGTGGATACGGCCCCTGATCTTCTCGACAGCCTCAATCATTGCCTTGAGGCCAAGGATATGGAGAAAATCGATCCCGTCGCGCTGCGTCGCTATGTCGGCCATGGAGGCCGCGTCATGATCGAGCGCGCCTTCGAGGCGCAGCAGAAGCATTTAAGCCCGGAAGAACTCGACCGGCTGGTCGACATCTTCATCGAACACTACGGCATGCACATGCCGGGTCGCTCCGCGCTTTATGAAGGCGCCGAACAGGCGATGGAACAGTTGGCCGAAGCCGGCTACCTCCTCGCCGTCTGCACCAACAAGTTCGAGGGGTTGTCGGTCAAGCTTCTGGACGGGCTTGGCCAGACCTCGCGCTTCGGCGCTATCTGCGGCGGGGATTCATTCTCCTTCCGCAAGCCCGATCCGCGTCATCTCATCGAGACCATCCGCAAGGCGGGTGGCGATCCGGAGCGCGCCGTCATGATAGGCGACAGCCGGACCGACATCGATACGGCCAAGGCGGCAGGCATTCCTGTCGTTGCCGTCGACTTCGGTTATTCGGACTTGCCGGTTTCTGCTTATGATCCGAGCCGTATCATTTCGCATTTTCGCGAATTGAAGGTGGAACTCGCAAATGAGTTGATCGGGTCGGTGGATGCATGACGCAAGCAGCCTGCCGGAACAAATGAAGACCAGGCACGTTTAAGTTTCCGAGATAAGAGGCCGTTTTGGCCCGAAATCTGCGTATTTCTTACTTCTATGAAACGTGTGCGAGGCACTGCGTCTCGCAAGGAGGAGAAATTGAAGAAACTGACCTCGATACTTTCTGCCTTGGCAATGGTTGGGGGCATGGCGACGGCCACAAGCGTTCCTGCCTACTCTGCACCACTTGCGCCGGTGACGATTGAAACCGGCAACGCCAACATCGATCAGGTACAGTACCGGCGCCATTGGCGCGGCGGTGGCTGGAACGGCAACCGTGGCTGGTATCGTGACCGCGCCTGGAGCGGACGCCCATATTGGCGCGGTGGCGGCGGCTATTGGGGCGGCTATCGCGGCTACAACTATTATCGCCCGGGCTACAGATACTATAACGGGGCATGGTTCCCGCTTGCAGCTTTTGGCACCGGCCTCATCATAGGCAATGCTTTCAGCGCGCCGCCTGTCTATCGGTACGGTGGACCTGTGTACCGGACTGGCGGATCCCACGTGCGGTGGTGCTATGACCGCTATCGCTCCTACCGTGCCTACGACAATAGTTTTCAGCCCTATTCCGGGCCGCGCCGCCAGTGTGTTTCGCCTTACTGATCAAATGAATCGGGGTGATTCATCAGGGCCCGGGACTAAAATCCCGGGCTTTTCTTTCGGTTACCCCATCTCTAGCCCATGGATTAGACGAAAGTCGTCTTGCGCTTGCCTCTGCCGTGATGCAGTTGCCTAATTTTTAATCCGGCCGCCCGGCCACAGCCTTAAACGATGGATAGTGCTTGCTTTTTTCGATGAACCCGCTTGAATGTCCCTTATATGAAGGGGATTTTGAGTGAAGCCATTTGACGAGATGATCAAAACAGGCGGCGACGTTCGACCGCCCTATGAACAACTGAAATGCTGGCTCGACACCCAGAACCCCGAGCGGTTGGCACAAAAAGCCCTTGATGCTGAAAACGTTTTCCGCAAAACGGGTATCACTTTCGCCGTCTACGGCGACGAAGAGGCAGCCGAGCGCATCATACCCTTCGATATCATCCCGCGCATCATCACCGGCAATGAATGGCGCCGCCTGTCGCAGGGCATCGAACAGCGTGTCATGGCGCTCAACGCCTTCCTCGACGATATTTATCATCGCCAGGAGATTATCCGTGCCGGACGCATCCCGCGCGAACTCTTCACGCACAATGATGCCTACCTTCCGGAAATGGTCGGATTTCGTCCGCCCGGCAACGTCTACACGCACATTATCGGCGTCGACATCGTCAGGACGCAGGAGAACCAGTTCTACGTTCTCGAAGACAATGCCCGCACGCCTTCCGGCGTTTCCTATATGCTGGAAAACCGCGAAACCATGATGCAGCTCTTCCCGGAGCTCTTCCAGCAGATCAAGGTTCGCCCTGTCGAAACCTATCCAAAGCTGCTCAGGCAATCGCTGGCCGCGGTAGCGCCGCCCGGATGCAAGGGCCCGCCCACGATCGCAGTCCTTACTCCTGGTATTTTTAATTCAGCCTATTTCGAACATGCGTTTCTAGCCGACCAGATGGGCGTTGAGCTCGTCGAAGGCAGCGACCTCAAGGTTGAAGACGGCAAGGTGGTCATGCGGACCACCGAAGGCAATCGCGCCATCGACGTGCTTTACCGGCGCGTGGACGATTCCTTCCTCGATCCGCTCACCTTCCGCAGGGATTCCGCGCTTGGCGTGCCCGGCATCATGGATGTCTACCGCTCGGGAAACATTACGATTGCCAACGCGCCCGGCACCGGGATCGCCGACGACAAGGCGCTCTATTCCTATATGCCGGAGATCGTCGAGTTCTATACGGGCCGCAAGGCAATCCTCGAAAACGTGCCGACGCATCGCTGCTCCGAGCCCGACACCCTTAAATATGTACTCGAAAATCTTGCCGATCTCGTCGTTAAGGAAGTGCATGGCTCGGGCGGTTACGGCATGCTGGTCGGTCCGGCTTCCACGAAGAAGGAACGTGAGGTCTTCGCCGCCAAGCTCAGCGCCAATCCGAAGAACTACATCGCCCAGCCGACGCTGGCGCTTTCGACGACGCCGATCATGACCGAAAAGGGCCTCTCCCCGCGCCACGTGGATTTGCGCCCCTTCGTCCTGGTCTCGGACCGCATAAGGATCACGCCTGGAGGCTTGACGCGGGTCGCGCTCAAGGAAGGCTCGCTCGTCGTCAACTCCAGCCAGGGCGGGGGCACGAAAGACACATGGGTGCTCGACGATTAGCATTTTGATAAAGAGCCGCCGAAGACGGTTCCACAAGAACGAGGGATGATACTGGAAAATGCTGCTCGGCCGAACCGCAAATGGTCTTTACTGGATGTTCCGCTATATCGAGCGGGCGGAAAACATGGCTCGGCTGATCGACGCCGGTTTGCGCATGGCCCTGACCAAGACTTCCGATGCCCCTGAAGAATGGTCCTCCGTACTGATGAGCGCTGGCGTGAAGATCGGCTACGACAGCAAGTACACCGAATACAATGCCGGCCAGGTGTCGGACTTCCTGCTGCGTGACCTCAACAACCCGTCGAGCGTCATGTCTTGCGTGGAGACGGCCCGGCTTAACGCCCGCA
Organism: Phyllobacterium sp. SYP-B3895; assembly: GCF_009647635.1. NCBI lineage: Bacteria > Pseudomonadati > Pseudomonadota > Alphaproteobacteria > Hyphomicrobiales > Phyllobacteriaceae > Phyllobacterium > Phyllobacterium sp. SYP-B3895. The sequence goes on along the minus strand of NZ_WJIG01000003.1, from coordinate 711,671 downwards.
TGGTGCGCACCGCCTTGACCCGCGAAGCCTGGGAGAGCGTCAACGAGACGTGGATGATCCTGAAATCCACGCTCGCCAACCCGATACCGGAAACCGACCTGCCGCGCGTCCTCGACCAGATCAAGCGCGAGACAGCGATCATCCGCGGCGCCTTTCATGGCACGATGTTGCGCAACGAAATCTTCAATTTCGCCCGTATCGGAACGTTCATAGAGCGCGGCGACAACACCGCCCGCATTCTTGACGTCAAATATTACGTGCTCTTGCCTTCGATCTCCTATGTCGGCACGACCCTCGACAATTTTCAGTGGGAATCGATCCTGCGCTCGGTCTCGGCGCACCGTTCCTACCGCTGGGTCTATGACGTCGAATACAACCCTGTAAACATTGCCGATTACCTGATCCTCAACTCGCGCATGCCGCGCTCGCTCAACTTCTGCTATTCAAACATCGTCGACAATCTGAGATTTCTGGCCAATGACTACGGCCGCCGCCACGCCTGCCATGACATGGCGGAAGGCATCATGACCCTGTTGCAGGACAATGATATCCGGACCATATTCGATAGCGGCCTGCACGAGTTCCTGAGTGACCTCATCTATCAAACGAACAGCTTGAGCACGAAAATTGCTGAAGCCTACAACTTCGATTGAAGATCATGCTTCTCAACATCCAGCACATTTCCAGCTATCATTATGACGCTCCCGTACACTATTCGGTTCTACGGCTGCGTATGCACCCGCAAAGCGGACCGGGCCAGAAAGTCATCGACTGGTCTGTGCAAGTGGAGGGAGCGACACAGGAGGCAAATTACCGCGACGGTTACGGCAACCGCACCATACTGATCCGCCTGCAGCGCGACACAGAACGCCTCGTCATCCGTGCCATGGGCCAGGTCGAGACCGAAGATAAAGCTGGCGTGCTCGGCAAGGTCTATAACTTCATGCCGATCTGGCTCTACGAACGCGATACCGCTCTGACCAAGGCCGGAGATGCGATCCGCGCTCTCGCCGCCGATCTCGACAGCAGCCTCGAGCGGCTGCCTCTCATGCATCAACTGATGGGCATGCTGAACCAACGGGTCGCCTACACGCCGGGTTCGACGACGATCACGACAACGGCAGAAGAGGCGCTGCTTAACGGCAAGGGCGTGTGCCAGGATCATACGCACATCTTTCTTGCGACGGCGCGCCTGCTTGGCATCCCCGCCCGCTACGTCTCTGGCTACCTGATGCTCAATCACACGATTGAACAGACGGCGAGCCACGCTTGGGCGGAGGTGCATATCGACGGGCTTGGCTGGGTCGGTTTCGACGCCGCCAACGATCTGTGCCCGAACGAGACCTATGTGCGCATCGCCTGCGGGCTGGATTATCGCGAGGCGGCGCCGATTTCCGGTATACGCATGGGACCCGGCATTGAATCGCTTGCCGTAGAGATTAATGTGGAGCAGTAATCGGCTCTGGCTTTTAGAATCTGGGATTGATTATGACCTATTGCGTGGGGCTCAAACTAGACCGCGGCCTCGTGTTCATGTCCGACACGAGAACCAATGCGGGTGTCGACAATATTTCGACATTCAAGAAAATGTACACCTGGGCCAAGACTGGCGATCGGGTCATCACCTTGCTATCGGCCGGCAATCTTGCCACCACGCAGGCGGTTATCAGCATTCTCAACGAACGTACCAAGATGCCGTCCGAACGCGCGCCCAGCATCTATGACATGCCGTCAATGTTCCAGACCGCGCGCCTAGTCGGCGATACGATCCGCCACGTCATCGACGAGGTGGGCGCCAGTGGGCAGCGCGCCGATTCGTTCGGCGCCTCGATTATCCTCGGCGGCCAGATCAAGGGCGGCGATCCGCGCCTATTTCTCATCTACCCCGAAGGAAACTTCATCGAATCCACGCCAGATACGCCATTTTTCCAGATCGGCGAGCACAAATACGGCAAGCCGATCATCGTCCGCTCCTATGATCCGGCCATGACCTTCGAGGAAGCGACCAAGCTGCTTTTGGTCTCATTCGATTCGACGCTGAAATCCAATCTTTCAGTGGGCCTGCCGCTCGATCTGCAATTCTACCAGGCGGACAGTTTCAGGCTTGGTTTCGAAAGACGCGTGGAACGTCACGATCCCTATTATGAAATGATTTCAGATGGCTGGTCGCAGGCCTTGAAGCTTGCGCTGCAAAGCCTGCCGCCGTTCGAAATCGAGCCCAGGGGACACTAGGTCAGAGCTTCGCCGTCTGCGCGGTGACCGGACTTGCCTCACGCACCGCCCGCGTCTTGTCGATCGCCTTCTGTAGATAGGCGTCGCGCTCATAGACATCGTCGTAAAACTTGATTTCGCCCGTTGCCGCATCCGGCCAGGCGGTGAAGTACGAGACATAGACCGGCAGCGGGTTGGCGACCTTTACGCTGCGCTCGTTCTTGCCGAAATACGGCGTCAGGTCCGCGACCGACATGCCGAGCACGGCTGCAGCCATGTCGCGCGGGTGCTCAAGGCGGATGCAGCCATGGCTTAGTGCACGCATGTCCCGCTTGAAATAGGACTTCGCCGGCGTATCGTGCATGTAGATGTCGTGGCTGTTGGGGAACAGGATCTTGAGTTCGCCGAGAGCATTGTCGAGGCTCGGCTTCTGGCGAATGCCGACGCCGCCGCCGTTGGCGGCAACCTGCGACCAATTCACCGCACTTGACGGAATGACGCGTCCCGACTTGTCGTAGACCTCGTAGCCGCTGCTTTCGAGATAGGACGGATTGTTGAGGATTTTCGGCATCATCTCGTTAAGTATGATCGAGCGCGGCACGCCCCAGGAAGGATTGAAAACAACGGTTTCGATGGTGTCGTTGAAGAAGTAGGTCTGGTTGGTCGGCGATCCGACAACGATATTCATCGCCAGCTTCTCGGTACCGCCATCGAAATACTGGGCGCGAAAGGCAGGCTGATTGACGAATACATAACGCTGGCCGAAATCATGCGGCAGCCAGCGCAACCTTTCCATGGAATAGACGATGCGGTCGCGCTTCGAAGTGTTCGATTCAGCCTGAAGCGCTCCAATCGTGCTGGTGCCGATCACGCCATCCGGCTTGCGTCCCTGATCACGCTGGAAATCCTTGATGGCCTCGACGAGGCTCTCGTCGTAGATGCTGGCATTCTCATGGGCATCGAGAACGGCCTCATGCGTGAGGAGATAGGATTTCGGCGCCTTCGCCTTGATCAACGCCACCACATTGCGCAGTTCCGGATTGTCGTCGCCCGGACGGATCTTGGTGCCGGGTGCGACGCGGACGGTCGGCTCCGACGCATCGCCAAGCGCGGCGAGGCTCTGTTTCAGTTCGGCGTACCACTTGCTCTGCGGTGCAAAGCCGGCGAGCACCGCGCCCGGATCGCTGGCGGTGGCAAGCTGATTCATCACGTCGCGGGGTTGCAGGCGGTCCACAGCAAAATCATGAAAGCCGCTGAGGCGGTTCGGATTGATGCGGCCGTCGCCCTGATCCATCGCATAGCGAAGTGCGCGCGCCGATAGCGTCAGCTCGAAATCCGCGAGCTCTTTCAGCCGGGCGGGGATATCGCTGCGATCATAGTCGTCGGAGGGCATCTTGACGGCATAGTCGGCCGGATCGAGCCCCTCTTCGCCCGCCTTGGCAAACAACGCCATGACCGCCTTTGCCTTGGGGCGGACATCATAGGAAGCGGTCCAGATCGGCTGCTGCTTGGCGGCGTAATAGGAGACGACAGCATCGGCGATGTTCTTTTCCGCTAGGACATGCGCTTCCTTGAAGTGGTCGAGCTTCAGCCCGAAACGCTCCATCTGCGGTGGCGACACAATGCCGTGGTCGGCGGAAGCCGTCAGCTGCGGATCAACCTTGGAAAAGTCGATCTGAGTTACCTGCTCCGGCTTGTAGTCGTAATTTGTCGGGGCGGTGACAGTCACGCGCTTGATCGGTGCGGATGGGCGCCTTGCCTCTCCTGGCGCCTCGCCCGGCCGAAGCGCGCGCGGCTGGACGACTGGCTGCGACTCGACGCGGCGCTGGCCGAACAACAGCTCCATCAGATTGTTTGCGGCAGATGCGGGCGACAGCGGTATGGCTGTTGCCGAAAGCATCGCAGCCAAAAAGATCGCACGTTTTTTGGAATAGGAATTCATGATGTCCGCCCGGATGGTACTTGCCCACGGGTGTATCATGGGCCGGCCTCTGATTTGGTGTTCGGCCAGTTTCATCGCATCCTATTTAGAATCTTTTAACAATGCCCATCGATCGTTTGATTATTCTTGAACGGCACAATTTTGCGCCGTGTGCCGATTTCGACACAGGCGATTTTTCAGGATGGCAAAGCAGAAATAACCCGCGCGACACGGCGTATGGTGGTGTCAGTGCGGCCGAATTGCCGGCTCGCGGCTCAAGCCCTTTTCAGCAAGCTCGTCGAGATAGGACTGCCAGCGGTCGTCCTTGTTGCGCCCGAGTTCAATCAGGTAATCCCAGCTGAAGAGACCCGTATCATGCATGTCATCGAAAATGATTCGTACGGCATAATTGCCGACAGGCTCCATTTTCATGATCGCGACATTGATCTTGCCGGGCACCGTAACGCGCTGCTCAGCCGAGTGTCCCTGCACTTCGGCCGACGGCGAGGCAACACGCAGAAATTCGGCCGAAAGAATGTAAGTCTCGCCATTGTCGAAGCTGACCGTCAGCGACCGGCGGTCCTTGGCAACACGCAATTCTTTCGGCCAGGCACTCGTCATGGTGTATAATCCCTATATTGACGACCCTTGTGTAGCATGCGCAAGACGGCCTGCAAGTCGGCGTATAGTTTTCCTTGAAACAGCATGCTAGCGGCGATGACTGGACAAGCAAGCGGCCGCACCTTATCTCTCCTTCAGGAGGAAGCTCTTGGATCACGTTTCACTGCTCGAAAGACCCGGCATTCAGGCACCAATGGTCGACCCGTTCGGTCGAACGATCAGCTATTTGCGGGTTTCGGTGACGGATCGCTGCGATTTTCGCTGCACCTATTGCATGTCCGAGCACATGACATTCCTGCCCAAGCGGGATCTGTTGACGCTCGAGGAACTCGATCGTTTGTGCACGGCCTTCATCGAGCGTGGCGTCAGGAAGCTGCGGCTGACCGGCGGCGAGCCGCTTGTTCGCAAGAACATCATGCATTTGATCGGCGAACTGTCGCGTCACCTTCGCTCCGGCGCGCTGGAGGAGTTAACCCTGACGACGAACGGCTCGCAGCTGGCGCGCTTTGCAGCCGAGCTCGCCGATCACGGCGTCAGGCGCATCAATGTATCGCTCGATACACTCCATCCGGACAAGTTTCGTCAAATCACCCGCTGGGGCGATTTGGGCCGCGTCATGGAGGGTATCGACGCGGCACAGGCTGCCGGCATCAAGATCAAGCTGAACGCGGTCGCACTCAAAGGTTTCAACGATCACGAAATACCTGAGATGATCCGCTGGGCCCATGGCCGCGGCATGGATCTGACATTGATCGAAACGATGCCTATGGGCGAGATCGATCTCGACCGAACAGACCAATATCTGCCACTGTCGCTGGTGCGTTCGAAACTTGCCGAAGAATTCACGCTGCACGACATCGCCTACAAGACCGGCGGTCCCGCGCGCTATGCGCAGATCGAGGAAACCGGCGGCCGCATAGGCTTCATCACGCCGATGACCCATAATTTCTGCGAGAGCTGCAATCGTGTCCGCCTCACCTGTACCGGCACGCTCTATATGTGCCTCGGACAGGAAGATGCGGCAGATTTGCGTGCGCCGCTGCGGGCATCCGAAGGCAACGACCTTCTCAACGATGTCATTGACGAGGCCATCGGCCGCAAGCCCAAGGGTCACGACTTCATCATCGATCGCCGCCACAACCGCCCTGCGGTCTCCCGCCATATGAGCGTTACCGGCGGCTGATAATTCCGAATGCGCGGATTGATATAGGCTGATATATCAATCCTTGCGATTCCGGAGGAGGATCGCTGCAATTTCGGATAGAAGTCTTGGCATTATCTCCCAATCTGCGCGGCGCGATTTACATGGCCATCGGCATGGCCAGCTTCACCTTCAACGACGCGACGGTGAAATATGTCGGCGAACACATGAATATGGGCCAGGTCATGCTGGTGCGCGGCTCGATCGCCACCGTGCTCATCCTGGCGCTCGCCTGGCACAAGGGCATGCTCATTCCGCTCCGCGAGGCGCTGCACAGGATGACCATTGTCAGGGTGATCGGCGAAGTTGTCGGAACCGTGAGCTTCCTCGTCGCGCTCGTTCATGTTCCGCTGGCGCTGACCTCCGCAATCCTGCAGGCGCTGCCGCTTGCCGTTACCATGGGCGCGGCGATGTTCTTCGGCGAGCCGGTGGGCTGGCGCCGCTGGGTCGCCATCGCTGTCGGTTTCTGCGGCGTGCTGATCATTGTGCGTCCAGGCGGCGAAGGTGTCAGCCCCTATATCCTGCTGATCGTCGTCACCGTCATTTTCGCCGCGCTGCGCGACCTTGCCACCCGCAAGGTGCCGAAGACCATTCCGGTGCTCATGATTTCGGCGCTGACATCCATCGGCGTATCGCTTGCCGGCGTCGCCATGATCGGGCCGCTCGGCGGCTGGAAGCCGATGTCATTGATGAATACGATGCTGCTGACGCTTGCGGCCTGCTGTGTCATCGTCGCCTATCATTTTCTCATCCTCGCCATGCGTGAAGGCGAGATCTCGTTCATCGCCCCGTTTCGATATACCAGCCTGCTCTGGGCGATCCTCCTCGGCTTCCTGTTTTTTGACGACCTGCCCGATGTCCCGATGATTGTTGGTTCGCTCATTGTCATTGGCAGCGGACTTTATACGCTCTACCGTGAGCAGATCATTGGCCGTATGAAGCCAGTCGAAATTGCAGCGGCTGCGGCACGAACATCGCCAGATGGAGTTTAGCGGTGCGCATTGCAGGCATTATTCTCGCCGGGGGCCAGTCGCGCCGCATGGATGGCCGGGATAAGGCCATGTTGCCATTCGGCGATCGCCGGCTCATCGACCATGTTCACGAGCGCTTGTCGCGCCAGGTCGAAACGATCGCCCTCAACAGCAACGCCGATGCCGGGGGCTTCGCCGACCTCAATGTCCCGGTGCTTGCCGACGATATTCACGGGTTCGCCGGCCCTCTCGCCGGCATCCATGCGGGCATGGAATGGGCGGCAGCACAGCCGCTCCCGTTCTCGCACATACTTTCGGTCGCCACCGATACGCCCTTCTTCCCCGATGAGCTTTTGGCCGGGATCAGTCAGACGATCCTTGATGCAGACGACCACATAGGCGTTGCGGCCTCGGGCGGCCGGATGCACCCCACCTTTGGCCTTTGGCCGGTGTCCCTGCGATCCGATCTAAAGCACTGGCTCGACGATCCCGCGAATCGCAGGGTGACCGCTTGGCTGCAACGGCACCCGCACCGGGTTGCGGAATTTCCGCTCGTCAAGGCGCAGACAGACGATCCATTCGACCCGTTCTTCAATATCAATACGCCAGAAGATATCGCGGTTGCGCGACAGCACTGGAAGACAGCGAAATGAACCCCAGCGATCACCGCATTTTCGGCATTACCGGTTGGAAGAATTCCGGCAAGACGACGCTGGCGGTCAAGCTCGTCAGCGAACTTGCCAGACGCGGCTGGAAAGTGTCGACGGTAAAACATGCGCACCACGATTTCGATATCGACAAGGAGGGCACCGACTCCTGGCGCCACCGGAAAGCGGGCGCCGGAGAGGTCGCTATCGTTTCCGACCGGCGCTGGGCGCTGATGCATGAATTGTCGGAAGAAGCGGAACCCACCCTCGCCGAGATCATCGCTCGCTTCGCCCCCTGCGATCTCGTCCTTGTTGAAGGGTACAAACGTGAGCACCACAAGAAAATCGAAGCGAGAAGGCTGGATGCCCGATCGACGGATCCCTTGTCCACCGGCGACCCGACCATCGTCGCAATTGCCAGCGATCATGCAGTCAGCGGCGAGACGATCCCCGTTTTTGATCTCGATGACATTGCCGGACTTGCCGATATGATCGAACGCGAAATGCAACTTTCGCGCGATCCGAGTTAGAAAATGCCGTTTCAACCGAAACGCGCGCAACAAAAGTATTATATGCCGAATTTAATGTGATTGTGCCCGCCGGATTTGCGCGCCGGCGAACGATTCCCGGTTGCAATTCTTCAAAAACTAGTGGGAATATCGCGCCAGGAGCAGTAACAGCTGCGACTTGCCCGGAAGGCTGTTCAAAAAGAAACAGGGGAACAGCCGGGCCACAATAGAGAGGTTCAAATATATGCGTATCACCAAGCGTCTGGCACTTGCGTTTTCCGCTGCAGCCATTGCTTTCACAATGGGTGCGGCCCACGCAGAGGACGCCCTGAAACTGACGATTGCTTCCGAAGGCGCTTATCCGCCCTTCAACAACCTCACCCCAGATGGCAAGCTCGTAGGCTTCGACATCGATATCGGCAATGCGCTGTGCGAAGAGATGAAGGCGCAGTGCACATGGGTATCGCAGGATTGGGACGGCATGATCCCGGCTCTGCAGGCCGGCAAGTTCGACGCGATCATCGCGTCCATGTCGATCACGCCCGAACGCCTTCAGAAGGTAGATTTCTCCAAGAAGTACTACAACACGCCCCCCGGCATTGCAGTTCCGAAGGATTCCGATGTCAAGGACATCACTCCGGAAGCACTGAAGGGCAAGACCCTCGGCGTTCAGGCTTCGACCAGCCATTCGAACTATGCGCAGTCCAAATATGCCGGTTCGGAAGTGAAGATGTATCCGACTGCCGATGAGTACAAGCTCGACATTTCCAACGGCCGTGTCGATGCGGTCATGGATGACGTGGTCGTTCTCGGCCAGTGGCTCGACAGCGACGCAGGCGCATGCTGCAAGCTCCTTGGCACGGTCACGCCTGACCCGGCGATCCACGGCCCCGGTGCCGGCGTAACCGTCAAGAAGGGCAATACCGCCCTCGCTGACAAGTTCACTGCCGCGATCGCAGCCATTCGCGCGAATGGCAAGTACAAGGAAATCAACGACAAGTACTTCAAGATCGACGTCTACGGCGGCGAGAACTGAGCCGTTTGATCTGACCGAAAAAGGTGAATGGCGGTCAGCCGCCATTCACCGATCTTTCAAGAATGACGGGCAGGCCGGATTAAAGGGCCTTGGGGAATTGCCCGCGAAAAAGAAAGTCGCCTATGGAAGGCTCAATAGCATTACTCGGTTTTGGCGAGGGCGGATGGGGCCCGAGCATTGCCAGCGGTGTCCTCGTGACGGTAAGTTTGGCGCTGGCGACACTGCCCGTGGGGCTGGTGATCGGTTTCTTTGTTGCGCTTGGCAAGCAATCGCCCGAACCGTCGGTCAGGCTTGCCTCCAACATGTACACGACAATATTCCGCGGCCTGCCCGAACTGCTCACGCTGTTCGTCGTCTATTTCGGTGCGCAGATCGGTATCCAGAAACTCGCGGTGCTTGTCGGCTATACCGGTACCGTTGAAATCAATTCGTTTATCGCCGGCATGTTCGCGCTTGGCGTGGTGTTTTCTTCCTATGCCAGTGAGGTGTTCCTCTCGTCGTTTCGGGCAATCCCGAAAGGCCAATATGAGGGCGGCTATGCCATCGGCCTTTCAAACGGCCAGACGATGCGCAAGGTCATCCTGCCGCAGTTGATCCGTATCGCGCTGCCTGGCCTCGCCAACCTCTGGATGATCCTTCTCAAGGATACAGCACTCGTTTCCGCCATCGGCCTTGCCGACATATTGCGCCAGACTGGCGTTGCGGCCCGGGTAACCAAGCATGCTTTCCTGTTCTTCGGCACAGCCTGCATGATCTATCTTGTCCTCGCTGTCGTCTCTTCCTTCTTCATTGACGGCATTGAGCGCTGGGCTGCCAAGAGCGGGGTGAAGCGATGACCCAGACCTTTATCAACGCGCCGGCGCCGACAACGACAACGATGCGCCCGCCTGCCCCACCCCGGCGCTGGACGAAACCACGCATCATCGGTAACGCGCTGGTGGCGCTGTGGGCCGCTCTGATCCTCGGCCTTGTATTTTACCTTTATACCGCCTGGGATCCGGAGGTCATCGGGAAATATGCGCCGAGCTACTGGGCCGGTCTGAAAACAACGATCGGCCTTGTCACGGCGTCGATCATCCTTGGCGCGATTCTGTCGGTACCGGTTGTCCTTGGCCGGTTGAGCAAAAACCGCATCATCGCGTCGATAGCCTATGCATATGTCTATTTCTTCCGCGGCACACCGCTGATCGCGCAGGTGTTTTTGATCTATTACGGCCTCGGTTCATTCAAGCCGTTTCTGGAGGCGATCGGCCTCTGGGTCTTCCTGCGTGAGGCCTGGTACTGCGCCTTGCTCGCCTTCTCGCTGAACACTGCGGCCTACCAGGCGGAAATCCTGCGCGGCGCCATCAGAAGCGTTCCGCTTGGTCAATGGGAAGGTGCCGCATCACTCGGCGTCTCGAAGTTCGTCACCTTCCGCAAGGTGATCCTGCCGCAAGCACTGATCGTCGCCTTGCGTCCCTATGGCAACGAAGTGATCCTGATGATCAAGGGCTCGGCTATCGTCGCGCTGATCACGGTCTACGACCTGATGGGCTATACCCGCCTTGCCTATTCCCGCACCTTCGACTTTCAGGCCTATCTCTGGGCAGCCATCATTTATCTTATTTTGGTGGAAATCCTGCGCCACGTATGGGATTGGATGGAGCGACGCATCACGCGCCATCTGATCCGATAAACTCCCCCGCAGAAGTGATTTCCGGCCATGTTGAAGATTTGGGGTCGCATAAACTCGACCAATGTCAAGAAAGCGCTATGGGCCGCCGAAGAAGTCGGCGTCGCCTATGAGAACATCCCCGCCGGCGGCGCCTACGGAATCGTCGCCGATCCCGAATATCGGGCAAAGAACCCCAACAGCCTCGTTCCGACGCTTGAGGATGACGACCTGGTGCTTTGGGAAAGCAATAGCATCGTTCGCTATCTTGCCGCCAAGTACGGTCAATCGTCGCTCTTAACGGCCGATCCAGCGGCAAGGGCGCTCGCCGAGCGCTGGATGGACTGGCAGATATCGACGCTGGCCGGACCATTCCGGCCCGTTTTCTGGAACACGGTTCGCCTGCGGCCCGAGGAACAGGATCACGCGGCAAAAGCCAAGGGCCTTGAAGAGTGCGCACGTCTCTTCGGCATTGTCGACGCAGCGCTTGCGCGCAGCCCCTACCTGTCAGGCGAGACGCTCGGCGTCGGCGATATTCCGCTCGGTTGCGTTGCCTATGCCTGGTTCGAAATGCCGATCGAAAGGCCGAACCATCCCAACCTTTCCGCCTGGTATGAACGGCTGAAACAGCGCCCGGCCTATCAGAAGGCCGTGATGACGCCTCTGACTTGAACCGTTCTCACTTCCCCGGTTTCAGCCTCCAAACGCCCAGCAAACCATCCTGATAGGCGGTCTCGTCGGTCGGGATGGTGATTGCTCCTGTGTTTGCCCATGTCTCGGCAAAGTCGCGATAGTTTGACGAGAACACGTTACCCGACTGACCTGTCGTCTGGATGTACGTCGAGCGGTCAAGATCGGCTAGATCGAACAATCCACGGTAACTCGTGCCGTGGGTCACCCGGTAGGGATTGCTCTCGTCGGTATAGGCAGACTTGCCGCGGTCGAGCGTGAAGGCCCCGCCGGATACGGGGACGGTCACATTGAATATCCGGTCGAGCGGGCTGACCTGCGAAAACGGCCGATGCGCCCCATAGGCATAATGCAGCGCGCCATAGGTCCACGCCTTGCGATCCGATCCAAGTCGCGTTTCGAGATCCTTGAGCGCATCCTTGAGCGACAGCGCCAGAATATCGCCGCAGCTTTCCTTCCATGGGGTCCGCCGGTCATCGCACCAGTCGCGTGCCGCCCCTGGTCCAAGCCAGCGCAGCATGGCGGTGACATGGGCCTGCCAATAGGAGGGCAGCGCATCGCCGAGATCGTCCTCGAGAATGCGCTTGATCGCAATGCGCAGCCAGGCATTGAAGAGCAACGGTTCGATTTTGGCGCGATCCTCGACGAAGTCCCAACCCTTGAGCCTTGCCAAAGCATCCTGATCAACGTCGTTGCGGCCTTCCAGTGCCTTTAGCATCACCGGCAGGAGCACTGCAAAGCCATCGCTGCGGGCGTCGCCCTGCACCTTGCGATTGCTTTCCAACGTTTGTCCGTTTGCGCCATACACCAGCGTCTTGATGCGATTGAGCCGCCAGGGCTCATCCCAGTCGAAGGTGAGGAAATGCGGATAGCTCGAATCGACGATCTTGGTATTGGCGGTGGCGAGCACATTATCGGCTGGACTGTCGACGCGTGGCAGTTCGCCGTAGGGAATGAAGCCCTTCCAATCGTAGGTAGCATCCCAGCCCGGCGATGGAGCTCGTCCCATGATCTGGTTGGCGGGATCGCGCACCGGCACCCTTCCGGGCGCGATCATCCCGATATTGCCGTCGACATCGGCGATAACGATAGATTGCATCGGCGTGATGAAATCATGCATGCCATTCTGGAAGTCGCTGACCGTTGCAAAATCCCAGAGCTTGAAGCCCGCCGCGATCGTCTTGTCGTCGCCGGAAAGCGCGGTCCATGACAGGGCCGCGACGGTGCCTTCCGGCATGTAATGGTCGAGGCCGCGATAGTCGGCAGGGAGGACGGGGCCGTGGCGCGTCGCGAGGCGGTCGAAGCTGACGCTCTTTCCGCCCTTCACTTTGATGTCGACCCGTCTCTTGTCGAAGGCCTGAAAACCTTGCGGTGTCTGGTACTCGTCCGGATTGGCGGGATTGATCTTTTCAACGAAGAGGTCCTGCACGTCGGCCCCGGCATTGGTGAAACCCCATGCCAGCTTGTCATTGCGCCCAAGCAGGACAAGCGGCGCGCCGGGCAATGTAACGCCGACGAGATTCTTCACCGTGCCGTCGCCCCCCTTTACCTGCAGATGAGCGAGATACCAGATGGCGGGCGCGCTCAAGCCAAGATGCGGATCATTGGCGAGAATCGGCTTGCCGGTTTCGGTGCGTGCACCGCCGACAACCCAGTTGTTCGATGCTCCAGTGGAGACGACGTCGCCGAGCGCGGCGTAGCGGCGTTCGGCTTCCGATGCTCCGGCTTTCAACGTGCCGGTTTGAAGGCCGAGCACCTGCCGCAGATCCGGGAGCGGCGGCGGCGTATCGCCCTCGACCGGCGGCTCGAGATCGGTGATCTCCGCATCGCTCATGCCGAGCCGGGCGAATTTGAGGCGCAGGACTTCGTCATCGATATTGGCGCCGAGCGACACCGACATCAGCTTCAGGGTTACGATGACGTCCGCAGCCGTCCATTTCTCCGGCTTGTGACCAAGGATGACGAATTCCGGTGAGTATTTGGAGCCGAATGTCGGCGGCGCGCTGTCGATAAACGCATTGATTCCGCGCACATAGGCGTCGATCTTGCCACGATCCGCCGCGTCCAGGGATGAGACCGAGCTTTCGGCCGATTCGTAAAGACCAATCGACCGGATGAAGCGATCAGTGAAAATGGTCTTGTCGCCGAATATCTCGGAAAGGCGGCCCTGCCCCGCCATGCGGTTCATTTCCATCTGCCACAGGCGCTCCTGCGCATGGACGAAACCGAGCGCCATCAGCACATCCTCGACCGAGCTGCCGCTTATGTGCGGAACGGAGTTCCTGTCGCGGGTAATGCTGACGGGCGCTGACAGGCCCGCAAGTGTCGCTTCGCCTGCAGCCGGCGTAACCGAGCGGGCAAACCAGACATAGGCGAGGACCGAAGCAAGCAATGCTATGGGGATGAGCGAGAAGACAATCCACAATAGGCCTTTGATGATACGCCGCATTGTCCTAACGTCCCCCGAAGCCACACTTACACAACGACCTATCTGACAGAGGAATTTACGCAATGGCAACAGTCGCTTTTATTGGCCTCGGCGTCATGGGCTACCCGATGGCCGGTCACCTGAAATCACGCGGCGGCCATGATGTTACTGTCTTCAATCGCAACAATGCGAAGGCGCAGAAATGGGCCGACGCTTTCGGCGGCAGCCACGCGCCGACGCCCGCAGCGGCCGCAGAAGGCAAGGATTTCGTCTTCTCCTGCGTCGGTAATGATGACGATCTGCGATCCGTGACAATCGGGGAAAACGGCGCCTTTCATGGGATGAAGCAAGGCGCAATCTTCATCGACAATACGACGGCCTCAGCTGAAGTCGCCCGTGAACTCGACGCGGAAGCGCGCAAGCGAGGCTTCCACTTCCTCGATGCGCCGGTTTCGGGCGGACAGGCAGGTGCGGAGAACGGCGCTCTGACGGTGATGGTCGGCGGCGAAGCGGACGCCTTCGAGCGGGCAAAGCCGGTCATTGAGTCCTTTGCAAAGATGGTCGGTCTCATGGGTTCTGCCGGCGCGGGGCAACTCACCAAGATGATCAACCAGATCTGCATCGCCGGCCTCGTCCAAGGCCTCGCCGAGGGAATTCACTTTGGCAAGAAGGCCGGTCTCGACATCGAAAAGGTGATCGAAGTCATTTCCAGGGGCGCGGCCGGATCCTGGCAGATGGAAAATCGCCACAAGACCATGAATGCCGGCAAGTATGATTTCGGCTTCGCCGTGGACTGGATGCGCAAGGACCTTGGCATCTGCCTTGCGGAAGCCGAACGCAACAAGGCCAAACTGCCGGTTACTGCGCTGGTTGACCAGTTCTATAAGGACGTGCAGGAAATCGGAGGCAGCCGCTGGGATACGTCATCGCTCCTGGCGCGGCTTGAGAAGTAGTCGAGAGCTCCGGCCTGAACTCAGGCCGGCTCCTTCTCGATGCTCATATAGTCGAGCGGCAATTCCGTCGTGTATTTGATCTGCTCCATGGCGAAAGCCGAGGAAACGTCGCGAATGTCGATCTTGGTGATCAGGCGCTTATAGACGGCGTCATAGGCGGCAATATCCGGCACGACCACGCGCAGAAGATAATCGACGTCGCCGCTCATGCGATAAAATTCAACGACTTCGGGGAAGTCCTGCACAACCTCCGAAAAGCGCTTCAGCCACTCGTTCGAGTGCGAGCCGGTCCGGATCGAGACGAAAACAGTCACCCGCGTATTGACGCGCACGGGATCGAGGATGGCGACGCGGCGCTGGATCACGCCGTCTTCCTCGAGCTTCTGGATGCGCCGCCAGCACGGCGTCGTCGAAAGCCCGACCTTCTTGGCGACATCCGCCACCGCGAGCGTTGCGTCTTCCTGCAAAAGGCGAAGGATCTTCCGGTCGAGTCTGTCCATTTGCGTGTTCCCCTTACTGCGCGCTGCCCGCTGGCCGCACAAACAACGCAGTAATTGTTTGAATTTGCGCACAAACCGTTCGGTTTTGGCTCATGCTCTGGAATGAGATACTTTATGGTCTGATAATCATCGAGCGTACAAGAAAATTATTCCAATCTTTGTAATTCTCAAAAAAATTTCGTGCATATATTCACTAAGTTAGAATCCTGACCTTCTCCCGCAGCGCCGGAAGAACGTTATCTGCGAACCATGGGTTTTTCTTCAGCCACCCGCTATTGCGCCAGGATGGATGCGGCAGCGGCAAAATTGCCGGACTGGTGCTTGCGACGACGTAATCCTGCCAGTTCAGAACCGTCGCCGTCATGCCGCGCCGGCGCCGGTCACGAAGGTGATAGGCCTGAGCATATTGGCCGATCGTCAGGATCAGTTCGAGTTGCGGCATCGAGCGGAAAACGCGCTCGTGCCAGGTTTCCCTGCACTCGCGCCTTGGCGGCAGGTCGCTGCCATGCGCATCATAGCCGGGAAAGCAAAAACCCATCGGCACAATGGCGAATTTGTCGGGATCATAGAAGGTCGTCCGGTCGACATCCAGCCACTCGCGCAGCCGGTCACCCGAAGGGTCCTGGAACGGGATTCCGGAATTGTGCACGCGAATGCCGGGCGCCTGCCCGCAAATGGCAATGCGCGCCGTGGATGAAAGAATGCAGACCGGGTTGGGCTCATGCGGCAGCGCCGGGCCGTAGCGCGGAGCATCCCGGCAAATCCGGCACGCCTTTATCTCGGCCGAAAGCGTGCCAAGGTCGGCGGTGGACATTGTCACGCCTTGGCGCTTGGCCGACCGGATACCGCAACATGCCAACGGCGCAAATGCTCCAACTCCTCTGGTATCTGCAGCTTGGCCGGCTTCAGGAAGTCTGTTGCAACGAGCAAGGTGATGTCGGCAATGGAGAATCGGCTCCCGGCAATGAACTCGTTCCGTCCCAGTTGGTCATCCACGATCTTCATATATTGCAAGGCCTTGGGCCGGTTTGCTTCGCCCCAAGCGGGAACCTGTGGCACCTCCCATTCGATCATGGCGGGGTGGGTATGGCGGAAGGCGGCGGTGATCGCCGCCATGAGATAGAGCTCGACGCGCCGGTTCCACATCTCCACCATGGCCTTGCCAAGTGCGCCGACGCCGAAGAGCGGGGGTTCCGGGTGCATCTCCTCGAAATAGCGGGAAATCGCCACTGACTCGGTCAGGATCGTGCCGTCATCGAGTTCGAGGATCGGCAGGCGCTGCAGCGGATTGAGCGCTGTGATCGTGGCGGACTTGTGCTCCATCGCTCCCATATCGATTGGAACCAGCGGCACCTCGATGCCCTTCTCGGCAAGGAAAATCCGCAATCGGCGCGGGTTGGGCGCTCGCCCTCCATCATAGAGTTTCACCACAATCCTCCCAATAGCCGGCCGAGCCAGGCGTAAAGCTCATCCACGGGGCCTGGCGAGGAGTTCGGCGCTTGTTCGTTGGCAGTCGCCTCATGTTCCCTGCGCCAATCCTGCGGCGTTTCGAATTCGATGGCCCAAAGACCCCGCTTCGCCCGCACCGCTTTCGCTTCAACGTCATGATAATCGCCATAGGCGACTGCCTGTCCAGCCTCGACCATAGCGCGATTGAGATTGATGTCACCTGAATAACAGGTAGCGAGCGTCCGGTCGTATTTATCTTTCCCGGATGCCTCGCAGCGCACATCCCGTCCACCAACGAAGCCTATCAGTGCCTGACGCGAAGCACGCCCGCAGCCCGTCGCAGCCTGCCCATTCCCGCAATCCTGCGCAAGCTCCGGCGCATCGATCCCCTTGAGACGGATGCGATTGCCGGCAATCGAGACCGTGTCGCCATCGATGACATAGGCCTTGCCGGCGAGCGATTGTGCCGGCGGACGCACGTTAAGCCGCGCCGCAAGCAGTGCCACAAGCGCGAAGAAGATAATCATCAGCGCGAAATCGAACGCACGGCGCCAAGGCGGGCGCGGCGCCTGAGCAGGCCGCGGCCATCGGCGGCGATACCTGCGATAGCTGCTCATTGGCAAACCGTAAGAGTGTGGGGCATCTGGCGCTCGTGCCTGGCTTCAATCATTCGAATCGCAGCAATGGGTTTGATTCTCTATTAATCATTTCTGAATAGGGTTGCGATGCAATGCTGCCGACAAGTGCAGATTTGGGCCATCTGGAACGAGGCATATGGCATCGCTCGACGCAATCTCAGCAGACAAGAACATTGTTGACCGGCGCAAGCTGCCGCGCAACAAGGACCTGTCGGCTGTCATGCGCGGTGCGCGTGACCAGTTGATGGAACGCGCCGGCGGCAACCATCTCGAGCGCGAATTGCTGTTCATGCACACGCGCGCCCTGATCGTGAACACGGCAACCTTCCCGCTCCTGATCGTCATGATCGCCGGTGTCGGCGTCTTCTCGGGTTTTGGCGGGAGCATCATCGTCTGGGCCCTGGTCACCATGGGCCTTTACATGCTTCTCGGCTTGCTGGCGCGCAGGCTGGCAAAGCGCGGGATCGCCAATCGCCACGTCCATAAATGGCAGATGATTTTTCTCGGCGGTCACTTCATGACCAGCATTGGCTGGGCTTATTTTGCCGTACTCGATTGCGCGCCATGCGGCATCAGCTACTACCCAGTCGTCAAGGCCGTGGTGATCATCCTCGCAATGGCGATTACGGCCATCGTCACCTCCGCCTTGCGCGCCGCGATTCTAGCCGCTTTCACGCTGCCTGTCGTCGCCTATACGCTGCTTGCGGCCAAGCAACTCGGCAGTCCGCTATCGGCCATCATGGTGGTCATGCTGTTTGCCGGCCTCATCTTCTTCTACCTTGTCGCGCTTCGGCTCAACCAGTCGGTCGCCATCACGCTGGCGCTCCAGGCGGAAAAGGACGCGCTGATCGCCGAACTTGAAACAGCCAATGCCATGTCCGACGAAGGGCGCAGGCGTGCCGAAGAGGCCAACCTTGCGAAATCACGCTTCCTCGCCTCAATGAGCCACGAATTGCGCACGCCGCTCAATGCCATTCTCGGTTTTTCCGAAGTCATGGCTAAGGAAGTACTTGGGCCGATCGAGAACGGCACCTACCGCGAATATGCGAGCGACATTCATGCATCCGGTGAGCATCTCCTCAATTTGATCAACGAGATTCTCGACCTGAGCCGCATCGAGGCTGGCCGGTACACGATCAACGAGGAGCCTTTGCTTCTCGCCGATATCGCCAATGAGTGCATCCATATGATGAAGCTCAAGGCGCGCAACAAGGATATCACTATCGTTCCGCAGTTCGAGAAGGGCATGCTGCGCATCAAGGCCGACGAACGTTCGATCCGCCAGATCGTGCTCAATCTCATGGCCAATGCGATCAAGTTCACCCCCACCGGCGGGCGCGTCCATATCAAGGTTGGCTGGACAGCAGGCGGCGGGCAGTATCTGACGATCCGCGACAATGGCCCGGGCATTCCGCCGGAGGAAATTCCCGTCGTCCTCTCGACGTTCGGCCAGGGCTCGATCGCCATCAAGAATGCCGAACAGGGAACGGGCCTCGGCCTTCCGATCGTCCAGGCCCTCGTCAACCTGCATGACGGTCAGTTCCACCTGTTTTCGAAATTGCGGGAGGGCACCGAGGCGCTTGCAACATTCCCGCGCAGCCGTGTCATTGCTGACGAAGCCAGGCGCAGAGGCCACCCGCACCGAAAAGCTGCTTGAACACTCCACTTCAATTTATTGTCATTTGCCCTGGCGTGAGTGCGTCTGCATTGCTGGCGTTAACGCAACGAAATCAACGGGTAACCAATGAACGCCAACGGCAATGACCGCCCCCTCATCATCCCGGCGCTCGGCCGCATCTACCAATCGCTCGGCGACCTTTCCGAGACGATCCTGCGTGTCGTCGCCGGTGCGGCGCTTATCGTCCACGGATCGGGCAAGATCGCCAATCCTCTCGGCGCAGTCGGCATGGTCGAGGGGCTCGGCTTCTACCCCGGCGTCTTCTGGTCGCCTCTCCTGGCTGCCACAGAGTTCTTCGGCGGCATTCTGCTCGTACTCGGGCTCTTGACGCGCCCCGCCGCCTTCGCAACGACGATCGTACTTCTCGTCACCATCTATTACCACTGGATCGTGCAGGGACAGGGTTGGGGCGGCTCGGAAAAGTCGATCCTCTGGACGGCTATCCTGTTTTTCTTCGTCATTCGAGGCGCAAGCCGTCACTCGCTAGACGCGAGGATCGGCAAGGAGTTCTAAAAACGAAGGCCCGCTTGCGCGGGCCTTTTGTCAATCGCGGTTGCTGACGCCAGCCTGGTCGAAGGTCGCCATGCCGGAGTGGCAAAGCGCTGCGGCCTTGACGATGCCGGCGGCAAGCGCCGCGCCGGTGCCTTCGCCGAGCCGCATCCCGAGATCGAGCAGCGGCTTCTTGCCGAGTTGCTCGAGAACCTTGCGATGACCCGGCTCCGCCGAGACATGGCCGAAAAGGCAATGATCGATCGCCTGCGGATTGGCGCGGTGGAGGATCGCAGCGGCGGCAGTCGCGACATAGCCGTCGATGATAACGGGGATTTTCTCGACGCGCGCTGCGAGGATGGCGCCGACCATGGCGGCAATCTCGCGCCCGCCGAGCCGGCGCAGGAGTTCGAGCGGATCCTTGAGATGCGACGCGTGCAAGGCAACTGCCGTGCGGACAGCTTCGATCTTGCGACGCAGGCCCTCACCATCGGCGCCCGTGCCGGGGCCGACCCATTCTTCAGCCCTGCCGCCATAGAGGCCGTGGAAGATCGCGGCGGCAATGGTCGTATTGCCAATGCCCATCTCACCGATGCAAAGAAGATCGGTGCCGCCGGCAATCGACTCCATGCCGAACGCCATCGTCGCCGCGCAGGTCTTCTCGTCCATTGCCGCTTCCTCGGTGATGTCCGCGGTCGGATATTCGAGTGCGAGGTCGAAGACCTTCAGGCCGAGATCGTAGGCGATGCAAATCTGGTTGATAGCCGCACCGCCTGCGGCAAAGTTCTCAACCATCTGCGCGGTGACCGACGACGGATATGGCGAAACCCCCTTGGCGGTCACGCCATGATTGCCGGCAAAAACCGCGACCAGCGGACGCGTGACCTGCGGGCGCGAACGGCCGGTCCATGCTGCGAGCCACTCCACGATCTCTTCCATGCGGCCAAGCGCGCCCGGCGGTTTCGTCAGCGTCGCATCGCGCTTGCGCACGGCCGCGACGGCGGCTTCGTCGGGTCCGGGCAATGTCTCGATCAGCGTGCGAAAATCGTCAAACGGCAGGCCAGTGGTCATGATGGTCCCTTGCGGTCAAGTCTTCATGGCAAATTAGAAGTCCACGTCCTATAAGCGCTGGATCGAAAAAGGCAAAGGTCAACACGCGCCACAGAGTGTCGCGGCTTCCATATTGAGAGGTGTGCGGCATGGATTTGCTCAACGAGACGATGCGGGCGCTCGCTTTCCTGTCGCGACTGCCGGTTTCGTCGCGCTGGTTCCACGATTATGACGGCGCGCTGGCAAGTTCGGTGCGCGGCTTTCCCCTCGCCGGGATGATCATCGCCCTGCCCGCGGCACTTGTGTTGTTGGTGACATCGTCGCTGCCGGCCTTTGCAAGCGCGCTGCTCGTCACCGCTGTCTTGGCCGTGACGACAGGCGCTTTGCATGAAGACGGCCTCGCCGACGTGGCCGACGGCTTTTATGGCGGAAACTCGCCGCAGCGCCGGCTGGAAATCATGAAGGATTCGGCAATCGGCTCCTATGGCACCCTCGCCCTTATCTTCAGTGTGCTCCTGCGTACTGCATTGCTTGCAACGGTCATCGGCGAAGTCGGTTCATTGCAGGCGCTCGCCGTCCTTCTTGGAACCGAGGCCGCGAGCCGCGCCGCACTTGCAAAGTTCTGGCAAATCCTGCCGTCGGCCCGTCCTGGCGGCGTTGCCGACCGGGCCGGCGTTCCGACCACCAATGCCGCCAATTCTGCGCTGGCCATAGCCGGCATCGTGCTTCCGGTTGGCTACGGCTTTGCAGCCGGCATCCTCGCAGTCATCGCCGCCGGCGCCTTGGCCACCCTTGCGTTTTTCGGCTTTGCCGCTCTCTGCCGCGCAAAGATCGGCGGGCAGACCGGCGATACGCTGGGAGCCCTGCAGCAGTTCGTCTCTATTTCCCTGCTGCTTGGGCTTGTCATTGTCCTCTGATCATACCAATTGTTGAAACATGAGCATCATCGAGTCACCGTGCATCCTCGTTTGCGCCATCGACATGAAGACCGGGTACTGCTTCGGTTGCGGTCGCACGCGCGAGGAAATCGGGGCATGGTCGACCTTTTCGCCGGAAGCCCGGCGCGCGATCATGGCGGTCCTGCCGTCCCGACTCGAAACAGTCGAGCGGCGTCCCCGCCGCGAAACCCGCCGCAGCCGCATGGCGCGCGAGCGCGAAGAGGAGGCCTGACCAGCATGGGCCGGCTATTCTGGATTATCATCGCACTGGTCGGCGCAGCCTTGCTCCTTCTGATGGCTAACAGTGACGCCGGCTCGACCTTCGGCATGGCCAATGACGATTTTGCCCGCTTTGCCTATATGGGCATCTGGGGCATCGTGCTCGCCTCTGCGCTTCTCGGCTCAGGCATCCGGCTCGGCCATTTCCTGCGCAGCATGGCAATCTGGATCGTCATCATCCTCGCCCTCGTTGCCGGTTACCAATATCGCTATGAATTGCAGGATGTCGGCCACCGCATTACTGCCGGCCTTATTCCCGGCAGCCCGATCTCCAACCGTGATGCCGATGGTTTGATCACGGTGACGCTGGCAAAATCGGAAAGCGGTCATTTCGAGGTGCGCGGCGAGGTCAACGGCGCGACGGTGCCGTTCATGGTCGATACCGGCGCTTCCTCCATCGTCCTTTCGGCCGGCGATGCACGCCGGGCCGGGCTCGATCCCGACAAGCTCGCCTATGCCACGTCCGTGCTGACCGCAAACGGCATGGCGAAGGCCGCCAACGTCACCCTGGACGAGGTCAAGATCGGCGCTATCGAGCGGCGCAACGTCCGCGCCATGGTGATCCAGGACGGCCGCATGGACGGCAGCCTGCTCGGGATGAACTTCCTCAACTCACTCAGCGGCTTTTCCATGCGCGGCGACCGGCTGGTGCTTTCGGATTAGTCTCACTGCGGTCCGCAAGAACACTGGTGAATTCTGAAGGACGAGTGGGTCCTTGAGACAAGAGCCCGAGGACGACGGCGATTGCCTCCGTCAGGTCATGCCGCCTCGGCGGCAGCATTGCCGATGCCCGCATAGGCGCGGCGGATCACCGAGCTGTCGGCATCAACGCGATTGGCCTCCGTGGAAAGCATTTGACGCCACCGGCGCGCGCCGGGAGCGCCATGGAACATGCCGACCATATGCCGTGTGACGTGCGAGAGCCGTCCACCACGGGCAATATGCGCATCGGAATGGGCGCACATGTGGTCGATGATGCCTTCGATCGTCGGCGAAACCGTTGGCTCGCCATAGATCCTGCGGTCGACATCGAGAAGAAGCAGCGGATCCTGATAGGCCGCGCGCCCGACCATCACGCCATCGACGAGCCCCAAGTGCCGATCGGCCTCTGCGAGGGACTGGATACCGCCATTGATGCCAATGAATTTCGCAGGATTGTCCTGCTTCAGGCGATAGACGCGGTCGTAGTCGAGCGGCGGAATTTCGCGATTTTCCTTTGGCGAAAGACCCTTGAGCCAGGCTTTGCGCGCATGCACCCACAAAGCATCCGCCCCTGCCGCAAAGACACGGCCCGTCAGCTCATCAAGCGCGGCTTGCGTGTCCTGGTCATCGACGCCGATCCGGCACTTGACGGTCACTGGTATCGCCACGGCCTGTTTCATCGCGTCGATGCAGGCCGCGACGATATCGGGCGTTTGCATCAGGCAGGCGCCGAACGCACCCGACTGCACGCGGTCCGACGGGCAACCGACATTGAGGTTGATTTCCCTGTAGCCCATGGCCTCGCCGATGATGGCAGCCTGAGCCAGTTTCGACGGATCCGATCCGCCAAGCTGCAGCGCTACAGGATGCTCTTCGGCGTCGAAACCAAGGATTTTTTCGCGCTTGCCATGGATGGCAGCATCAGCGACGACCATTTCGGTATAGAGCAGCGCGCGGCGCGTGAACTGCCGATGCAGCATTCTGCAATGCCGATCGGTCCAGTCGATCATAGGCGCCACGGCGAAGATATGTTCTCCGCTGGCATAGGGGTTTGGCATGAAATTCATCCAGGTCGTTAAGCTCAGCGATGCCATTTAGGGCCTTGCGCCTTCGCGGCTCTTTACCACGCGCAGCGGCGCAAGGTCCATCACCGGCTATTTAGCGCAGGATATACGCTGGACAAGGCTCAAACCTCATCCAATGCGCTGATTGCTTTCATGATGCGGTCCTGATCGGCCGTGGATAGCGGCAGGATGGGCAGCGGCGGCTTGGTGGTCGCAAGCCCCATGGCATTTGCAGCGGCATGAACCACCCGATAGCTCGAAAGCTCCTTGAACAAGGCCCAGAGCGGCGCGAAAAGGCCATCGATGCGCTCGACCTCGGCAATGTTACCGGCCTTTGCGGCGCGCGCCAGTTTCAGCGACGGTACCGGCAGCAGCCCGGCAACAACGCTGTACCATGCGGCTCCGCCGGCAAGCAGCGCCCCCGGCGCATTCCAGTCGCCGCTATAGCCAATGGCAAACCCTGCAGGGAGTTGAGCCTCAAGCGCTTGGTGCACAGCTCGCATCTCCGGCAAAGGCTGCGCGGGATTTTTAACTGCCACGATATTCGATACCGCGGCCATGCGTGCGAGCAGTGCATTGCTGATCGTAAAATGCGTGGTGCCCGGATTGTTGTAGATGCATAGGGGAAGGTCGGTGGCGCCGGCAACGGCACTATAATGCTGGAGCACTTCGTCATCGGTCAGCGGCGTATAGGAGACCGGGGCGAGAAGCAGACCGTCTGCACCCGCACGCTTGGCGTCGCGCGCGAAATCCTGGGCGTCGCCCGTCCGCAAGGCGCCGGCGCTGACGATGATGGGCACCCGCCCGCCGAGGCATTCCCTCGCCGCCTCGATCGTCCGGCGTCTTTCAGCACGCGAAAGATACATGTAGGAACCGGTGCTTCCGAGAGGGCCGACAGAATCGACGCCGGCGCGCTCCAGCCGCTCCAGCAGCCTGCAAAGCGATTCGACGTTAACGTGCCCGCTCTCATCTGCAGGCGTAATCGGAAATGCGGACAGACCATGGAACAGCAAAGTTTTTATCCCTCGGTTGAATCAACCTGAAATGGTTAAGACTAATCGTCTTAATACATCGATATACAATGAACATCTAAGAAAACCAGGCGGGTTTAGCGCTTAATGCAGCCTGGGGACGCCCACTCAGAGACTAAAGTCTAATTTTGCCTAATTCTTTATCGTGTTACGCAAAGCCCTATTGTTTGGGCAATTGCGCCCCGACGAAACCAAGTCATTACCCCGCGTGTCAAAAGCGCAACAGCGATTTCCGAACCGGCGGTTCGATTGCAGATCGATTTTGCGCGATCGAACGAACAGGAATATCCCTGCTGCGGGGACACGAGCTTTGGTATCAACTTTGATCGGAGAACCGATAATGCGAATAAAGAGCTTCCTCCTTGGTTCCGCTGCAGCGCTGGTTGCAGTTTCAGGAGCACGCGCCGCCGACGCGGTTGTCGTGGCGGAACCCGAACCCGTCGAATATGTGCGGGTTTGCGATGCTTATGGCACGGGCTTCTTCTATATTCCGGGAACGGAAACCTGCCTCAAGGTAAGCGGCTACGTCCGCTATGACGCACAGGGTGGCGACGACGTCTATAGTGGCGGCCCGCTAGGCACCTGGGCCAAGCACACGCGCGCCGAGGTTCGCTTCGACGCCCGTTCCGAGACCGAACTCGGCACCTTGCGTTCCTACATCCAGTCGCGCTTTGACTTCACCGACGGTTCGGATGATGGCGCCAGCCTCCCGCAGGCGTTCATCGAGCTCGGCGGCTTCCGTGTCGGCGTTGCCGATGAAATCTTCGGCGCCTGGAACGGCTACGCCGGCGATATCATCAATGACGACGTGATCAACTACAACAGCTGGCAGAGCAACCAGGTGAGCTACACGTTCACCGGGGGAGACGGTTTCTCCGCCATCATCGCGGCCGAACAGGGCTCGGTCCACGACGATTATCCCGACTATGTCATCGACAACTACATGCCGCATGTCATGGCCGGCGCCAAGTACGAGCAGGGTTGGGGAACGCTGTCCGGTATCGTCGGCTACGATTCCAACGTCGAAGCCTTTGCCGCCAAGGCGCGCCTCGATGTGAACATCACCGATACGTTCAAGGTCTGGGGCATGGGCGCCTACCAGTCCGACTACGACTCCACGCGCGAGGAACGCAACTTCCTGACCCCGTGGCAGGGCGACTGGGCAGCCTGGGCCGGTTTCGCCGCAAAGCTCTCCGACAAGGCGACCGTCAACGGTCAGGGTGCGTACGCATCTGAGGGGACCTACGCCTTTGCCCTCAATGTTGCCTACGAACTTGTACCCGGTTTCACGATCACGCCGGAAATCAACTACACCAAGTTCGAGGATTTCCGTCAGGGCGACGGCACACTCGTCAACGACGATGCCCTCGGTGGCATCGTCCGCTTCCAGCGGAATTTCTGATCGCCTGACACAAAAAATCCGGAGGCAAACGCCTCCGGATCCCTTTACGACAAAGCTGCAATCAAATCTGGTCCGAAACCGCAGCGACTGCTGCCGATTTTCGCAACAGCGCCACGAGTTCATCGCCCGCGTCGGCGACCGGACCTGAATTGTCGATCATAACGGCATTTTCCGGATCGCATGGGTTGGGCGCGGCCCGCATCAATCGACGCTCGATCTCCTCGGCGCTTTCGCGCCCGCGCGCCGCAAGGCGATGCGCCAGAACCTCAGGCGAAGCCGTAATATGGACCACCAGGAAATTGGCGTAGGCCGATTTCAGATCGGGGAGAATGCCGCGCGATACATTGGCAATTGCGACCCCGCCCCGTTCGATCTCGTGATCGACTGATTTCGGCAAGCCGTAGTAAAGCCCATGGGCGAACCAGTCGTGGCAGAACGCCCCCTCGCGCTTGGCCGCCAAAAACGCGTCCTCGCTCAGCGTATCGTGGTCCTCCGCGTCGACCGCCGAAGGCCGGGTGACCACGCGGCGGACGAAATGGAATCCCGGCTCGTTGGCGAGCGCAGCGCGGGCATAGTCGATAATTGTATCCTTGCCGGCACCGCTAGGCCCGACAACCGCAACGAAGGCGCCGTTGCGCAACGGCGCGGACCCCACTTCGAGTGCGCGTTCGATCATTGCGGCGGCCATCATACGACCCGGCGGCCTTCGCGCCAGACAGTGCGGACCACGGGAATGTGCTCATCGACGCGAACGCGAACGAGGTCGGCGCGCTTGCCGATCTCGATGACGCCGCGGTCATCAAAACCGACCGCTTCGGCCGGGTTCTTGGTGACGAGGCGCACCGAATCCGGCAGCGATATGCTGTCCGCGGTCTCGCTCAGCATGAAGGTCGACTGGATCAGACTGAACGGAATGTAGTCGGACGACAAAATATCGAGATAACCGTGCTCCACGAGTTCGCGCGCCGAGACATTGCCGGAATGCGAACCGCCGCGCACGACATTGGGCGCACCCATCAGGACGGCAAGGCCGGCGCGCTTGGACGCAGCCGCCGCCTGGAGCGTCGTTGGAAACTCGGCAACGTGGATGCCCTGCTCTATGGCCTCGTCCACGTGCGCTTGCGTCGCATCGTCGTGGCTGGCGAGAACGATGCCGCGCGCACGGCATTTTTCCGCCAGCGCCTCGCGCTGCGGGCCCGAATACTGCGCGGACTCGCCCATGCGTTTCTCGCAATACAATTGGAAATCGCGGTCGCTGAGCTTCAGCTTGCGTTGGTAATAATAGGCGTAGGTTTCGAGATCGACGAACTGGCGCTGCCCCGGCGCATGGTCCATCAACGATGCGAGCCGCACGCGGCTGTCATTCTCGAACAGTTGAAAACTCTCAAGGCAATCCGGCGCCGAGACTTCACAGCGCAGATGCAAATAGTGATCGGCGCGCAGCCGGCCCTCATGGACGCTATTCTCGATTGCGTCGCCGAGCTTGCGCATTTCCGGCGCCGAAAGGTCCGCATCCTCATCCATGCCGACACGCAGCGCATCGAGAACAGTCGTAATGCCGGAGGTGGCGATCTGCGCATCGTGGGCAAGGACGGCCGCGATCGGGTTCCAGCGTACCCGCGGGCGCGGGAGATAATGCCCCTCCAGGTGATCGGTATGAAGTTCCACCAGGCCGGGTATGAGATAGTCGCCGCCGAAATCCTCGCCGCCTGAAGCTGTTCCTTCCGCAATATCGGCAAACTTGCCGTCACGCACCAGGACGGAACCGGTGATGACTTCGTTTTCGAGGACGATTTTCGCATTATTCAAGATCAGTTCGGCGGACATTTCAGGCAGACTTTCTACGGTTCGTTCCAGCAAGCGGGTGCAGTGAGTTGATTTCAAAAGGTGATCCGGGATGGGCCTCGGTAAACAGAGCAAGATTGCTGATCTCGACCGGCTCTTCGAGAACCGGCTCGAGGAATTCACTGAGGATGCGTTCAATTCTTGGCCGATCGGCCTCCGGCACCGGACCGGTCAGGGTCATGTGAAAACGGAAATCCTCGAACACGTAGGGATAGCCCCACTGTTCGAGATTGCGCCGCTCGGATACCGACAGCGCATCGGGATTGCGCCGCTTGATCTCCTGCTCGCTCGGAGCGGCGCGGAAGCGGTCGAAGGCGACGACGATATCGTTTGCCAACTGGTTGAGGCGGTCCAGCGGTTCGCTTGGAACCAGCGCGAAGAAACCGCCGAGGCAGCGAATTTCCAGTTTCGGGATTTCGACCGGATCGACCGAGGAGGCAAAATGCATCATGGCGGAAAGCAGTTCGCGCACTTCAAACCCCTCCGAGATTCGGAAAGGCGCTTTCAGCGTCGCATGGAAACCGTAGCGGCGTGGCGAATCGGTAAGCTGCGCGAAGTCCGCCGGGTCGAGGCCGCGAATATGCGGGACCTTCACCGCTTGCCCGCTGAAGGCATTGCGGCCGAGCCAATTCGCCGCGACTTTGAGAAGCGGGTCGCTCGCCGGCGGCGTGAAGTAGATCGCATAGCGCATGTCAGTGTGATTCCCTAAAAACAGTCTCGCGTTACGCTTCAATTATGACAAGCTTTGTATCGCTTGGGATCTGCGGATCGACAATCTAGTGCTGCTTTCCAGTCAGGCGTGAGCGCAATGCGTTGGAAATATTGTCGAAGATGAAGATGACGATGAGAATGAGCACGACCATATAGGCCACATTATGCCAGTTGGTGTTGGTGCGCATTGCCTCCCACAGCTTGAGGCCGATGCCGCCCGCACCGACGGCGCCGATGATCGTCGCCGAGCGCGTGTTCGATTCCCAGAAGTACAGCGCCTGGCTGGCGAATACCGGCAGGACCTGCGGCACGACGCCGTAGCGCTGCACGTTCACCGGCGATGCACCCACGGATTTGACACCCTCGCGCTGCTTGTCATCGATGTTTTCCAGCGTCTCCGAATAGACCTTGCCGAGCGTGCCCGTATCGGTGAAGAAGATCGCGGCGATACCGGCGAGCGGCCCGGGTCCGAAGGCGCGGGTGAAGAACAGCGCCCAGATCAGCATGTCCACCGAGCGCAGGAAATCGAAGAAGCGCTTGGTGATCTGGTTGGCGAAGAAATTCGGCATGATGTTGCGGGCCGCAACGAACGCGAGCGGAAACGCGATGATCGTTGCAAGCAGGGTGCCGATGAAGGCCATGACGATTGTCTGCAGGAGCTTGGTCCAAACGTCGCCATGCTGCCATGATGAATTGTACCAGATGTTGTCGAAGGCAAGCGCTGCATTCGACATCTCAGGCTTGATGCGCTCGCCGCTGGTAATCATCGACATCACTTCGCCGAACGACTTGCCCCAGAATGGCGATGCGGTATCGAAGACGAAATTGGCCCATCCGAGGAAGCGCCGGCTGACCACGACACGCTCGGGAATGATATCCGCCTGGCCGGCAAAGCCGAAATTCACCGTGACCTGATCCTCCTTCAGCTGTGCCCATTTCGGCAGGGCTCCTTGCGGCTTGGCGCCGTCCGGTTCGATCAGGATCGTCAGGCTTTCGCTTCCCCGGGTCGCAATCACGCGCTGGGCGTTGATATCGAGCGACTTGCTGGACCCGAAGCGGATCGACACGCCGTTGCCGCTCTTGATCACCCAATCCGGATTGGGATTGTTGCCAAGCTCGGAAAAGCGCGGATAGGAAACCGTTGTCGCCTCCGGGCTCATCTTGACGGTCGCCCTGACCGCGTAGGAGACCCAGTCGCGCGCATAGATTTCGGCGCGCTGCCACTGGCCGCTCGCGAGCACGGTGCCGATCGAAAAGAACCACCAGCAGTAGACGACGTAAAGAACGATGCCGGCAGCGATGACCAGCGGCAGGAAGCGCTTCCACACCGGCGGGTTGAAGACCTCCGGGTGACGGCTTTCGTAATCGGCGATGGCGGCAGCGGACAGGGCGGTCATGACTGTTTGCCTCCAAAGGCGAAGGCCTGCTTGCCGACGAGACGGCGGCGCAGCCAGGCGGAAAACTGATCGACGGCGATGATCGTCACCAGCAGCAGAAGGACGATGGCAAGCGTCTTTGCCTGGTGGCCGCGGCCGATCGACAGGCGCAATTCCTCGCCGATGCCGCCGCCGCCGACCGCGCCGATGATCGTCGAGGCACGCACATTGATTTCAAGGCGAAGCAGCGCATAGGACATGAAGTTGGGCATGACTTGCGGCACGATGCCGAAACCGACGCGCTCGAACCAGTTGGCGCCGGCGGCACGCAAACCCTCGTCCGGTTTCATGTCGGCATTCTCGACGACTTCGAAGAAGAGCTTGCCGAGCGCGCCGATCGTATGGATGGCCACGGCGAACATGGCGGGTATGGCGCCGAGCGAGAGGATTGCGGCGAAGAAACCGGCGATGACGATCTCGGGAAACGCGCGGAGAATTTCCATCGTCCGGCGCACGACGCCGCGGATCAGCCGGTTCTTGACGAGGTTCTTGGCGGCAAGGAAGCAGAGCAGGAAGCCGAAGATGAAGCCGACAAGCGTCGAAAGGATCGCGATATTGAGGGTCTGCAGCATCTTGTAGAAATATTCCGGAAAGTAGAACCCGCCGAACAGATAGACCCGGCCTTCCGGATAGTCGTATTTAAGGCTGCCGTCGTAATAGGGGGACGGCAGATCGAACAAGGCGCGCCACACTTCCCAGCCGTCGCGCGGAACGAGATCGCCAGCAAATTCGAAGAAGTGCGGCAGACGGTCGAAGAACTTGCCGGCGTTCGAGTCGTTGGCAAACCATAGGGACCCGGCGACCGCCACGAGCAGACCAATGCCGATCAGCCATGAATAGGCACGCCGGCGCGTCGCAAGCTCCAGCCAGTGGCGTTCTATCTCGATACCGTCGGGCGACAGGGTGGTGGTCGTAGCCTGGCTCATCAACCGATCCTTAGAGAGCACAAAAAATTCACGGCCAGAACCTTGAGGGAACTGGCCGTGATCATCGGAGGGCTATCAGCCGCCGATCTGCGCCTTGCGGGCGTCGATGATCGGCTGGTAGAATTTCGAGTTAACTTCCGTGTAGCCCTTGCGGTCGCCACCGGTCGAAGAAGCCGCGGCGAAGCAGGCCGGATCGGTCTTCGGAAGGTTCATCAGATATTCCTTGTACTTGGCGATCGTGTCCTTGTTCATCGATGAGCGAACAACGGTCGGACCGTTCGGAATAAGCGGCGACTTCCACAGTTCGACAAAATCCTTCATGTCGATCAGGCCCTTGTCGACCATCTTGCGCAGATTGCCGGAAGAATATCCCTCTTCGAACTTGCCGACGCCCGAGCCAAAGGTCGTGCCGGCGTCGAACTTGCCGTCCTTGACGGCGAGAACGAGGTTTTCATGACCGCCGCCGAAGCCGGTTTCACCGAAGTAATCCTTGACCGAAGCGTTGATGTCCTTCGGCAGCGAGGTAACGGGGATGAGGTAGCCAGAGGTGGAATCCGGATCGGCAAAGCCGAGCTTCTTGCCTTTCATGTCGGCAAGAGTCTTGATGCCGCTGTCCTTGCGGGCAATCATGATCGAATAATAGCCGGTCGAACCGTCGGTCTGGACGTCGGTCAGGATCGGTTCGACTGCCTTCGGATTGGTCAGATAGATCTTGGCATATCCGGATGCACCGAGTTCAGCAGCATCGAGCGTGCCGCCGAGGAGACCCTGAATGACGCCGTCATAGTCGGTTGCCGGGAAGAGCTTTACTTCCTTGACACCGAGGACCTTGGGCAGCTGGTCGACTACGCACTGGTAGTTGCGCAGGCGGTCGGCTTCGTTTTCGCCGCCGATCAGACCGATGCGGAATGTTTCGAGGTTTTCGGCACGCGCCATCGAACCGGCCAGCATGGCGCCGATTGCGATTGCACTAAGAAGGGCTTTCTTGAACATAGTTCTCTCCTGTCAAACGTCGATATGAGTTTGCGATCAGTTTCATTAGTGGCCCGTATCGTGGGCGAGCCGATCTCGGTGCGCTCAACGCGCGGCCAGAACGGCCTCCAGCTCTGAAATCGGCTTGGGTGTGCCGCGACTGATACTTGTGGAAGTGATTGCCTCCGAAAAAGCATCCTTCATGCCGTCCGCGCCGTAGATGCGACGCGCGGCAAGTTCGGTGAGATCGTCGGGTCCGCCGTCAAAGACGACCTTGCCGCCCTGCATGCCGATGATGCGCTGGCAGAAATGGCGGGCCGTATCGAGCGTGTGCAGATTGGTGATGACCGTCAGGCCCTCGCGCTCATTGATGTCGCGCAACGACTCCATCACCACCTGGGCATTGCGCGGGTCGAGCGAGGCGATCGGCTCGTCGGCGAGAACAACCTTGGGGTTCTGCATTAGAGCGCGGGCTATCGCGACGCGCTGCTGCTGGCCCCCGGAGAGCGTTCCCGCCCGCTGCAGGGCGGTCTTCGCGATGTCGAGGCGCTCCAGCGCCGCAATCGCCATCGCACGCTCCTCGCGCGAAAACATGCCGAGCAGGCTCTTGATCGTCGAGCGATGATTGAGGCGACCGAGCAGTACATTGGTCAGAACGTCGAGGCGCGGCACCAGATTGAACTGCTGAAAGATCATGGCGCAATCGCGCTGCCAGTTGCGCAAGGCGGCGCCCTTCAACTGCGCCACATTGATGCCTTCAAAGAGGATCGCACCTTCCGAAGGATCGACGAGACGGTTGATCATGCGAAGCAACGTCGACTTGCCGGCACCGGAACGGCCGATAATGCCTACCATCTGACCCTGGGGAATTTCCAGGCTGACATCGTCGATGGCAGTAAACTTGCCAAACCGGCGCGTCACGTTTTCAATCTTCAGCATAAGCAGGTCCCTATTGGCGCTGCACTGTCCTAGGACACGGATGTGAACGTGCGATGTCGTTTTTGTTGCAGCCGAATGACAACTTGATGTCAGTCCGTTAACCCTATCGCTCGTTCGATTTAGACCGCGTGTTTCTCAAGGAACGCCTCGATGGAGAGCGAGCGAAAATCATCGAGCGCAGAGCGCAACTTATCGTGGTCCCAATCCCACCAGGCAACGACCTGCAGTTGTTCAGCCGTTTTTCGGTCGAAGCGATCACGAATTTTGTGTGCCGGGACGCCGCCAACGATCGTGTAGGGATCGACGTTCTTCGTGACCACCGCCCCTGCCCCGATTACTGCGCCGTCGCCGACGGTGACGCCCGGCAGAACCGTCGCGCCGTGGCCGATCCAGACATCATGGCCGATCGTGACGGTATTAGTGCGCCGCCAGTCGAAAAATTGCTCGTCAACCGTGCCGTCGTCCCAGTAGTCGCCCGAGCGATAGGTAAAATGGTGCAGCGTCGGCCGCCAGGTCGGATGGTTGGGCGCGTTAAGGCGAACGCTCGAAGCTATGTTGGCGAACTTGCCGACCTTGGCGCACCAGGCAGATCCGTCCTGCATGATGTAGGAATAGTCGCCGAAGCTCGATTCACTGAGGCGGCAACGCTCGGCAACTTCAGTATAGCGGCCGAACGCGCAGCCTTCGACGCTCGCCGTCGGATGGATCAATGGCGTTTCCGAGAGTTTCGTCATGCCGCAACTCCGCCTGCGGTGGAAAACGCCGTGACATCGATGATCCGGTCGGCAACGGCCTCGCGCACATCCTCGTCGTGAAAGATGCCGAGCATGGCGACGCCCGCGGCCTTCTTGGCCTCGATCATAGACACGACGACGCTGCGGTTCCTGGCGTCGAGCGATGCTGTCGGCTCGTCGAGCAGCAGGACCGGGTGATCGGTAATGAAGCCGCGCGCAATGTTGACGCGTTGCTGTTCGCCGCCGGAGAAGGTGGCGGGCGGCAGCGCCCACAGCCGTTCGGGGAGATTGAGTCCCGAGAGCAGCACCGCCGCCTTGTCGCGGGCTTCGCCGCGATCGACGCCGCGGGCGACGAGCGGCTCGGCGACAACGTCAAGCGCCGAAACCCGTGGCACGGTGCGCAGGAACTGGCTGACATAGCCGACCATTTCGCGGCGGATACCGAGCATGGTTCGCGGATCGGCCGAGGCAATATCCACAAGGCGGTCGCGGTAGGGAACGATGATCTGGCCCTGATCCACGGCATAATTTCCGTAGATCATTTTCAGAATCGAGCTCTTTCCGGCACCGGAAGGGCCGCCAAGAACGGCGCACTCGCCGGCCTTGATCGAGAATGACACGTTGGTGACCACCGGCAAGCGGATGCCGTCACGCAGGTGCATGGTGAAACTCTTGGCGACATCGGAGACAACGAGAGGCGTTGGCATAATCTTCTCCTAGACCTGCAGGATGGATGAAACGAGAAGCTGGGTGTAAGGCGCCTGCGGATCGTCGAGGACGCGGTCGGTAAGGCCGGTTTCGACGATATGGCCGTCCTTCATCACCATCATGCGGTGCGAAAGCAGCCGCGCGACGGCAAGGTCATGGGTGACGACGATTGCCGCAAGGCCAAGGTCGCTGACGAGGCCCCGCAAAAGGTCGAGCAACCTCGCCTGCACCGACACGTCCAGCCCACCGGTCGGCTCGTCCATGAAGATGAGGCGCGGGTTGGTTACGAGGTTGCGTGCAATCTGCAGGCGCTGGCGCATCCCGCCGGAGAAGGCACGTGGCTCGTCATCGATGCGGTCGGCGGCGATTTCCACCCGCCCGAGCCAATCGGTCGCCGTCGAACGGATGCGGCCGTAGTGCCGGTCGCCGACCGCCATCAGCCGCTCGCCGACATTAGCGCCGGCCGAAACCGTCATGCGCAAGCCATCGGCCGGGTTCTGATGCACGAAGCCCCAGTCGGTGCGCATCAACAACCGCCGCTCGGCTTCGCTGAGGCGGTAAAGATCGCGGAACTGGCCGTCCCGCATGCGGTATTCGACGGAACCTGCCGAAGGCGCAAGCCGGGTCGCCAGACAGTTCAGAAGCGTGGTCTTGCCTGAACCGGATTCGCCGACGATGGCCAGCACTTCGCCCGGCCACAGTTCGAACGAGACATTCTGGCAGCCGATCCGGCTTCCATAGAATTTCGAGACTGCATTGACTTTGAGAAGTGGTGTATCGCTCATTCTGCTGCCTCCGCCGGATTGGCCGAAAGATGGCCGCGATGGCCATGCGCCTGCCGGTCTTCACAAAAATCCGTATCCGAGCACACGAACATGCTGCCGCCCTTGTCGTCGAGGATCACCTCGTCGAGGTAGGTACCCCTGGCACCGCACAGCGCGCAGGGCTCGGAAAAGCTCTGGATTTCGAATGGATGATCTTCAAAGTCGAGGCTGACGACTTCCGTGTAGGGCGGAACCGCGTAGATGCGCTTTTCGCGTCCTGCACCGAATAGTTGCAGCGCTGGCGAGCGATGCATCTTCGGATTGTCGAACTTTGGCGTCGGCGACGGGTCCATGACATAACGCCCTTCGACCTTTACCGGGTAGGCATAGGTCGTCGCGATGTGGCCGTGGCGGGCGATGTCCTCGTAGAGCTTCACATGCATGAGGCCGTATTCTTCGAGCGCGTGCATTTTCCGCGTTTCCGTCTCGCGCGGCTCGAGGAAGCGCAGGGGTTCGGGGATCGGCACTTGATAGACCAGGATTTGGCCGGCGGTGAGCGGTGTTTCCGGGATGCGGTGCCGCGTCTGGATGATCGTTGCTTCCGTTGTGCTGGTCGTCACCCGAACGTTTGCGGTCTTCTGGAAAAAGGCGCGGATCGATACGGCGTTGGTGGTGTCGTCGGCGCCCTGATCGATAACCTTCAGCCTGTCATCCGGTCCGATGACTGCCGCCGTCACCTGCACGCCGCCCGTGCCCCAGCCATAGGGCATCGGCATTTCGCGCGAGGCGAAAGGCACCTGGTAGCCCGGAATGGCAATGGCTTTCAGGATGGCGCGGCGGATCATCCGCTTCGTTTGCTCGTCGAGATAAGCAAAATTATATGTTGCGAGTTCGGTCATTCTGCTGCCTCCTGGACGTCGCGGCGTTCGTGTTCGGCCCGCATCCGGCGCACCAGGTCGA
The DNA here is from genome assembly GCF_009647635.1 of Phyllobacterium sp. SYP-B3895. Taxonomy (NCBI): domain Bacteria; kingdom Pseudomonadati; phylum Pseudomonadota; class Alphaproteobacteria; order Hyphomicrobiales; family Phyllobacteriaceae; genus Phyllobacterium; species Phyllobacterium sp. SYP-B3895. The sequence continues at coordinate 675,617 of NZ_WJIG01000003.1, read as the reverse complement.
GTTCGGCCTGGAAATCCACGTAATGCGGCAGCTTCAAATGCTCGACGAAGCCGGTCGACTGGACATTATCGCTGTGTGAAATGACGAATTCCTCGTCCTGGGCGGCGGCGGTAATATCCTCGCCGAGCTCCCTCGCCCGCAATGCGCGATCGCAGAGCGACATCGACATCGCCTTGCGCTCGCTCTGGCCGAACACAAGGCCATAGCCGCGGGTGAACTGCGGCGGCTGCTTCGCCGAACCCTTGAACTGGTTGACCATCTGGCACTCGGTCAGGCGGATGCGCCCGAGCGTCAGCGGGAAATCAAGTTCCGCGACTTCAAGTTCGACCTCGACTTCGCCGATGCGGATTTCGCCAACGAAGGGATGGCTGCGGGCATAGCCCCGCTGTGTGGAATAGGCGAGACCGAGGAGAAAACCCTCGTCGCCGCGGGCAAGCGCTTGTAGACGCAGATCGCGCTCAAGCGGAAAGGCGAGCGGCTCGCGGGTCAGATCGCCAGGCGCTGCCCCTTCCGGCAACTCGCCATCCGTCTCGATCATGCCATGATGGCCGAGAATATCGGTGACGCGCGGCGCCGGTTCGTGCGTTTCCTCCACCCGCTCCTCCGGCGCTTCGACCGCGGCATCGGCGGCGAGTTCGGGATCGAGCAGGCGGTGCGTATAATCGAATGTCGGCCCGAGGAGTTGTCCACCCGGCAGATCCTTGAACGTTGCGGAGATGCGCCGTTCTATCGCCATTGCCGCCGTTTCGACGGGAAGCGTATAGCCAAAACGCGGCAGCGTCGTGCGATAGGCGCGGACGAGGAAGATTGCCTCGATCATGTCGCCCCGCGCCTGCTTGATGGCGAGTGCCGCAAGCTCGAGGTCGTAAAGCGATCCCTCGGCCATGACCCGGTCGACGCCGAGCGCCAGTTGTTCGACGATCTGGTCGAGCCGGATCGAGGGCACGGAGGGATCGCCCCTGCGCTTGTCGGCAAGAAGCCTGTGGGCATTGCGGATGGCAGTTTCGCCGCCCTTGACTGCAACATACATGGCCTTAAGCCTCCTTCTTCGCAACGCGGGTCGTGCGCGGCAGGGCGGCGAGCGCGTCCCGTCCGGCAAAGATCAGATCGATGCCGCGCGGAAAGGCGGCACGATTACCCGTCCATTGATCGATGAACATTTTCGGCAGCTGGCTCGGCGCGAAGTCCTGCGTGTCCTTGATACCGGGTCCACGGAGGGTGAGAACGTTCTCGCCCTCAAATCCGTCGAGCTGCAAGATGACCGTTGTCGAGCGGTCGGGATATTCCGACGTCCCTTTGGCAAAGGCTTCGAAGGACGGCATTGCGGCGATGTCTTTCACCAGCGCGAATTGCGCAGCCGCCGGATCGGAGACGAGTTCGAGGCCGGTATGAAATTTCAGCCAGCCGATGGCCTCCTTCGAGGCGCTGATCGACTTGTCGCACCAGACCGTTGCATCGTGGTCGAACAGCGTGGCGGCGATCGCCGCCATTACTGGCGTCAGCGGGGCCGGCGCTGCGACGAGCTCCGGCACGTCAAATACGCGGCCGGGATTGGCCATGGCATCCATCAGCGCCCGGAAAATCTGCTGCGATCCCATGACCGGATTGGCGAAGCCGCCCTCAAAAACCTGAGTATTCGTGCTCATCAGTCTTCCCCTCGCACCATTGTGAAGAAATCGACCTTGGTCGCTGCCGTCTCGGCGCGCTTGGTCCTGAGTTCCTCGTCGAGCCGCTGCGCGATTGGCGCAAGGACGGTCGTTTCGACCACATCGCGTTTGGCATCGTCCTGCCAAAGCGCATCAAAGACGGCGGCAAGGCGAACCTTTTCGCCCTGGCGACCAAGCGCATAAGCGTGGCCGACGGCACCGCTGCCGAGCCGCACGGTCGCGCGGGTCACAGTCGCTTCCCCGAGATTGAACGGAGCCCCCGACCCGCCGATGCGTCCGCGAACCATGACGAGGCCCGTTTCGGGCCCGCGCAACGTCTCGACTGCCGGCTTGTCGGTCCAGACCGACCAGAAGCGGGTCATCTCATCGGCGGTCGCCTGGGCGAGCAATGCCATGGCGGCCTTGCGCCCGGCATCGACGGTCGCCGGCATTTCCTGAAAATCTTTGGTCATTGACACCTCGCTCAAACTTGTCTATTCGTCTATACAACTAGACAATAAGTCCATCTATAGGGATGGTCAATGACAGGAGCATGACAAAGCGTGACTTCAGCGCGATTCATTACGCGAAACAGCGGTGTCGCCATCTGGCGGCAGATTGCCGACCAGATCCGCGGCGACATCACGGCGGGAAGAATGGCGAGCGGCGCACGCATGCCGCCCGAAATCGAACTCGCCGCGCGATTTTCCGTCAATCGCCACACCATCCGAAGCGCAATTGCCGCGCTTACGAAGGAAGGCGTGCTGCGAGCCGAGCAGGGGCGAGGCACATTTGTCGCGAATAGCCGCAAGCTGATTTATCGCATCGGCGAGCGCACGCGGTTCTCGCAGATACTCGCAACGCAGGTGCGCGAGACCAAGGGCGTATTGCTCTCTTACCGCACCGAAGCGGCGACGCCTGAAATTGCCGCGGCGCTTGGCATGTCGAAAGGAGACGTAATCCGCGTCGACACGCTGCACACGGCGGATGGCAACCCTGTCACCTGCTCGACGGCCTGGTTCGATGCCGCGCGCGTGCCTAACGCCGCCGAGGATTACCGTTCATCCGGTTCGATAACATTCGCGCTCAAGGCCGCGGGAATAGACGATTATCTGCGCAAGTCGACGATCATCGCGGCAAGACATGCCGATGCGGACGACCTGCGCCACCTCCAACTGTCGCCGGGGGCGATCGTGCTCGTTGCGACTGCGATCAATGTCGATATGGATGGCCGTCCGGTCGAATATGCCAAGACCCGCTTCGCCGCCGACCGCATGGAAATTGCGATCGACAACAAGGCGCTTTGATCTACCACATGGTCTTGGCTGCACGCTGCGGCCATTCGCGGTCATAGGCCTCGCCGCCGACACGGTCTTCGCTGAGAGCGGCGAGAACCTGGCCGGGGGTCGGAAACTCTTTCGGCGAGCGATGATTCTTCGGATTCCAAAGTTCGGAGCGGATCAAGGCGCGGGCGCACTGGAAATAGGCCTCCTCCACCTCGACGACCATCACCGATCGCGGCGCTTTTTCTTCGACGGCGAAACTTTCGAGCAACGTTCTGTCCGTATCGAGGAAGGCGCGGCCATTGACGCGGAACGTCGTGTCGACGCCCGGGATCAGGAAGAGCAGCGCGACGCGCGGGTCGCGGACGATATTGCGCAGCGAGTCGACCCGGTTGTTGCCGCGGCGGTCGGGGATCATCAAGGTGCGATCGTCATGGATGCGGACAAATCCCGCTAGATCGCCGCGCGGCGAGCAATCGAGCCCCTCCGGGCCGGATGTCGCCAGGGCCACGAACGGCGAGCCTTCGATGAGGCGGCGATATTCCGGCGTGATTCGGTCCGTGACCTTCGCCGTCGATGCCTCGGCAACACCGCTGTAAATCGCCTCGAGTTGTTCGATCGACGTGATGCGCGACATTCGATTCTCCATGCAAATATGGCGCGACTAACATTGCATTATTAAGCGGATATGACAGCCCCCGCCCCCGGAACTTTCCCATGACAGCAGCCGCCCACTCGTATATCAGTCGCAACCGACCGGATTGCGGAGGACTTCATGAACGGATTTGCGGCTATCGGCGAGTGCATGATCGAACTCTCGGGCGCCATTGGCGACCAGTGGCGCATGGGCTTTGCCGGCGATACGCTGAACACCACCTGGTATGTTCGGGCCCTCGCCGAGCCAGACCTCGCCGTGGATTACGTGACCGCATTTGGCGACGATCCCTTTTCCGTCAAGCAAAAGGCATTCTTGCGCGACAATGGTATCAACACGGCGCACAGCCCGACGATTGTCGGCGCCCGGCCCGGCCTTTACGCAATTACCCTGACCGGTGCCGAGCGGTCCTTCACCTATTGGCGCAATGACGCCGCTGCGCGGCAGTTGGCGGATGACGCCGATGCGCTCGCCAAGAGCCTCGAAGGCCGCCGTATCATCTATTTCTCCGGCATCACCATGGGCATTTTGAGCCCAAAGAGCCGGCAGACTGTGCTCAACGCTGTCAGCAATGCGCGGCGTCACGGTTCGCTCATCGTATTCGATGCCAACTATCGTCCGCGTCTGTGGGAAAATGCCGAGACGGCGAAGCAGGTGCTGAGCAACGCTTTCCATGTCAGCGATATCGCCTTGCCGACATTCCCGGATGAAAACGCACTCTTCGGCGACGTCACGCCAGCCGATACGGCGGCCCGCCTTGCGAGCTATGGCGTCAAGGAAATCGTCGTCAAGGATGGAACGGAGCCGGCGCTGGTCGTTTCGGGAGGCGTGAGTACCAATGTACAGGCCGCCAAAGCCAATGCGGTCGACACGACCGGCGCTGGCGACAGCTTTAATGGCGGCTATATCGCCGCCCGGCTCGCCGATCTCGATCCGGTTGCGGCCGCCAAAAGGGCGCACAAGGTGGCGGCGCGCGTCGTCGAATTTCACGGCGCGCTTGCCCCGATGGACGAAGCGCGCAAAGCCTTTGATGCTTAAGCCTGCTTTGCTTTGCTGAAGCTGTACTTGGTCATTTGGCTGTAGGTCTCCTGCGGCCGAAGTATTGCCTGCGGGAAATACGGGAAATGGGGTGAGTCCGGCCACACCTGCGCCTCGAAACAGAAGCCCGCATAATTATCGTAGGTGCTTCCTGTCAGCCCGATCGGCGGACGCCCGCCCAGCGTATTGCCGGCATAGAACTGCACGCCGGGTTCCGTGGTAAGAACGTTCATCTCGACGCCCGACTTCGCGCCCTTGGCCGATGCGACCCGCCGCAGGGGCTGACGCTGGCTCGACAGGCAGAAATTATTGTCATAGACCACCTGGGCGCCACCTTCTTCGCGGCGGATCGACCGGTAATCCCAAAAATCGTGCGTTGTGCCCGCCACCGGGAGAACCCGCCCGTCGGGAATGAGATCGGCATCGACCGGCAGATAGGCCGCCGCGTCGATGCGCACCTGATGGTCAAGCGCATCGGTTGCGCCGCCATCATCGAGATTGAAGTAGCTGTGATGGGCAAGGTTGCAGATGGTGGGCTTGTCGGTCACGGCATCCATTCGGATTGCGAGTGTGCCCTTCGATTCCAGCATATAGGTGCAGGTGATGTTGAGATTGCCGGGAAACCCCATCTCGCCATCGCCAAGCTGGATGGTCAGCGTCACATAATCCGAGCCGACGGCGACGACATCCCAGCTGCGCTTGCCGGCACCCCGGCTCCCACCGTGAATATTGTGCCGATCGTGAAAATTCCGCTCCAGCGCATAGGTCTCGCCGTCGATCGTGAGTTCGCCGCCACGAATGCGGTTGATCGACCGGCCGACCGTCGCGCCAAGATAGGGCGAGTGTGCTAGATAATCGGCGAAGTCCTGATAACCCAGGACCAGCGGCGGTTCGTGGCCCTTGAGGCGCAGGTCCTGGATGACTGCGCCCCAGGTCAGAACCTTGGCGGTCAGTCCCCCGCCGGAGATCGTGATGCGGTGGACTGCTTCGCCCTCAGGCGTATGGCCGAATAACTCAGTGTTCATTTAGAGGCCGAGACCTCCGACGCAGACATATTTTGTATCGAGGTAGTCTTCGATGCCCTGATGTCCGCCCTCTTTGCCGAGCCCCGATTCCTTGACACCGCCAAAGGGCGCCTCGACCGTGGTGATCATGCCTTCGTTGACGCCCACCATGCCGTATTTGAGCCCCTCGGAAACGCGGAACACGCGGCCAAGGTCCTGCGTATAGAAATAGCTCGCAAGGCCGAACTCGGTGTTGTTGGCAAGGTCGATCGCTTCCTGCTCCGTCTCGAATTTGTAGACCGGCGCCACGGGACCGAAAATCTCTTCCTTGGTGAAGAGCATGTCTTCCTTGGCGTCGCTGATGATCGTCGGCTCGTAGAAGCTGCCGCCGAGCGCATGACGCTTGCCGCCGGTCACGACTTTGCCGCCCTTCTGCTTGGCATCGGCGACGAATTCCTCGACCTTGGCGACTGCCTTCTCGTCGATCAGCGGACCCTGTTCTGTCCCGGTTTCGAGACCGTCGCCGACCTTTAGTTTCCGGGTCGCCGCAGCAAACTTTTCGATGAAGGTGTCGTAGATACCCGATTGTACCAGGAAGCGGTTTGTACACACGCAGGTCTGGCCGGAATTGCGGAATTTCGCGATCATCGCACCCTGGACGGCGCGGTCGACATCCGCATCGTCGAACACGATGAAGGGTGCATTGCCGCCAAGCTCCATGGACACCTTCTTTACGGTGTCCGCCGCCTGCTTGATCAGGATCTTGCCGATCTCGGTCGAGCCCGTGAAGGTGATCTTGCGCACGAGAGGATTGCTGGTGATTTCGCCGCCGATCTCCGAGGCAGAACCGGTGAGGATGTTGACAACGCCCTTCGGAATGCCGGCCTCCTCGCAAAGCGCACCCCATACAAGCCCGGAATAGGGTGTCTGGGTGGCCGGCTTAACGACCGCCGTGCAGCCTGCAGCGAGCGCGGGACCGATCTTGCGTGCGAGCATCGAGGACGGGAAATTCCAGGGCGTGATGGCCCCGATGACGCCAACCGGCTCTTTCGTCACGAGAATGCGGCGATCGGCCCAAGGTGATGGAACGATATCGCCATAGGTCCGCCGCGCTTCTTCGGCGTACCAGAGAATATAGGCCGCCGACATGCCGACCTCGCCCCTGGACTCGAACAGCGACTTCCCCTGCTCCAATGTGAGGAGTTCGGCCAGGGCGTCCTGGTTATCGAGGATGGCGTCGTGCAGCTTGCGCATCATCTTGGCGCGCTCGAGCACCGATGTCTTGCGCCAAGTCTTAAAGGCCTCGGCGGCAGCGTCGATGGCGCGCCGCGTTTCGGCCTTGCCGGAATTCGGAACCGTGCCGATCTTCAGGCCGGTTGCAGGGTTGATGACGTCGATTGTCTTGCCGGAATCGGCGCCCACCCACTCACCATTGATCAGGTTTGCCTGCTTCATGAACGGGCTGGATTTCTGCAACATCATATTTCTCCCTGTGTTCGAAGGGTTATTGTTGTCCGTGAGTTCCGTGAAGGATAACCCTGCATCGCCATTGGCAATGTGCGTCTCGTGAAGACGATGCGGCTACCCTGCTCCTTTTTGCCAAAAGCTGCAACTGCCTTGCCTAGCCGAAAATATGCGTGACGACGGAAACCCAAAACGCGAGCGTTAGGGCCGACAGCGCCGTTGCCATGACCATGGAATTCGAGGCGAGCGCCTGCCCGGTGCCGAAGCGCGTCGCAATCAGATAGGAGTTGACGCCGGCAGGGAGTGCGGCAGCGGTGACGGCAATCTTGGCGGTAAATGGCGGCAGGCCGATCAGCAAAGCCGCAGCAAGGACAACAGCCGGCATCAAAAGGAGCTTGATTGCCGACATGACAAGCGAAGCGGCGATGTGGCCCGACACACCGAATTTCTTGAGCCCCATGCCCATAGCGAAAAGAGCGACCGGGCCGGCGACGCTTCCCAACGTCTGAATGAGCGAATCGGCGACGACGGGCATGCGCAGGCCAGTCAGCCGCCATAGCCAGCCAGCGAGGATACCGATGACGAAGGGGTTGCGCAGCAGGCTTTTGAAGAATGAGGCAACCACCGCGGTTAAATGAGTCTCGCCATCGAACACCCCGTCGCGGCGCAGGGCAAACTCGTGCAGCGTTATGGATGCGGCCATCATGATCGGCATGTGAACGGCGACAATCAGCGACAGGATGGCGAACCCCTCCTGCCCAAAGACACCGAGCATCAGCGGCATGCCCAGGAACACGAGATTGGAAAAGGCCCCGGAAACCCCGGCGACGACACCGGCGCGATTGTCACGGCCGAACAAGACCTTGATTGCCAGATCGGATGCGATCCAGGCAACGACCACACCAATGAAGTAGCTGATCCACAATTGCCAAGGGGCAGCGCCGTGGAAATCGGCCGTCACCATGGTGCGGAACAAGAGAAGCGGCGCAGCGACGACAAAGACGAAGTCTGACAATCCGTCGCCCACCCGCTCATCAAGCAGCTTGAACTGGGCTGCAGCGTAGGCGATGGCAATCACACCAAAGACAACAAGGATTGTTTCAACGAGACCCATCACATTCCGCAATAGGCGGGCGGGCCATGCCGCGCAAGCAGTTCCAGGACTTCACTTTATTTTTCTTCGCCAAATCACCATTTCGCCTGATAAGGAGGCCAGATGTCGAGGCTGCTTATCCATCCATTATGTGTCCATATGCTCGCGTTGGCGTTGAGCGCGCTCGCATTTCTTTCTACCGCCGAGGCGACCGATGCGGCCTGGGCGCGCGTCCAGCGGGGTGGATATACGATCCTCATGCAGGGCGCCGATGTTTCGGGAACGCTAAGTCCAACCGTCGATCACTCCGTCGACTGCTCGGCGACGCAGACGCTTTCTGATCGCGGCCGCCAGCTTGCGCAGAAATTGGGGGCGCGGTTTGCGGCGCGCGGCGTGCGGATCGATCGCATCCTGACCAGTTCCACCTGCAATGCGCGTGAGACGGCCCGCCTGTCGTTCGGCTCCATTCCGGCCGAGATTTTCAAGCCGCTGGATCCGCTCCCCGCCGATGAAGCGGAAAAGGCCGCTGAACTCGAAAAGATCCGCGTTCTGATCACGGGCTTCAAGGGGTCCGGCAATCTGGTAATGCTCACCGATCGCGCCAATATAACGGCTCTGACGGGCGTAACTCCGCGGCCCACGGAAGCCGTGGTGGTTATCCCCAATGACGAGGGTGAGGCTATTCATGTGGCTGGACGAATTATATTCGACTAGACGGCGCACAACCTTGGGTCTTTCCATAGACCTTGAAAAACGTTAGATACCGGCTCATCAGACATCAGTGCCTTCGACGGGCACCGGAAGAAAAAAGGAAAATCAATTGTCCGAAACATTCGACAAGGTTGCCGATATCATTGCCGAAACCAGTGAGATCGATCGCGACTCCATTACGCCGGAAAGCCATACAATTGACGATCTCGGCATCGATAGCCTTGATTTCCTTGATATTGTTTTTGCAATCGACAAGGCCTTCGGTATCAAGATCCCGCTCGAACAGTGGACGCAGGAAGTCAATGACGGCAAGGTCCCGACCGAAGAATACTTCGTGTTGAAGAACCTGTGCGCCAAGATCGACGAACTCGTCGCCGCCAAAAAGGCCTGATTTCCGAGCAACGATTCGGACCGGGTCAACTTCACCTAACGGGGTGCACCGCGTGGACGGTGTTGCGAGACAATGCAGAACAACACCGTCGTCATCACTGGGATTGGACTGATCTCATCGCTGGGCGAAGGCGCCGACGCCCATTGGCAGGCCTTCAGCGGCAAGGCTGAACCGCGCACCGACAGTGAAACCTTCAAGCCCTATACGGTCCACCCGCTCGGCGAGGTTGACTGGAACAACCAGATACCGAAGCGCGGCGACCAGCGGCAGATGGAAACCTGGCAGCGCATCGGCACCTATACCGCCGGCCTTGCGCTGCAGGATGCGGGCATCAAGGATGACGAGGCACTTTGCGCTACCATGGATATGGTCGTTGGTGCCGGCGGCGGCGAACGCGATGTTGCGGTTGACCTGCAGATCCTTGCCGAAGCGCGCGTGCGCAATGACCTCGGCACGATGCTCAACGAGAAACTGTCGACGGAACTGCGCCCGACGCTGTTCCTCGCCCAGCTCTCCAATCTCCTTGCCGGCAATATTTCGATCGTCCACAAGGTCACCGGTTCCTCGCGCACTTTCATGGGTGAAGAAGGCTCCGGCATTTCTGCGATCGATACAACTGTTGCGCGCATCCGTTCGGGCCAGAGCACCCACGCCCTCGTCGGCGGGGCATATAACGCCGAACACCCGGACATGCTGCTCGGTTATGAGCTGAACAATATGCTGAAGCAGGATGGCTGGGGGCCGCTGTGGCAACGTGAAGACGCTGCCGGCGGCGGCATCGTCACCGGTTCGGGCGGCGCATTCCTGGTCCTCGAAAGCGAGGAACACGCGAAGAAGCGCGGCGCTCGCGGATATGCGGCGATCGACGGCGTCTACAGCACGCAAATCCGCCGCAGCCGCGACGATTTGAAGGAGACGATCGCCAAGCTTCTCGGCGCTGCAACGGCCGACTCGCCGGCTGACGTCATCATTTCCGGGGCATCCGGCGCCAAGCGCATCACTGCCGCCGAGAAGGCAGCGCTCGACGCATTCTCGAGTTCGTCCATACGCGGTATCGCTGGCAAGCTCGGTCATTTCCGCGAGGCGCAGTTCCCGCTGGTCGTTGGCCTCGCCGCGCTCAGCATCTATCACGGTACCGCTTTTCCGCCCATCGATCCCGACAATGAAAAGGCCGGCCCCGAGCGCGTCAACACGGCGCTGGCTACCTCGATCGGCGGCTCGCGCGGCGAAGGCGTTGCCCGTCTCGTCAAAGTTTAAGGATATGCCGCATGTCCAAATATACTGATCATCTGGGCCGTCCGCTTGTTGCGATTACCGGCCTCGGAGTTGTTTCCTCGCTCGGTCAGGGCAAGGAGGAAAACTGGGCCGCGCTGACATCCGGGACGTCGGGCATCCACAGGATTACCCGTTTTCCCGTCGATGGACTGCGCACGCAGATCGCCGGCACCGTTGATTTCCTCGACGAAAGCAACAAGGGCGCTGTCGCGCTCTCGCAGAAGCTCGGTTCTCTCGCCGGCGAGGAAGCAATCACCCAGGCGGGCCTCTCCGTCGATGATTTCGGCGGCCCGCTGTTTCTGGCAGCGCCGCCGGTCGAACTCGACTGGCGCAACCGCTTCGCGCTCGATGCGCTGGTCCGCAATGAAGGCGAGCCCGGCTACGATCTCCTTCTCGCAGCCTGCCGCCGCGCGCCGCAGGTAGACATGTTCAATACCGTGGAGTTCGGCTACATCGCCGAACAGCTCGCCGAGAAGTTCGGAACCCGCGGCCTGCCGGTGACGCTGTCGACGGCCTGCGCGTCTGGCGCGACTGCGATCCAGCTCGGCGTCGAGGCGATCCGCCGCGGCGAAAGCGACAAGGTGCTGTCGATCGGCACCGATGGTTCGGTTTCGGCCGAAGCCCTGATCCGCTTCTCGCTGCTCTCTGCCCTTTCCACCCAGAACGAGCCAGCCCACAAGGCGGCAAAACCCTTCTCCAAGGATCGCGACGGATTCGTCATGGCTGAGGGTTCCGGGGCAATGGTGATGGAATCGCTGGAAGCAGCCGTCGCCCGCGGCGCCAACATCCTCGGAATCATGCGCGGTTGCGGCGAAAAGGCCGACGACTTCCACCGCACCCGTTCGAAGCCGGATGGCTCGCCCGCAATCGGAGCGGTCCGTGCAGCGCTCGACGATGCCGGCATCGCAGAGGATGCGATCGACTACATCAACGCCCACGGCACCTCCACACCCGAGAACGACAAGATGGAATATCTCGCTCTGTCGACCGTGTTCGGGGAGCGCATCTCGAAGCTGCCGACGTCGTCCAACAAGTCGATGATCGGCCACACATTGACGGCGGCCGGCGCCATCGAGGCGGTATTCTCGATGCTGACGATCCAGACCGGCACCATCCCGCCGACGATCAACTACGACAATCCCGATCCGTCTATCGATCTCGACGTGGTGCCCAATGTGAAGCGTGAAGCGAGCGTTTCATCGGTGCTTTCCAGCTCATTCGGCTTCGGTGGACAAAATACCTGTCTTGTCATGACCGCAGAACCGAACTAATCCGTGGCCTGAACAAGGAAACGGATATGCGTGCACTACAGCTGATCGACGACCGCAAGCTCGAATTGGTCGATATTGCCCCTCCGCCCCCGCCCGGCGTCGGCGAGGTTACGGTGAATATCAGGGCCGTTGCGCTCAATCACATTGACGTCTGGGGCTGGCGCGGCATGGCCTTCGCCAAGCGCAAGATGCCACTGACGATCGGCGCGGAAGCATCCGGCGTTGTCGATGCGATCGGCCCAGGTGTCAGTTCGGTGCTGCCCGGCCAGCTTGTTTCGATTTACGGTGCGCAGACCTGCGGTCTTTGCCGGCCCTGCCGCGAAGGCCGCGACAATCTCTGCGAACACGTATCCGGGGTCCATGGCTTTCACCTCGACGGCTTTGCCCAGGAAAAAGTCAACCTACCGGCTCGCCTCCTCGTCCCGGCGCCCCCCGGCGTCGACGAGATCGGCGCTGCGGTCGCGCCCGTTACCTTCGGTACGGTCGAGCACATGCTCTTTGACAATGCCAAGCTTGAGCCCGGCGAGACGATCCTCGTGCATGCCGGAGGGTCGGGCATTGGCTCGGCCGCGATCCAGCTAGCCAAGAAGATCGGCTGCACGGTCATTACGACTGTCGGTTCCGACAACAAGATCGAGAAGGCGAAGGCGCTGGGCGCCGACCACGTCATCAACTACCGCGAAGATCGCTTCGAAGGTGTCGTGCGCAAGCTGACGAAGAAAAAGGGCGTGGACGTTGTCTTTGAACACGTCGGCGCGGACACCTGGGCGGGTTCCATGCTGTCGCTGCGGCGCGGCGGGCGTCTTGTCACGTGCGGCTCGACATCCGGCGTATCGACGAACATGAACCTGATGATGCTGTTCCAGCAGCAGTTGAAGCTGCTCGGCTCCTTCGGCTGCCGCATGGAGAACATGGCGGATGCGATGCAGAAGATGGCGCGCGGCCTCGTTCATCCGGTCATCGATACGCAAGTCGGTTTCGATGAAATCGACACGGCGCTGAAACGGATGGAAGGCCGGGACGTTTTCGGCAAGATCATCCTGCGCATCAACTGATTTGCGATGAAGCTCAATACGAAACTTGCTCTGTTCCGGTGGAGCCAGAGGCTCAAGTCGTTCAACTACTGGCTGACGGCGAATGTCGTCTTCGGCATTTTGTGGCTGTTGCGCCGCCTGCCCGCACAGGCAGCAATGGATTTCATGGACGCCGCGGCGCGTAAGATCGGTCCGCTGATGGGGCGCCACCGCGTCGCCATGAACAACCTGCGCAAGGCCTATCCGGAAAAGTCCGAGCAAGAACTGCAGGACATCGCGCGCGACATGTGGGGCAACATGGCGCGGCTCACTGCCGAATATGTCTTCCTCGACGCCATCTTCGACTACGATCCGCACAGCGGCAAGACCGGGATCATCGAAGTGCATGGCCGGGAAATCTTCGAGCGCCTGCTCGGGGAAAAGGACCGGCCGCACATATTCTTCACCGGGCATACCGGCAATTTCGAACTCCTGCCGATCTGCGCCGCGACATTCGACTTGAATGTAACAGCGCTGTTTCGCCCGCCGAACAATCCCTATGTCGCCAAGCGCATCCTGGGCGCTCGCCGCACCAATATGGGGCACCTCGTTCCATCGAAGGCCGGGGCGGCATGGTCGCTCGCGACTGTTCTTAATGCCAACGGCAATGTCGGCATGCTGGTCGACCAGAAATTCCGCCGGGGCATCCCCTCGACCTTCTTCAACCGCCCCTGCAAGACCAACCCGCTTCTGGCCAAGCTCGCGCGCCAATATGATTGCGACGTTTATCCGGCCCGCTGCATCCGCCTGCCCGGAGGCCGCTTCCGCCTCGAGCTCGAGGAAAAGATGGAACTGCCGCGCGATGAAAAGGGTGCGGTCGACCTTTCTGCCACCGTGCAAGCTTTGAACGACAAGGTGGAAAGCTGGGTGCGCGAATATCCCGGCCAGTGGATGTGGTTCCACAAGCGCTGGAACTGATCACCTAGTAATAGTTCATCACCGCATGCCGGGCCTCGGCGAAGAAGAGCCAGCGCTCGGTAAAGAGGCCGAGAAGGTGCGTGAGGACGCCCACGGCAAGGACGAATTGTGCCAAGAGGCCGCCGCCAATCGCCATGGCAGCAAGCAAGGCAACGAACGGCAGCACGATGCCGCTCAGAAACGCTATCATCCAGAGCTTGGCCGCATGCTTGCGGGCAACGCGAAAGCCCATTTCGCGCGTCAAGTAATTCTCCAGCGCGTGCGGACGCTCGAACAGCCGCACCTTGCCGATATGTCCGAGCCCGGTTGCCGTCTCCGGCGTCGACAGGGGGACGAGCGTCATTGCCCGCTTTCGCCATATCATCTTGGCGAGAAGGGCAAGCAGAATGAATAACAGCGCCAGAAGCTCGAGGCCGAGCGCGCCTCCGGCAAAACTCGCAGCGAGCAGAAACCCGCCGGCGAGCGAAAACAGCAGGAAGCAAAGCGGCGTCAGCGGGGTATTCCAGTTGCCGACGGTCTTGAGCGACGCATAGATCATCGATGTGCAATAGACGGTGATCAGCGCGCCTGCGACGGTGATCAGGCCAAGCAGCACATCGTGACGATCGTCGAAGACAGCCAGTGCGGCGCTCAAGGTCAGCGGCACGAAGGTTGCGATCGCCATCACCCCTTCGCGCGACAGCCAGCTCGATCTCCACTGGCTGACCGCCCGCCAGGCGCGCTGGGGATTGCCGAGATGGAGAAGCGACGAGGACAGCCCGATGCCGATCAGCCCAATCGAAATGACATAGGCGATCTTGGTCGAGAGCGCGGCCGGATCGAGAAAGCCAAGCCCAAGAACGACGACAAGACCGTAGCCAAGGCCGGACAGGGTCGTGAAGACGATGATCGAATAGGCTGGATGCATTTATTGCGGCCTCGACATTGCGGGGACCCGCAGGTGGTGAGGTTCACCCCCCTCTGTCCTGCCGGACATCTCCCCCACAAGGGCGGAGATCGGATGGCTGCAAGCCTCTTTTCCAATAAGCACGGCGGTAGTTAGCCCAACCCGTGAAACAGGCTGATCTCCCCCCTTGTGGGGGAGATGTCCGGCAGGACAGAGGGGGGTGAGTGGATCATCGGTCAATTTCTTTCGAATGCAGGGTGCCGCCTTTCCCTCCCCCTTGTGGGGAGGGTGGCTGCGCAGCAGCCGGGAGGGGCGTGCCTGGTATGAAACAAAACGCTTCGCCGTCGTAACGACCCCGCCCCGGACCTTCGGTCCGACCCTCCCCACAAGGGGGGAGATCGGATGGCTGCAAGCCTCTTTTCCAATAAGCACGGCGGTAGTTAGCCCAACCCGTGAAGCAGGCTGCTCTCCCCCCTTGTGGGGGAGATGTCCGGCAGGACAGAGGGGGGTATCGTTGGAACGCGAGCTTGACATGCTAACTCACATCCGATCGAGCGCTCTGTCGAGCCAGGCAAAGAAACCGGTCGCACCTTCGCTGTTCTCGGCAAGCGGCACCAATGGCGCACTCTCGCTCAGGGCCTTTCGCGGGCGCGGCGGCAAGTATTTATTGGTCGGCCGCGTCCCCTGCTCCGGCATCAGATCGAAACCACCGCGCTCCGCTACCATGATCGACACCTCGGAGGCCGGATCGCCGAGATCGCCGAAATGGCGCGCATTGGCGGGACATGTGCGAACGCAGGATGGTATCCGGTCCTCCTGCTGCAACGTCTCATTGTAAATGCGGTCGACGCACAGCGTGCATTTCTTCATGACGCCGGCGGCGAGATCCATTTCGCGCGCGCCATAGGCGCAGGCCCAGGCGCAGAGCCCGCAGCCGATGCACTTGTCCTCGTCGACAAGCACAATCCCATCTTCGGCGCGCTTGTAGGAAGCGCCGGTCGGGCAGACGGTGACGCAGGGCGCATCCTCGCAATGCAGGCAGGATTTCGGAAAATGAACGATGCGCGCATCGCCTGCCTCGCCGATGACTTCACCACCCTCCGGTACCACCTCGAAACTGTGAATGCGGTTGAGAAACGTGCCCGAAACGTCGGCGCCGTAAGGATGCTGGTCCGAGAGCGCATTGCCGTAGCCGCCCGTGTTCCATTCCTTGCAACTGATGACACAGGCATGGCAGCCGACGCAGACATCGAGATCGATGACGAGGCCGAGCTTCGTGGAGGTGCGGTTTTGCGGCAGGGTGGTCATTTGCGCGCCCACTCCTGGCCGTAGCGAATTTCGTCGGCGCCAGGCTTCTGGCTGCCGGGCCGTTCAATCGCACCAAATTGCGGCTCGCTCATCGCATCGCCTTCCTCGGCCTTTTCGATACGGACGCGCAAATCATACCAGGCCGCCTGTCCGGTGATCGGGTCGGAATTCGACCAGCGCATGCCGTCAGCCTTGGGCGGCAGGAGTTCATGGATGAGGTGGTTGAGCAGGTATCCCTTCGTCGCTTCCGGCGCATCGGGCGCGAGTGCCCAGGCCCCCTTGCGCTTGCCGATGGCGTTCCATGTCCACATGGTGCGTCCGTTTACCGCTTCTGTCCGCGCGATCTCGCATTTGATGCGGCCATGATGCGAAATTACCCACGCCCAATCGCCGTCCTTGAGCCCAACCTCGTCGCAGATCCCGCCCGGAACATAGAGCGGATTGCGCGTATGGATTTGCCGGAGCCAGGCATTTTGCGACCCCCAGGAATGGTACATCGCCATTGGACGCTGGGTCAGCGCGTGATAGGGAAAGGCTTTCGTGTCGATGCCCTGTTCCTCGAACGGCCGGTACCAGTCAGGCAGCGGATCGAAGCAATCGATGAGGCGCTGCCTGTACGCTTGCGGCGCAACCGGCTGGCGCAGGCCCTCGGCGGACAAGCGGAACTTCTGCAGCGTCTCGACATAAAGCTGGATCGTGACCGGCTGCGGGGCGTCGAAGAAGCCCATGTCTATGGCGAATTGCTGGTAGGCCGCGTTATGATGCTTGAAGTAGAGCGCTTCCTCCGGAATGTGCTTCACCCAGAAGGCGCCGTGTTCGATGTATTGCTTGAGCTGATCCTTGTTTGGCGCGCCCCTGCCCTCATCCTCGCCGGCCTCGCCGCGAAAGCCGGAAAGCGGTCCGATGCCGGGCTTGCGCTGGTGATTGACGATGTAATCAGCGTAATCCTTGTAGAGCGCTTTGCCATCCGCATCGACGAAGCCCGGCAATTTCAGGCGTGCACCGAGATCGATCAGCACCGACTGGAAACCGCGCACGTCACGGTCGGGTTTCAGGACCGGCCACCGGATTGCGTCGCAGGCCGCTTCCGGCTCCGAGATCGGACGATCGAGCAGTGAAATGCAGTCATGGCGTTCGAGATAGGTCGTATCCGGCAGAACAAGATCGGCATAGGCCACCATTTCCGACGAGTAGGCGTCGGAATAGATGATCTTGGGTATCCTGTACTCGCCTGTGGCAGGATCGCGCTCCTCGAGCATCCTGATCGTGCCGCGCGTGTTCATTGACGAGTTCCAGGCCATGTTGGCCATGTAGAGAAAGAGCACGTCGACGGGATAAGGATCGCCCGCCGAGGCATTGGCGATCACCATATGCATCATGCCATGGGCCGAGAGCGGCGCCTCCCAGGAAAATGCCTTGTCGATCCGTTGCGGCTTGCCGTCTGCATCGACCAGTAGGTCTTCCGGCCCCAGCGGGTAGCCGAGATGGGGTCCTGCCAGCGGCTGGCCGGGCTTCACATGCTCAGGCTTGCCGTGCGGCCGGGGATGAGCCGTGGCGGGTTTCGGGTATGGCGGCTTGTAGCGATAACCGCCGGGGCAGTCGATCGAGCCGATGATGGTCTGCAGGACGTGCAAAGCACGGGCAGACTGGAACCCGTTGGAATGGGCGGAAATTCCGCGCATGGCGTGGAAGCTGACGGGGCGCCCGATCATCACCTCATGCTGCTCGCCCTTCATGTCCGTCCACGGCTGCGCAATGACGATCTCTTCCTCGAAGGCGACACGCGCGATCTCGGAGGCAAGGCCGCGAATGGTCTTTGCGTCGATCCCGGTTTCGGCCGCCACTGCCTCCGGCGCATATTTCGGATCGAGATATTTTTCAGCCATCAGGCGAAGGACACTGCGCACCTTGCGATTGTCGGCAGTCATGAAATCCGCGTTGAGATCCGCGAGATGCCCGGGCTCGTCAAATCGAACGATTGCCCCGGTCGCTCGGTCGCGCACCAGAGCCTTGCCGAGATCATCGCGCAGAAAGAGCCCATGATCCTCATGACCCGGATCGTCGATCACGAGCCAGGGGGCGTTGGTGTAGCGGCGCAGATAATCGAGATCGATGCGGCCGGTGCGAAAGAGTTCATGGATAATGGACAGGATCAGCAGGCCATCGGTGCCAGGCCGGATGCCGATCCAGTTGTCGGCGATGGCGGAATAGCCGGTGCGGACGGGATTAACCGAAACAAAGCGCGCGGCCCGCTTTTTGAGCTTGGAAATGCCTATCTTGATCGGGTTGGAATCGTGATCCTCGGCGACGCCGAAAAGCACGAACAGCTTGGTCTTGTCCCAATCCGGTGCACCGAACTCCCAGAACGCACCGCCTATCGTATAGATGCCGGCGGCGGCCATGTTGACGGAGCAGAAGCCACCATGGGCAGCATAGTTCGGCGTGCCGAAATTCTGCGCCCAGTAGCTGGTCAAGGCCTGCGACTGGTCGCGTCCGGTAAAGAAAGCTAGCTTTTGCGGCGCGGTTTCTCGTACCGGTTTCAGCCAATCCACGGCGAGCGACAGCGCCTCGTCCCAGCTGATTTCCCTGAATTGGCCGGAGCCGCGTGGCCCGGTGCGCAGGAGCGGCGCCCGCAGGCGCGCGGGCGAATAGTGCTGCATGATGCCGGCAGAGCCCTTGGCACAGAGCACACCCTTGTTGATGGGATGATCGCGATTGCCCTCGATATAGCGGACCTTGCCATCCTTCAGATGGACATCGATGCCGCAGCGGCAAGCACACATGTAGCAGGTGGTCTTGCGAACTTCATCACCAACCGGCTCCGACAGGGCAAGGTCTGGTTCTGAATTCATCTCTTGAGTCGCCCCGCTGTTTGCATACCCGATTGTTTCACAATGCGTAGTGAAAACAATCCTGTAACAGTCGATCAGTTGCAGTTTGGCGAAGCGCTTCAGCCTCGACTGCGAGAGCCTGCCCGACTCGGAGCCATCTTAGCGGTTTTGCAGCGGGGTATTGTAGGGAAAGCGGCACATGGCTTTATTTGTGCAGACAAATTGCAACCGGGGCGGGAATCAGGACCGATCGGCACGCCGCCGCTTGTACATGGTCCAGGCGTCGCGGATCTCCCGCAACGGCATCTGGGGGTCAACGATCCTGGCCAGCGGCACAATGTCCGCGAGCGACCCAGCCTTGGGCCGCTCCACGCATATCAAATCGATGAGCCGTTCGCGCCGATCGAAAAGCGGCGTCATTCCCAAAGGCCCATCGTGTCGGCGGTCCAGGCGCCCTGGCGAACCATGCGGCGCCTCGCCTTGAGGAAAAGCAGCGCTGCCAGTGCCGCGATCAAGAGGCCGGCGCCAACGTTCCAGACCATCGAGATACCGACGGCTATAAGGATGACGAGTACCGGGATGAGGCGGCGAAACCAGTTTTCGACGACAGCGTCGCGGTCGGCCTTGAGCCGGCGCTCGCGCATCAGTTCAGCCTTTTCGTGCCTGGTCATGACGACACCTTCAAACATGACGGCACAGGGGTCATAACCCGCGGCCTCGGGATCGAAAGCCTCGTCGATACGTCGTTGGCGGCGATATTCCACCAGGGTCCAGCGTGTCATTTTACGAGTTCTACAGCCGAATGGGGCAACGGCACGTCAGCATGGGACGGCGCAAGCAGCGCCAGCGCAAGGATAAGGCCGATAACGCAGAGGACACCAATAGCACAGGAGCCGCGGCGCTCGTCGGAGCTGCCTTCGTGCTCTTGTTCCATACGTGCATATTCAGTCTCTGCTACTCGTTCTTCGCGGAGCATCGTCGTGGTCCTGTTTGGTGAAAAAGTTGCCGTTACATTGCGGCGATTGACCAGATGGCCCTTGTCGAGTTCAAGTTCAATCGGGTGCGACAAAACTGTACAAATGCGCAATTTACTTGCTGCCAAGGGGCACTTTGTAACGCTTACTTACGTTTGCCGGGCATCCATCAAAGAAAGTGCAAAGTAGTGCAATGCATTCATGAACCTGTTGCAATGGGGCCTTGCCCCGGCACTTGCCTCTTGCCAAATCAGCGGGTCCCCTGATTTGATGCGCGCATGGACGAAAAGCTGCGCCAGGCCATTGATAAACGCCGTGACGACCTGGTCGCGCTGACGCGTGATCTCATCCGCTTTCCGACGATTAATCCGCCCGGGGAAGCCTATACGCCCTGCGCCGAATATCTGGCGAAGCGCCTGCAAAAATCCGGTTTCGAAACGCAACTGATTCGGGGCGTCGGCACGCCAGGGGATACTGACCGCTATCCGCGCACCAATGTTATCGCCCGCTTTGACGGCCGCACCCATGGCCAGACCGTGCATTTCAACTCGCATATCGACGTGGTCGACACCGGTGAGGGCTGGACGGTCGACCCGTTCGAGGCCGTGGTCAAGGACGGCAAGATTTATGGTCGCGGCGCCTGCGACATGAAAGGCGGGCTGGCGGCATCGGTCATTGCCGCCGAAGCCTTTCTCGAGGTCTATCCGGATTTCGCCGGCGCAATCGAGATTTCTGGCACTGTCGACGAAGAGTCGGGCGGATTTGGCGGCGTCGCTTTTCTTGCGAGCAAGGGCTTTTTCTCGAAGCCGCGTGTCCACCACGTCATCATTCCCGAACCGCTGAACAAAGACCGCATTTGTCTCGGACATCGCGGGGTGTGGTGGGCCGAAATCGAGACCAAGGGCGAAATCGCCCACGGTTCGATGCCGTTCCTCGGCGACTGCGCGATCCGGCATATGAGCGCGGTTCTCGATGCCTTCGAGAACGAGTTGTTCCCGGCGCTCGAAGGGAAGCAGACCAGGATGCCGGTCGTACCGGAAGGCGCGCGACGCTCGACCATGAACATCAACGCCATCCATGGCGGCCAAACCGACGACTATTCCGGCCTGCCCTCGCCCAACGTGCCGGACTCCTGCCGGCTGACGATCGACCGCCGCTTCCTGCTTGAGGAAGATATTGCCGAGGTGAAACGCGAGGTCACATCGATCCTCGACCGCTTGCAATGGGAACGCCCGAAATTTCACTACGAGATTCGGGACATCATGGAGGTGCAGCCCATCATGACCGAGCGCGACGCGCCGGTGGTGACAGCGGTGGCGGAGGGCATCCGGTCCGTATTCGGACGCGAGCCCGCCTATGTGATTTCGCCCGGCACCTATGACCAGAAGCATATAGCCCGCATCGGGCTCCTGCACGATTGCATCGCCTATGGGCCCGGCATTCTCGATCTTGCACACCGGCCGGACGAATATGTGGGCATCGACGACATGCTCGAATCCGCTAATGTCATGGCGCTTGGGCTCAAGATTCTCTTGTCCGGATCGGTTTGACCTGTTGGGAGTGGTTGAATGAACAATTTCGCAAAATCGGCACTGGTGGGCGCGGCCCTGGCGCTGCTCACCTCGAGCGCAGCCTTTGCCGCGCGCGCCGATCTCGTGCTCGGCATCGTCCTCGAGCCGCCGCATCTCGATCCGACAGCAGGCGCGGCTGCCGCCATCGACGAAATCGTCTACGCCAATATCTTCGAAGGGTTGACCCGTATCGGGCCGAAGGGCGAAGTCCTGCCGGCGCTGGCGGAAAGCTGGACGCTTTCCGACGACGGCAAGACTTATACGTTCAAGCTGCACAAGGACGTGAAATTCCACGACGGCACCAGCTTCGACGCCGAAGACGTGAAGTTCTCGCTGGACAGGGCGCGCGGCGGCCACTCCACCAATGCGCAAAAGGGCCTGTTTGCAGCAATCGATACCGTCGAGGTTGTCGATCCGTTGACGGTCAAGGTCACGCTGAAGCAGCCGAGCGGCGATTTCCTCTATAATATGGGCTGGGGTGACGCCGTCATCGTCGCGCCGGAAAGCGCCCAAACCAACAAGGAAAAGCCGATCGGCACCGGGCCATTCAAATTCGATAGTTGGGCCAAGGGATCGCAGATTGTTATATCGAAGAATGCGGCCTATTGGGGCAAGCCAGCCCTGCTCGACAAGGCAACATTTCGCATCATTCCCGATCCTGCCGCTGCGACCGCGGCGCTGCTCGCGGGCGATGTCCAGGCTTTTCCGGTGTTCCCGAGCTATGAAACCATCGCGCAGTTCGAGGCGGATCCACGTTTCAAGGTCGTCATCGGCACCACCGAGGGTGAAACCATCCTCGGCACGAACAACAAGAAGGCGCCGTTCGACAATTTAAAAGTGCGTCAGGCTATCGCCCATGCGATCGACCGCAAAGCGCTCATCGACGGCGCGATGTTCGGGCTCGGAACCCCCATCGGTTCGTTCTTTCCGCCCCACCACCCTGCCTATATCGATCTGACATCGCAAACCGCTTTCGACCCTGAATTATCGAAGAAGCTTCTTGCGGAGGCCGGTCACCCCGATGGGTTCAAGACCACGCTGAAGCTACCACCGCCGACCTATGCGCGGCGCGGCGGCGAGATTATTGCGGCTGAACTGCGCGACGTCGGGATCCAGGCTGAAATCGTGCCGCTCGAATGGGCGCAATGGCTCGATCAGGTGTTCAAGAACAAGGATTACGACATGACCATCGTGTCGCACACCGAGCCGAACGATCTCAATATTTTTGCCCGCGACGACTATTACTTCAACTACGACAATCCGGCTTTCAAGGATCTCATCAAGCAGATCGAGGCGACGTCCGACACCGCCAAGCGAACGGAGCTTTACCAAGAGGCGCAGAAGATACTCGCGACCGATGTTCCCGCGGCTTTCCTGTTTCAACTCCCCAAGACCGGCGTCTGGGATGCCAAGATCGAGGGCCTTTGGGAAAACGGCCCGATCCAGGCCAACGACCTGACCGCTGTGAAATGGGCGGATTGAGTTTGCACCTGACGGAGGGGGGT
Organism: Phyllobacterium sp. SYP-B3895; assembly: GCF_009647635.1. NCBI lineage: Bacteria > Pseudomonadati > Pseudomonadota > Alphaproteobacteria > Hyphomicrobiales > Phyllobacteriaceae > Phyllobacterium > Phyllobacterium sp. SYP-B3895. The sequence continues at coordinate 652,720 of NZ_WJIG01000003.1, read as the reverse complement.
GTGATCGATCGCCACCCGCGCTCCTTATGCTGAACTACGCCGTAAAGCGCATCCTGATTGGCCTTGCGACAGTATTCGCCGCGTCGATCGTCGTCTTCGCCATGCTGGAAATCGTTCCGGGCGACCCCGCGCGGCTCATGCTCGGCATGAATGCGACAGAAGATGCGGTTCACGCCCTGCAAGAGCAGATGGGCCTCAACCAGCCGCTTCTCGCGCGCTACTTCCATTGGCTGGGCGGCCTCCTGACCGGCGATCTCGGCAGGTCCTATACCTATTCGGTCCCGGTGGTCGACCTCATTGGCGAGCGCGTCGCGGTATCCCTGCCGCTCGCCCTCATCTCGCTCGTGCTCTCGACGGCAATCGCATTGCCTGTCGCCCTTTATTCCGCTTCGCGGCGCGGGACAGTTGCCGATACCGCCAGCATGGGCGTCGCCCAGATTGGCGTGGCCATCCCGAACTTCTGGTTTGCCCTCCTCCTCGTTTATATTTTTGCCGTGACATTGCGGCTTCTGCCTGCGGGCGGTTTTCCCGGCTGGAGTGCCGGCATCTGGCCGGCGTTGAAGGCGCTCATATTGCCATCGATCGCACTCGCATTGCCGCAGGCGGCGATCCTCGCGCGGGTTGCCCGCTCCGCCCTCCTCGATGTGCTTGGCGAAGACTACATCCGCACCGCGCGCGCCAAGGGGCTCAGCAGGCGCGGCGTTCTCTACCGCCATGCGCTGCGCAATGCACTCATCCCGATCCTGACCATTATCGGGCTGCAATTCGCCTTTCTGCTCGCCGGAACAATCATCATCGAGAACGTCTTCTACCTTCCCGGATTAGGGCGGCTGGTGTTTCAGGCCATTACCCAGCGCGACCTCATCGTCGTTGAAGGCGTTGTGATGTTGCTGGTCGCGACGGTCATCCTCATCAACCTCGTCGTCGATCTTTCCTATGCCATCGTCGATCCGCGTCTGCGGAGCCGCCCATGACCGCCTCCCCATGGCAGGAAGGGATGTCCAAGGCGATCGGCAACCGGTCGTTTCTGGTCGGCCTGATGATCACCGGCGTCGTTGCCGTCATGGCCGTCCTCTCCTTCGTATGGACTCCCTACGCCGTAGGGACGCTCGACATTGCCGGCAAGTTGAAGCCGCCCTCCTGGAGCCACTGGCTCGGCACCGACCATTATGGCCGCGACATCCTGTCGATGATCATGGTCGGCAGCCGCAACTCGATTGCGGTCGCCTTCGTCTCGGTTGCGATCGGCCTCGCGATCGGCGTGCCGCTTGGGCTTTGGGCCGCAGCGCGAGGCGGCTGGATCGATGAACTGCTCATGCGGTTCAACGACCTGGTGTTTGCTTTTCCCGCACTGCTTTCAGCGGTGATGATAACCGCGGTCTTCGGACCCGGCGCGATCAACGCCATTATCGCCATCGGCATATTCAACATCCCAGTCTTCGCCCGCGTCGCCCGCGGTGCGGCGCTGTCGCTTTGGCCGCGCGAATTTATTCTCGGCGCGCGTGCCTCCGGCAAGGGCGCGGCGCGCATTACGATCGAGCATGTCCTGCCTAACATCGCCAATCTGCTTGTGGTCCAGGCGACGATACAGTTCTCGCTGGGCATTCTCGCCGAGGCCGGGCTCTCCTATGTCGGCCTCGGTTCGCAGCCGCCGATGCCAAGCTGGGGTCGCATGCTGTTCGAGGCCCAGACCATGATCGGTCTTGCGCCGCACATGGCGCTGTTTCCGGGTCTTGCCATCGTCATTACGGTGCTTGGCCTCAACCTCCTTGGTGACGGGCTGCGCGATGTACTCGATCCGCGATTGCGGCGGGAGCGCTGATGGCTCCCCTCCTTGACATCAAGGACCTGCGGCTGACGATTGGTGGCGTGCCTGTGCTGAACGGCATCGACCTCGCCATCGAACCCGGAGAAATCCGCGCGCTCGTCGGCGAATCCGGTTCTGGCAAGTCGATGACTGCGCTTAGCGTCATGAAGCTTCTGCCCCATGGCGCCCGCGCCGGGGGCCAAATCCGCTTCAACGGCACCGACATTCTCGCAGCGAGCGAGGCCGAAATGTGCCGCCTGCGCGGGGACGACATCGGCATGGTTTTCCAGGAACCGATGACGGCGCTCAATCCGATGAAGACGATCGGAGAGCAGGTCGCCGAAAGCATCCGATTGCATACAGGGGCGAGCCGTGCCGTGGCGGAAGAGCGAACGCGCGCCATCCTTGACCGCGTCGGCCTGCCGGCTGCGAAATTTCCGCTCGGCCGTTATCCGCATGAGCTTTCGGGCGGCCAGCGCCAACGCGTGGTCATTGCCATCGCCTGCGCGCTAAAGCCGAAGCTCCTGATCGCCGACGAACCGACAACTGCCCTGGACGTCGTGCTGCAGGCACAGATTCTCGATCTGTTGCGGGACCTCGTCGAGGACGAGAAAATGGGCCTACTCCTCATCAGCCACGATCTGGCGGTCGTCGCCGATGTCGCCGACAGCATCACCATTCTGCGGCACGGCGAAGTCATGGATCGCGGCGAGACCACGCAAATCCTGACGGAACAGGCCCATCCCTATACGCGCCAGCTGGCGCAAGCCTCGATGCACGTGCCGGATCGGTCGCGTCCCCACATCGCGGAAGACGACGGACCGCTCCTTTCAGTCCGCAATGTCGCGCGCATCTACCCCGGCACGCGCACGGGGTTGTTCGCAAGAAGCGAGCCGACGATTGCGGTCGACGATGTAAGCTTCGAACTCGAGCCCGGCCAATCCATGGCCCTTGTCGGGCGCTCCGGTTGCGGGAAGTCCACGCTGGCGCGCATGGTCCTGGCCTTGGACAAGCCGACGCACGGCGACATCGCCCTTTCCGGACGGCGGATCGACAATCTCGGCGAAGCAGCGCTGCGCCCGGCGCGGCGGCATATGCAGGTCGTGTTTCAGGATCCTTACGGTTCGTTTAACCCACGCCACAAAGCCGGGCGTCTGGTGGCCGAACCCCTCTTTCTCTTCGATACACCGCTCTCGCAGGGCGAGACACGTGAACGGATCGACACCGCGCTTGAACGCGTCGGAATCGCGCCGAAAGATCGCGACAAGTACCCGCATGAATTCTCCGGCGGCCAGCGGCAACGCCTCGCCATCGCCCGCGCCATCATCACCGAGCCGAAGCTGGTGGTGGCGGACGAACCGGTATCGGCCCTCGACGTTTCGATCCGCGCCCAGATACTCGACCTTTTCGCCGATTTGAACGGCCGCCTCGGCATCGCCTATCTGTTCATTACCCATGATCTCGCCGTGGCACGCGCGATAACGGAAAGTGTCATGGTGATGGCTGATGGCAGGATCGTCGAACGAGGTCGGACGGACGAGGTGCTGCGCCATCCGCAGTCCGACGCCGGGCGCGCATTGGTTCAAGCCTCGCCGGACTTGCACAGGTCGCTCGCCCGCCGCATTGGCGAACAGGGATAACGCTGGCGCGCCTGGTCGACGTATCGCGATGAGCCGCTAAAGCAGCAAACCGAACAGGAAAAGCACCAGGACGACGCCAGTCAACGCGGCGGTCGCAACGCCGAAAATATCCAGCGCATCTTCGATATTGTCGGCGCCGGCATCGCGGCGGCCAGCACCATTGAGCATGGGCTCATTGGCAACTTCGCCGCCATAGACCCGCGGCCCCGCCAGTGCGACCTCGATCGCCCCGGCCATCGCCGCCTCGGGCCAGCCGGCATTGGGCGAGCGGTGGAGGCGCGCGTCCCGCATCATGACGTTGAAGGAGCGCAGTGCCGCGTCGTAACCATGGACGATCCAAGCCGCCCCCGAAATCAGGAGGCCTGTCAGCCTTGCCGGAATCCAGTTGGCAACATCGTCGAGCTTTGCGGCAAACCGCCCAAAATCGCGATGGCGGTCATTGAGATGGCCGATCATGGAATCGGCTGTATTGAGCATTTTATAGGCCAGCAGGCCGGGGAGCCCGAGCAGCGCGAACCAGAAAGCCGGCGCGACGATGCCATCCGACGTATTCTCGGCGAGACTTTCGATCGCCGCTCGGCTGACGGCGGCATCGTCAAGCGTTTCAGGATCACGGCCGACGATCATGGAAACGGCGCGCCGGGCGCCAACGATGCCTTCCTCACGCAGCGCGACGGCGACCCGGCTCACATGATCGGCAAGGCTCTTCTGGGCAAGGAACACGGCGACGATAAGCGCTTCGATCAGTTCGCCAAAGGGCGGGATTGTCCGCAGTGCAAGGTGGATCACCAGACCCGCGACAGCGGCAATTATCAGCAGACCGAGCGTGACGACAAAACCGTCGCGCCGGCGCTCCTCATCGGATTTCGAAGACGTGTTGAATCGCTTGTCGGCAAATTCGATGGCCTTGCCGAAGAGCACGATCGGGTGCGGCACGCGCTCCCAGAGCCATTCCGGATCGCCGAAATACCGGTCGGCAAGGAGTGCAAGAAACAAGATCAAAAGATTGATTTCCATAAGTGAATCGATCCTGTTGAATCAAAATGTCAGCCGCCGACTCGCGCGAGCGCCGCATCAAGACGCTGCCGCAGCTTGTACGCCGCTTTGTCATCCAATGGCAGACCAAAACGCAACCATTGTGGCGCATAGGCAAATTTTCTTGTGAGGACATGTTCATGGCACATTGCTTCGTGCAGCCGCTGCGCCTGTCTGAACTCGACCAGCGAGAACAACATCGTTCCACCAAATTCCGCAAGGCCCGCATCGCCAAGCACGTCGGAAAGCAACCGCCGGCGCAGGCGCAGCCGATCCGTATAGGCACCGAGCAATTGGCGATTTGAAAAGGCGTGGGCTGCTATCGCAAGCGCCGGCCCCGATGCCGCCCAGGGACCTAGGCGCCGCGTCAAAGCGCGGGCGACGTCACCATTGGTCAGCGCAAACCCGAGCCGCAAGCCACCGAGGCCGAAGAATTTGCCGAAGGATTTGAGCACGACCAAACCGGCCATGCCAGCATGCCGGGCAACGCTCGTCTCGGGATGTGGATCGGCAAAGGCTTCATCGACGATCAGAAACCCGCCCTTTGAAGCCAGGCGACGTGCGAGTTCGAGCAGGACATCGGCGGCGATCACCCGGCCGTCGGGATTGTTAGGGTTGACGATCACGGCGACACTTGCCGATTGCGGAACGTCCTCGATATTGCGGCAATCCGAAATCATCCAGCCTGCATCGAGAAACGAAACCTGATGTTCCTGATAGGTCGGGCCGAGAATCGCAACCTCGCCTTTGCCGGCAATATCGGGAAGCAGCTGGATAAGCGCCTGCGTGCCGGGCGCCGCGACGATGTGCGCTGCAGTTCCCGCGCCGTAATAATCCCTTGCTGCGCCAAGCGTGGCCGCGAGCAGCTTCTCGTCGGGAAGCCTGTTCCAGATCTCAGGCGCAATGGCAGGCAACGGGAAGATCTCTGGATTGATCCCGGTCGACAGGTCGATCCAGTCTTCACGCACGCCGCCAAAACGCTCGATGGCGCGGTCGAGTGCGCCTCCATGTTCGATCCGCATCGACCTACCCTGCCAAATCAATGATATGCATATAAGAACCGCTCACCGAACCAACGCGCAAGCCAGCTTCGCCAAGGTCTTCGCCTAGCGCATCGCTGACGCGGAAAAGCCGCGGCGCATCGCCTTCGTGCACGATGCTCGCATAGTGGAATTCATGCGCGGTCAAGGGCGCCGCAAAAGGCGATGCCGCCAGAGGCGTCAGGCGGCGATAACCGAGGTGGAGCTTGCGTCTGGCGAAGCTCGTCTCGACCGGCAAAAGGCCGAGCATCCTGTGGGCGACGCCCTCGGCGTCCTCTATGCTGGTCCCAAGCACCATGTAGCCGCCGCACTCGCCATAGATCGGGATCCCGCTCAACGCCGCCTCGCGCATTCCGGCGGTGAAAGCGGACGCCGAAGCAAGTTTGCCGGCGTGCAGTTCAGGATAGCCGCCGGGCAGATAGACCGCATCACACCCAATCGGCGGCGCTTCATTGGCAATTGGCGAAAAGAAGTGGATTTCGGCGCCGCGACGTCGCCAGCCATCCAGCAGATGCAGGTAGGAGAAAGCAAAGGCGTTGTCGTAGGCAACCGCAATGCGCTGGCCGAGCGGCGGAACGCGCGCAACATTGGCCATGGAGGCGCTCGGACCATAGCTTCCGGCGATCTGCTCGAGACGCTTAAGATCGACGCTTTTGCCGATGAGCGCAGCGGCATAGTCGATAAAGGCGTCAAGGTCAGCATGTTCGCCTGCCTGAACCAGTCCGAGATGCCGTTCGGGAAGCTGCAGGCGCGGGTCACGCGGCAGGACGCCGATTACGGGAATGCCGACCGGTTCGAGCGCCGACCGCAACATAGCTTCATGGCGAGGACTGCCGACGCGGTTGAGGATCAGCCCCGCTATCATCACGTTGCGGCGAAAATCACGAAAGCCGCTGACAAGCGCCGCAATCGAGTGTGACTGCCGCGCGCAATCGACAACGAGGATCACCGGCAGCGACAAATGCGTTGCAAGATCGGCGGCAGAGCCGCGCCCATCGATCGCCCCGTCGAAGAGGCCCATCATGCCCTCGACGACAAGCAATTTTGCACCTTCCGTATGGCGCGCGGCCAAGGCGCTGATCAGGTCGGGCCGCATGGCCCAGGGATCGAGATTGAGGCAAGGCGCGCCGCTTGCCACCGCATGATAGGCAGGATCGATATAGTCCGGCCCCGCTTTTGCCGGAGCGATCCCGACACCGAGATCGCGAAGTGCACGCAGGAGACCGAGCGTAACCGTGGTCTTGCCGCTCCCGGACGCCGGCGCGGCAATAAGCAAGCCTTTCATCCCGCATCCTTTTCCCGGCGGGTCCCAAGCGGATCCTGGGTTAGCACCCGCCCCTCGATGGCGCCGAGCCAATCGAGCGCCGCACGAAGGCGCACCACTTCACCCACGACGACGATTGCCGGGGGACGAAGGCCGGCGCGTTCGACTTCGGCCTGCGCATATTCGAGCGTCGTTTCCAGAACCTGCTGTTCGCCCGTCGTCGCGTTGCAGACGAAGGCGATCGGCTCGCTCTTCTTGCGTCCGGCGGCTATCAGTCGCGAGGCAATCAGACCGATATGTTTCATCGCCATGTACATGACGATGACCGAGGAACCCTTTGAAATGCTGGTCCAATCCATCGAATCAGGCACGAGCCCGGTCGCGTCATGACCGGTGAGGAATGTGACGCTCTGGTTGGTCTCCCGGTGGGTGACCGGAATGCCCGCATAGGCAAGGCCGCCAATGCCCGCGGTTATGCCGGGGACAATGCGGAAGGGCACCCCATGTTCGACGAGGGTCAGCGCCTCTTCACCGCCGCGCCCGAAGACGAAAGGGTCGCCCCCCTTCAGCCGCAACACCTTCTTGCTCGCTTTGGCGAGCTCAACGAGGCGGAGCGAAATATCGCGCTGTTGCGGTGACGGCTTGCCGCCGCGCTTACCGGCATATTCGAGCGTCGCGCCGGCATGGGCATAGGAAAGACAGTCTTCATTGACGAGGGCATCATAGACGATCACGTCTGCCTGCTCGAGCGCATTGACCGCGTGCAGGGTCAAGAGACCCGGATCGCCAGGGCCCGCTCCGACGAGCCACACGTGCCCGGGCTCGAATTTCGGCAGCCTAGATTTCATTGTGCCCATCGCTTACTCCAGTCTTTTGCGCATAGCACAATTTTTCCGAGAGCAAGCATGAACTTATCGGAAAAATCATGCAACGGGCGATGGAGCCCGCTATAAGGAGCCCATGAACGACGAACCCGATGCCGGGCTGCGCAAACCGGACGAGACCAAGGAACGGCCATTGCGGCGCGGATGGACCACGGGCGCCTGCGCCACGGCGGCCACGAAGGCAGCGCTGATCGCCTTGATCACCGGCGAGTTTCCCGATCCAGTTGCCATTATTCTTCCGAAGGGCGAGGTGCCGCACTTCCAGCTCGCGATCGAATCGATCGGCGACGGCTACGCCATGGCCGGCATTGTCAAAGACGCGGGTGATGATCCTGATGTCACGCATGGTGCGACGATAATCTCCACCGTCTTCCCGGCTCCGCCCGGAAGCGGCATCCAATTTGTCGCCGGCGAAGGCGTGGGCACGGTCACCCTGCCCGGCCTTCCGATTCAGCCTGGCGAGGCCGCGATCAATCCGGTTCCGCGGGAGATGATGACGAAAATCTGCGAAGAGATCTGCGCCCAATACGAATTGCCTACCGACCTTGTGATTACCATTTCGGTACCGGAGGGCGAGGACCTCGCCAAGAAGACATGGAACCCTCGCCTCGGCATTGTCGGCGGCATTTCGATCCTCGGCACCACCGGGGTCGTTCACCCCTTCTCGTGCTCGTCATGGATCCACTCGATCCATCGGGGCATCGACGTCTCGCGTGCGGCTGGCCTTACCCATGTGCTCGCGGCAACTGGTTCCACCTCCGAAGATGCGGCGCAGGCAATTTACCACCTGCCCGAAATCGCGCTGCTCGACATGGGGGATTTTGCCGGCGGCTTGCTCAAATATCTGCGCGTCCACCCCATCGACCGGCTGACGATTGCCGGCGGTTTTGCCAAGCTTACGAAACTTGCACAAGGGGCGCTCGATCTTCACTCCGCCCGCAGCCAGGTCAGCATGGAATTCCTCGCCGATGAGGCGACCAGGCTCGGCTTGAATCCTGACACGAGGCAGCGGATTCTCGATGCAAATACCGCGCAGGAAGTGCTTGAATTGACTCAAGAACTTGGTATCGACCTCGCCGCACCCATCGCGGTGAAGGCCAGGGAGACTGCCCTCGCCACCCTCAAGGGGGCCCCGGTAGATGTCGAAGTCATCGTGACGGACCGCAAGGGAGCAATCCTTGCCCGGGTCTGATCGGCCGATCCTCATTCTTGGGGGAACGGCTGAAGCCTCCAAACTTGCAGCCCGCCTCATGGAGAGCGGCTACCGCGTCATATCTTCGCTCGCCGGACGCACGAAGGACCCGGCGAGGCCCGAGGGCGAAGTGCGGATCGGCGGCTTTGGCGGTGTAGCCGGCCTTTGCGATTATATCGCCCGCCAGCACGTGGCCCTCCTTATCGACGCCACGCATCCCTTTGCGACGCAGATTTCGGACAACGCGATCGCAGCAGCCGCTTCGACGGATGTGCCTTTCGTGCGATTGGAGAGGCCAGCCTGGCTGCAACGGCCGGGCGACGCGTGGACGACCGCCATGACGCTCGAAGAGGCGGTAGCGGCGATCCCAACCCGGGCACGCGTGCTGCTTGCGCTCGGCCGGCAGCACATCGCGCCGTTTGCGCGCCGCGGTGACGTGCATTTCGTCGTCAGGATGATCGATCCGCCGGAAGTGCCCCTCGGCCTCATCGACTACGAACTGGAGTTGTCCAAACCCGGCAGCCTTGAGGAAGAAACCGCCTTCCTTAAAGCAAAACGGCTGTCGCACATCGTGTGCCGCAATTCCGGGGGCACGGCATCCTACGCGAAGATAAGAGCCGCACGCGAACTCGGCTTGCCGGTGATCATGATCGAGCGTCCGCATCGCCCGGGCGCCAATACGGTCCCGGACATCGACGGCGTTATCGAATTCGTCGCGGCAAATCTCTCATTCTGAGCGCCGGCGCAAGCTGTGGCTGTGGCCCTTGTTGTAGAGGGCCGAGTCGCGGAATGCATCGGCCGCAAGGCCGCGACCGACAAAGATCATCGCGGAACGAGTGAGACCGGAGGCAGCGATCTTGCCGCCGATATCGTCAAGGGTTCCGTGAATGAACTGTTCGTCTGGCCAGCCCACCCGATAAGCAACAATTACAGGGCAATCCGCGCCATAAAGCGGCGTCAATTCGGTCTCGATACGCTGAAGGTTGCGGATCGACAGATGGATGACGAGCGTCGCGCCGGATTTGCCAAGCGTTGGCAGATCCTCGCCCTCCGGCATGGCCGACGATTTCATCGACGTGCGCGTGAGGATGATCGTCTGGCACACCTCAGGTACGGTCAGCTCTTTCTTGAGCGCGGCAGCGGCAGCGGCAAATGCCGGCACGCCCGGCGTGACATCATAATCGATGCCCAGCGTATCCAGCCGGCGCATCTGCTCGGCAACCGCCCCGTAAATCGACGGATCGCCGGAGTGGACGCGCGCCACATCCTTGCCTTCCGCATGGGCTTTCTCTAACTCCGCGACGATCTCATCGAGCGTGAGCGAAGACGTGTCGACCACCCTCGCCCCGGATGGCGCCTCCGCCACCATTTCCGGTGGCACGAGCGATCCCGCATAAAGGCAAACCGGGCAGGACTGGATGAGTTTCAGCCCGCGAACGGTGATAAGGTCTGGCGCCCCTGGTCCAGCGCCGATGAAATGAACTGTCATGATGAACCTGTCGCCTAATTCTTCGCCGCAAGCGCCGCGGTGGCATGCGCCGATTTGGTCTTGCCGACCAGCAATATGCTATCAGGACCGCCGCCGACAAGCGCCGCCGCCTCCGCCACTCCATGACAGCCCATGAGCGCGAACACCCTTTCGGACGGGTTGAGGAGGCGCGGCGTCTGTTCCTCTAGCAATTCGGCGCCGAAACATTCGAGCCGGAGGCCTAGTCCGTTTGCCGCCAAGACGATGGCCGGCTCGCCTGCGCGCTGGTCGATCGAGTAGACACCCTTCAGATCCTTTGCGGCAATCCCTGCCTGCTCCAGCACCTTCCTCGCCAGTGCCGAAACTTCCTCGGGTGCACAGCCCCGTTCGCACCCGAGGCCAAGCGCGTAGCCCGTCGGCGTCATCCGCGGTTCTTGTGCAGTTCTTCCGGGGTAACGCCAAGCAGCCCGGCCGTCGTGCGGATCAGGTTTGCTTCCTTCGGGTCAAGATCGTTGTCGGCGTTGGCGATCGTAAGAAGATGGCGCAAGAGTTGCACCTTGCGCTCGAATGGCACGTCCGAAAATGCCAGCACCGCCTGCTTGCTCGTCGTTTCGTAGCCAAAATCCTTGAGATATTCCGCGACCTCGGCGAATTCATCGCGCGGAATGCCGAAATCAGTCTCGGCAATGCCGAGGATCGCAGCATATTCGGTTTTGTCGGTCTTGCCGTCGGCCAGCGCGACGTGCAACAGCAGCAACAATTCGGCGGTCAGCACCGGGTCGTCGGCGACCTTCTGTACGGCGCTTTTCGCCCCAAAAAATTCACTGATCCGGTCAAAAATACTTTCGCTCATCGTATCCCCGCGTTCTGTCGCAAAACGATTGCAGTGCAGCGCGCCGAATTCAAGTGCCGAAACAACACACTGTCGGCCGATTCGAACACGCTTGTGCGACCCGGCGTGAAAATTGCTCGCCAACGAAGCAGATCCGTCTATGGTCCCGCCCCGTCGCAGCGAGAATCCAGATGTCCGCCATCTTCGAAAACATACCCATCCTTCTGATCATTGCGGCCTTTGCCGCAGGCTTCATCGACTCGATCGCCGGCGGCGGCGGGTTGATCACGGTGCCTGCGCTGCTCCTTGCAGGGTTTTCGCCGGTTGAATCGCTCGGCACCAACAAGCTGCAATCGCTGTTCGGATCGGCATCGGCAACGATTGCCTATGCGCAGAAGGGTTTTGTGCATCCGAGCAAGCAACTCCCCTCGGCATTGATGTCGGTGGTCGGCGGCGTGGCGGGCGCACTTCTCGCCGGGTTCCTGCCGGGCGACGTGTTGCGCGCTTTCCTGCCTATCCTGCTGATCGCCATCGCCATCTATTTCGCCGTAAAGCCGAACATGGGCGACGTCGATCGTGCCCAGCGCATCACACCGTTCATGTTCGGCATAGCGGTTGTGCCGCTCATCGGCTTCTATGACGGCCTGTTCGGTCCGGGCACGGGATCGTTTTTCATGTTGAGCTTTGTCTCGCTTGCCGGCTTCGGGATTTTGAAGGCGACGGCCAATACCAAGCTTCTCAACTTCGCCTCCAATCTCGGCGGCTTCGTCACCTTCGCCTTCCTTGGGGTGATCAACTGGAAAGTCGGATTGCTCATGGGCATTGCCCAGTTTGCAGGTGCCCGCGTCGGCGCGGGCCTCGCCATGCAGATCGGCGCAAGGATCATCAAGCCCTTGCTTATCATCGTGTGCCTGGCGCTCGCCGCAAAGCTTTTGCTGGACGCCGACAATCCGCTGCGCGTCTGGCTCGCGCATAGCTGAGATTGGGCGGACGGTCCTCGGGACTTCGATTTCTACTTGCAACGAATGAAAATAGTTCAAGAGCGGTGTCGATTTCCGGCAAACTCATTCGTCACGAAGGGAAGCGAAAGAATTCGCCCAGGTAAGGAAACGAATGCGATGACAATCACTATCACAGCATTTGAACGATCGCCCGATGGCGGCAAGGGATTGGCGCGCGATACGCGCGTTCGTTGGGCGCTCGAAGAAGTCGGCCAACCCTATGAGGTTCGTCTCGTTTCCTTCGCCGAGATGAAGAAGCCCGCCCATCTGGCCCTTCATCCCTTCGGCCAGATCCCAACCTATGAGGAAGGCCCACTGTCGCTGTTCGAGACGGGCTCGATCATCTTGCATCTTGCTGAGCAGCATGAGGGCCTGCTGCCGAAGGAAAAGAATGCCCGCGCGCGTGCCATCACGTGGATGTTCGCCGCACTTAACACCGTCGAGCCGCCGATCCTCGAATTGACGACCGCAAGAATATTCGAAAGTGACAGACCCTGGAGCGCCGAGCGCCTGCCATTGGTAAAGGAACGTGTTCGCGCTCCACTTCACAAGCTCTCGGCTCACTTGGGCGCCGACGAGTGGCTTGATGACAGGTTCAGCGCGGGTGATCTGTTGATGGTTTCCGTGCTGCTGCGACTGAGAATGTCGGGCATTCTCGACGAATATGAAAACCTCGCCGCCTATGTGGTTCGCGGGGAAGCCCGGCCCGCCTATAGACGCGCTTTCGCCGCGCAATATGCGATCAACGCACCATCGGCCTGACATACTAACGCATGGAATTGAGCCAGCAGCTACGGCCTAGAACTCGATGCCCTTCTGCGCCTTGATGCCGGAACGGAAAGGATGCTTGATCATTTCCATCTCGGTCACGAGATCGGCGAACTCGATAAGCTCGTCCTTGGCGTTCCGTCCGGTAATGATCACGTGTTTCATGTGGGGCTTCTGCTTCAGGACGTCGATGATCTCCTCGACGGGAAGATAGTCGTAGCGCAGCGCGATGTTCAGCTCGTCGCACAGGACAAGTTCGGTCTCGTCATCGAGGATCATTGTCTTGGCCTGCTCCCAGGCATTGCGTGCCATGGCGATGTCGCGGGCGCGATCCTGAGTTTCCCAGGTAAAGCCTTCGCCCATGGCCGAGATCGTCACCTGTTCTGGAAATTTCTCCAGGACCCAGCGCTCCCCGGTATCCCAGGAGCCTTTGACAAACTGGACGACACCGATCTTCATGCCGTGGCCGAGTGCGCGGAAAACGACGCCGAACCCTGCGGTCGATTTGCCCTTGCCCTTACCCGTATTGACGATGACGAGGCCCTTCTCGTCCGTCTTGGTGGCGAGAATCTTGTCGCGTACCGCTTTCTTCTTGCGCATCTTGTCCGCGTGGCGCTCGTTGATTTCCTCTTCGGTCATGCTCAGAAGTTTCTGTGATTTTTCAGACATTTGGCGTTTCCTTCAGATTCTTTTTATCAGGCGGCGAGCCGGCTCAGCTCAAAGCGTGCCGAGTTGGAACGCGGCGTCCAGAAACCGCGTTCGACCGCTTCTTCGAGTTTCTCGGCCATCTCGCGCAAGGCATGCGGGTTCTTTTCATTGAGGAAGGCGCGCACATTGTCATCGACCAGGAATGCCTGGTACACCGCCTCGAAGTGGTGATTGCCGACAGCGCCGGTCGTGGCGGCAAAAGCGAAAAGATAGTCCACCGTCGCCGCCATCTCGAATGCGCCCTTGTAGCCATGGCGCATTACGCCGCTGATCCATTTCGGATTGGTGACACGGCCCCGCACTGTCCGGGCAATTTCCTCGTCCAGCGTGCGGATGATCGGCTTTTCAGGACGCGAATGGTCATTATGGTAGATCGTCGGCTGCGCGCCCGAAAGGCGCTCGACCGCCGCCGACATGCCGCCCTCGAACTGGTAATAGTCGTCAGAATCGAGAAGATCGTGCTCGCGATTGTCCTGGTTTTGCACCACGGCCTCGACCGAACGCAAGCGCTCTTCGAGCAATCCGCGCTCGGCGCGCCCCTCCTCGCCCGCGCCATAGGCATAACCGCCCCAGACGAGCCACGCCTCTGCAAGGTCATCGCGCCTGTCCCAGTGCTTTTCGTCGATCAGGGTTTGCAAACCCGCCCCATAGGCGCCGGGCTTCGAACCGAAGACGCGAAATCCGGCACGCTGCCGGGCCGTCTTCTCATCGATTCCCTCGCCAAGCATCCGTTCGCGTTCGCTGCGCATGCGCGCCGCGATCGGGTTGTCTGCTTGATCCTCGTCAAGTCCGCCAACCGCCCGCACTGCAGTGTCGAACAGCGCGATCTGATCGGGAAACGCATCGCGGAAGAAACCGGAAATGCGCAAGGTGACATCGACGCGGGGGCGGCCGAGCATTGCAATGGGCACTATTTCGTAGCCGGTGACACGGCGCGATGCCATGTCCCAGACCGGCTTGACCCCGATCAGGGCAAGGGCCTGCGCAATATCGTCGCCGCCGGTGCGCATGTTCGACGTGCCCCAGGCTGTCAGACCAAAGGATGTCGGCCACTCGCCATGGTCCTGGGTGTAACGGCGGATCAGGAGATCGGCGGACTTCTGCCCAAGTTCCCACGCGGCCGGTGTCGGCACGGCGCGGCTGTCGATCGAAAAGAAATTGCGGCCCGTGGGCAATACATCCGGTCGGCCCCGCGTCGGCGCGCCGGAGGGTCCCGGCGCGACAAACCGCCCGTCCAGTGCCTGGAACAGGCCGTTCATTTCAGCATCGCCGCATTCCGCCACGGCCGGCCCGAGTGTCGCCCGTATGCCCTCAAGCACGGCGTTCGTCGCAGCCCAATCGGGTGGACACGGCGTATCCTCGGCAACAAGGCGCGCAGCGAGTAACTCGATGCGTTCCACCGTATCACCGGCGATACGCCAATTGGCGTCCGACTGCAGCGCCAGACATTCCGGTCGCGGTCCATTCCAGACCGCAGCCATATCGCAATCCAGCGGGTCGAAGCCATCGAGCCCGAGGTCGTGTGCGATCGCGCGCTGCAGGCTTTGGTCCGCGCCGATGCCGGAGCCACGCGGCACGCGGGCAAGCGCAACCACGAGATCCGTCAAAAGCCGTCCTTGCGGCGATTGCCCGAATATATGGAGGCCGTCGCGAATCTGCATTTCCTTGAGGTCGCAGAGATAGGCGTCGAGCTTCTGCAGCGCGAGATCGTCGGCATCGTGGTCGTGGATACCGGCATCGCGGTCGAGCCCGATATCGCGCACCAGATCGAGGATCTGCACCTTGAGCCGCACCAGCCGGCGCGGATCGACGCCGGAGGCTTCATAATATTCATCGACGAGCGCTTCCAGATCCTTGAGCGGACCATAACTCTCGGCGCGCGTCAGCGGCGGCGTCAGATGGTCGATGATGACGGCCGAGGAGCGGCGCTTCGCCTGCGTGCCCTCGCCCGGGTCGTTGACGATGAACGGGTAGATGTGCGGGATCGGTCCGAGTACCGCTTCCGGGTAGCAGGTTTCGGAAAGCGCAAGCGACTTGCCGGGCAGCCATTCGAGGTTGCCGTGCTTGCCGACATGGACGATCGCATGGGCTCCATAAACTTCGCGCAGATAGGCGTAGAAAGCGAGATAGCCGTGCGGCGGAACGAGATCAGGAGAGTGATAGCTATCCTTCGGATCGATATTGTAGCCGCGCGCCGGCTGGATCCCGACGAGGGTTTCGCCAAAGCGGGCAAGCGGCAGCGCGAATGCTTCTCTTCCCTCAAGGAAAAACGGATCGGCTTCGGGCTTGCCCCAGCGTTCGGTGACGGCTCGCTGAATCGAGATCGGAAGGCATGCCAGGAAACGATTGTAATGATTGAGCGATATAGTTTCGCGAATCTCACGGTCATCGCTTGCTGCATTGGTCGGCCCGGCCATCAGGTGCTTCATAAGCGCGTCGCCATCCGCAGGAATGTCCGCGACCGCATAGCCTTGCTTCATCATCTCGGTAAGCACATGCCAGGTCCCGGCTGGCGTATCGAGGCCGACGCCATTGCCGAGCCGTCCATCGCGATTGGGATAGTTGGCCATCACCAGCGCGACACGCCGCTCCCCCGCCGTCGTGCGCCGCAGCGCCGACCAGTTCGCCGCAAGTTCGGCTACGAATCCGATGCGGTCCGGCATGGGCTCATGCGTGACGATATTGGCTTCGACAGCCTCATCGAACGCCCGTGCCGACTTGAACGAGACGGCGCGGGTGAGAACCCGCCCGTCCACCTCCGGCAGCGCGACATTCATGGCAAGATCACGGGCAGACAGACCTTGATCGGAAGCGCGCCACTGCTCGGCGCTCGATCCTGAAAAAATTACCTGCAGAACGACCGCGCCATCATGTTCGAGCACGGTGGGCTTGCGCGCAGCGCCGGGCGCCGAAACGGCAAATCCCGTGGCGTTGAGGACGACGATGGGTGCCGCCTCACCGAATATGCTTTCAAGCGTCGCCACGGAAACCGGGTCTTTCAGGCTCGATACAAAAACAGGCAAGGGATTGAGACCCTTGAGCCTCAAGGCATCGACCAGCGCCTCGACCGGTTGGGTCTGTCCGCTCTGCACCAGTGCGCGGTAAAAGCAGATGGCAACGATCGATGCGTCCGCCTGCCATTGCGACCGCAACAGGTCGAGCGATGGCGCGGGCTCGCCGGGCCACCATAGGCCTGCTTTCAGCAGGGGCGCCGCCTCCTGCGGTTTCTCGGCTCCCTCGACAAGCGCGCCGCAATAGTCGAGAAAACGGCTCGCGTTCTGCGCGCCGCCCTCGAGCAGATAGTGCCAGAGTGCATCGCGATCCTGACGCGGCACGTTCGAAAAGCGATCAAGGCCGGGATCGGGTTTGTCGTCGCCCGGAAGAACCGCCAGCTGCACCTTGTGATTGATCGCGCAGGCGTGGAGCGCTTCGAGACCATAAGGCCAGTAGCTCTCGCCGCCGATGATGCGCACGACAATCAGTTTGGCGTGACGAGCGGTGCGTTCGACATAGGCGTCCACCGACATCGGATGCGCCAGCGCCATCATGTTGGCGAGGCGCAAGGATAGCCCTTCGCCATTGTGGCGATGGGCCGAGGCAAGGCTGGCCAGTTCGGTGTCGGCCGCCGAAAGAAAAAGCACATCTCCCGGCGTCTGGCCGAGATCGATTGCCTCGGTGCCTTCGGCTATCGTGCCTTTCTGGGCAAGCAGGAGATGCATCAGTCTTCCTTATCAGGCAGCCGCCGCGTTCATCGCCGACTCGATGGCTATCGCGTCGATATCGTGAAGGCCGATGACGACGAGCCGTGTCTGCCGCGCCTCGCCCGGATGCCAGCTGCGATCGAAATAATGCTCGATGCGCGAGCCTACCGCCTGAACAACGAGGCGCATCGGCTTGCCCGGAACATCGACGAAGCCCTTGAGGCGCAGAACGTCGTGATCGGCGATCACGCCTTTCAGCTTCTCGACAAAAGACTTCGGCTCGGAAACCGGCCCGAGACCAACGACGAAGCTCTCGAATTCGTCATGGCTGTGTTCCTCGCCGGCTTCATGCTCCATCTCATGATGCGACTTGCGGTTGGCGATGTCCTGCTCGGTACCCACGCCAAGCCCAAGCAGCAGCTGGTTGCTGATCCTGCCGAAGCTTGCGGGGATCATGTTGAGGGTACGCACCGAACGGCTTTGTACGTCGCCCTTCACCCCGTCGAGCTCATCCCCGCTGATGAGGTCGGTCTTGTTGAGAATGATGAGGTCCGCCGCGCGGATCTGGTCCTCGAAGAGTTCTTCGAGCGGGCTCTCATGGTCGAGCGATTCGTCCTGCGATCGCTGCGCGTCGACCCTGTCGTGATCGTCGGCGAAGCGACCTTCCGAAACTGCGGCGGCATCGATAACGGTAACGACGCCGTCGACAGTTACCTGCGTCTTGATTTCCGGCCAGTTGAATGCCGCCACCAGCGGCTGCGGCAGCGCAAGGCCAGAGGTTTCGATGACGATATGGTCAGGACGATCAGGACGATCGAGCAGTTTCGTCATGGTCGGTATGAAATCATCAGCCACGGTGCAGCAGATGCAGCCATTGTTGAGTTCGATCACATCCTCGTCGCGACAAGCCTCAATACCGCAGCCCTTGAGCAACCCGCCATCGACACCGAGATCGCCGAATTCATTGATGATCAGCGCGATGCGCTTGCCATCGGCATTTTCGAGCAGATTGCGGATCATCGTCGTCTTGCCCGAACCAAGGAAGCCGGTGATGACCGTTGCCGGAATCTTCTGACCCTGCATGTTGTTATCCCTTCATTTTGAGCGGCAGACCTGCTGCCACGAAATAGACTGTTGCCGCGGCGCCAGCCACGGCCTGATGAAGACGTCCGGCATGATCGCGAAAGTCGCGGGCCATGCGGTTCTCCGGAACGATGCCGAGGCCAACCTCGTTGGAGACGCAAACGACCGCACCTTTAAGATGCGGCAGCGCTGCGGCAAACCTTGCCGTTTCCGCCATCACATCGCGCTCGGCCATCATGAGGTTGGTGACCCAAAGGGTAAGGCAGTCGACAAGAACCGCTGTGCCCTCGGCCGCATGCACTTCCAGCGCGGAAACCAGATCGAGCGGTTCTTCGACCGTCGTCCATAAGACGCCGCGCCGCGCCTTGTGCTGGTCGATGCGAGCGGACATCTCATCGTCCCACGCCCTGCCCGTCGCAAGATAGATTGCTTCGTTGCCGGATGACTCGATCAGTCCCTCGGCAAAGGAGGATTTGCCGGAGCGCGCGCCACCGAGCACAAACGTGACCCCGCGCTCCAGCACGGCCATCAGGCCTCAAGCTCCGAAGCCGCGTAGCTCTGGATGGCAAAGCCGAGCGCAGTGCCGAGCACCACCCAGAAGAAGAGATTGGTCGCGAGCGTCGATACCGCGAACTCGGATGCCAAGGTCGGCGGCACGGCGGAAGTGAGATCGTCCGCTTCCGGAGCGCCATAGATATGCGGCGCAACAATCAGCACGAGGCCGAGAATCCTCGCCCAGATTTCCTCACGCAGAACGATGAAGTAGACGCCGCCCGCCGTAAGCAGCACCGTGATGAGCCACCAGGCTTGCCGCGTCGCGAGATCGGCGGCAGGCATGGCCGGCAGTTCCGGCGCAAGACTGAACGATGGCGCAAGGTTGAAGATGAAGAACCCGGCCAGGCCCCAATAAATGCCGTTCTGCAGGGTGATCTTGCGTCCAAGAAACAATGCGGCCGCGCCAGTGATCAGGGCGAAACCCGCTCCGGCGACAAGATTGATCAGCAAGGTATTACCCAAGCGGCCGAATGGCAGCGCCGGGCTCGCCTCTTCCTCTTCGTGAGTGTGCGGCGCCACGGCAGGTGCAGTCTCGCCGGTGGCGGCAGGCGCTGCGGCATGCTCGTGCTCGTGGCCGCCTGCGGCGTTCTCATATTCTTCCGCGTGCAGGATAAGTGGCACGCTGCGCACATACATGGCTGGCGTCAACAGAATACCAGCAAACAGACCGGCCACGATCGTAGCCAGAAGATATTTAACCAACATCGATATCTCTCCGTATTCCCATATCAAGACACCGGGCTGTCGAAACGACACCCGGACCAGATAAACCCTCAGTTTTCAATGCTTAAGCGGTGGCGGCCGAATCATTACATCCAGCCGGGCTCCAACCTCAGTGGCAGGGGAATCCGTAGGAATGGCGGGTATCGTGCGCCGTATCGTGCAGCGTTTCGGAATGGGACAGACCCACGCCATAAACGATGAACACGCCGAGCAGCATTGAAACCACCGCCGTCGTCAGACGCGATGCGAGCGGGAGAGATATCGTAGTCGAAGTACGTGCAGCCATAACAACCTCCGTGCAGGGCCAGAAGGGACTTTCCCCTTCGGTCTTGGGCACCATTGCCCTATGACTGGCAGGTCTCCTGGCTCGCGGGTCGCAGGATCAATGCCGCCTTCCCGGTTTCCCAGTGGCTGCCCTCGGCTTGCGCCTTCAGGCCTTGGCATAAATCCTCGCCGCTCTACAGTCGCGGGGTCGGCTGCGGTAGGGCCGCCCTGATGGGTACGGCCGTCGCATTCCCTTTTGATCCCATGGCCTTTGGCCGAACGGGAACCAATCATGGGTTGAACGTTATTCACCAAGCGCCAAGAATGTCAAACGAAACCGCGAGACGTTTTTCGCTTTACTATGGTCAAGGGACCACTTCGAGATCGGTGTTCCTGTATTCGTCATCCGTCGCCAGGATGGGCACCCGATAATATTTTGCACAGGCATAGTGCAGGCAATCGCCGAGATTTAGCCCCCGCCGGCCCTGCCGTACAAGTGCGCAGCAGCGAGAGCGAGACGCGTGGCTTGTTTGGTTGGGGGAAGGTCAAGCAGTTCGATGCCTCTAACCTCGAGAAACTCGGTGACCAGGCTTTCGACCTCGGCAACGGGAAGATTGAACTTGTCCGGACGCGACAAGGCGAGGACAGCTTCGAGCACCGCGACTGGCGACGTAAACCGCTTTGTCGCGCCAACCAGTGCATCCGAGATTCGCGCCGCCTCTGCCTCATCAGCAAGTATCGCCACGAGCGCGCAAGCATCGACGTACACGATCAATCATCCCACATTGCGTCGAAAGCCGATTTCGGCAACGGCTTTCGCGCTTTGTCATCGAGTTTGATTTTGTGGCGCGCGCGCAGACGCGCTGCGGTTTCTCGCGGCGTCTCCGCTTTCATGCGGTTTTCAATCGCTTCGCGCATGGCGATGACGATTGCCTCGGTAATGCTGACCTCCTCGATTTTCGCAAACCTGCGGGTCAGTTCATCCGCCTCTTCATTGGTGACATTGATTGTCATTCTAGCCCTTGAACATGTAGATAAACCATCGAAGTTAATCTACATGATCTTGTCTACACACTCAACGTGGCAGCAACGCCTGCAAGTCGAGGACTTCTGCCAGTTGGTCGGCTATCGAATCGAGCGCAGCATCGACGCCCGCCCTGTAGTCGAAGGCATTGGCGTTGATTCCCAGCGAACGCAGCAAGGCGGAGCGATAGGCATCGGTGCCGAAAAGCCCGTGCATATAGGTCCCGAAGACCTTGCCGTCGGCAGAAATCGCGCCATCCTCAACGCCGTTGATCATCGCCGTCGGGCGGCTGCAATCCGGGCCGGTCGTCTTGCCGAGATGGATTTCATAGCCGCTCAGCGGCACGTCATATTGCAGCGAATGAGCCGCAACATTGCGAACGGTCTTTTCCGGCTCCATCACCGTTTCGATATCGAGGTGGCCGAGACCTTCGATTTCCGTCGCCGCACCTTCGATGCCCTCAGGGTCGCGCACCGTGCGTCCGAGCATCTGATAGCCACCGCATATTCCCATGATCGAGCCGCCGCGACGCCGGTGAAGGTCAAGGTCCTTGTCCCAGCCGTTTTCCCGGAAGCGTAGAAGATCGCCGATCGTCGATTTCGACCCCGGGATGATGACGAGACCTGCATCGACGGGCAGTTGCTCGCCGCTTCGAACAAACACGACATCGACATCCGCCTCGGCCATCAGCGGATCGAGGTCGTCGAAATTGGCGATGCGGTCAAGCACCGGCACCGCGACTTTCAGTGCGCGGCCCTTCCCCTTTACCAATCGCTCCAAGACGACGGAATCTTCCGCGGGAAGCCGGGAAGCATCCTTCAGCCATGGCACGACGCCAAATGAAGGCCACCCGGTGAACCGGGTGATTGCCTTCAACCCCTCGTCGAAGAGCGAGACGTCGCCGCGAAACTTGTTGATGATATATCCGATGATCGCGGCGCGATCCTCCGGCGGCAGAATTGCATGGGTGCCGACAATCGATGCGATGACGCCGCCGCGGTCGATATCGCCGACGAGAACGACCGGCACATTGGCGCGGGTTGCAAAGCCCATATTGGCGATATCGCCTGCCCGCAGATTGATTTCGGCAGGCGACCCCGCGCCCTCGACGATGACGAGATCGGCTCCATCGCAAACAATGTCAAAGGACTGCATCACGGCATCGAGCAGTTGCCCCTTGAGCTTCTGGTAGTCCCTGCCCTTCGCATGGCCCCAGACCTTGCCTTGCACGATTATCTGGCTGCCGGTTTCCGACTGCGGCTTCAGGAGCACGGGATTCATGTGGACGGAGGACGGCACACCGCAGGCCAGCGCCTGCAGCCATTGCGCGCGGCCTATCTCGCCGCCGTCATCGCTGACCGCCGCATTGTTCGACATGTTCTGCGGCTTGAACGGCCGGACGACCAGCCCGCGCTTGTGCGCAAGCCGGCACAGACCCGCCACGAGGACGGATTTCCCAACATCTGAACCGGTTCCCTGCAACATGATTGCGCGCGTCATGGGCTTTGAGTAGCGGATATGTCTTTCTCTTCCTAGTCCTGCCTTGGACGTTGCGCCCCGGGAAGCTTGGGATAGAGTGGCAGGCAATAAGAAATGCAGGGAGGGTGCCATGGACAGTAGCGTTGATTCGACCGCTGGCCAGTTCGAACTCAATGAGGATCAACTGGCGATCCAGGCCATGGCGCGCGCCTTCGCCGCCGACCGCGTCGCGCCGAGCGCGCTGGCGTGGGATCGCGACAAGCACTTTCCCGCCGATGTCATCCGCGAGACTGGACCGCTCGGCATGGGGGGCATCTACGTGCGCGAGGATGTCGGCGGTTCAGGCCTGAAGCGGCTCGATGCCGTGCTGATCTTCGAGGCGCTCGCCGCCGCCTGTCCGGCGTTCTCGGCATTCATTTCCATCCACAACATGGGCGCGTGGATGATCGACACGTTCGGCAGCGAGGAGCAACGTCAACGCTTCGTTCCGCGCCTGACATCAATGGAGTGGCTTGCAAGCTATTGCCTGACTGAGCCGAACTCCGGTTCCGATGCTGCCGCCCTGAAGACCCGCGCGGTGCGTGAGGGCGATCAATACATTCTCAACGGCGCCAAGCAGTTCATTTCGGGCGCCGGCGATTCCGACCTGTACGTGACGATGGTGCGCACCGGCGAGGATGGACCGAAGGGCATCTCTGCGCTGGTCGTCCCGAAAGATGCGCCCCTTTCTTTTGGCGCCAATGAATACAAGATGGGCTGGAACGCCCAATCCACCCGCCAGGTCATCTTCGAGAACTGCCGCATCCCAGTTGCCAACCGGCTCGGCGAGGAAGGTGACGGCTTCCGCATTGCCATGGGCGGGCTCGACGGCGGGCGGCTCAACATTGCGGCATGCTCGCTTGGCGGCGCGCAATCGGCCCTCGACAAGGCGCTGGTCTATGCCAGTGAGCGCAAGGCGTTCGGCAAGGCGATCAATCAGTTCCAGGCGCTTCAGTTCAAGCTTGCCGATATGGAGACAGAGCTTTCGGCTGCCCGCATGCTGCTCTACACAGCGGCATCGAAGCTTGACCGCAAAGCCCACGACGCTTCCAAATGGTCCGCCATGGCCAAGCGCTTCGTCACCGACAAGGGGTTCGATATCGCCAACGACGCTCTGCAGATCCATGGCGGCTATGGCTACCTGCACGACTATGGCGTGGAGAAACTGGTACGTGACTTGCGGGTGCACCAGATCCTGGAAGGCACGAACGAAATCATGCGGGTAATCATCGCGCGGCACATGACGGGCCGTTGAAATTTCAAATTGAGGGAGAAGTGCGATGACGACTATCGCTTTTATCGGCCTTGGACATATGGGCAATCCGATGGCCGCCAATCTCGTCAAGGCAGGCCATAAGGTACTCGGGTTCGATCTCGTGTCCGAAAACCTCGATACCGCGCGGGGCAACGGCGTAACGATTGCAGACAATGCCAAAGCTGCCGTCGCCGGGGCCGATGTCGTCATTACGATGCTCCCGGCCGGCAAGCAAGTGCTGTCGGTGTACGAAGCGGTTGCCAAGGCAGCACGAAGCGGCGCGCTGTTCATCGATTCATCGACGATTGACGTCGACTCCGCCCGCAAGGCGCATGCAATCGCGACGGAGAACGGACTGTTGTCCGTCGATGCACCGGTCTCAGGCGGCATTGGCGGCGCGGCGGCGGGCACCCTCACCTTCATGGTGGGCGGTTCCGATGGAGCCTTCGTCAAAGCCGAACCGATCCTGAAACCGATGGCCGGGCGGATCGTTCATTGCGGCGAAGCGGGCAACGGCCAAGCGGCCAAAATCTGCAACAACATGATCCTCGGCATTTCGATGATCGGTGTCAGCGAAGCTTTCACGCTGGCCGAGAAGCTTGGGCTATCACACAAGGCGCTGTTCGACGTTGCCTCCACATCTTCCGGCCAATGTTGGTCTCTGACGACCTATTGTCCGGTACCGGGACCGGTGCCGAGCTCTCCGGCCAACAATGGCTATAAGCCCGGCTTTGCTGCCGCGCTCATGCTCAAGGACCTTAAATTGTCGCAGGAGGCGGCGACAAGTGTTGGCGCAGCAACGCCGCTCGGCGCCCATGCCGAGGCGCTTTATGCCGAGTTCGGGGCAGCGGGCAATGAAGGATCGGATTTCTCCGGCATTATCAATTATTTGCGCGACGCCAAGCGCGAAGGCTGATCACAATCCTGGCAGAAAAGTCGCAAATTTAGATTTGCTTAAGCTCTCGATAACCTCGCGGTAACGATGTCCGGCTAAAACTTTACGGGCGAGCAGGGTCAAACCTGTTCCCCGCTCCGGATCAGGTACCGCGTACCGGAGCTGTAATTTTCTGCCCGCGTTGAGTTCGGCAGAACTGCCATGCGTAACTTGGCAAAAACCGCGCTGTTCCATCGTGAACGGGGCGGTTTTTTTGCATCCTTCGGAAATTCCGAGCAAAGAAAAACCGCCACCTCGGAGGCAGCGGTTCACATGCCGTCTCGTCGATCGATTAGCCGGCCGAACGGGTCCAGATGAAGGACAATGCCGAGCCGATACCGCTCTTAGAATTGCTGGACGGAGCGTTGCGCTTTTCGGTTGCATTCCACGAAATGTGCACGCGGTTATTGCGATTGAAAATGTAGAGCATTTTGGCGACCTCGAAAGGAAATGAGTTGTTGCCGCTCAAATGCGCTTTTTGCTCAAAGTTTGATCACGAAATTTCGCCATGGCATGTCGCATTTACAGCAGGAACCCTTGCATTTTCGCATGGTCACCATGCCGGAACGGCATACCTCGCCCTTACAGAAAGGTAAGTTTTATAAAATCACCGTCGAAAACCAAGCGTGACGCTAACGGAAAAGCTGTTCAGCTCCCGGGAACAAGTCGTTTGTAGTTTGCCTGCAACGTCTTTCTGCCCGGCCGCAATGCCGCTGCGGCAGCCTTGTTGGCGGCTTCGGAAACGAGGCTTGCGGGCGACCTGCCGCGCATGACGTCAAACCAGAACGTCGCTGCGGAGTTCATGAGAGAAATCTGCGCGGACACGACACCATCCACGGACGCCGCCACTTTTTCCGAAACGGCCCGGTGCGTTTCTGCGCCGCCACCCTTCTCGCTCATCGCCTCCAGCATCATCATCGGCACGCGCATGGCAATTACCATCGATGCCAATTGCAGGTCACGGGTTTGGCGTCCAGTCTTCAGCTCAGATTTCATCGGGAGTTCCTTTTCGTTGGCAGGCCCATTGCAAACCTTCGGCGGGCAAAATGGTTTCATGCCGTGCGGAAAATATCGGTAGGGGCCGGATCGAGGCAGGCAAATCCGCCGATCGTGCAGGCAGATCGTCTAAAGCGTTGATCTTTCGTTTAAACCCTTGTTACGATACCTGATGGAGCCATGTGCCGTTTGGTGTCGCATCCTTTATCCCGGCGTCGCTATATCGACAGGGCTTGTCGCGATACACCGCATTAATTCGATGATTCCATTGCATTCTGACGGGATAAGAATGCCAAATGGCACATAAGCGAACGACTAGGTAAGGCAGTACCAAGTTAGAATTCGTTACCGGGTGAACTGTCAAAGAGTGGGAGATAAAGAACATGAAGAAGCTGCTTGCTTCAACTTTTCTGATTGCCGCTGGGTTTTTCGGCTACTCCGCGTCGGCTTCGGCTGCGGAATGCGGCACCGTTACTATTGCCAACATGAACTGGCAATCGGCCGAGGCACTTGCCAATCTCGATAAGATCATCCTGAGCGAAGGCTATGGATGCGACGCCGAGCTCGTAGCGGGCGATACTGTTCCAACCTTCACGTCCATGATCGAAAAGGGTCAGCCGGACATCGCCCCCGAGGGCTGGCTCAATGCCGTCCGCGAGCCGCTTGAAAAGGCGGTCAAGGAAAACAAGCTCGTCTACGCTGCACCGGCGATCACCGAAGGCGGCACGGAAAGCTGGTGGATCCCCAAATATTTCGCGGATGCCCACCCCGATATCAAGACCATTGCCGATGCCATGAAGCATCCAGAACTGTTCCCTGCTCCGGAAGATCCGAAGAAGGGCGCAGTCTTCAACTGCCCGTCAGGCTGGGCCTGCCAGATCACCACGACGAACTTCTACAAGGCTTTTGAGGGCGACAAGCACGGCTTCACCCTTGTCGATACGGGTTCGGCTGCGGGCCTCGATGGCTCGATCGCCAAGGCCTATGAGCGCAAGGAACCCTGGCTTGGCTATTATTGGGGTCCGACCGCCATACTCGGCAAGTATCCGATGGTCAAGCTCGACAATGGCGTGGCATGGGACGAAAAGGAATGGAACCGCTGCAACGCCATCGCGGATTGCCCGGATCCAAAGCCGAATGGCTGGCCGAAGGCTGATATCTTCACGATCGTCACCAAGAAGTTTGCCGACAGCGCCGGCGATGCCTTCGAATATCTGAAGAAGCGCCAGATCTCGACCGAGGAAGCCAACAAGCTTCTAGCATGGATGGTCGACAACCAGGCGACGGGCGAAGATGGCGCCAAGTACTATCTGAAAAACAACGAGGCGACCTGGTCCAAGTGGGTCTCTCCGGAAGCCGCCGAGAAGATCAAGGCTGCCGTACAATAATAATGTCTTGCGGCAGGGCACCGGTCCTGCCGCAATCCATTACCTCGCTGGAACAGGCTGTACGTATAATCGTCCGGCGCTTCGGTCATTAGAGAGAACGAGCCTCAATGGCCCAATGAAGGGGATACCAACATGGATTGGTTATATTCATTCCCGAACATGAATGATGACACGCTGCGCAACCTCAAGAAGGCCATGGACGAAGGCTTCAAGGCCTTCACCCGCGAATATGGCGACATCATCGAATCGTTCTTTCAGCCGCTGCAGTATTTCCTCATTGAGGCCGAGCGCTTCATGACGACGACGCCGTGGCCGATCATGCTGCTGTTGATCGGCGGCATCGCCTGGATCGCCAGCCGTAACTGGAAAATCGTTGCCGGCACCATCATCACGCTCCTCCTCATCGGCTATTTCGACATGTGGAGCGATGCGATGAAGACCATCGCCATGATCTTCGTCGGCACCGTCGTTTCGATCTTCGTCGGCATTCCGATCGGCATCATCATGGCCCGGTCAGACAGTTTCCAGCGCGTGGTCAATCCCATTCTCGACGTGATGCAGACGATGCCGAGCTTCGTCTACCTTATCCCCGTCGTCATGCTTCTGGGCATCGGCAAGGTGCCGGGCCTCATAGCGGTGGTGATCTACGCCATCCCGCCAATGATCCGCCTCACCAACCTCGGTATCCGGCTCGTCGACAAGGACGTCCTCGAAGCCGCTGATGCGTTCGGTTCATCGAGTTGGCAACGTCTCAAGAACGTGCAGATCCCCCTCGCCCTCCCGACAATCATGGCCGGTATCAACCAGACGATCATGATGGCTCTGGCAATGGTGGTCATTGCTTCGATGATCGGCGTCCAGGGCCTTGGGCAGCCGGTGCTGCGCTCCGTCAACGGGCAGTTCTTCTCACTCGGGCTTTTCAACGGCCTTGCCATTGTCGGCATCGCCATCATTTTCGACCGCGTTAGTCAGGCCTATGGCAAGCGTCTTCAGAAGCATCAGGAGGTGGTCCATGGCTGATCGTTCGGTCCAGGGTGCAGGCATCAAGATCAAGAATCTCTACAAGATTTTTGGCCAGAGACCCGTCAGTTACGTCGAAGCCGTCAAGAAGGGCATGTCCAAGACCGAACTCAACGAACAGCATGGGCACGTGCTCGGCCTCAGGGACATCAACATCGACATGCCGGCGGGCTGCATACAGGTTGTCATGGGGCTTTCAGGGTCGGGTAAATCGACCCTTATCCGCCACATCAACCGGCTTATCGACCCGACTTCCGGCGAGGTGATCATCGACGGCGCCGATGTCTGCAAAATGAACCAGAACGATCTGCGCGAATTTCGTCGCCACAAGACCGCGATGGTGTTCCAGAAGTTTGCGCTGCTTCCTCACCGCACCGTCCTCGACAACACGGTCTATGGCCTCGAGATCCAGGGGCTTCCCCGCGACAAGCAGGAAGCACAGGCGCGTCGCTGGATCGAGCGTGTCGGCCTCAAAGGATTTGAGGGCCACTACCCCAACCAGTTGTCGGGCGGCATGCAGCAGCGCGTGGGTCTTGCCCGTGCGCTGACCAACGACGCACCGATCCTCCTGATGGACGAAGCCTTCTCGGCGCTCGATCCGCTCATTCGCATGGATATGCAGTCGGTGCTTCTCGATCTGCAGAAGGAAATCCGCAAGACCGTCGTTTTCATCACCCACGATCTCGACGAGGCGCTGCGCCTCGGCGATCGCATCGCCATCCTGCGCGACGGTGAAGTGGTGCAGCAGGGCACCGGCCAGGACATCGTGCTGCAGCCCGCGGACGAATACATTTCCAACTTCGTCAAGGAAGTGAATCGCGGCCGGGTCATCATGGTCGATACGATCGCAACGCCAGCGGGCGCTCCGGCCACGAGCGGCAGCGTCACAGTGCGCACGGGCACGATCCTCGAGGAAGCCGCCAAGACGATGACCGACGCCAACCAGCAATATGCGACGATCATCGATGACAATGGCAAGCCGACCGGCGTCATCAGCATGAACAACCTGATCCAGGCGATGGTTACGCCAATCAGCCACCTGACGTCGAAGGCCGCTGCGGAGTAGGGATACTGTAGTTGCTATATGTGGGGTCGTTTCACCCCCTTTGCCCGGCAGGACAAAGGGGGTGTGGACGAACTCCAAGAACCGCCCTTGATCCGCCCAACTCTGGCCCCAGCGACCCACCCCACACCATGTCGCTTCCTTTGCGCTCGGCGTCGCTCACGCCGCGCACGCACAATGCCGCTCTGGCGATAGTGGCAACAGCGCACGCAAGACGTGCAAGCGAAGGGCATGGGCAATGAGCGAACCGGCAATCGAGATCGAAACCAACACGTCAGCGCGGGATCACGGACGACGGGGCGGACGAGCCCGGCCGCGCAGCACCGAAAGCGGAGCCTTCGACCAGCCGCCGTTTCGCCAGCTGAAAATTCCGTTCACGCCGACCAAGATCGTCTCGGACGACGAACTCGAATCGATCCACGACGCGTCGCTGCGCGTCCTGCAGGAAATCGGCGTCGAGGTTTTGCATGACGGCGCGCGCGAAATCATGAAGAGCGCCGGCGCTGACGTTCGCCCCGGCTCGATGCGGGTTCGCTTCGACAAGGACATGATCCTTGAATATGTCGGCTATGCGCCATCCGAATTCACGTTGCATGCCCGCAACCCGGCCCACAATGTCCGCTTCGGCGGCAATAATCTCATCTTCGCGCAGATGGGTTCGGCGCCGAACTGCTCGGATACCGACAATGGCCGGCGCTCCGGCAACCAGGCCGACTTCCGTAATTTCATCAAGCTCGCCCAGATGCACAATATCATCAACACGACCGGCGGCTATCCGGTCGAACCGATCGATATTCACCCGTCCGTTCGGCATCTCGAATGCATCCGCGACCTTACGACGCTCAGCGACAAGGCGTTCCACATCTATTCGCTCGGCAAGGAGCGCAATCAGGACGGTATCGAGATCGCCCGCCTCGCGCGCGGTGTCAGCCACGAACAGCTTCAGCAGGAGCCATCCTGCTATACGATCATCAATACCAATTCCCCGCTCAAGCTCGACATACCGATGATGGAAGGCATCATCCAGATGTCGGGCAAAGGCCAGATCGTCATCGTAACGCCCTTTACCCTCGCCGGTGCCATGGCTCCGGTGACGATTGCCGGTGCCCTCGTGCAGCAGAATGCGGAAGCGCTTGCCGGAATCTCGTTCACGCAGATGGTGAGGAAAGGCGCTCCCGTCGGCTATGGCGGCTTTACGTCCAATGTCGACATGAAGTCCGGCGCGCCGGCCTTCGGCACGCCCGAATACATGAAGGCGCAGTTGGTCGGCGGTCAGCTTGCCCGCCGCTACGGAATTCCCTATCGCACCTCCAATGTCTGCGCCGCCAATACCGTGGACGCGCAAGCCGCCTACGAATCGGTCTTCTCACTCTGGGGCGCCATCCAGGGCGGTGGCAACTTCATGCTGCATTCCGCCGGCTGGCTCGAAGGCGGCCTTTGCTGCTCCTATGAGAAGATGATCCTCGATTTCGACCTCCTGCAGATGGTGGCAGAGTTCTTGACCCCGCTCGATCTTTCCGAAGATGCGCTCGGCGTCGATGCCATGCGCGATGTAGGCCCCGGCGGTCATTTCTTCGGCACGGCTCATACACAGTCGCGCTACAAGACCGCCTTCTACGCACCGATCATCTCCGACTGGCGCAATTATGAAACCTGGCAGGAGGCTGGCTCGCCGATTGCGATCGAGAAGGCCAACCGCATCTGGAAGGAGCGCCTTGCAACCTACCAGAAGCCCGAAATCGACCCTGCGGTCGAAGAGGCCATCAACGCCTTCGTCGCCCGCCGCAAATCAGAAGGCGGCGCGCCCACGGATTTCTGATCGCTTGAATCGAAGTCTCAACGCATTGAATCACTTTTCCACATACGAGGCACAAGAGTATGAAATCGCACGTTAAAGCAGTTGTCATCGGCGGTGGCGTCGTTGGGTGTTCGGTGCTTTACCACCTTGCGCGCGCCGGCTGGACCGATGTGATGCTGATCGAACGCTCGGAACTGACGTCCGGCTCTTCCTGGCATGCCGCCGGCGGTTTCCATACGCTCAATGGCGATCCCAACGTTGCCAAGCTCCAGGCCTATACGGTCAGCCTCTACAAGGAAATCGAGGAGCTTTCCGGACAGTCCTGCGGCCTGCATTTGACAGGCGGCGTCATGATGGCGGATTCGCCGGAGCGCATGGATTTCCTGCGGCTCGCCCATGCGCGCGGCCGCTATCTCGGCATGGATACGGAGCTGATCACGCCATCGGAGGCCAAGGCCATGTTCCCGCTCATGGACGAGACGAATTTCGTCGGCGCCATGTGGGACCCGGTCGAGGGCCATCTCGACCCTTCCGGGACCACCCATGCCTATGCCAAGGCCGCGCGCAAGCTCGGTGCTGAAATTACCTTGCGTAACCGCGTCGTCGAACTTACGCAGGATAGCGATGGCACTTGGAACGTTGTCACCGAACAGGGCACCGTGAAGGCGGAGCACGTCGTCAACTGCGGTGGTCTCTGGGCCCGCGAAGTCGGGCGCATGGTCGGGCTCGAACTGCCGGTCCTTGCCATGGAACACATGTACCTTCTCACCGAAGACGTTCCGGAGGTTATGGAATTCAATAAGTCCACGGGCCGCGAACTCATCGGCGTCATGGATTTCAAGGGCGAGATCTATACCCGCCAGGAGCGGAACGGCATCCTGCTCGGCACCTATGAGAAGGCAGCAAAGCCCTGGTCTCCGGTCAACACGCCATGGGATTTCGGCCACGAGCTTCTGGCGCCCGATCTCGACCGCATTGCCCCGTCCCTCGAAGTCGGCTTCAAGCATTTCCCCGGCATCGAGAAGGCGGGTATCAAGCAGATCATCAACGGCCCCTTCACCTTTGCGCCGGATGGCAATCCTCTGGTCGGCCCAGTACCCGGCCTTACCAATTACTGGACGGCATGCGCCGTCATGGCCGGTTTCAGTCAGGGCGGCGGCGTCGGGCTCGCGCTCTCCAACTGGATGGTGCATGGCGAACCCGGCTTCGACGTCTGGGGCATGGACGTGGCGCGTTTCGGCGAATGGGCGACGTTGCGCTACACCAACGCCAAGGTGCGCGAGAACTATTCTCGGCGCTTCTCGATCCGTTTCCCCAACGAGGAGTTGCCCGCGGCGCGGCCGCAGCAAACCACGCCGCTCTACGACACGATGCTGGCGCAGAATGCCGTCATGGGCGATTCCTGGGGCCTTGAAACCCCGCTCTGGTTTGCGCCAAAGGGCACTGAAGCGCGCGACATCGTCTCCTATCATCGCTCCAACGATTTCGAGCATATCGGCAACGAGGTAAGGGCGACACGCGCCGGCGTCGGCGTGACCGAGATTGCCAACTTCGCAAAGTACGAAGTAACCGGCAGCGGCGCCGAAGCGTTCCTGTCGCGCCTGATGACGAATACGATGCCCAAAGTTGGAAGGCTCGTCCTGACGCCCATGCTCAACGAAGAGGGCAAGCTCATCGGCGACTTCACCATCGCCAAGGCGGCCGACGACCGCTTCCTGATCTGGGGCTCGTCTGCCGCCCAGCGCTATCATATGCGCTGGTTCCAGAAGCAGCAGCCGAAGGATGGCTCAGTGCATATCCACCGCTTCGACCAGACACTGGTCGGTCTTGCGATCGCCGGGCCGAAGTCGCGCGACCTTCTTGCCAAGCTCGTCGACGAAGACGTGTCGAATGCCGCCTTCCGGTTCATGGATTTCCGCGAAATGGCCGTTGGCGGCGCGCCGTGCAAGGTCAATCGCATTTCGTATACGGGTGACCTTGGCTACGAAATCTGGATGGAACCTGCCTATCAGCGCCTCGTCTACAAGGCGATCAAGGACGAGGGGGCCGCGTTCGGCATTGTCGATTTCGGCATGCGCGCCCTGCTCTCCATGCGGCTCGAAAAGAACTTCCCCACGTGGTTCCGCGAGCTTCGCCCCATCTACGGCGGCTATGAGGGATCGATGGATCGCTTCATCAAGCTGTCGAAGAACGATTTCATCGGCCGCGAACATGCCGCCAGGGAAAAAGCCGAGTTCGACGCCGGGACGAGCACGAAGCTGCGCCGGGTTTCCTTCCTCATCGACGTGCCGCACGGCGAAGGCGCCGCGGATGTGATGGGCGACGAGCCGATCTGGGCCAAGGTCTCCAAGGACTACGGTACGGTCCAGGCCGGCCATGGCGTCGGCGCTCCCCGCTTCGATGCGTCCGGTGCTGTCGTCTCGGATGCGAGTGACAAGGGCGCCGTACGGGGCGACTGGCGCGTTGTCGGCTGGGTCACGTCCGGTGGCTACGCCCATTTCGTGCAGCATTCGATGGCGCAGGGTTACGTGCCGGCGGAACTCGCATCAAACGAATCCAATGGCCTGTTCGAGGTGGAGATTCTCGGTGTTCGGCGCCCCGCCCGCATCAATCTCGAGCCGCCATTCGATCCCTCAGGCGAAAAGATGCGCGGGTAGCGGCAGCGCGGAAATAAACGGCAGGCCCTTGCGCCTGCCGGTCCAGCCGACAACGGCAAGTGTGGCTGCCGCCGCGTCAAAGCGCTGGCTTCTTGCCCAGGATTTGCAGTCGATAGCGGCTACATCCGCCTTGCCGGACGCCACAGCAGCCACGGAGGCGCGGTGTCCGCCGGTCTGGAGTTCGCCGGCAAATATCGCAAGTGATTCACCCGTCGCCACCAGGTCGCGTTGCAGCCCCAGATAGCCAGACATTGAATCGTGGCTGTTGAAGGCAAAGCGTTTGCCGCGCAGCAGTTCCAGCGGCAGTATGGGCTTGCCGTCTTCCGGCGCAGCGACTGCCGCCCGCCCCTCGCCGCGCCGCATGACGAGCGCACTCGAATAAAGCGCGCCGTCCCCACCCTCAATGCCCGAATAGTCATCCTGCCCGGCAAGGTGAACGTGGGATTGAATCCCGAGTTCCATCGGCCCCCAGCATGTCTGTGTGATCAGCAATGCCGGATGGAGCCACAAGGTCGGCAGGTAGAGTTCGTCGGGAGGCAATGTAGCTGGGTCAGGCGAAATCAAATTGCCTGACCGGTCTCTGATGCCGCCTGGAACCGCCGGAAGGTCGCCATTGCGGGAAACGAGCTTTTCCGGCGCATCATAGCCATTGTCTAGCAGCACGCCGCGCATTCTTTGCCATTGCGCATGAAGTTCCGATTGCATTTCCGGCCAGTCATACATCGGCAAGGCCGCAATCAACGTCATGCGCAGCTACTCTTTGGGAGGCTCGGCTGGAATGGGAACGGTCGAACCGCCCTGCAAGCTGATGCCATGTGCCCGAGGCCGGAAAGCGCGGCCGGGAGCCAATTCGCGGCGCAGCACCGGGTGAACGACATCCTGCTTCTGTCTGAATGCGTAAGCACGCAGAATCTCGAAGTAGTTGCGGAAGACATAGCCTCCATTCATCCTCAGCCATTCATCACGCTGTTCGCTGTAAAGCCCCGGCAAATCGTACCAAGGTACAGTCGGACGGTTATGATGGACGAAGTGAAGATTGTTGTTAAGGAAGATCAACGCCAAGGGCGATTTTTCGACGATAACCGTCCGCCCGTCCGGGCGTTCCGACCACTGGTGTTCGCAATAGCTGCGGATCGAGATGATCGCAAGGCCCAGATAGACGGACGTCAACGCGTAAAGCCAAACGGGAATTCCGAAGACAAACCAAACGATCGCGAGCATCGGCACAAGGCCAAGGCCATGCAGCACCCATGCCGTTTGCGTTTTCTTGTCGCCGCCCCTTACGAGCTTGATCTCGGTGATGACGAAACCGACCACCATGAGAAACGGGCCGAGGACAACGCGGCCGACCAGCGAATTGTTGAAGTTGAGCAATGCTTTGACAAAGCCCGGCAGTTTTTCCCAGTCACCGAGCGCACGGTAATAGCTTTCGGGGTCATCGTAGGGATCGGTCAAGCGCTCGTCCGCATGGTGCTTGAGATGCAGATGCTTGTAGCGCCGATAGGGAAAGACAAGGCCGAGCGGCAGCGAAACGAGGAGTTCATTGATCATGCCACTGCGGGTCGGATGACCATGAAGGGCTTCATGCTGCAAGGATGAATGAAACGCGACAGCGATCCCCATGAGTGTCAGCGCGACGATCGGCAGGCTCGGATAGAGATAATATCCCCCTATGAACCACATTCCATAGCATGCTGTGAGCAGTGCAATGGTTGGCCACTCAATGCCGGGGTGTTTTCGCGGGTGTTGAGATCGGGAGGCGGGTATTTCGGTATGTCTTTCTGATTCCATGATTTTCATGGTCTCATTGTCAGGAACTGTCAGCAATGCGATTATTGTGAGAAAGTGTTGATTTTGGTCACCAAATGGCGCACTTGTTGTATATTATAAACAACCGAGTGTTTTCATGGACAAGCGCGACCTTGCACGGCTTTTTCAGGAGCGGATCAAGAGCCTGCTTACCCGCAGCGGTGAAAATCAATCCGCATTCGCGGCTTCCGTTGGCATAGACCGCTCTGCACTCTCCCAGTTGCTCTCCGGGCAATCGACTCGCCTCCCCCGCGTGGAAACGCTGCTCAACATCGCCGAACGGCATTCCGTATCGCTCGACTGGCTGCTTGGCCTCAGCCAGGACGAGGGCATTACCGGCGAACTGCGGCCAAGCCTTGAAATCGAGGAAGGGTTCGACAACCAGACCTTGCTGGTCAAATGGCATGCCGAGGCCACAGGCACGAAGATACGTTATGTGCCGGCCCGTATCCCCGATCTTCTACGCACGCAAGCGGTGATCGCCTATGAAACCCTGATGGTCCATCGCGATCCAGCCATACAGATGAGCGAAACGGCATTCCGCCTCGACTATAACCGCCAGCCCGGTACGGACATGGAAGTATGCATGCCGTTCCAGACCTTGCACGATTTCGCCGCGGGCTGCAGCCTTTGGGGTGACCTGCCGCGCAAGGTCCGCGTCGAGCAACTTGAACATATGGCGTCGCTGGTGGACGAACTCTATCCATCGTTCCGCCTCTATCTGTACGATGGGCGCGAGCGCTATTCGGTTCCCTATACGGTATTCGGCCCCTACCGCGCCGCCATCTTCGTCGGCGAGATGTACCTCGTGCTCTATACGACCGAGGCGGTGCTCACCATGCAGCGTCACTTTGACGGGCTGATCCGCGTCGCCAAGGTCAATGCCCACGAGGTTGCGGGTTATATTTCGTCGCTCAAGGTCACTTAGCAGCTTTACGGTTTACGACCGCTCGCGAGCCCCGATGTCGCAAAGAAGCATTGACCACATATAAAGACTTCCTTATATGGTTATCTAACTTGTTTTAAGGGACGTTCCCATGACCATTCACAATCCGCTTGCCGACCTTATCGCCGAAAAGGGTGTTCTCCTTGCCGATGGCGCGACAGGCACGAACCTCTTTGCATCGGGCCTGGAAGCGGGTGAAGCTCCGGAGCTCTGGAACGAAGCCAAGCCCGAAAAGATCACTGCCCTGCACCAGGGCTTTGTCGATGCCGGCGCCGATATCATCCTTACCAATTCCTTCGGCGGGACACGGCATCGCCTGAAACTGCATTATGCCCAGGACCGCGTCTTCGAGCTTAACAAGAAGGCGGCCGAACTGGCGCGCGAAGTCGCAGACAATGCCGGCCGCAAGGTCATTGTCGCGGGCTCGGTCGGTCCGACCGGCGAACTGCTCGTACCGCTCGGCGCGCTCACCGAGGAAGATGCCGTCGCAGCCTTTACCGAGCAACTCGAAGGCCTCAAGGCCGGCGGCGTCGATGTCGCCTGGATCGAAACAATGTCGGCCCCGGGCGAAATTCGCGCCGCTGCCGAAGCTGCGGTCAAGGTCGGATTGCCTTACGTCTATACCGGCTCTTTCGATACGGCCGGCAAGACGATGATGGGCCTGCCGCCCAAGGAAATCCATGGCGTTGCCGAAGGTCTCGAAGCAAAGCCCGTCGCGGTTGGCGCCAATTGCGGCGTCGGCGCATCCGATATCCTTGCCTCGCTTCTCGATATGAGCGAAGCAAATCCTGAAGCGACCATCGTGATCAAGGGCAATTGCGGCATCCCCGAATTTCGCGGCTCGGAAATCTTCTATTCGGGCACGCCCGATCTGATGGCAAACTATGCTCGCCTCGCAATTGACGGCGGCGCCAAGATCGTCGGCGGCTGCTGCGGAACCTCGTTCGAGCATCTCGCCGCCATGCGCAAGGCGCTCGACAGCCACACCAGCGGTCCGCGCCCGACTGTCGAGACCATCATCGAGACCATTGGACCGATGCGCAACAAGCTCGCTGCCCATGCGGACGATACGCCGAAGCGCGAACGTCGTGGGCGCCGCGGATAGTCAACGGGCTTTGAAGAAAAAAACCGGCAGCGTAGGCTGCCGGTTTTTTATTGGCTTTTACAGGTGTCAGAGATCTTCGATCTCGCGACGGACCTTCTTGAGGATTTCGCGCAGCTGCTCGGCCTTTTCCGCGTTAAGCGAACCACTGCGCAGCTTTGAATGGAGCGCAAAGCGCAAGGCGTGCATCTCCTCGCCGAGTGCCGCCCCGCGTATTTCGCCGGAAGCGTCGTCGAGCTGCGCGTTGATCTTGTCGAGTTCGGGGCGGTTCTCTTCGAGATAAGCCAGGCCCTGCTCGGTAATCGTATAGAGCCGCTTGTTGCCGTTGGTGCTGGAGGTAACGAGATCTGCCTCCTCCATCATCTGCAGCATCGGATAGATCGCACCCGGGCTTGGGCTATAAGCGCCCTGGAACCGCGCCTCGAGCGCCTTGATGACGTCATAGCCGTGACGCGGCTCTTCCGCGATCAGGCCAAGAACGACGAGACGCAGTGCGCCCGGATCGAACATGCGCGGACCGCGTCCGCCAAAGGGGCCGCCACGATGCCGGCCGAAAGGCCCGCCGCGACCGCGACCGCCGAAACGTCCGCCGCCTTCGTGCGAGCCGGCCATCCTGTCCATCCGCGACCAGTGATCGCCGCCATGGCCGTGGTTGTGTCTGCAATGATTATGCATGGGAATTTCTCCTAGTTAGTACTTCAATGCGTTATATCTAACAAACGATATATCTTTATTCAAGTCAAAGATATATCTTTTGACAGTAAATCGAGTCAACATATTGAAAACAAGATGAAATTTCTGGTGGCAATAATGATTAAGAGCGCGCGAAGGCCATATGGAAGCGCTGCTGATCGCCAAGGTAGGCGTATTGCAGTCCGACCGGGCACGCGAGCCGGGCAAGACAGCCGCCTTCCATGCAGGTCTGGCCTGGCTCCGTTGCGAGATAATCGCGGCAGCGCGCCACGGCATAAGTTTCGCCGTCAAAGGCATCAACGGGGCATGCGCTGAGACACGGTTTTGACGCACAGACGTCGCATGGATGCCCGTTCTCGGGGAGCGGCGCAAAAGCGATGGATTGCGGAAACAGCAGTGCGCCGCGAAATGCCTGCCAGAGACCATATTGCGGGTGGATCAACAGGCCGAGCGGTGACGGCCGCAACCCTTCCGCGCGCATCGCCCATTGCTGGAACGGCAGATAAGGTCGGTCCGAGGGGAAGACGGCATACCCGCCAAATTCGCTCGCGATCGCGTTGAGGACCTGCTTCGACCACGTATCGAGCGGATTGGCTACCCCCGGATTGTCCCGACGCCAGGCGGTGAACGCTGGCCAGATGGACAAGCCGAAATGACCCACAAGAACGACGCTTCGGGCTCGCGTGCCATCAGGCATGACCGGGGTGTCATCTGCTGCGCCGAATACGAAGCCGCCGCGTGGAACAAGCCCATGGGGTTCCAGCGCGGCGGCGATCGTATCAAGCATCGGCGTCAACGCCCGTCGCCGTGAATGTAAAGTTCATCCCTCGCCCGAACCCTTGATTGCGGAGGCCCAGACTTCTTTATGGATCAGATTGGCCACTTTAGCCCGGCCGTCCTCGGGCTTCTTTCAAGTGAAAGCGTCGGGCATCGAGGCCTTCTTCTTGGCGATATACTCGTTCAGAGATTCATCGATTGCCGGATCGAGATACGGGGCCTCATAGGAATCGAGCCAGCGCCGTGCGAGCTCGTTGGCGCGCTGATCGGCGCGCTTTTCGCCCTCGGCCAGCCACTGCTCGTAAGAGTTGTTGTCGGCGATGTTCGAGCGGTAGAAGGCCGTCTGGAAATTCGCCTGCGTATGGTCGCAGCCTAGATAGTGGCTGCCTGGTCCAACCTGGCGGATGGCGTCCATCGCCTGGCCGTTTTCCGAAAGATCGACGCCGGCCGCAAACTTCTGCGCCATGCCGAGCTGGTCGATATCCATCATGAACTTTTCATAGGACGATACCAGACCGCCTTCGAGCCATCCGGCCGAATGGAGGACGAAGTTCGTGCCGGCGAGCAGCGTCGAATTCAGCGTATTGGCGCTTTCATAGGCGGCCTGCGCGTCCGAAACCTTGGACGCGCAAAGCGAGCCGCCTGTACGGAATGGCAGGCCAAGGCGGCGAGCGAGCTGTGCGGCACCATAGGAGACCAGCGACGGCTCCGGAGTGCCGAAGGTCGGCGCGCCCGACTGCATGGAAATCGACGAGGCGAACGTGCCGAAAATGACCGGCGCGCCCGGCCGGATGAGCTGCGTCAGGGCCGCGCCAGCCAGCACTTCGGCCAGGATCTGGGTGAGCGTGCCGGCAACAGTCACCGGGCTCATCGCGCCGGCAAGGATGAACGGCGTAACGATGCACGCCTGGTTATTGCGGGCATAGACCTTCAGGGCACCGAGCATCGTCTCGTCGAACACCATCGGCGAGTTCGCATTGATCAGGCTGGTCAAAACCGTATTTTCGTCGAGATAGTTCTCGCCGAATACGAGCTTGCACATGGCGATCGTATCTTCAGCGCGCTCGGGCGCAGTCACCGAGCCCATGAACGGCTTGTCGGAATATTTGATATGGGCATAGATCATATCGAGGTGGCGCTTGTTGACCGGCACGTCGACCGGTTCGCACACCGTGCCGCCCGAATGATGGATCGACGGCGCCATATAGGCGAGTTTCACGAAATTATTGAAATCCTCGATCGTCGCATAGCGGCGATTGCCGTCGAGGTCGCGGACGAAAGGCGGACCGTAGACGGGCGCAAATACCGTCGCGTCGCCGCCGATCTGGACAGAACGTTCGGGATTGCGCGCATGCTGGGTGTAGATCGAGGGCGCAGTCTTCAAAAGCGACCGCGGCAGCCCTTTCGGAAAATGGACGCGCTCGCCCTTGATGTCGGCGCCCGCTTCCTTCCACAGCGCCAAAGCTTCCGCGTCGTCGCGAAATTCGATGCCAGTCTCTTCGAGCACCGTGTCTGCATTGGCCTCGATCAGCGCCAGTCCTTCTTCATCGAGCACTTCGTAGGTGCGAATCTTGCGCGTGATATAGGTCAGCGATTTGCCGGGACCACCGCCGGAACGTGCCGCGCGACGAGCGGCAGCGCCACCACTGGCGCCACGACTGCGGCGTCCGCCGCCGGTGTCGGTTTCCGCGGGTGCATCGACGGGTGTTTCCTCAATCATTGTCTTTCTCCAGGCGCACGAAGCGCAGACTTCCAATCAATCAGACCAAATCCTAACCGTCATGCCTGCGGGGGCGTTTCCGTGTGCGGCACATGATGGCGCATCGGAGACAAACATCCGGTCGTTTTCGTCATTTAC
This sequence comes from Phyllobacterium sp. SYP-B3895, assembly GCF_009647635.1. Lineage (NCBI taxonomy): Bacteria > Pseudomonadati > Pseudomonadota > Alphaproteobacteria > Hyphomicrobiales > Phyllobacteriaceae > Phyllobacterium > Phyllobacterium sp. SYP-B3895. The sequence goes on along the minus strand of NZ_WJIG01000003.1, from coordinate 611,917 downwards.
AAGGTCGCTTTTAAGCAATGCGTTTTCAGCAACTTGCCCGATATGTTAAACGAATGCCAGCGGGCGACAAAGCACCCATATTATCCAGTGTCGCTCTGTGCTACGGACCTGTGCATAACGCTTGAAAGGAAGCAGACCCATGGCCGATGATGAAATCATTCTTTCGGAGCTTTCGGACGATGAACTCGTCGAGCAAATGCATGACGATCTGTATGACGGTTTGAAGGAAGAGATCGAAGAAGGCACCAACATCCTGCTTGAGCGCGGCTGGGTACCCTACAGGGTCCTCACCGAGGCGCTCGTCGAAGGCATGCGCATCGTCGGCGAGGATTTCCGCGACGGTATCCTGTTCGTCCCCGAAGTCCTCCTCTCGGCCAATGCGATGAAGGCCGGCATGTTCATTCTGCGCCCGCTGCTTGCAGCGACCGGAGCGCCAAAACAGGGCAAGCTCGTCATCGGTACCGTCAAGGGTGACATTCACGACATCGGCAAGAACCTCGTCGGCATGATGATGGAAGGCGCCGGCTTTGACGTGATCGACCTCGGCATCAACAATCCCGTCGAGAACTACCTCGCCGCCATCGAAGAGCATCAGCCAGACATTCTCGGCATGTCGGCCCTGCTGACGACGACCATGCCCTATATGAAGGTCGTCATCGACACGATGAAGGAAAAGGGCATTCGCGACGACTATGTCGTTCTCGTCGGCGGCGCGCCGCTCAACGAGGAATTCGGCAAGGCTGTCGGCGCTGACGCCTATTGCCGCGATGCTGCCGTCGCGGTCGAAACGGCCAAATCCTACATGAAGCGCAAGCACAACCAGCTTTCCGCTTAAAGCATATGAAAACGGCCGCGACAGGCGCGGCCGTTTTCAGAACATCTATAAAGAATAGACTACTAAGTAATAAAATTAATCTGAATCAACAGATTAGTTGGCAGCCTTGGCGACGCGATGGCCGGCGTTCTGCGTAGCATTTACGGTGTTGGCCGCATCGGCGCCCACGCCGCGTATGGTATTTGCGCAACCTGCAAGTGCAACAACTGCAAGTACAGCGGCAATCGGAACGATATGTGATAGTTTCATGGATTGTGTCTCCCGTTCTGCTAAAATGAAATTCAACGGTCGGATAACGCGATAGAGCATCATCGGTTCCATGACTCTTCAACAAAAGTCAACGAAATCAACACAGACCGTGCGCGTCATCGCCTGCGGCATGATTGCGCGCGAAATTCTTGCCATCCAAGAGCAATTCGGCCTTCACCATATCGATTTGAAATGCCTGCCGGCGATCTATCACCATTACCCGGACAAGATTGCTCCTGCTGTGGATCGCGCCATAGTCAAGGCCAAGGCGGCGGGCATTTCCCGTATTTTCGTTGGCTATGCGGATTGCGGCACCGGAGGCCTGCTCGACCGTGTGTGTGAGAAGCATGGCGTCGAGCGGATCGAAGGTCCGCACTGTTTTTCCTTCTACGCCGGCAATGCAGCCTTCGGTGCGCAGTGGGAGGATGACATGACATCGTTCTTCATGACCGATTTCCTCGCAAGGCATTTCGAGGCCTTCATGGTGAAGCCGCTCGGCCTCGACCGTCACCCCGAACTGCGCGACATGTATTTCAGCAATTACACCAAGATGATCTACATGGCGCAAACCGACGATCCGGCCCTCAGCCGCAAGGCCGAAGCAGCCGCAGCTTTTTTGGGTCTTGCCTATGAGCGCCGCCTCACCGGCTATGGCGATCTCATACCCGCCCTGACCGCAACTGCAGCCCTTTAGACGCGCACCGCAAACCCCACGCCTTCCAAGGAGCCCTCATGACCTGTCGCGCCGCCCTCGCCACGATCTTCTGCCTGTTGTTGCCTGCCAGTGCGCTTGCAGATGGCGAGATCACACGGCTGATCACCAAATCGGACCAGGCGCGGCTCGATAAATATGAAGCGACGCGAACCGCTGCTGTCGATGCGGCGAGGAAGGGCGGCACTTCAGGCGATGTGGCGCAGCTTGATGGGGTTCTCGCCAAGCCGGCGCTCGCCTTCAATGAAGGCTTCGACATGGTGGGCAATTGGCAATGCCGCACCATCAAGCTTGGCAAGCAACCGCCGCTGACCGTCTATGGTTGGTTCAAATGCCGCGTTACGGACGACGGATCCGGCTGGATGCTCGAGAAAACCAGCGGTTCGCAGCGCACCAAGGGCCGCTTCTACACAGAAAGCGACAAGCGCCTGACCTATCTCGGCGTCGGCTATGTTGCAGGCGAAAAGCCGAAACGCTATGGCGCCGGGCCCGATACCGATCAGGTCGGCTACGCCTATCGCACGGGCAAAAACGAGTTCCGCATCGAGTTTCCAGCCCCCGCGCTCGAATCCCTCATGGACATCATCGAACTCAGGCGCTGAGACACTTTCGTCATTGCAATGTCACCATTGCCGCGCCATATGCGTCGAAACTTGAACCTACGACGATAAGATGGCCGCCATCGACGCGAACAACGAAATAAAGCCGCACAAGCCTGATTTGCATGCGGCCGACAACGATCCCCGCTCCCTGTCCCAGGTCTTCGAGGACCTGGCGCGGTCGGCAACGGAGCCGGTATCGTTCGCCGAGCTGGAAGATGCCTTCACAGATCGCAGCTTCGCCGCGCTCCTCACCTTCTTCGCCATCTTGAACCTGCTGCCGCTGCCACCTGGAACCGGTGTCATCACCGGTATACCGCTGGTGCTTCTTTCCGTGCAGATGGTCATGGGCCGCGAATCCGTGTGGCTTCCTTCATTCATGCGCGACAAGACCATTTCGCCCGAGCGTTTCCGGCTTGTTTCCGACAAGGTCGTTCCCTGGTTGCAGTGGCTGGAGCGCTTTATCCGGCCACGCAACTGGCCGTTCGGCCGCCGTCAGGGCGACCGCTGGCTTGGCGTATTCACGACCATTCTCGGCATGTCGGTCGTCATTCCCATGCCGTTGTCGAACTGGCTGCCGGCGCTCGCCACGGTCATCATCGGCATTGCGCTTTGCGAGCGCGACGGCAGGCTGATGATTGCCGGTCTTGCACTTGGCCTTATCTCGATGAGTATTGTCTTCGGCGTCGCCTTTGCTGCGGCAAGCGCAGTCAGCTACGCGGCGACGTTCTGGCCCTTCTGATTGCCTGTCGCAAAAGCGCAAATGAATGACGTCGCATTTGAGTGGTCGCGCGTCGTGAGATAGCAAGCTTAACCCCTGATATTCCGGCAAAAGGGTCGTTATCGGAGGTTGAATTGCATGGCTGATCTTATTGTCGTTTATTGGCGGGACATTCCCGCTCAAGTGACCGTCAAGAAAGGCCGCCAGGCAGCCAAGCGCGAGCTTTCCCTTCGATTTACCGAGGCTATCGACATGTGCGCGATGCGCATAGGCGCCAGGGATTCCGACGCCTATCTCGCGGAGTGGCGTCGCGGCACCCCGGTGCCGGTGAGTGATGATCTTGACGGTGAGGCTGACGCAGCCCTTGCCCGCATTGAAAATGAATATGATCGGGAACGCCTTGTGGCGCTTGTAAAGGCAGGTGGACATGACAATTCATGAATTGAAAGCGAAGCCAATGACAAAGATCGCAGCATCCATCGAAGTGGCGGCACGCCAGGCTATCGAATCGCAGGACCTGCCTGGTCTGTTTCCAGCCGGTACCCGCGTCTACATTACCGACATGGGCACCGACAGCGTCGATACGCTGACGGCCGCGGCCAAGCGCGTTCATGATCTCGGCTACAAGCCCGTTCCGCACTTTGCCTCACGCCGCTTGTCGACGAAGGCTGCGCTTGAAACGCGCATCCGCCGCGCTGCCGAAGAGGCAGGCGTGACTGACATATTGGTTATCGGCGGTGGGCTGGAGCGCCAGGCCGGCGAGTTCTCCTCGACCATGCAGGTGCTCGAAACCGGCTTCTTCGACAAATACGGCATCAACGAAATGGGCGTTGCCGGCCATCCCGAAGGCAGCCCAGAATTTTCCGAAGCGGTCGCGCTCCAGGCGCTTCGCCTCAAGAAAAACTTCGGCGAGCGCACCGGTGCAAAGCTGCGCGTCGTTACCCAGTTCGGGTTTGATGCCGAGCGCTTCATCCGCTACGCCGAATCGCTGCGCGAGCATGGCATCGACCTACCGGTCCATCTCGGTGTTGCCGGTCCCGCCAAGATCACCACGCTCATTAAATACGCGGCCATGTGCGGCGTCGGCAATTCGATCAGCTTCCTGAAGAAGAACGCGCTTTCCCTGACCGCTCTCGCCACCAGCCATTCGCCGGAAGGCGTTGTCGGCCCGATCGAGCAGCATGTCATCGGCAATCCGATGTCGGCGATCAAGCAGATCCACCTCTTCCCGTTTGGCGGCCTGAAAAAGACCTCCGAGTGGCTTGTCGAACGTGGCTCCTGGAACGTAAACAACGCGCATTACTCTTCCGCAAACGCAGCCGCAAACTGAGGTTCCCTGCATGACCCGTACGATCGTTGCCTCGGCGACCAAAGAAATCATCATCGGATTTGACCAGCCTTTCTGCGTGATCGGCGAGCGGATCAATCCGACCGGCCGCAAGAAGCTCGCTGCCGAAATGGTCGCAGGCAACTTCGACACGGTGATCAAGGACGCACTGGAGCAGGTTGCGGCCGGCGCCACTATGCTCGACGTCAATGCCGGCGTTACCGCCGTCGATCCCAACGCCACGGAGCCTGGCCTGCTCGTGCAGACGCTGGAGATCGTCCAGGGCCTCGTCGACGTACCGCTCTCCATCGACAGCTCGGTAACAGCCGCCATCGAGGCGGCTCTGAAGGTTGCCAAGGGCCGTCCGCTCGTCAATTCGGTGACGGGTGAAGAAGAAAAGCTCGAGGCGATCCTTCCGCTCATCAAGAAGTACAACGTCCCTGTTGTCGCCATCTCGAATGACGAGACCGGCATTTCGATGGATCCGGACGTGCGCTTTGCCGTCGCTAAGAAGATTGTCGAACGCGCTGCCGACTTCGGCATTCCGGCGCATGATATTGTTGTTGATCCGCTGGTGATGCCGATCGGTGCGCTCGGTGATGCGGGACGCCAGGTATTTGCGCTGCTGCGCCGCCTGCGCGAGGAGCTCAAGGTCAACACGACGTGCGGCCTTTCCAATATTTCCTTCGGCCTGCCGCATCGCCATGGCATCAATGCGGGCTTCATACCGATGGTGATCGGGGCCGGCATGACCTCCGCGATCATGAACCCATGCCGCCCGCAGGAAATGGAGGCAGTGCACGCCGCCAATGTCCTCAACGGCACCGACCCGAACTGTACCTACTGGATCAAGAAGTATCGCGACCATCAGCCGGCAGCGGCTGGAGCGGCTCCCGCAGCCACACCCTCGGTTCCTGCCGATGGCGCCGGTGGCGGTCGCCGCCGTGGCGGCCGCGAGGCGCGGCGCGGCGCCGCAGGCTGAGCATTTGCCTCAGCCGGACAGCCCGGTCTAACAAGGCGGTGGGTGGCAGATGCTGCCCCTCGCCCCGCAAGTTTTGGAGCATCGATCTTGAACGCACCCGTCAAAGCACCTGAGACATCGGCAAAGGAAGCGCTGGTTCTCTTCATGCCGTCGGGGAAGCGCGGACGATTTGCCGTTGGAACGCCAATACTCGAAGCGGCGCGCACCCTCGGCGTGTATGTCGAGAGCGTCTGCGGCGGCCGTGGCATTTGCGGACGCTGCCAGGTCGAGGTTCAGGAAGGCCGTTTCGCCAAGCATGGCATTACGTCATCCAATGACCACATCTCGGAATTCGGCCCCAAGGAGCAGCGCTATGCCGAAAAGCGCGACCTCAAGGAAGGCCGCCGCCTTTCCTGCTCCGCCACGATCCTCGGCGATCTCGTCGTCGATGTTCCCCAGGACGTGCAGGTCAATGCGCAGGTCGTGCGCAAGGCCGCCGATACGCGCATCATCGAGCGCAACCCTGCGATCCACATGTGCTATGTCGAGGTCGAAGAGCCGGACATGCACAAGCCGCTTGGCGATCTCGATCGCCTGAAGGCTGCGCTGGAAAAGGAATGGGGCATTCGCAACCTTCAGGTGGATACGCACATCCTGCCGAACGTGCAGAAGATCCTGCGCAAGGGCAATTGGGGCGTCACCGCCGCCATCTACCACGACGAGGAGACCTCGCGTCCCGCCATGGTCGGTCTCTGGCCGGGTCTCAAAAACGAGGCCTACGGCATCGCCTGCGATATCGGCTCGACGACGATCGCCATGCATCTTTCGTCGCTGCTTTCGGTGCGCACCATTGCTTCGGCCGGCGCGTCCAATCCGCAGATCAGATTCGGCGAAGATCTGATGAGCCGCGTATCCTACGTCATGATGAACCCCGACGGGCGTGAAGCGATGACCGCGGCCGTGCGCGAGGCCATCAACGGGCTGATCGACAAGGTTTGCGCCGAAGGCGAGGTCGCGCGCGAGGATATACTCGATGCGGTGTTTGTCGGAAATCCGATCATGCACCACCTCTTTCTCGGGATCGACCCGACGGAACTTGGCGGCGCGCCGTTCGCGCTCGCCGTCTCCGGCGCCGTGCATTTGAAGGCATCGGATATCGGCCTGCCGATGAATGCCGGAACCCGCGTCTATATGCTGCCTTGCATTGCCGGCCACGTCGGCGCTGACGCTGCGGCCGCAACGCTTGCTGAAGGTCCGCACCGCCAGGACGAAATGATGCTGCTCGTCGATGTCGGCACCAATGCCGAAATCGTGCTCGGCAACAGGCATCGCACGGTCGCGGCCTCGTCGCCCACCGGCCCGGCCTTCGAAGGCGCGGAAATTTCCGGTGGCCAGCGTGCAGCCCCGGGCGCTATTGAACGCGTGCGCATCGATCCGTTGACACTCGAGCCACGCTTCCGCGTCATCGGCACCGAACAATGGTCCGACGAACCGGGCTTCGACGCAGCGGTGCAGACAAGCGGCATTACCGGAATATGCGGCTCGGCAATCATCGAGGTCATTGCCGAAATGTACCTCTCGGGCATCATTTCCGAAGATGGTGTCGTTGACGGCAGCCTCGCCGCCCGTTCGCCGCGCGTCAGGGCCAATGGCCGGACATTCTCATATCTCCTGCACGAAGGCTCGCCGACGATCACGATCACGCAGAACGACGTTCGCGCCATCCAGCTTGCCAAGGCCGCGCTCTATGCTGGCGTCAAGCTCCTGATGGACAAGCTTGGCATCGACCACGTCGATCAGATCAGCTTTGCCGGCGCCTTCGGCTCGTTCATCGATCCGAAATATGCGATGGTACTCGGCCTTATCCCCGATTGCGATCTCGACAAGGTCAAGGCGGTCGGCAATGCCGCAGGCACCGGGGCACGCATGGCGCTCCTCAACCGCAATTATCGGCGCGAGATCGAGGATACAGTGACGCGGATCGAAAAGATCGAGACCGCTCTCGAGCCGAAGTTCCAGGAGCATTTCGTCCACGCCATGGCGATGCCGAACAAGATCGACCCCTTTCCGAAACTCTCGCACGCCGTGATCTTGCCTCCTCGCAAGAATGTCAGCGAGGACGGGATTGCCGGAGATGCTACGCCGCGCCGCCGCTCGCGCGAGGATCGCGCGGCAAGGCGCAACCGGGAATAGGCTTCAGCCGCTTTGTCCTTGTCGCGGTTTTCCGCTATCAAGCATCGATGATGTTTGATTCCGGATATGATTTTCCATGATAGCCTGCTTCGATATTGGCGGATCTGCGATCAAGGGTGCGATCGCCTATTCGCCCGAGGATATAAGACCGGTGCCCAAGGTGGCGACGCCGCTCCATGATTTCGACGCGTTTGCGGGCGTAATTCAAAAGATCGCCGTGGATGGCGGTGCGGATCCGCAAAGCCTCATCGCCATTTCCATTGCCGGGGTGGTCGATGCGGATACGGGCCGGATCACCTGCGCCAATATTCCTTGCGTTCACCAGCGCAGGCTCGAAGCCGACCTGAGCGAAAAGCTGCAGCGGCGCGTGCTCATTGCCAATGATGCCGACTGTTTCGCGCTGTCGGAGGCTGTCGTCGGCGCCGGGCGTGGTCACCGCGTCGTCTTCGGCATCATCCTCGGCACCGGCGTCGGCGGCGGCATCGTCATCGACGGCAAGATTCATGAGGGCGCGGGCGGTTTTGCCGGGGAATGGGGCCATGGCCCCGTCGCGGCGACACTCGCCGGCAATCCGCCGCTCGCCATACCGCGTTTTGCCTGCGGCTGCGGCCAGATCGGCTGCGTCGATGCCATCGGCGCGGCGCGGGGCATGGAAAAGCTCCATGCGCATCTTCATGGCGTGAACCTGCCGAGCACCGAGATCATCGCGGCCTGGGATTTGGGCGACGCGACAGCGGAGCGCACAATCGATTGCTATATCGATATCGTCAGCGGTCCTCTCGCAATGACCCTCAATGTCGTCGGCGCTTCGATCGTCCCGGTCGGCGGCGGACTCGCCAATTCGGTAAACCTGATCCGCCGGCTCGATGAAGCGGTGCGCGCGCGAATCCTGCGGAAGACTGACAAGCCGCTGGTCATCCCGGGCGAATTGAAAATTGAGCCCGGCCTTATCGGTGCCGGGGTCCTCGGATTGATGGAAGCTGCCAAATGAGTGTTCTTCTCGAAATATGCGTCGACAGCCCCGAGGGACTTGCGACGGCTATTGCCGGGGGCGCGGACCGTATCGAACTCTGTTCGGCGCTCGAAGTCGGCGGCCTTACGCCGACCCCCGGGCTGATCGGACAGGCTGCGGTCGCACCCATACCCGTCTATGCGATGATCCGCCCGCGGCCCGGACACTTCGTCTATGGGGAAGCCGATATAGACGCCATGCTGCGCGAGATCGATGCCATGCGCAGCGCCGGTCTCGCCGGCGTCGTCTTCGGCGCCAACCATGCGGATGGGACACTGGACCATACGACGCTCGAACGGCTGATCCGGCAATGCGATGGGTTCGGCGTCACCTTGCACCGCGCCTTCGACCTTGTCCCTGACCTTGATGAAGCGGTGGAAACAGCGGTCGAACTCGGTTTCGAGCGCATATTGACCTCCGGCCGCGCCCTGACCGGGATTGAGGGCATCGACGATCTGGAACGAACGTTTGCTCGCGCCGACGGCCGGATCAAGGTCATGCCCGGCTCGGGTGTCAACATCGGCAATGTCGAGACGTTGCTCAAGCGTATCCCATTCACTGAGATTCACTCGTCCGGGTCTGTCGATGCGCCGCCATTGAGCGAAGGCGCGCGGCGCCTCGGTTTCGAGACGCCGACGCAGAAAATGACGAGCGTCGAGCGCGTGCGCGCCTTGAAGGAATTCTGCCTGCGGGCGTAAGAGCCCAGGACTCAGAGCCTGCCGGTCCGCTCGTACCCTTCGAAATAAACCCTGAGATGCTGGGCGACTGCCTTCACATGGGCGCCTGCATTCTTGGCAACCAGCATTCCAAGCTTCGATTCGCCGAGCCTCGGCAGGCCGTGCTCGGATCCGAGCTGCACCATATTATCGTCCAGCAGGAACTTCGAGAACGGGGCAACGGCGAGATCGGCGAGAATGGCGGCGCGCTGGCCCATCGTATGCGCACTCATATAGGCCACGCGATAGTCGCGGCCAGCGCTTTCGAGCGCGCTGATCGCATTGGCGCGCCAGATGCACCCTTCTTCCCACATGGAAAGCGGCAGCGGATTACGCTCATGTGCGGTGCCGCACTTGGCCCCAGCCCAGATAATCTCCTCGGTCATGAGAATTTCGATCTCCTCGACCTTGGCCAGCGTTTCGTTGACATTGACCAGCGTTACGTCAAGGCGCTGCTCATCGAGCCGCTTGCGCAGGCCGTTGCTCTGGTCGATGACAACATCCACCGTAACATCGGGATGGGTTTCGGCGAATCGCTTCAACACGAAGGGAAGAACCCGCTCGCCGATATCGTCAGGCGCGCCGAGGCGCACCACGCCCGACACGGTCGGCGCAATGAACTTTGCCACCGTCTCGCGATTGAGCGCCAGCATACGCCGCGCATAGCCGAGCAGGACCTCGCCGCTCGGCGTCAATTTTACTGAACGCGCATCGCGTTCGAGCAATACGTGACCAAGCGTTTCCTCAAGCTTCTTGATCTGCATCGAAACGGCTGAGGGCGTGCGGAACACCGCATTCGCCGCACTCGAAAAACTCCCCGTCTCCGCAATCATCGCGAACGTGCGCAAGACGTCGAGATCCAGGATTGGGATGGGATGATGCATTGGTGCTGACATATCGCCAAATCCTCTATCAATTTTTCTTAAGCATAGTGTTCCGTAATTTCGTTTGATTGAACATCAACTTGGGCAGATAGTCAAGATCATAGAAACGGACGGCGTTGAAATTGCCACCGTAACCTTGAGAGGAGAAGACAATGTCTACCTATCACGAACTCTATCATCGCAATGCAAGCGTAGCCGAGCGTCTCGCATCATTCGCAACCGATCAGCTGAACCGCTGGGCCGAAGGCCTGAACTATGCTCGCCAGCTCATTGCTCGCCGCCGCCGGCTGCGCGAAACGGAATTGGCCCTTGATTCGCTCCCCGATAGCATCCGTTGCGACATCGGCTGGCCGGACCTCTATGAACGACAGATCAGGGACTACAACGAAATCAAGCCTACCCGGCGCTAAGATCATGAGACTAGCCTTGTAAGGGAGCGGATAACGGCGTATCCGCTCCCTTTTATCATATGTGATCCCTGCGCTTTTGCGACACAGGGCAAGACCCTTCCATTTAGAATAATTCTATGTTTCTATCTGCAAAAAAGCTCAAAAGACCACAGCGATAATCTGAAGCCACTGCTTCAGTTGCGACATGGCCTTGAAGCCAATAGCGGGAACACAGAATCAAATGGATCATGTTGGTCTGACCAAGCGGTCTTTCGTATTTTTCCTCGTACCCAACTTTTCGATGATCGCATTTGCGACAGCGATCGAGCCGCTGCGCATTGCCAATAGAATGCTTGGATACGAAGCCTATCGCTGGCGCCTTGCTTCCGTGGATGGGAAGCCGGTGACGGCATCCAACGGCGTCGAATGCGCCGCATCCTCATCCCTGGAAGACGAACGTCGCTACCTCACCGGCGGAGATCGACCGTCCATGGTCTTTGTCTGCTCCGGCGTCCACGTCGAGAAATTCCAGAACAAATCCGTGTTCGCGTGGCTCCGCGAAGAGTTCAATCGCGGCGTCGCGGTAGGCGGGCTTTGTACCGGCGCACACATCCTGGCGGCGGCCGGTCTGCTTTCGGGCAAGCGCTGCGCTATCCATTGGGAAAACCTACCGGGCTTTGCCGAAGCATTCCCCAAGGCAGACGTCTATGCTGATCTCTTTGAGGTTGACGGCAACATCTATACCTGCGCCGGCGGCACCGCGGCGCTCGACATGATGCTCAAGCTCATCGGCGATGATTTCGGCGACAATATCGTCAATCGCGTCTGCGAGCAGGCCCTCACCGACCGTGTTCGCAGCCCGCACGACCGCCAGCGCCTACCGCTGCGGGCGCGCCTTGGCGTTCAGAACTCCAAGGTCCTGACGATTATTGAACTCATGGAAGCGCGCCTCTCCGAACCTTTGTCGCTGATCGAGATCGCCGATCATGTCGGCCTGTCGCGCCGGCAGATCGAGCGGCTCTTCCGCCAGGAAATGGGCAGATCCCCTGCCCGCTACTATCTTGAAATCCGCCTCGACCGCGCGCGCCACCTGCTGATCCAGTCGTCAATGCCGATTGTCGAGGTCGCCGTTGCCTGCGGTTTCGTCTCCGCTTCGCATTTCTCCAAATGCTACCGCGAACTCTACGGCCGCTCGCCGCAACAGGAGCGCGCGGACCGCAAGCAATTGATGGCCGCCTGATTTACCGGGATTCCCAGTCCTGCATGCGGCGCTGCCATATGCGCTCGCCGGAAAGGCAATCATACATGGGCTTGTCTTCAGCGAGGATGACGGGCAGTTTCCCTGCATCCCGCCAATCGGCCTTCTGCACCACTGGCGACTTGCCTGCGAGTTCCAGCACCAGCTTGCGGCGGACCGCCTCCGGGAACTGATCCCATGAATTGACGGGGATCATGAAGGCGCCGGGACCGCCGATCACGCAGTTGCTGTAATAGATGTCGAGATCGGCAACGGCCCAGTCTGAATAGAAATCGCCCCGCGTCATCAGCGGCAACCCATTGACGACGATGCCCTTGGCCACCGCCTCATTGCGTGCATCGGCTACCGGACGGCCATTATTGTTGGCGCCGTCGCCGGAAATATCGATAACCTTGCGCATGCCCTTGAAGCCGTTATTGTCGAACAGCGAACTGCCGAAATCGATTGCACCGGAAATTGACGTGCGGCTTTGGGTTGAAGGTATCGGCTGGTCCAGCGCATCCGCCAGTTTCTGCGATGCTTCCGCACTATCGACCAGCGTCCAGGGAATGATGATCCGCTGCACGGTCGAGCCGGCCCATTCGACATAGGTGATCGCGACGCGCCCGTTCACCCCTTCGCGAATGGCATCAATAACTTCCTTGCGCCGAAACGCGGCGATATAGCCTTCGCGCTGAATCTTCTGCTCGAAAGGCTCCATTGAGCGCGAAGCATCGACGGCAAGAACAAGTTCGACGTCCACATCGAGATCGGCGGCAAGCGCGCGCGTTTCAAAGCTGGCGATCAGTGCCGCCAGTGACAGAAAACTGCAGAGAGCTTTCCTTCGCGATGACATGAAGCAAAGTGTAGCGCAAAACGATGCAACGCAAAGCAACTTCCAGTGCGTTCACATTCTGTTGAACAACCACAGGTTCAAAAGCAGAAACGGCGCCTCCACGGCGCCGTCCAGCATTTCATGTTCGCTATTGCGAAGGCGCTACGCCTTTAGCCGTTCGTTCTCGGTGTCGAACGGCGATTCCGGAATGACGGTAACCTTGTGCATCTTGTCGAGGATCTTGATCTCGAGTTGTGTGCCAAGCGCCGAATATTCCGGCTTGACCATGGCGAGTGCAATGCTTTTGCCGAGGCGCCAGCCATAACCGCCATGGGTGGCGCGGCCGACGAGTTCGCCTTTCACATAGATCGGTTCGCTGCCGCGAGCATCGACGTCAGAGACACCCGGCACCTGCACTTCAAGCGTGACAAAATTCCATTTCAAGCCGTCTTCGCGAGCCTTCACCACCGCGTCGCGGCCAATGAACTCGCCCTTGTTCGGGTGCACGAAACGATCAAGACCGCTTTCGAAGGCATTGTATTCGATCGACAATTCGCGCGGGATCAGACGGTACGACTTCTCGACGGCCATAGCCGTCATCGCGCGGATGCCGAACGGCTTGATACCGAATTCGGCACCGGCCTCGAGCAGGAGATCGTAGATCGTATTCTGCTGCTCGATCGGATGATGCAGTTCCCAGCCAAGCTCGCCAACGAAGTTGACGCGCAGCGCATGTGCTGTTGCCGTTCCGACGCTGATCTCCTTGCCCGAAAGCCAGGGGAAAGCTTCGTTGGAAAGATCGGCGCGGGTGAGCTTTTCCAGAACCTGCCGGCTCTTCGGACCCGCAAGCACGAGGACCCCGTACATCTGGGTAATCGGGCGCAGCGTCACCGAACCATCGTCGGGCAGCAGCTTGTGCAGATAATCGTGGTCGTGGTTTTCATAGGCACCGGCCGAGACAAGGTAGAACTTGCCGGGCGCCCATTCATATACGGTGAACTCCGAACGCACGCCGCCGCGCGTCGTCAGAAGATGGCAAAGGGCGATCCGGCCCTGCTTCTTCGGGATGCGATTGGCAAGGATCGAGTCGAGCCAGGCGCGCGCGCCAGGTCCGGTAACTTCCATCTTGGCGAAGGCCGACATGTCGAGCAGGCCGACATTGTTGGTGACATTCTTGATCTCGTTGCCGACATGCTCGAAATAGTTGGAGCGGCGGAACGACCAAAGTTCCTTCACCTTGCCTTCGGCATCCGGCTTCGGATGGTTCTGGTTCATGAGAACATCGGGCTTTTCCAGCTTGGCGACGTCGAGCCCATAACCTTCAGGGGCAAACCAGTTGGCCCGTTCCCAGCCATAGACGGTTCCGAACACGGCGCCGAGCCTCTTCTGGCGGTCATAGGACGGCGAACGCTTGAGCGGCCGCGCTGCGCCGCGTTCTTCATCCGGGTAGTGGACCGAAAAGACCTCGGCGTAGGCTTCCTCGTTCTTCTCCTTGAGATAGCCTTCGGTCGCATAGGGACCGAAGCGGCGCGGATCGACGCCCATCATGTCGATTGAGGGTTCTCCCTCGACGATCCATTCGGCCAACTGCCAGCCAGCGCCGCCAGCGGCTGTCACGCCGAAGGAGTGGCCTTCGTTGAGCCAGAAATTCTTCAGGCGCGGCGCAGGTCCAATGATTGGCGAGCCGTCAGGTGTATAGGCGATCGCGCCGTTATAAACCTTCTTGATGCCGACCTCGGCAAAGGCGGGTACACGGGCAATCGCGGTTTCGATGTGCGGTTCGAGCCGGTCGAGATCCTCCTGGAAGAGTTCGTACTCGCTCTCGTCCGACGGACCATCGACATAACAGACCGGCGCGCCTTTCTCGTAAGGTCCGAGCAGCAGGCCGCCATTTTCCTCGCGCATATACCAGGAAGAATCGCTTTCGCGCAGGACGCCCATTTCCGGCAGGCCCTTGGCCTTGCGCTCCAGGATCGCCGGATGCGGCTCGGTAACGATGTACTGGTGTTCCACCGGAATGACGGGAACATCAAGGCCGACCATCTTGCCGGTCTTGCGGGCAAAGTTGCCAGTTGCCGATACGACGTGTTCAGCGGTGATGTCACCCTTGTCCGTCTTCACCAGCCACTGGCCGGACGGCAGTTGCTCGATGCCGAGCACGGTCGTGTAGCGATAGATGGTTGCGCCACGATCGCGAGCGCCCTTGGCGAGCGCCTGCGTGAGGTCCGCTGGCTGGATATATCCATCATCCGGATGCTGGATCGCGCCGAGAATGCCGTCGATTTCGGCGAGCGGCCAAATTTCCTTGACCTGCTGCGGCGTCAGAACCTTGACCGGGACGCCGATCGTCTCGGCGACGCCTGCATAATACATGTACTCGTCCCAGCGGTCCTTGGTGCGGGCGAGACGAATATTGGAGCAATTGGTGAAGCCGACATTCATGCCGGTTTCCTTCTGCAGTTCCTGATAGAACTTGACCGAGTACTTGTGGATCTGGCCGACCGAGTAGCTCATGTTGAACAGCGGCAGCAATCCGGCCGCATGCCAGGTTGAGCCCGAGGTGAGTTCCTTGCGCTCGATCAGGACAACGTCGCTCCAGCCCTTCTTGGCAAGATGATAGAGCGTCGAGACGCCCACCACACCACCGCCGATAACGACAACACGCGCCTCAGTCTTCATTGCACTTTATCCTTTGATATCGATCGATGGGCGAAAAGCTTGCGCCGGTTTTTTGCACTATGCCGCCCAGCATGTCCATCGCTAAGGCCTGTTTGCGACATGGCGAAAACACGCCGCGACGCGTGGCAAACAGTCAAGGACTTGCTAGGTCATCCGGTGCCCCAAAAACCAATGGCCGGCTGAAAATCAATCCAGCCAGCCACCGTTCTTTCAAGCATTTCGTCAGGCTATTTGATCGAGATCTTGCCGCCAGTCATTTCTACGGTCTCGCCACCAGTCAGTGCCTCGCGGTCGCCGTTCGGAAAGGTGACGAAGCAACCGCCGCTGCAGAACTCCACAGTCTCACCGGCGCCAACCTGCAACTGCGTCTTTGTCGAACCTTCGGTCACGACAAGCGTCTGCGCATTGGTGTCATTGTTCTTTACGCTCGCCGCATAGGCCGATCCGATCGAGATCGCACTCGCCACAACGGCAATCACAAACTTCTTCATTCCATACCCGGTGGTAGCCACCGCCCCTGTTGCAGGGCCCCGCCAGGCCCTTTGTCACCCACATTTATAACGGCATCAACGTGAACGGCAACTGAACACTGGAGCCCCGGGCGCAAGCGACTATTGCTTGAACTTCTTGCCATCTGCCGCGAGTTCGTCGCGCACGCGCTTGGTCAGGAGTTCGACGATCGAATCCGCATCCTCCAAATGCAGGTTCACGTCGCGCTGAGGATAGGGAATTTCGATTCCTTCTTCTGAGAAGCGATCGATGATGGCAAATCGAACGTCGTTCTGGACCGTGCCGGAATTGGACAGATCGGCAAGGTGAACCCTTATTTCGAATTGCATGGTCGAATCGAGGATTGCCGAGAACGCCACGAAGGGTTCCGGGTTCTTGAGCACCAGAGGATGGCTGCGGGCGATCTCCATCAACAGGTCATGAACGCGACGAGGATCGACCTTGTGCGAAACGCCGATCGCAATATCAACGCGCCCAAGCTTGTTACGATGCGTCCAGTTGCCGACGCTGCCGTTGATGAACGACGAGTTCGGAATGATGAGCGACTGGCGCTGGAAGGTCTCGACCTCCGTCGCGCGCACGCTGATCTTCTTGACGATGCCGCCGACGCCGCCGGTCTCGATCCAGTCGCCGACCTTGAACGGCCGCTCGGCAAGAAGAATGAGGCCCGAGACGAAGTTCGATACGATTGCCTGCATGCCGAAACCGATACCGAGCGAGAGACCACCGGCAACGAGCGCGAGGCTGGAGAGATTTATGCCCGCTGCGGAGACGCCGATGACAGCGGCAACGCCAAGTCCGAGATAACCGACTGCGGTTCTGATCGAGTTGCGCACGCCGGAATCGAGCTTGCCACGCGCCATGACGCGCGTGTCGAGCCAGCCCTGGAACCAGCGCGTGAAGAAATAGAACAGCGCGAAGAGAAGGACGCCGGTGGCGATGGCGATTAGCGAAATGTTGAAAGAGCCAATCTGGAAGCCGGTGGCGATCGTCAGGAACCATGCCGACATCTCGCTCCACTGGAAGCCCCATAGCAGCAGGATGACTGGGATGCCCAGGATGACGACAAAGACGTTGATGACGATGCTGGCAACGAGACCGAGCTGGTCCATCGTCGTCTCGTCAAGCCCGAACCGCTTCTGTATCGCCTGGCCGAGCTTGGTGCCTGCCAGCGCATTTTCGTCCGACACCGCCCGCGCCGTCAGGAAGCCGAGATACATCGTCACAAGCACGGCGCCGTTGATGATGATCTGCTGCGAAACGAAGCGGGCAAGCCCGATATAGCCGAAGAACGCCGCGATGATAGGAACGAGGCCAATCGTAAAAAGGAATATCCGCATGGCGCGCGGCCAAGGCTTGGTCGCCCCGGTCTCCGCGTCCTCGAGCGGCTTCAGGAAGGCCATGGCAATGATCAGCAAGCCGACAAGGACCGTGGCAAAGAGGCTCTTGGCCACAGTCAGCGACAGCGCCGATGCGGCGATCTGGTTGATCGTATCGGCAATGTAATCAAGTCCGGTGATCGTCGCCGTCGCCGTAATCAGCACCATGAGAATACGGCCCGGCCGCGGCGCGACCCGCACCAGCCGCCAGTTCGGCGCCCCGGGACAGATTACCGCCTGCGCCAGGGCGTGCACGAAGAAGACGATGCCGATCACGCAGAAGAGCATGTAGATCAGGGACGCAATGTCCGGCCGCATCACATTGAAATAGCCCAGGAAAAGGTAAGTCGTCGCCAGAAACACGATCACGGTGAGCGAGCGCATCAGCGTCGACCAGAATGCCACCGCGAGGCGACTGAGATAGGACGGCGCCTCAATGCCCGGATCGCGGAAATAGAGATGGCCGATCGTGCGCCGGCCACCGATCAGCAGTACCAATGCGGCGATACCGGCAAAGAAGGTGGCAGCCAGCATCGATTGCCATTTGAAAGTGACGACAAACCGCCACCAGGACGAGACGAGCCGGTTCATCGTCTGCAGTTCCTGGCCATAGGCGGTGACGATCTCGCTGCCGAGCGAATAGTTGATATCGACCCGCTGCGACAAAGTGTTGGTGAAGAGCTCGCGCCGCGCCTCGCCAATGGCATCGATCATCCGGTTGACCTGTATCAGCAGGTCTTCGGTCTCGCCCAGAACCGCATTGATTTCCGCCTTCTCCGTCGTCAGCCGTATGCGCTCGTCGGTGACGATCTGGGCCTCAGGCGGCTGGCCCTGCGGCGGAGGAGGTCCGAGTTGATCGAGACGAGCGTTGATTTCGGTGATGCGCGGGCGAAACGACACGCCGATATCGAGGAGTTTCTTCGATGTGCCTTCAAGGTTGAGGCGAAGGTCGGCGAGCGTGGCGTCCGTATCGGCCTTCAGCTTCTGCTGGTCGTAGTTCGAGATTTGCTTCTTCACGGCATCGATTGCAGGTCGCTGTTCGGCGACAACTGCCGACTCCACGTCCGGTACGGCGTCCGGCGCCTGTTGTGCGCTTGCATATGGAACCACGGCTGCCAGAAGCATTACCGCGACAATCATCGATACGAACTGCCGGATCATGCGGAAAATCACGATTTCATATCCACCTGTGAACTGTCTTCGTTGCGCATAAGCATACGGATCTCGGCACAATCAAGGCTGTTGTTGATTTCATTGCCTGAATGGTCGGCGCAGCGACAGTGCCCGCCGCAATCGTGGTGATCGAGCTTTGCTTCGGACAGTAGCATAATCTGGGGAATACCATGAAGAGCCGGAGCACACTTCGATCGTGCATTTTGCCCGAATACAACCGGGCTCGTCTTGACCCGTCCCTTGAGTTTCTGCTGGATTGGGCTTCCCGATACCAACGCTGCCATCAACGTCCAAACGATTCGCCTTCGAGACAATGAGATCATGATCATCAAATGCCCCTATTGCGGACCGCGCGACGTCATCGAGTTTACCTATCAGGGCGATGCGACGCGAAAGCGCCCGGAGCCCTTGTCCAATGATCCGGACGTCTGGAACGCCTATGTGTACGACCGCAGCAATCCATCGGGACTGCACCGTGAGTTCTGGCTCCACAGCGGCGGCTGCCGGCAGCATCTGGTCGTCACCCGCGACATGACCACCCATGCCATTTCATCCGTGGCTTTTGCGCGCGACGTTGCGAGCGGTGGACAGGCATGACGAGTTCAAGGCTTCCCAGGGGTGGGCGCATCGAGCGCTCGAAATCGGTTCGCTTCACGTTCGACGGCAAGGCTTACAGCGGTCATCCCGGCGACACGCTCGCTTCGGCGCTGCTTGCGAGCGGCATCACCCTGTTTGGCCGGTCGTTCAAGTATCACCGGCCGCGCGGCGTGTTTGCCGCGGGAAGCGACGAGCCGAATGCGCTTGTCACCGTGCTTTCCGGCGACGTCCGCGAACCGAACGTGCGCGCAACCGAGCTTGAGATCCATGACGGGCTGGTAACCCAGAGCCAGAATCGCTTTCCCTCGCTCGACCATGATTTCATGGCCATCAACCAGCTGGCCGGACCGCTGTTTTCCGCCGGATTTTACTACAAGACGTTCATGGGCCCGGCTATCGGCCCGCTGCGAGGCACGCGGTTCTGGATGTTCTGCGAAAAATTCATTCGCCGCGCCGCCGGCCTTGGCAGGGCCGGAACCGCGCCCGATCCGGATCGCTACGAACGCATGAACGCCTGGTGCGACGTGCTCGTCGTCGGCAGTGGTCCTGCTGGCCTCATTGCAGCGGAAGCAGCTGCCGGCACTGGCGCGCGCGTTATCATTGCTGAAGAAAAGCCGCTTCCGGGAGGTTCGCTGCTCGCCTCGGCCGAGACGATCGACGGCCGCGACCCGTCGGTTTGGGCACGTGAAAAGGCGGCGGCTCTGGCAGCCATGCCGAATGTGCGCTTTCTGACCCGGACGTCGGTTTGGGGCTATTACGACGGCAATGTGCTGACTGCCATCGAACACGTATCCGACTTCAAGCCCAACCGCACCAAGGGACAGCCCCGCCAGCGCCACTGGATCATTCGTACCGGCAAGACCATTCTTGCAACCGGTGCTTTCGAGCGGCCCATGGTCTTCCCGGGCAATGACTGTCCAGGCGTCATGCTCGCCGACGCGGTGCGCCGCTATGCGGTGGAATATGGTGTCGCCGCCGGCAGCAACGTCACGCTCTTCACCAACAATGACAGCGCCTACGAAGCCGCGCGGGCGCTTTCCCTTGCAGGCGTCAATATCATCGCCATCGTCGATGTTCGCGCCGATGTGTCGGGTGCCTGCCGCGATATCGCCACTGCGGCAAACGCCGAGCTTCTGACCGGCCACGCCGTGACTGGAACCCATGCCGGCAAGACGCTGAGTTCGATCACCGTCCAGCATTTCAATGCCGAAACCGGCCGGGTCTCAGGCGCGCCCCGCGAAATCCGCACCGACTGCCTTGGCGTTTCCGGCGGCTGGTCACCGGCCATTCACCTTGCGAGCCAGGCCGGCGGCAAGCCGGAATGGGACGAGGACCTGCAGGCATTCCTGCCGCCCGAACCAAACCAGAACTGGGTGGTGACGGGTGCTGCCGCCGGCTACATGGATACGATCAGCGTGCTCTCCGATGCGGCGACCAAGGGCTCGGCCAAGAGCCGGCTGGTCCTGCCACCTGTCGAAGCGCCGATGCTCGACGCCTCGCCTGCACCTGTGTTCCAGATCGAGCCTTCGGCAAAATCGCAAAAGGCATTCGTCGACTTCCAGCATGATGTGACCGCCGACGATGTTCGCCTCGCCTACCGGGAGGGCTTCCATTCTGTCGAGCATCTCAAGCGCTATACGACCCTCGGCATGGCGACGGATCAGGGCAAAACGTCGAATGTCCCCGGCCTCGCGATCATGGCGGATGCCCGCGGCATCTCGATACCGGAAGCTGGCACGACGCGCTTCCGCCCACCGTTCACGCCGGTGTCGTTTGGCGCTCTTGCCGGCGAACGCTACGGCGACCTGCGTCCGCACCGGCTGACGCCAATGCATGACTGGCACCTCGCCAACGGCGCCAAGATGTACGAGGCCGGTCTTTGGCATCGTCCGATGATCTATGGCAGCCACGGCGAAACGGTCGAGCAGGCCTATGTGCGCGAGGCGCGCGCCGTGCGCCAGAGCGTCGGCATTGTCGATGTTTCGACACTTGGCAAAATCGATATTCAAGGACCGGATGCGGCGGAGCTTCTCGACCGCGTCTATACCAACATGTTCTCGACCCTGCCGGTCGGCAAGGCGCGCTACGGCCTGATGTTGCGCGAGGATGGGCTTGCCTTCGATGACGGCACGACATGGCGGCTCGGCGAGACGCAATTCCTGATGACGACCACGACCGCGAATGCCGGCCCGGTGATGCAGCATCTGGAATACTACCTCGACTGCATCTGGCCGGAACTGCGCGTCCATCTGACCTCGGTCACCGACGTTTGGGCGGGTACGGCCGTTGCCGGACCGAAGGCACGCGCGCTGCTCGAAGCCTGCGTCACCGGCACAAAGGTCGACAATGATACCCTGCCGTTCATGGGCATCGTCCATGGCAAGATCGAGGGCGTACCAGTCATGGTCTGCCGCCTCTCATTCTCGGGCGAACTCGCCTATGAAGTCTATTGCGGTTCGGGCTACGGGACGAGGGTCTGGGAAGCCCTGCTCACGGCCGGTAAACCGTTCGACGTCATGCCCTACGGCCTTGAGGCGCTCGGAACGCTGCGCATCGAGAAGGGGCACGTGACCGGCGCCGAGATCGACGGACGCGCCAGCGCCCATGATCTTCACCTCGACTGGATGCTGTCGAAGAAAAAGCCATTCATCGGCTCCGCCATGCTTGGCCGCGAAGGGCTCAAGGACGAGAACCGCCTTTCGCTCGTCGGCCTGGTCTCGCTCGACAATCAGGCGATCACCGGCGGCAGCCACATCGTCACCGATGCACGGCCGCGCGAGCCCGCCGACAGCTTTGGCCATGTCACCGCCGCCTGCTATTCGCCGGCGCTCGGCAAATATATCGCGCTGGCGCTGGTCAAGCACGGAACGTCGATGATCGGCAATCGCGCCTTCGCCACCGACCTTTTGCGCGGCAGGCACTGCCCGGTCGAGATTGTCAGCCACCATATGTATGATCCAGAAGGGAGCCGCATTCATGGCTGAGCTTCAATCGCCAATCGGCTCCGCCTACGTGACGGGCGATCATGGCAATGCCGCCGGCGGGGTCGGCGTGACGATCCGCGAGCGGACCGGACTTTCGATTATCCAGATCACCGCCTGGAGCGATACCATTCCCGAAGTGCTGACCGCCATAGGCAGCGCGACGGGACTCGTCTTGCAGAACAAGCCGGGGCTTGGCCGCGTTGCTGGCGAGAAGTCAGTGTTCGGCTTTGCGCCCGGACGCTATTTTGTCGTCGCCGCAACACCGGAGCTCGAGCTGCGCCTGCGCTCCGTCATTTCCGCCGAGCTTGCGACGATCATCGACCTCACACACGGGCGGACGGTGATCCGGGTCAGTGGCCCTGACGCCGAATGGGTACTATCCAAGCTCTTCGCCATCGACTTTTCGGAACACGCCTTTCCTATCGCCTATGGACGGGCGACCGTGCATCACGACATCCACGCCAATATCCAGCGTATCGACGACGAGACCTTCGACCTTTATGTCTTCCGCACCTTTGCGCGGTCGTTCTGGAAGACGCTCGGCCATGCGGCGGAAGAGGTGGGGTACAAGGTCGAATGATCGCTATTTGAAGGCGAAGACATCCGCGTCAGGATCACCAGTGCCGGTGATCTGTCCGCGGATAATCTGCGCGGCGACCATCGAGAACGTAATTCCGTTGCCGCCATAGCCGAGAACGGCATAACAGCGGTTCATGCCGGGTACCGGACCGATTGACGGCAGACCGGTCACACTCGCACCAAAGCTTCCGGTCCATGCATAGTCTGCCTCGGCGCTAACGTCGGGGAACAACTTCTTGAGCTTGGCGAGTATCGCTTTCGTTTTCGCCGGCAGTTTGCCGTCGCGTTTGTCCTCGTCCTCGAACTCCTCATCCTCGCCACCGACGATGATGCGCCCATCCGCCGTCGTGCGCATATAGAGGTAAGGGTCGGAGGCTTCCCAGATCAGGCAGCGTTGCGGCCACGGCGTCTGCTTTTGCGGAACCGTCGCAACGGCCCAGGTCGAGATGATCGAATGCCCCTTTTGCGGCACCTGTTTTGGGATTTCGTATCCGGTCGCGAAGATCAGGTGCTTGCAACGGATCGTCTGTCCGGTCGCAGTCATGGCCCGAACCCCACGTTGGGCCGGTTCGACAGCCACGATGTCGGCGGGCGCGAAGACCTTCGCTCCGCGCCCTATCGCCGTTTTCAAATAGCCTGCTGCAAGCTTGCGCGGATTTGCCTCTATATTGTCGAAGCTCATCAATGCCGCTTCGCGGTCGATGTTGAACACCGTCTTCAGTTCTTCGCGGCCAAGCAACTGCGTTTCAAAACCGGCGCGGCGTCGCGCAGCAAGCTCCTTTTCAAGGCCGTCCTTGTCGAGGAGATTGCCTGCGAGATAAAGCGAATCGCGATTTTCCATCTCGCAATTAATCTGCAGTCGCCGCGTCCGTTCGCGCAGGGCATCGACGGCAAGCTTCGATCGGCGCCATGCCCGCTCGGCATCATTGATGCCGATCTTGCGCGCGAGTTGATGCAGAGGCGTGTCAACTTCAAATTGCAAAAGGGCCGTGCTCGCGGGCGTTGACCCGGTGACCGGTTTGCGCCTGTCGAAGACGCAGACACTGAAACCAGCCTCCGTAAGGCTTTCGGCCATCAGCGCGCCGCTGATGCCCGCCCCGATGATCGCAACATCCGTTCGGATATCTTCGACCAGAAGTTGTGTCTCGATACGGGGTGCCCGTCGGGCGAGCCAGATCGGCTGGCCGGTTCGCAAATCGCGATGTTGTGTGATCATAAGGCTTTCGCAGGTGCGAGGAAGTGACTGCTGCCAAACGGTGCCAATGCTGTTGCGGTTCCCTACAGCGTCGATTTGGCCGGACGGCCCGCTACATAGACCTCGACGATGGACCGGTCGTCGCCCATGGTCTGGAGAAGAAAGAGTTCCTCAACCAGCGTCTCGACCGTTTCCATGCGAAGCCGCATGGCCGGCGTGGCGCCCGCGTCGAGAACGATGCAATCCGCCTCTGTTCCCACTTTAAGCGAACCGATGAAATCTTCCAGCGACAGCGCCCGGGCATTGCCAAGCGTCGCCTGATAGAAGGAACGCAGCGGATGATAGCGCTGCCCCTGGATATTGAGAATCTTGTAGCCTTCATCGAGGGTGCGCAGCATGGAATAGGAAGTCCCGCCGCCGATATCCGTCGCAATGGCGTTGCGGACGGAGGGCTCCGAAGCGCGCAATCGGGCAAGATCGAACAAGCCGCTGCCGATGAACAGATTTGACGTAGGGCAGAAAACCGCAACGGAACGGCTCTCCGCAATAGCGCGGATTTCGGCGTCCGTCAGGTGAATGCAATGGCCGAGAAGCGTTTTCGGCCCCAGCAGCCCAAAGTGCTCGTAGACGTGCGTATAGTCGCGGCTCCACGGGAAGAGTTCGGCGACGAAGGCGATTTCGGCAACATTTTCGCATAGATGCGTCTGAATGTGCAGATCCGGATGTTCGCGGGCAAGCGCGCCGCTCATCTCCAGTTGCTCCGGCGTCGATGTCGGCGCAAAGCGCGGCGTGATGGCGTAGTGTTGGCGGCCCTTGCCATGCCATTCGGCGATGAGCGCCTTGCTGTCGTCATAGCCCGACTGCGCCGTATCAAGGAGACCCGGCGGCGCATTGCGGTCCATCATCACCTTGCCCGCCACCATCCGCGTATTGCGCCGGTGCGATTCGGCGAAAAAAGCCTGAACCGATGTCTTGTGCACTGAACAATAGGCGGCCGCGGTCGTGGTTCCATGGCGGATCAGTTCATCGAAAAATGCCGAGGCGATGCGTTCCGGGTGTCCCTGGTTGGAGAATTTCTGTTCCTCGACGAAGGTGTACTTGTTGAGCCACTCGAGCAACGCACCCGCATAGGAGCCGACCACCTGCATCTGCGGAAAATGGATATGGGCGTCGATGAACCCCGGCATGATCAGGTGCGGGCGATGGTCGATGACCTCCAGGTTGCGGCCCTCGCCCGCCCGCAGCGCCGAAAACTCGTCCACTGCTGCAATCGCGCCATCGCGCAGCAAGAGGCCGCCATCCTCGATGTAGGTGAAGGCGTCGGCGCTCGCCTCGCCTGCCATCGGCTCATCATGGAAGGTCAGAAGGCGGCCGCGCAGCAGAATTTCGGTCATTGCACCGGCTTTCCAGCGGTCGCGCTGCGATACCAGGCGACGAGCAAGGCGCGTTCGGCGTCGGTCACCTGCGTGACATTACCCGGCGGCATCGCATGACTGGCGCCGGCCTGGATATAGATCTCGCTGGCATGCGCGGCGATCAGGTCATCCGTGTCGAGCCTGACGCCCTTCGGCGGCAGCATGATACCCTCCCACGACGGCTCGGCGGAATGGCACATCGAGCAGCGCCCCAACACCGTGTCGCGCACCTGTTCGAAATGTGCCGCGGTCAGGAATGGTTCGGCTGCCCGCGAAACCTTTGCCTCCCCGGTCAAAACCCTGGGGACCGTCGAGAGCCAGATGATGACGATGAACAGTATGGCGCTCGCAAGCCAGGTCCAGTGTGGATTGCCCGTTCCGGCGTGGCGCGAATTGAAATAGTGGCGGATCAAAACACCGATGATGAACACGAGCGACGCGATGATCCAGTTGAACGCCGTGGACGTTGCCAGCGGATAGTGGTTCGACAACATCAGGAAAATGACGGGCAAAGTCAGGTAGTTATTATGCGTCGAGCGTTGTTTTGCCTGCTTGCCGAGCTTGGGATCGGGCGATTTTCCGGCGATGAGGTCAGCGACGACTTTCTTCTGGTTGGGAATAATCAGCAGAAACACATTCGCCGACATGATGGTCGCCGTGAATGCACCGAGATGCAGGAAGGCGGCGCGGCCCGTGAAGAGATGCGTGTAGCCCCAGGCCATGAAGACGATGACACCATAGAGGATGAGCATCAGCGCCGTGTCATTCGCCGCGAGCGGTGATTTGCACAGGAGGTCGTAGATCAGCCAGCCGATCGAGATGGAGGCGAGTGAAATGAGGATCGCGACCCAAGTCGAGACATCGAGCACATTGCGGTCGATGAGATAAAGGTCGGCGCCAGCATAGTAGACGATGCAAAGCAGCGCAAAGCCGGAGAGCCAGGTCGCATAGGATTCCCACTTGAACCAGATGAGGTGCTCGGGCATGTGCGCCGGCGCCACCATATATTTCTGTATGTGGTAGAAGCCGCCGCCATGCACCTGCCACTCCTCGCCGTTGACGCCTGCGGGCAGAGCGGCGTGGCGGCGGAGCCCGAGATCGAGCGCGATAAAATAGAAGGACGATCCGATCCAGGCGATTGCGGTGATGACATGCAGCCAGCGTGCGGCGAAGCTCAGCCATTCCCAGAAAATGAGATAATCCATCGACGCCCCACGAGATTGCCCTGCTACAATGCGGTCGTTCGCGGGTCGATGCAACTATTTCGAATCGTGAAAGATAATGCCGAGCGTGTGACGCTTGCCGCTGCGCAGGCGGCTGACACCGTGGCGCATATTGACCCGGTAATGGCCTCGCGAACCCTTGACCGGACGATTGCTTACCGGAAAGATCACGGCATCGCCTTGCTTCAGCGGCACAACTTCGACGCGTGACTGCATGCGGGGCCGCTGCTCGGTCAGAACGAATTCGCCGCCGCTGAAATCCTCGCCCGGACGCGACAGGAGAAAGGCGGCCTGCAGCGGGAAAACATGCTCGCCATAGATATCCTGATGCAGGCAATTGTAGTCGCCTTCCTTGTATTCGAGCAGCAGCGGCGTCGGGCGGTTCTGACCGGCTGCATGGCAGCGTTCGATGAACGCTGCGTGCTCGCCCGGATACCGCACATCGATGCCCATCAACTCATTCAAATGATTGGCGATCCCGGCCAGTGGCCCGTAAAGCGATTGGCGAAGATCGTTCACCAGCGACGGCAGCGGATAGCTGAAATATTTGTATTCGCCGCGCCCGAAGCCGTGTTTGGCCATGACGATCCGCTTGCGGAAATGGCTGTCGTCCCCGTAACCCGCTGCCAGCTGTTCGCACGCGTTTGGCGACAGCACCCCTTTCAAGATCGCATAGCCGATATCGTCGAGACTTGTCGCAATGTCGTTCCACCGTGTGGTGGCAAGTGGCGTAACGCTGTCAGTCATGTCAGGGCCTCCATGCAATTTCCTATCGGGCTTAGAGTGCGCTTAGCTTGACTGGGTTCCACCCGTTTCCTGCGCGCTGCGCGATTTTTCTTGGTCGAACCGGCCAAACACGTCGATTTTAAGTGACTCAGCCGACAAGACTTCATAATACAGGAACCAACGAGGCGCTTTGCGCCGCGGGAGATTGATATTGGGTAGCGGCATGGACAAGCATGGAAATAGCAGGACAGGAAAGCGCAGCGCTGCTCCGCTCCTAATCTCTATTTTCTGGCTTGTCTCCACGATCGGCGCGGCCCTTGGCGCTTCTTACATGTCGGCGCCGGACCGCAATCTGGCTGAACGGGCGATCGGCGCGGCCAAGTCGCACGAAACACGTGTCGCCCACGAAACCGACAATCACTCGACTCCGGTCGAGCGGCCCATGCGCGTCATCGCGCTTGAAGCGCTGCATCTGAAAATCAAGAGCGGGCTCGGCGCCGACAGCGGTCCCCAGGATGCGTTGCTTCCGGGCGGATCGCAGCTTACGCTCGCTGACCAGACCGGTATCCGGATTTTTGCGCCGAGCGCCACATTGCTTCTCGGCCACGATCCGCTTTTCAGCGCCCGCGCGCCGCCGTGCGCCCTTGGCTGATATCACCATTTCCGGCAGGAAATGACGAACAACTTCGGCGCTCGCCAGGCAGACGCGTAAGCAGTTCCCGGCAGTGCCCCCATCTCATAACGGAAAACGACCATGCGTACTTCGAGGTGGGTCCTCTGGACCTATATTTTCATCATTCTGGCGGGTATTACGCTCGCGCTACCCAATCTTTTCACCAAGGCACAGCTTGATGCGATGCCGGGCTGGTTCCCCAAGAAGCAGGTTGCGCTCGGCCTCGACCTGCGCGGCGGTTCCTATCTGGTTCTCGAAGTTGATGCCGCGGCCCTGAAGAAGGACCGTATCCGCTCGATCCTCGATGACGCGCGCGGCCATTTGCGCACGGCGAAGATCCAGCCGCAGTCGGTGCGTGTTGCCGGCGATTCCGTTATCGTGACGCTTTCCGATCCATCGCAGCGCGATGCTGCCGTTGCTGTCTTGCGTGAATTGTCCTCGCAGGTTGCTCAGGTCGGTTTCGCCGCCCCTGTCAGCGATATCGACATCACGTCGACCGACAATCAGATCCGCCTGACGCTCACCGAGGCCGGCATGAAGGACAAGCTCGACAATGCCTTGCAGCAGAGTCTTGAAATCGTCCGCCGCCGCGTGGACCAGGTCGGCGTCGCCGAACCATCGATCCAGCGCGTCGGTTCCGACCGTATCGTGGTCCAGTTGCCCGGCCTCCAGGATCCGAGCCAGCTGCGTGCCCTGCTCGGCAGCACGGCAAAAATGACGTTCCATATGGTCGCCGACCATGATGCCGGTACCAACCCGCCTCCCGGCGTCTCGATCCTTCCTGACGCCAAGACTCCCGGCGTCACATTTCCGGTCGAGGATCGCGTTGCGATCAGCGGCGAACGGCTGACCGACGCCCGCGCCGCCTTCGACCAGCAGACCAACCAGCCAATCATCACCTTCCGCTTCGATAATGTCGGCGCACGTCAGTTCGCGGACATCACCAGCCAGAATGTCGGTCGGCCGTTCGCCATTGTGCTCGACGGTAAGGTTTTGACCGCACCGGTCATCCAGGTGCCGATCACCGGCGGCTCAGGCCAGATCACCGGCAATTTCACCGTACAGGATACGGTGACGACGGCCGCGCTGCTGCGCGCCGGCGCGCTGCCGGCTCCGCTTACCGTCATCGAAGAGCGGACGGTCGGTCCTGATCTTGGCGGCGACGTCATCAAGATGGGCCTTTTGACCGGCTTCATCGGCTTCGCCCTCGTCGTTGCCTTTATCTTTATCCTCTATAGCGGCTGGGGTCTCATCGCGAACCTTGCCCTTGCTCTCAACGTTGCCCTGACCTTCGGCATATTGAGCTTGCTCGGAGCGACGCTGACACTGCCGGGCATCGCCGCCATCATTCTCGGCATCGGCTTTGCGGTCGACGCGAACATTCTCATCAACGAGCGTATCCGGGAAGAAGCGCGCAAGGGTATCGGCGCGATGGCCGCGGTCGATCGTGGTTTCAGACTTGCCTATTCGACCATTGTCGACGCTAACGCCACGCACCTGATCGCGACGTTCCTGCTGTTCCTTTTCGGCACCGGCCCGGTCCGCGGCTTCGCGATCACCATGATCATCGGCGCCCTCGTCTCGATGTTCACCGCCGTGACCGTCGTTCGCATTATCATGATGGCGATCGTGCGTCGCCGTAAGATGAAGACCATCCGCATCGAGCACCTGTTCAAGCTCGTTCCGGAGAACACGAACATCTCGTTCATGAATGCCCGCTTCTTCGGTATCGGCGTGTCGATCTTCCTGTCGATTGCATCGGTGATCCTGTTCATCCATCCGGGCCTCAACTACGGCATCGACTTCAAGGGCGGTATCCAGGTCGACGTGACGACATCGCAGCCGGCGGATCTGGCCACCATGCGCTCGACGCTCGAAGGTCTCGGCCTCGGCGAAGTCGCCCTGCAGCAGGGCGGCGGCGACAATCGCGTCCTCATCCGCGTCCAGCGTCAGGAAGGCGGCGAAGAGGCGCAGACCGTTGCTGTCACCAAGGTCAAGGATGCCGTGCAAAAGCTTGACCCCGCCGTCAAGTTCGAAAGCTCGGAAGTCGTCGGGCCGAAGGTCAGCGGCGAGCTTGCGCGGTCCGGCATTCTTGCCGTCGTCCTCGCCAGCCTTGCCATGCTGTTCTACATCTGGTGGCGGTTCGAGTGGCATTTCGCGCTGGGCGCCATTGCAACGCTCATTCTCGATACCACCAAGACCGTCGGCTTCTTTGCGCTGATGGGCCTCGACTTCAACCTGACCGCCATCGCCGCATTGCTGACGATCATCGGCTACTCAGTCAACGACAAGGTCGTGGTCTATGACCGTATGCGCGAAAACCTGCGCATCCACAAGAAGATGCCGCTGCGCCAGATCATCGACCTCAGTATCAACCAGACGCTGGCGCGTTGTATCTACACCTCATTGACCGTCTTCCTCGCCATGCTTCCGATGGCGATCTGGGGCGGCAAGGCGGTCGAGAACTTTGCGCTGCCGATGCTCTTCGGCGTCATTATCGCGACAAGTTCCTCGCTCTTTATCGCAGCACCCATCCTGCTCTTGCTTGGAACCTGGTGGGAGAAGAACCACCAGCACCGCATCGGTGAAAAGCCGGTCGCGCAAAGTTGATGCCGCGCGACCAGCACAAAGCCTAAATATTTGCGGCACATGGAAAAAATGCCTTCCATGTGCCGCAGAATTGACGAAAGCGGTTTGCAAGACTTCCCCGGTACGCAATACTGCTGCGACAGGACCCTGTTCGCAGGTTCATCAAATTTCATTTTTCAACGATCCCACGGAGGAGATGCCGACATATGCCTCATGAAACGCCGCTGATTGCGACAATCGTCATTGGTCTGGTTCTGGCCTTTATTTTTGGTGCGATTGCCAATCGGTTGCGAGTTCCTCCCCTTGTCGGATATCTCCTCGCCGGCGTGCTCGCCGGCTCCCATACCCCCGGTTTCGTCGCCGACCAGAAGCTCGCGGCGGAGCTTGCCGAAATCGGCGTGATCCTGCTTATGTTCGGCGTTGGCCTGCATTTTTCCCTGAAGGACCTTCTCTCCGTCCGCGCAATCGCCATTCCGGGCGCCGTCGTACAGATCGTGGCGGCTACAATCCTCGGCGCGGGTCTCGCCTGGATCCTTGGCTGGGGTCTGCAGGCAGGCCTTGTCTTCGGTCTGGCCCTGTCCGTAGCAAGTACGGTGGTGCTGCTTCGCGCCATGCAGGAGCGCCGCCTTATCGAGACCGAGCGCGGACGCATCGCCGTCGGCTGGCTTATCGTCGAAGACCTTGCCATGGTCCTCGCGCTCGTCCTGCTGCCGGCAATTGCCGGCGCGCTCAACAGCGGCGGTGACGGCGAGCAGGCCATGCGCGCGCTCAGCGATCCGATCGTCAACTATTTCAACCTCGGCGTCCTCGGCGTCATTCTTTTGACCCTCGGCAAGGTGGCCGCCTTTGTGGCCGTTATGCTCATCGTCGGCCGACGCGTTATTCCCTGGACGCTGCACGCCATTGCGCATACGGGGTCCCGCGAACTGTTTCGCCTCGCCGTACTCGCCATCGCGCTCGGCGTCGCCTTCGGTGCGGCAAAGCTCTTCGGCGTATCGCTGGCGCTCGGCGCCTTCTTTGCCGGCATGATCATGAGCGAATCCGAGCTCAGCCACCGTGCCGCCGAAGAATCGCTGCCGCTTCGCGATGCTTTCGCGGTACTGTTCTTCGTTTCGGTCGGCATGCTGTTCGATCCGATGACAATCGTCCAGGATCCGCTGCCGCTGCTGGCAACGCTGGCGATCATCGTCATCGGCAAGTCGCTCGCTGCTTTCTTCATCGTGCGCGCCTTCGGTTATCCGTCCGGCACGGCGCTCATCATTTCGGCAAGTCTGGCGCAGATCGGCGAATTCTCCTTCATTCTCGCCGAGCTTGGCGTCGATCTTGGCATGCTGCCGCAGGAGGGACGCGACCTCATCCTTGGCGGCGCCATCCTGTCGATCCTCGTCAATCCGCTGGCATTTGCCGCCGTGACATACCTCAAACCCAGGCTGGAAAAGCGGGCGGCAGCAACCGAACCTGTTGCGGATGCGGCCGAGCCTTCCACTGTCGAGGCGGAGGCCGTGGAGGAAGTGCAACCCACGACGCTGACCGATCATGCGGTGCTCGTCGGCTACGGCCGGGTAGGCAGTCTCGTTGGCGAGGCGCTCAAGGAACGAGGCAAGCCGTTCCTCGTTATTGAAGATGCCGACAAGACCGTCGCCAGGTTGCGGGATGACAATATCGAGACCATCGTCGGCAACGCCGCCAATGGCGACATACTTGCGGCGGCGAATCTGGTTGGAGCCCGGCAGTTGATTCTGGCGATCCCCAATGCTTTCGAGGCCGGGCAGGTCGTCGTCAAGGCACGTGCTGCGAACCCGACGATCAACATTCTGGCGCGCGCCCATTCGGACGCCGAAGTGCAGCACTTGCAGGACCTCGGCGCCGATACGGTGATCATGGGCGAACGCGAGATCGCGCGCGGTCTGGTTTCCCAGATTCTCGGTCTCGATGAGCCGTTGCCCGCACCATTGACTGAATAAAGACAACAACAAAAGCGACCGGTATGAGTGGGCAGGACCGAGTATGAAGCTGAAGGATTATGTATGGCCGGTTGTCGGACTGGCTGCCGTCGGGATCTCCGTATGGCTCCTCTACAAGGAGCTGCGGAGCATCTCGCTGGATGACGTAATCGACAGCATCTACGCGATTCCTCCGCATCGCTGGGTCCTCGCCGCGTTGTCCTCGCTTGCCGCCTACGCCGCCCTCGCCGGCTACGACCGAGTGGCGCTCCTGCATCTTCGCCGCAAGATTTCCTGGCTGTTCATCGCCCTTTGTTCATTCACGACCTATGCGCTCTCCCACAATATTGGCGCGTCGGTGCTTTCAGGAGCCGTCGTTCGCTATCGTGCCTATTCCTCGCAAGGGATGAGCGGATCTGAAATCGCTTTGCTGATTGCCTTCTGCTCCTTCACTTTCATGCTCGGCATACTGACGCTCAGTGCTTTCGTGCTTTTGATCGAGCCGGAACTACTTCAGCGCTTCAACGCGGATTTGCCGGTTTCCGTGGGCTATGTCCTCGGTTACGGCTCGCTGGCGATCGTCCTCCTCTATGTCTTTGGCAGTTGGCTGCAATTCAAACCCTTGCGCATTCGCCAGTTCACGCTCGAGTATCCGCGTCTCTCGGTTGTCGCGCAGCAGCTGATCGTCGGACCGCTGGAGCTCATCGGCGCTGCGGCCATCATCTATTTCACGCTGCCCGCCGAAGGAAATCCCGGGTTTCTGATCATCCTCGGCATTTTTCTCGTGTCGTTTTCAGCAGCTCTCATCTCCCATGCGCCTGGCGGTCTCGGCGTCCTTGAACTCGTATTCCTGACCGGCCTGCCCGACATGAACCATGCCGACGTTCTCGCCGCGCTCATCATCTTCCGTCTGTTCTATCTCTTGATTCCCTTTGCCCTCTCGCTGCTCGTGGTGCTCTATTTCGAACGCTCCCAGCTTCTGATCCGCTGGTACAAGAAAGACGGAGAAACGTAAGCGGCGCTTTCCACACAAGCGCGGTTTTGCAGGGCCAGATTTTCCCATTATGCCGGCTCTTTAGTGGGCTGTTTCTTCAAGAATTGCCGCGGCAACCTTATTTTTGGGCCACATCAGAGTTCCTTCAGGCGATTTTGCATCAAGGGAGTTGTGGCACCGATGACGACATTGATCATTCCGGGATATCGCGGATCCGAAAGCGGCCATTGGCAAAGGCAATGGCTTGCCGAGGATGATACCGCCCATCTCGTCGAGCAGGACGATTGGGAAAACCCGGTCCTGTCACAGTGGCTGCACGTGCTGGAAGCAAAGCTTGCCGAAACTCCGGATGCGGTTCTCGTTGCGCACAGCCTCGGCTGCGTTCTCGTCTCTCACCTCGCAAGCCGGCCCTCGGCGGCTCACATTGCGGGAGCCGTCCTCGTTGCGCCCGCCGACGCTGAGCGCATGGCATCGCAGGATTCGAAGTTCGCGAGTTTTGCGCCCCTGCCCCGCTACAATCTCGGGTTCCCGTCGATCGTCGTCGCCAGTCGCAACGATCCCTACATGTCGTTCAAGAAGGCGGAAGCCCTTGCCGGCGTCTGGGGTTCGGGTTTTGTCGACCTGCAACATGCCGGCCACATCAATGTAGAAGCGGGCTTTGGCGCCTGGCCTGACGGTCATGTCCTTGCCAACTCCCTCCGACGCCCGCAGCGAGACTACCGTCCACAGCGCGCCGCATGAGCCTGACTTCCCTAGCCTGCCCGTTGCTTCCGTTCGAGCGCATACTTCAACACCAGCGTCACGATTGCGATCAACGCCAATGTCGATGAAGCGGCAAAGGCGCCGGTAACATTGTAGTCGTTGAACAGCAATTCGATCTGCAACGGCAATGTATTGGTCTGGCCGCGAATGGCGCCGGACACGACGGATACTGCGCCGAACTCGCCCATGACGCGGGCATTGCACAGCACCGCGCCATAGAGCAGCGCCCATTTGATGTTCGGCAGCGTCACATAGCGGAACGTCTGCAATCCGGTGGCGCCCAGCGTGATGGCTGCCTCTTCGTCCTCGCTGCCCTGCGTCTGCATCAGCGGAATGAGTTCACGGGCAACGAAAGGGCTCGTGACGAACAGGCTGACGAGAAAGATCGCCGGCACGGTGAACATGATCTTGATATCGTAGCTTTCGAGTAGCGGCCCGAGCAGTCCCTGGCTGCCGTAGAGAAACAGATACGTCACGCCGGCAACGATCGGCGAGACCGAAAAGGGAATCT
The DNA here is from genome assembly GCF_009647635.1 of Phyllobacterium sp. SYP-B3895. Lineage (NCBI taxonomy): Bacteria > Pseudomonadati > Pseudomonadota > Alphaproteobacteria > Hyphomicrobiales > Phyllobacteriaceae > Phyllobacterium > Phyllobacterium sp. SYP-B3895. The sequence goes on along the minus strand of NZ_WJIG01000003.1, from coordinate 577,315 downwards.
CGATAAGGCTCATCAGCAGCTGGCGACCCGGGAAGCGATACCGCGTCACCAGCCACGCGGCGCAGATGCCGAACACCATGTTGATAGGCACGACCACGATCGCGGTAAGCACCGTCAGCCAGATGGCATGCAGCGTCGCCGGCTGGGTGATCTGCGAGAAATAGACGCCCATGCCTTCGCGGAAGGCATAGGTGAAGATCACCAGCATGGGGACGCCGATAAAGAGCCCCGAAAGGATGAACGCGGCGCCGATGAGAACGCGATGCACTGCGCTCGCCGCAGGTTTGCCGCGCCGGTGCGAAGAATAGGCCGAGACGGCCGGCGCGGGCAGCGCGGATTCAGTTGCGTTCTGCATATCTCAAATGCCAGGCCTGGATCGAGTTGGTTATGACGAGCATGAGAAAGGCGGTGACCAGCATCACTGTCGCCAGCGCTGCGGCGGCCGGATAGTCATATTCATCGAGCCGGATGAAAACGAGCAACGACATCACCTCGGTTTCAAAAGGCAGGTTGCCGGAGATGAAGACGATCGCCCCGAACTCGCCAAGGCTGCGGGCGAAGGACAGGCTACAACCCGCTATAAATGCGGGCAAAATTGCCGGCCAGATGACCCTCGTGAATATCTGCAAATTGGAGGCGCCGAGGGATCTTGCCGCCTCTTCCACGTCACTGGCAAGATCTTCCAGTACCGGCTGCACCGTACGGATGACGAAGGGGATGCTGGTGAACATCATGGCTAGCGCGATGCCGAGAGGCGCATAGGCGACCTTGATACCGAGCGGCTCGAGATAGCGGCCGAACCAGCCATTGGCCGAAAATACGGTGACCAGGGCAAGACCTGCGACCGCAGTCGGCAGCGCGAAAGGCAAATCGACAATGGCATCGAGCAACCGGCGACCCGGAAACTCATAGCGCACCAGCACCCAGGCGAGCAGCATGCCGAACATCGCATTGAGAAGGGTTGCCAGCGCAGCCGTCGAGACCGTGATGCGATAGGTGGCAAGCGCTCTTTCAGAGGTGACGATCGCCCAGAAGTCCGCAAAGCCGAGATTGGCCGACTTGTAGAGCATGGCAACAAGCGGCAGCGCTACGATCACCACGAAATAGAGCAAGGTCACACCAAGGGTGAGACCGAAGCCTGGCAGAATTCCGCGCGAGGAAGACCTTGAAAACAATGACATTCCAGCTTTCTAGCCTGTGCATGTCCGAATGCAAGTCGTGGTTGAAAATAGAATGGCGCAGCATCGCCGCTGCGCCATATGAGCTGCTGGCCGGTCCGGTTAGCGCTTGGTGAAAACCTTGTCGAGAATGCCGCCTTCGGAGAAATGCTCCTTGGACAGCTTGTCCCAGCCGCCGAAGACATCTTCCACCGTGAGGAGCCGCGTTTCCGGGAACTGCGCGGCATATTTCGCCTTCACCGATGCGTCGTTCACACGGTTGAAGTTTTGGGCAAGGATGTCCTGACCCTCCGGTGTATAAAGGAACTTCAGGTAATCCTCGGCGATGGCGCGCGAGCCGCGCTTGTCGACCACCTTGTCGACGACGGTCACCGGGAATTCGGCAAGGAGGCTGACCGGCGGCACGACGGCTTCATACTTGTCCTCGCCAAGCTGTTTGCGCGTTCCGAGCACTTCCGCCTCGAATGTAATCAGCACATCGCCAATGCCGCGCTCGGCAAAGGTTGTGGTGGCCGCGCGCCCGCCCGTGTCGAACACCGGCACATTGGCGAACAGCTTCTTGACGAACTCCTGCGCTTTCGCTTCATCCTTGTTGTTGGCTTCGAGCGCATAGGCGTAGGCAGCCAGATAGGTATAGCGCGCATTGCCCGATGTCTTCGGGTTGGGAAACACGACCTTGACGTCGTCGCGTACAAGATCATCCCAGTTCTTGATGTTCTTGGGATTTCCCGCCCGCACCAGGAAGGCGGGAAGCGAGTAATAGGGCGAGGAATTATTCGGCAGGCGGGACTGCCAGTCGGCAGGGATGAAGTTGCCCTTGTCGTGCAGGACCTGAACGTCGGTGACCTGGTTGAAGGTCACGACATCGGCGTCGAGGCCTTCAAGGATCGAGCGCGCCTGCTTGGACGAGCCGGCGTGCGACTGGTTGACGGTGATGTCCTTGCCCTTCTCGCTCTTGTAGGCAGCGGAAAACGCCTTGTCGATCTGCTCGTAGAGTTCGCGCGAAATGTCGTAGGAAACGTTGAGGATTTCGCTCGGCTCGTCAGCCGCTTTCACCGCATTAAGGCTGAGGCCGAGCGCCACAGCCGTCAAAACCAATAGTCTTTTCATGGAAAACTCCCGCACAGGCCGGGAGCGAAAGCACCGGCAATGATGACCATTGCCACTCTGGTTCAAGATGGGCAATTTTTGCCAGAATGGCCGGAGCGTGCCCGGCGCGGAAGGACTTTTGTTCTATTGTTTAAGCAATAAATGAAACCAAATTCTACAACTATTGTGGCGCGGAGCAACTGCCTGCAGAGCGTCGCTCCCGACCGCCGGATACGCTCGCGATTACCAGAAACCGCGATGCTGCCAGCACCAGAGAAAGTCTTCTTCCGTCCAATTGCGATGGCGCTTGGCGGACGCTTCCTCGCAGTCACGCTTCTTGGAGTCGCCGGTATCTAGTTCCAACGTTTCGGCTGTAAATACGTCGCGCCACAAGCGTTCGGCCCGATTGAAAATGCTCGATACTTCACTGTACATCGCGACCTCCGATAATGGTTTCGGTTGCAGAGTGCAGTTGCCTTTTGGGGTCAACCGATAGCTGATGATGACCGCTTGAAATCATTTGTCAATAATCTCTACCGGTTCAATCGTGTATCAAACGTGTGAAGCTATCTTCGGCAAAGAGGCAAATATCTTAATGAATTCTTATTTTTCAGCGCCTTACACGCCATTTTTAAGCCATTCCTCCGCCGCAAAAAAACTTAAGATTTTTAACACTTCTACACTGGAAAATGGTATGCGACGGACTATGACTGCAGCTGAAACGGTGGTCAGGCAGAGAAAATGATATCGCAAAAAGCCAAATACGCACTGCGGGCTCTTGTCGTGCTCGCCAGGGCGGATGCCGAGAAAGCGCTCTTTATCTCCGACATCGCCGAAGAGCAGAACATACCAAAGAAGTTCCTCGAGCAGATTCTTCTCGATCTGAAGCATCAGGGCATCGTCATGAGCCGTCGCGGCAAGATGGGCGGGTATCTGCTACTGAAGTCCGCGGAGGACATCACTTTCGGCGAAGTGCTCCGGCTCATCGACGGACCGATTGCGCCGCTCCCCTGCCTCAGCAAGATCGCCTATCGCCGCTGCGAGGATTGCGCCAGCGAAGCGACCTGCGAGATTCGCCATGTCTTCAACGAGGTGGCCAATGTGACGCGGGGCGTCCTCGATAAGACAACCATAGCCGATTGCCTCGTCTACGGCGAAAACCACAACGTCGCAGCCTTGCTCGATAGCTGATAGGGCAAACCTGTTCTCGGTAAATCACATCTATTCGCCGAGCGGCCAAAACCCTCCTTCGTACTCTGCATCATAAATTCGTTTGGTGAGATCTGGAGGCCTACTAATCCAAAAAACTATCCCTCGGTTCTTTCGTCCAGTTGTAGAATCCACGGGGTTGTCATCGAGCCTGCGGGTTGCTTTCACAGGCAAGAACTTTCCATCTTTGATGTCGATAATCAGTAAGTAGCTTCTCGCAACGGGACGGATCGCGTTAAGAGCCACTTCCCTGCATTGCACCGATATAAGACATAAGTCGTTGCTTACCGTGTCGCACTCGCCCTTTCTGAATATGTGAGATGCTCCGGACCTGCGCAGTGCCGCTATAAAGTGTTGGCGGCGATCTTCACCGTACGTGGCAGTGCGCAGCGAAATCGCGAGAGGCGTCATAGAGTCAGTTGCCTCAATAGAGCGCGCGAAAACCTCCTTGGTCGGAGTGTCGTAGGTCCGACAGAGGATTTGCTTTCCGCCCAGTTCCTTGATTGCCGTGGACCGATCGCCGCACGCGGTTAGTAAAATGGACGTGGCGGCAACCGCCAACACTGGCAATCGAGTGCGATATGGAAGCTTGCGAACGAAAGCCAGCGGCGAAAGCTGCAGGTTCCTTGGTTTTTCCGCTTCAACTTCTATCATCTCAACATTCATCCTTCTGCAAAACCATACCCCGACGGAGCAATCGTCTAGGCAAAAACCGCTTTGCCGATCACCGGCGTTGACGGCACGGCAACATCGCGCGGCTCGAGCATGCCGGCGCGAAATGCGGCGTAGCCGGCCTCCGTCGCCTTGGCGAAGGCGCCGGCCATCGCCACCGGATCACCTGCCTTCGCCACGGCCGTGTTGAGCAGAATCGCATCAAAGCCGAGTTCCATAACGGTCGCCGCATGCGACGGACGGCCGAGGCCGGCATCGACAATCAACGGGACATCCGGAAAATGACCGCGCAGCGAGCGCAGCGCATGCAGGTTCAGCGGGCCTTGCGCCGAGCCGATCGGAGCGCACCATGGCATCAGCACCTCGCAGCCGGCATCGATCAGCCTCCCGGCGACGACAAGGTCGTCGGTCGTATAGGGAAAGACCTTGAATCCCTCGTTGCTGAGGATACCCGCGGCCTCGACCAGCGCGAAAACATCCGGTTGCAGCGTGTCGTGGTTGCCGATGACTTCGAGCTTGATCCAATCCGTGGCGAAGAGATCACGCGCCATCTGTGCCGTCAGCACCGCTTCCTTCGCCGAATGGCAGCCGGCCGTATTCGGCAGCACGCGCATGCCGGACGAGCGGATCAACGACCAGAACCTTTCGCCGGAACTTCCACCCGCCGTCTCGCGGCGCAAGGAAACCGTGACGACCCCGGTGCCTGAGGCCTTAATGGCGTCGAGCAGAATTGCCGGCGATGGGTATTGCGCGGTTCCGAGCAGCAAATGCGAATGAAGTTCGGTACCGTAAAGCGTCAGCATGGTCAGCCTCCCTGCCGCGGCGTCAGAATTTCGATGCGGTCCCCCTCCCGGAGCGCGCAGTCTGCACGCTCGGCCGAGCGGACGAGTTCGCCATTCAGCGCTGTCGCAAGCCATTCGCCCTCGAACTCCAGCTCGCTCAGCAGCGCGTTGAGGAATTGCGCCCCGACCTCACGCGTTTCACCGTTGACGATGAGTTTCATTGCGCCTTGTTCCTTTCATCGAAAATCATGTCCGCAGCCTGCCGCGCCATGGCGGGAGCAAGCAGGAAACCGTGGCGGAAAAGTCCATTGATGCTGATTGCGTTGCCGTTGCGGACGACGCGCGGCAGGTTGTCGGCATAGGCCGGCCGGATACCGGTTCCAGTCTCCACGATCTCAGCCTCGCCAAAGGCGGGATGGAGGCTATAGGCGGCATTCAGCAGTTCCATCATCGAGCGCGCCGTGATCGGCCCGGTCGCATCGCTTTCGATCATCGTTGCGCCGACCATGAAGGTCTGTCCTGCCCTTGGCACGATGTAGACGGGAAAGCGTGGATGAATGAGCCGTATCGGCCGTGACAGGGCAACGTCCGGCGTGCGCAAAAGCAGCATTTCGCCGCGCACGCCGCGAATGTTCGCGTCCTGCGTCGCGCGGCCGACACATTCTATGGTCCAGTCGAAGGCCGACCGGGCCGACAGATCGGTTTCGAAAGAGACACCGCAGGCGGCAAGCTTTGCGGCAAGACCGATCAATGCGTGGCGAGGATCGAGATGCGCTTCGCGGGGGAAATGAAGCCCCTTGTGAAAGCGGCCGGAAAGGTCGGGCTCAAGCGCCGTGATCTCTACTTCATCGATCATTTCGAAGCCGGACGTGCGCGCGCCAAAGCGGTCGAGTTCCTTATGGTCGCGCGCCGGGGCGAGGACCAGCGTGCCGTTCCGGGTCACGCTGCCGGGCAGTGCTTCCTCCCACCAATCGGCTGCCCCTCGTCCAAGCTCGACGACGGCTTGCTCGGCGCTTTCCCGTTCGCAATAGGGCGCGAGCATACCGCCGGCATACCAGGATGCGGCCCTTAGGCCTCCGGGCGCTGGATCGACCACGGTCACCTCGATACCGCGCACCATCAGTTCATGCGCAACCGCCAGGCCGGCAACGCCAGCGCCTTTGACAAGCACCGCCATGGGATCAGCCGCCATTTTCCAGCGGCATATAGAGATCGCCGCCCTCGCGGAATTTCGCCGCCATCGCCGCCATGCCTTCCTTCTGAGCCTCCGCCCTGATTTCGTGCGAAATGCGCATCGAGCAGAATTTCGGCCCGCACATCGAGCAGAAATGCGCCACCTTGTGCGCTTCTTTCGGAAGGGTCTCATCGTGGTAGAGGCGCGCGGTTTCCGGATCGAGCGACAGGTTGAACTGGTCTTCCCAGCGGAACTCGAAACGCGCCCGCGACAGCGCGTCGTCGCGCAGTTTCGCCGCCGGATGGCCCTTGGCAAGGTCGGCCGCATGGGCGGCGATCTTGTAGGTGATGACGCCGACCTTGACATCGTCCCGATTGGGCAGGCCGAGATGCTCCTTGGGCGTGACGTAGCAGAGCATTGCTGTGCCGAACCAGCCGATCATTGCCGCGCCGATGCCCGAGGTGATGTGATCGTAGCCGGGTGCGATATCTGTCGTCAGCGGTCCTAGCGTATAGAATGGAGCCTCGCCGCAAACCGCGAGCTGCTTGTCCATGTTCTCCTTGATCTTGTGCATCGGCACGTGGCCGGGCCCTTCGATCATCACCTGACAATCCTTGGCCCAGGCGATCCGGGTAAGTTCGCCGAGCGTCTCGAGTTCGGCAAATTGCGCCGCATCGTTGGCATCGGCGATCGACCCAGGCCGCAGCCCGTCGCCCAGGGAGAAGGAGACATCATAGGCGCGGCAAATATCGCAGATTTCCGCGAAATGCTCGTAAAGGAAGCTTTCCCTGTGGTGATGCAGGCACCACTTCGCCATGATCGAACCGCCGCGCGAGACAATGCCGGTCACCCGGTTGACGGTGAGCGGGATGTAATGAAGCCGCACCCCGGCATGGATGGTGAAATAGTCGACGCCCTGTTCCGCCTGTTCGATCAGCGTGTCGCGAAAAATCTCCCAGCTCAGATCCTCAGCGATACCGCCCACCTTTTCCAGCGCCTGATAGAGCGGCACCGTGCCGATCGGCACTGGCGCGTTGCGGATGATCCACTCGCGAATATTGTGAATATTGCGCCCGGTCGAAAGGTCCATGACCGTATCCGCGCCCCAGCGCGTCGCCCAGACCATTTTCTCGACCTCCTCGGCCATCGAAGAGGTGACGGCGGAATTGCCGATATTGGCATTGATCTTGACGAGGAAATTGCGGCCGATGATCATCGGCTCGAGTTCCGGGTGGTTGATATTGGCCGGGATGATCGCCCTGCCTCGCGCGATCTCGTCGCGCACGAATTCGGGCGTCACATAGTCCGGTATCGCTGCTCCGAAGGATTGGCCGTCGCGCACCAACGCGTTCCTCGCCGCCTCGCGCCCAAGGTTTTCGCGAATCGCGACAAACTCCATCTCCGGCGTAACGATCCCTGCCCGCGCATAGGCGAGTTGGGTAACCGCACGGCCGTCCCTGGATCGGCGTGGCCTGCTGAGGCCGGAGAAAGCCGGCGTCAGGCGTTCGCCGGTCGCAAAGCCATTATCGGCGGGGAGAACGTGGCGGCCGTCATAAACAATCGTGTCGCCCCTCGCCTCAAGCCAGGCCTCCCGCATGCGTGGCAGGCCCTGCGCAATATCGATCGTCACGAGCGGATCGCTATAGGGGCCGGACGCATCATAGACGGTGATATTGGGCTCGCCCGCCGTTGGATGCACGGCAACTTCGCGCATCGGTACGCGCAAATCCGCATATATGCGCCCGGTCTTGTAGACCTTCGTCGATGCCGGGAGTGCGCCGGTCGAAACGATTGGAGTAATTGCGGTCATCATCAGGTTCCTTTGCTCCGCGAACGCTCAAAAACGCCCGCCAGTTCAAATTGCCCGCATGCCATTATGGCCATGCAGGCGCGAAACCCAGTTCTGTGCCGGAAGGATGAAAGGCTTGTGCGAACTACAACAGGAGATCCCTGGCCCGCGCAGACTTTTGCACCGTCCCTACGCCAGTATGAACTGGATCAGGTTCAACGGGTCACTGCGCTTGCCGATGGCCAGCAGTATCTCAGCCCCTTGTCGGGACCCCCCTGGTGAATGTCTCTAAGAGACCCGCCTGCAACGCTGTTGTCAAGCGGGTCAATACGTCAGATCAAGCGCGCAGCGGCTTCAGGGCCTCTGCCCACTTGGCAAGCTCCGCCAGCATTGTCGCCGCGCTGCCCGTCATCGATTCGGTAGGCTGGAAGACGCCTTCATCATCGATGAACTGCTGATACGAATGCACGGCAACGCCATCGGGAATCGGCATCATGCGCAAGCCCGCAACCAGCCCTTTTACCGACTCGACCGAACGCAAGCCGCCGGATACGCCGCCATAGCTGACAAATCCGGCCGGTTTGTAATTCCACTCCTTGGACAGGTAAATCAAAGCGTTGATGAGCGATGGCGGAGCAAAATAATCATATTCCGGCGTGACGAACACGGTTGCGTCTGCCGCATCGACGAGGCTGCTCCAACGCTTGGTATGAGCCTTTTCATATTTCTGCATGCGGGGATGATGCGGTTCATCAAGGAGAGGCAGATTGATCTCGGCAAGGTCGATCAGCGCGGTTTCGAACCGGGCATCCAAGCTGGCAAATTCATGAAACCACTTTGCGACTGCCGGGCCGCCACGACCGGGGCGTGTGCTGGCAATGATAATGTTGAGCTTGAGCGCCATATGCTTGTCTCCATGATGCATGACTGAATGCCCGCATGAATAGGCAGGCTGTGGGGCCGCGCAAGGAGGCACTTTCTGGAAACCGCCCAAGTGATGATCCCTGCCGACCATACAGGGCCAGGAAAAAACGAAACCCGCCCCGGCAAGGCCGTGCGGGTTTTCTCGCTTTAAAAAATGACCGGACGGGCCGGTCACCGACTATCGGTTGAAATCGCCACCGCTATTGCCATTCGGACGCGGCGGGCGTTCCTTCTTCTTCGGCCCTGGCAGGAGGCCTTCGCGCTGTGCCTGCTTGCGCGCTGCCTTGCGGGCGCGGCTGACGGCTTCAGCTTTTTCACGGACACGGCGCTCGGACGGCTTTTCGAATGCCTGGCGCGCCTTCATTTCGCGGAAGAGTCCCTCCCGCTGCATCTTTTTCTTCAGGACCCGGAGGGCCTGTTCAACATTGTTGTCTCGAACGAGTACTTGCAATCGTTTTCCTTACCCATGCTTGCCTCGTCTTGCGCAATAGCAATTGGCTACAATCAGACAAGCGTTTGAAGAATTGCCCCTGTGGCAATCCGGAGAAGCGCGGACTTTATGCATTTCCGCGCCAAAAATCCAGCCTGCCCGAGCAATTTACTCGGGCTTTGCTGCAAAGAAACCGCCTTTTGCGGCAGGATGGTGACAACCGCTTCAAGAATGGCGCACATTGAGGTGCGCCAAAGCGAATCAGAGAGCGGCGGTGATGATGATCTCGACCTTGTATTCGGGCGTTGCGAGCTTGGCTTCGCCGGTCGCGCGCGCGGGCGTATTGGCCGGATCGACCCAGCTATCCCATACGGCGTTCATCTCGCTGAAGTCCTTCATGTCGTCGAGCCAGATAATGGCCTGGAGCAGCTTCGACTTGTCGGTGCCGGCCTCCTTGAGCAGGCGATCGACGGCCGCAAGCACATCCTTGGTCTGCTCGGTAACGCTCTTGCCCGGGCCACCGACCTGGCCGGCAAGATATACCGTGTTGCCATGGATAACGGCCTGGCTCATGCGTGGACCAACTTCAATACGACGGATGCTCATGGGAAGTCTCCTCTAGCGTTTGCCGGCAGGTTGAGCCTGCCTCGCGTACATGAAAAAAGGGCCATGCGGCCCTTTTTTCGAAAGAATGGTGGGCACAGTAGGGATCGAACCTACGACCCGCTGATTAAGAGTCAGCTGCTCTACCAACTGAGCTATGTGCCCGTCAGCCGCTGTGACGACCGAAAGTGAGGGCTCTATAACGGGGCATTTCCTGCCTGTCCAGCCCTTCTTGAAAACTTTATGACGGCCGCGCACAGGAACAGCGCAAGGCAGCATATCAAGCAAAAAGACGGCCCTCCGCGATCTTGACCGCCGAACCGCCAATACGCGCGCTAAGGAGCTTCTCCTCGGCAATATCCAGCTCCAGTTGCAGGCGCGACGGCCTGCCCATCTCGTGGCCCTGTTCGATCGAGAGCCGCAGCACTCCGTCAAGCGGCCTGTCGAAGGCGTGGATGGCGCCGGCAAAGGCCGCCGTCGCCGAGCCTGTCGCGGGATCCTCGTAGGTGCCGTCATCGCTGACGAACATGCGCGAATGGAAATGGCTGTCGTGCAGGATAGTTTCGCGGCAATAGCAGTAGACCGGCAACTGGCGATGCCCGATGGTCGGGGCAACATCCTTCATGGCCGTCTGGTTGATGCGGATGCGGCCGGCCGATTCGAGACCGTGGACCGGGACCATCATGAATGGCACGCCCGCGTCCCAGATGCTCGGCACATGATTTTCGAAGCCGATCTCCCGCGGTTCGAGCCGCAGCGCGTTGGCAATTGCGATCCTGTCGTAATTGTAGGGTATCTGCACGGGAAGCTTCGGCAGGTCGAACTCCGCAAAGGCACCGCTCGCGGTAAGCCGGACGCCGCAGCGGACCGGGCCAACCTGCTCCTCAAGAATGATCAGTGCGTCCTGGTCCTCCTCGACGGCGCCAAAGCGTCGTTGCGCCAGTGAAATCGCCGTGCCGACGGTCGGATGACCGGCGAACGGCATCTCATAGTCCGGTGTGAAGATACGCGCCCAGGCCGTATGTGCCGGATTCTTGGCCGCAAGCACGAACACCGTTTCGGAAAGGTTGAACTCCCGCGCAATCTTCTGCATTGCCTCGCTGTCGAGCCCATCGGTATCGTGGACGATAGCCAAGGGATTTCCCGCCAGTACCTTGTCCGTAAAGACGTCGTAAACTTCGTAGTTCCGGCCAGCCATTTGCGTTTCTCCCCGCGTGAATGCCGCAGAAATTAGTGGATGGTCCCGCTCATTCAAGCCAAAGCTTGTGACGGTTACATTCTGGACGGGTCCGAGACCCGAAAGCTTACGCTCTTGTGGCGCAAGCTCAAGACCGGCCGAAGTGCCAGTCTGCAAAGGCGCGGAATGTCGGAGGAGTCGCCTCGCGCATTGCACCGGCGCCGGAAATCGCAACGATGTCATCGAGTTCCGGATCGTTTTCCGAGGCAATGTGCGCGCGGATGCGATCGAGAATGGTCGCGGCGGTCAGATCGAAATAGTGGCGGCGGAACAGCGCAATGCTGCGGTTTACGGTTACGAGATACAGGGCATCGTCCCTGCTTGCCGCCCGCGAAAGATCAATGCCGGTTTCCTCTTCGACTTCACGCATCATATTGCCGTCGATATCGATATGGTCGCCGACGACATCGTCCTCGTCGAAGGATCCGGCTGGAAAATAGATGCGGCCCGCGGCCGACGTCGAAGGCGCCATGCGGCCGGCGATCAACCTGTTGTCGCTGGAAACGATGACGCCCACGCCAAAAATGTGCAAGGGCTTTTCGACGGAAGCATTGCCCTTCCAGTGCATCATCGTTGCAAAGCGCGTGCGGTGATATCGCGCGCGGAAATCGCCACCCGCAACCGATGCCTCCTCCGCCATGAAGAACGGACCATTGAACAAGGCAGGGTTGTCGGCAGTCGCGCGCGACCAGTTTGCCGCAATATTCGCGCTGTTCTGCAATTCATAGGTCAGAGGTGCGCCGTCGATGCGCACGGTCGCGCTCTTCAGCGGAATGACGACGCCTTCCGGAATATCCAGCATTGTTCAAACCATATCGAGAGTGACTGCCACCGGGCAATGATCACTGGCCTTGGGCCGGTCCCAGCCAGTGCGTGGAAAGCGATCGACCTCCTGGCCGGGCGGAAAGATTGTCCGGTGCGGCTGGCCGTTGCGGATGATGTCGGGGAGAACCTTGCCGTTGGAACGGGCAAGCTCCGGCGAGGCCAGGATATAGTCGAGTTGGCAAAGATGCCGTTCCTGCGGGCCGCGCGTATGATAAAGCGTCCAGCGGTCCATGATCGGCCGCCTCTCCACCAGATTTTCGCAGAACCCGCCCTCGAGCAGGACGTCGACACAGCTGACCGGGTCGTTGACGGGGGCAAACGTATAGCCGCTCATGGAATCGCCGCCGATCACCACCCGCTCGCGATAATCGTTGAAATCGCCGCAAATCACCCAATGCTTGTCCGCCGGGCCGCCACTTGCCGCAAACTTTTCGCTGATGATGCGCCGCACGGCCTTCGCCTCTGCGAGGCGGACCGGCATGGTCGATGTTCGCCCGTCGAGACCATTGCGCGGCGAGCCCATCGATTTGAAATGGCAGACGAAGAGGCTGAGCGGCTTGCCGGCGATGCGCACATCGATCTCCAGGCAGTCGCGCTTGAAAATGCGCTCATTGGCGGTGATCCCAACAAGGCCGAGCTGCGGATCGTAAAGCCCGAAATCGTCATAGGTCACATGCGCGTGGCTGGTCATGGAAACGAATTCGATCGGCTCACCATGGCGCGTCTGGTCGCGCAGGAGCACGGCGACATCGATGCCGCGGCTGTCATTGCCTTCGACCATGTATTTGTGGCGGTAGCCCTCGCCCACCATTTTGAACAGGTAGCCGAACTCGAAAGCATTCAGCGCGCCGATATTGTCGACTTCCTGCAGGCACAATATGTCGGCATGGGTTTCGGCAATCGCCAGCGCCGTCAATTGGCGCGTATCGTCCGCATGGGCAATGGCGCGGGCCTGTTCGAGCTGCCTGAACTGCGCCTCGTCCTGAATCTGAAAGAGCTGGAGCGAACGATCCATGTTGAGATTGTTACGGAACCCGGAAAAATCGAACCGGCTCATCAGGTTCTCGACATTGAAGGTAGCGATGCGGACGGGCATGCGGAGGGGTCCAGGTTGAAACCATTCGGTACAAAGCAACGTTGCTTTTCAGGAACCTAATCGGGTTCGGCGATGACCACCAGTGGCTATCGTGGCGCTTCGCTCCTATATTGTTGTGCGAATGGAAAGACCGGACAAATGAAAAACCTCCCAATTGCCCTCGCCATCTGCCTCGCCGCGACGACCTCGATGAGCGTCGCATCGGCACAGGAAGTGCAGACCTATCGCCCGGCGCCGCGTGGCCTCGACGTCATCCCGCGCCAGCCGATCATCCTCAAGAATGGTTCGCCTGCGAATATTGCCTCGCCTGATTGTACGGGTTCGTCGCGCTGCTACGATTTTCGCGTTCGCCGTCCGGTCGGGCCGTCCGGACCGAGCCAGGTCGAACGCTGCCGCGCGCGTTACCAGTCGTACCGCCCTTCCGACAACACGTTCCAGCCGTATAATGCACCACGGCGGCAATGTGATCTGTAATTGCAGAGCGCGAAAAGGCCGGCGGATCGCTCCGCCGGCCTTCCTGCTTCAGACGATAATGTCTTAGTTCTTGGCCTTGTCGACCAGCTTGTTCTTGCCGATCCACGGCATCATGCCGCGCAGCTTTTCGCCGACTTCCTCGATCTGGTGGGCGTCGTTCATGCGGCGGATGCCCTTGAAGCGCGATGCGCCGGCCTTGTATTCCTGCATCCAGTCGGACGTGAACTTGCCGGTCTGGATATCTTTCAGAACACGCTTCATCTCGGCCTTGGTCTCGGCGGTGATGATGCGCGGACCTGAGACATATTCGCCCCATTCGGCCGTATTCGAGATCGAATAGTTCATGTTGGCGATGCCGCCTTCGTAGATAAGGTCGACGATCAGCTTCACTTCGTGCAGGCACTCGAAATAGGCCATTTCCGGCGCATAGCCAGCCTCGACCAGCGTTTCAAAGCCGGCGCGGATCAGTTCGACCAGACCGCCGCACAGAACGACCTGCTCGCCGAAGAGGTCGGTTTCGCACTCTTCGCGGAAATTGGTCTCGATGACGCCGGAACGCCCGCCGCCAACGCCGCAAGCATAGGAAAGCGCGAGATCATGCGCATTGCCGGAAGCATCCTGATGGATGGCGATGAGGCAGGGAACGCCGCCGCCCTTCTGGTATTCGCCGCGTACCGTGTGGCCCGGGCCCTTCGGGGCGATCATGACCACGTCGACGCTCTTCTTCGGCTCGATAAGGCCGAAATGCACGTTGAGGCCGTGCGCGAAGGCGATCGCAGCGCCGTCGCGGATGTTGTCAGCGATATGTTCCTTGTAGATGTCGGCCTGCAGTTCGTCCGGCGTTGCCATCATCATCAGATCGGCCCATTTGGCAGCCTCGGCAACGCTGACGACCTGGAAGCCGTCAGCCTCGGCCTTCTTGGCGGTGGCGGAGCCAGGGCGAAGCGCAATGCGCACGTCCTTGGCGCCGGAGTCCTTGAGGTTCAGCGCATGGGCGCGGCCCTGCGAACCATAGCCAATAATGGCAACCTTCTTCGACTTAATGAGGTTGATGTCCGCATCGCGGTCATAATATACGCGCATCGATTTATTCCTTCCCTTGGTTAGGATTGGTGGCCGTTCCCGGCCTGGTTGGTGTTAATTCCGTAAAGAGCCAGAAACTGCTGTGTCGCTCGCCTTGCGTCACGGTCGATCGCCGTCTCGTTCAATCCGAGCCGGTCGCCAAGCAGCAACCGGATTTGCACGTCCCGGACGACAAGTCCGAAGAAAGTGCGAAACGCCTCGTCCGTTTCCTGAAATTGCAAAAGGCCGGTCTCCCGCCCGAGCTGCAGCAAGGGCTTCAAGCGCCGCGCCATGGCGAACGGGCCGTTTTCGAGCACGATCGCGCCAAGATCGTGCTTGTCGCTGCCGGCATGACCAACGGCGACCCGGTTGAGCGCGACCGAAATATTGCCCGACAACACACGCAGCCAATCGGCAGCGAAGCCTTCGAGCCCCGCGGTCAGCGAGGCAAGATTGAAAGCCTCTGGATCGACCGGCACGCCCCTCACCTTCAGGGCCTGCCATTGCACCGTTGCGGTCAAGAGACCGTCGCGGTCGCCGAACCACTTGTAGAGGCTTTCCTTCGAGCAACTGGCACGGCGCGCAACGCTTGTCATCGTAAGCGTGTCGCCGGCCTCAACGAGAAGCGCGAGCGCCGCATCGAGCACGTCCTTCTGACGCTCGGTCAATCCGCTTTCGCTGACATCGACTGTGGGGTGCACGCGTTAACTCCCTGCCGTACCGTACCGTACGTTACGGCCGGGTTTCTAATACGATGCAGGGCATTTGGCAAGCGCGATGGCGCAAATATTTTTCGATACAGAATGAATTGGCATGGCGTTGGCGGCCGGGGCTTGACACCGGCCGGATGCGGCCTCGAGCATGTCCTAACTAAACAGGGAATGCTCTAAATATTCACCTGCGTACCGATTTCGACGACGCGCCCGGTCGGGATCTGGAAATACTCCGTCGCGTCGCTTGCGGTGCGAGCGAGCGCAATAAACAGCCGATCCTGCCAGCGCGGCATTTCGGACCGCGCCGAAGCTTTCAGCGAACGCCGCGACAGGAAGAAGGACGTCGTCATGATGTCGAACTTCCAGCCCTGCTTGCGGCAGATGGCGAGGGTGCGGGGAATATTGGGGCGTTCCATGTAGCCGAAGGTCAGGGTCACCCGCATGAACAGGTCGTTGATCGGTTCGATCCGTACGCGCTCGCTCTTCTTTACCAGCGGCGTCGGCGCGGTGATGACCGTGAGTATGACATTGTTCTGGTGCAGGACCTTGTAGTGCTTGAGGCTGTGCATCAGTGCCGTCGGCGTGCTTTTTGGATCGCCGGTGAGGAAGACGGCCGTACCCGGAACCAGCGTCGGCGGGTTCTCGGCCATCTTGCGCGAGATCAGATCAAGCGGCACTTCGCCCTTGCGCGTCTTTTCGAAGAGCTGGCGGCTGCCGCGCACCCAGGTGAACATGACGAGGATGATCAGGAAGGCGACGACGAGCGAAGCCCAGCCGCCATCGACGACCTTGATCAGATTGGCGCTGACGAAGGTCAGATCGATGATAAGGAAGGAAAGCGTCAGGCAGATTGCGACCCAAAGACGCCACTTCCAGATGCGGAGCATGACGATGAACAGCAGGGTCGTCGTGACCAGCATGTTGCCGGTGACGGCAATGCCATAGGCCGATGCAAGATTGGACGAGCGCTCGAAGCCGAGAACCAGCAAGATGACAACGAGGCCGAGGAGTACATTGACCCGTGGCAGATAGACCTGGCCGGACTGTTTCTCCGAGGTATGCTCGATATTCAGACGCGGCAGAAGATTGAGTTGCACGGCCTGACGCGACAGCGAATAGGCACCCGAGATGACCGCCTGGCTGGCGATGACCGTCGCCATCGTGGCGAGAATGACCATGGGCAGGAGCGCCCAGTTCGGAAACATTTCGAAGAAAGGATTCTTGGCCGCTTCGCCATGCGCGAGAATGAAGGCGCCCTGACCGAAATAGTTCAAGAGCAGGCACGGAAAAACGACCCACATCCACGCCGTGGCTATGGGTTTGCGGCCGAAATGCCCGAGGTCGGCGTAGAGCGCCTCCGCACCGGTGACGGCCAGGAATACCGTACCGATGGTCGGGAAGGCGGTAGCCGGATTGTCGATGATATATTCGAAGGCATAGACCGGATTGGCGGCGGCGAAGACGCTGAGGTCATCGGCAAGATGCCAAAGACCGAAGAAGCCGAGGGCAAGGAACCAGAGCAAGGTAATCGGACCGAAAACGGTCGCGACACGCGCCGTGCCGAAGCGCTGGATGGAAAACAGCGTGAGCAGAATGACCAGCGTAATCGGGACGATGAACGGCTCCAACGTGGGCGTGACGATCTCGAGGCCTTCCACCGCCGAAAGCACGGAAATCGCCGGCGTGATCACTGCATCGCCGTAAAACAGCGACGCCCCGATAATCCCGAGGGCCAGAATAAGTTGCGGGCGAGTCTTGAAGCTCGCCCGTGCCAAGGCCATCAAGGAAAGAATGCCGCCTTCGCCGTCATTGTCGGCGCGCAGCACGAAAAGCACATATTTTATGGTGACAATGACCGTGAGGGCCCAGAAGATCATCGAGACGACGCCGAGCACGTCAGTCCGGCTCAGGCTTCCATCAAGGGAAGCAGCGTGAAGCGCCTCGCGGAAAGCATAGATCGGGCTCGTGCCGATATCACCATAGACGACGCCGAGTGCCCCAAGCACAAGGACCGGAAACGTCTCTTTGTGGTGATGCATATCCGGGTCATGGGTGACGGGATCTTTGTAGTAGTTCTCGTCAGCCAATTGCTGGTCACTCATGCAATTTTTTCCTCGCTCTGACAGCGTGGGCGGACGAGTTAGCCGTGTTGCATCGCAATATCAATCGCCATTTCTTCATAGCTCTAGACTAACGGTATGCAAAAACGCATGGCAAATCAAATCGCGCACCCTTATCAAGGGGCTAAGCTCGTAGCGCATCGAGGAATCTTTCCACAGAGCGCGACATTCCGTGTGTCAAAGCGTCGGCGGTCAGGCCATGACCTATTGAAACTTCAACCAGATTTGGCACTTTCTTGACCAGAGGCGGCAGGTTGGCGACGGTCAGGTCATGTCCGGCATTGACCGCAATTCCTACCTTCGCAGCCGCCGCAGCGGTGACTTCCAGCTTCGAAAGTCCTTCGGCCGCACGGCGCGGATCATCGAAGGCGCCGCCATAGGGACCGGTATAGAGTTCGACGCGGTCAGCCCCGAGTGCCTGGGCCCCGGCGGGCGCTTCCGGATCGGGATCGATGAACAGGGAAACGCGCGCGCCGCGCTCTTTCAGCCCGGCGATGATCGGGCGGAGATAATCTGCCTTCGCGACGACATCCCAACCGTGATCTGAGGTCGATTGCGATGGATCGTCGGGAACAAGGGTCACTTGTTCCGGCTCGTTCCTGGCGACGAGTTCGAGAAACTCCGCCGTCGGATAACCTTCTATGTTGAACTCGGCGTCGGGGAATTCATCGTCGATGAGCGCACGAATTTCGGGCAGATCCGAGAAACGTATATGGCGCTCGTCCGGTCGCGGGTGAACCGTCAGGCCGGACGCTCCGGCCGCCAGCGCTATGCGCCCGAGGCCGGTCACGCTCGGCCACGGCAGGTCGCGGCGGTTGCGTAGCATCGCAATAGCGTTGAGGTTGACGGAGAGTGTTGCAGTCATCGTCGAATTTCCACGCAGGAACGTCTCACACAGTTCTATCTGAGAAATACGACATAAGACATTGGTAATTCGTTCAAGGGCAGATCGAAATTTGAACGATCCATGTTACGGACGCATGGTCTGCCCTACCGGACAACCGTCAATCGCTCGGCGGCGCGGGTAATGGCCGTATAGAGCCAGCGCTCGCGGGTATCGCGGAACGCAAAGCTTTCGTCGAAGAGCACGACATCGTCCCATTGCGAACCCTGCGCCTTGTGGGTCGTCAGCGCATAGCCATAGTCGAAGTCGTCGAAGCGCTTTTTCGTCTGCCATGGAATTTCAGCGTCGGGGTCATCGAACTGCGCCTTCAGGAGCTTGATCTTGGCAACACCCCTGCCCGGTTCCTCATCTTCAGGCGAAACGAGAAGATTGATGCCCGGCTTCACGGTCTCCCGCGACGAGGTCATAACCTTCCACAGCGAGCCATTGAGCAAGCCCTTGGCCGGGTCGTTGCGCAGGCAAACCAGCTTGTCGCCAGCCTGCGGAAAGGCGGCGGAAAAGCCCTTGAGTTCGCGCAGGCGCTGGTTGTAACGGCGGCGTGTGCGGTTCGTTCCGACCAGCACCTGGTCGGCGCCAAGCACGAGGTCCTGGGTCACGTCGGTCTTGGAGATGACCTTGGCCGCGCCATAGTCGCCATAGCCGAATTCGCGACCTTCGCGCACGTCAAGTGCCAGCCGTATGATCGGATTATCGCGCGCCTGCCGGTGAATCTCGCTCAAGAGAAAATCCGGCTCGTGCTCGGTAAAGAAGCCGCCGCCGGAAATCGGCGGCAACTGGCCCGGATCGCCGAGAACAAGGATGGGCGTGCCGAAACTCAGCAGATCCTTGCCAAGCTGTTCGTCAACCATCGAGCATTCGTCGACGACGATGAGCTTGGCCTTGGCGACGGGGCTTTGCCGGTTCAGCGAAAAAGTCGGCGCGATACTGGTCTTGCCCGTGGTCTGGTCTTCGACAGCCTCTTCGCCGCGCGGCCGGTAAATCAGCGAATGCAACGTCCGTGCATTTGCCGCGCCCTTCGAGCGCAGCACCTGCGCCGCCTTGCCGGTAAAGGCCGCAAACTGGACGTCGCCATCGATATGTTCGGCGAAGTAACGGGCGAGCGTTGTCTTGCCGGTGCCGGCATAGCCGAACAGGCGAAAGATCGGCCGTCGCCCTTCCTTCAGCCATGTCGAAACCGCTCGTAGCGCTTCGTCCTGTTGCGGAGCTAATTGCATGGGTCTGACTGACAGGATTCGCCGCCAAAGGGCAAGGAAAATGCCGCGCTATCGGCTTATACTATAGATTATCGGGATTTCCCGCCCGGATCTGCCCCTCGCCGACCCGACCGAATTTCTGGTCGGTCATGCGAAACCGGTCGCCCTTCACCTGCAGGCGCCAGCAGATCTTGTCCGCTTCACCTTCATAGGTAACGCACAGATTATCCTTCTCCAGCGTCCACTCGCCCGCATAGGACATGCCGTTGCTGACGACCTGCTCCGGCTTGCAGCATTCGATCATCTTGCCGCGCGACTTTCCATCGGAGGCAAGGAATTCACTGAAATTGAACGGCGGCTCCGCCTTTACCTCGCCCGTCAGCGTCGCCCCGGTGATAATCTTTCGCAAATCCTCTTCGCTGGAGGTTGGCCAATTGTCTTCCTGCGCCTTGGCGGCGCCGCCAAGTACAAGCATTCCGCACGCAAGAAGGAGAAACGCCTTCCGGCGCACGTTCAGTAAAATCATCATTTCAGGATCGATCCGGGTCGTTTTCAAGTCTGATGGGCTCGCCGTGCGGCGTCGCATGGGCGGCGCGTTGCCAGGATGCGGCAAGCGCTTCTACTTCGCTTCTCGCCGCAACATTCTTGGTGATGACAAGGGTTTCCAGCGCCTCAAGCCAGCAATGATAGTAATCGCTGGCATCCTCCAGCGCGTCGGGGCGTTTCAATTCAGCCGAGAGCGCATGCGCCCATTCATCCCAGGTGAACAGGCCTCTGTCGTGCAAGGCAACGACCATGGCAAATGCCTCCGCCTGCCAGGGCTCGGCAAAGACAGGACTGCCATCATGCGACGGAAGACCCTTGGAGTGCGTGATCAGGTCACGCAGGCTCAAGATAGCTCTCCCAGGCATCGATGCTGACTGTCAGCGTGGGGTCGGCCCCGTCGCCCCAGATCTCCGCAGCCGGAAAGGTCACCGTATAAACGAATTGCGGATTCTCGCCCTTGCCGTGGGCGTTGGTGTCCGGAAAGACGAAGCCCTCCCGCACAGCCTCGACGATTCCTGCCTTGCCGCGGGCGTAGCGCGGCAGCCGCGTATGCGTCTGCGGATTGAAATTATGTGTTCGCACCCTGTCACCCGCCGAAAAGCGCGGCTGCGCAGTCATCGGCCGGTCGCAGGGTCCCCCCTTCGCCAGGGCCGCAGCGACGTTTTCCGCCTTGAGGACACGTTTCGGCTCCGTGCCCTTACCCGTGGCATGACCTTTGCCAAGTTCCTCGGCCGACACGAACCCATGGTGCTGCAGCAATCGCTCGAGCGCCTTGATCCAGATTTCATAATAGGTGGACGAATAATAATCGGCAGGGTGCAGGCTTTCGCGCGTGTGCCGGCTTTCATCGATGTTCCAATGCCCCATCGCCCCAGCGGCTATGGTCAGGCCGAGCGCGCGCTTTTCCCATTCCGCATGAAACAGCGGCTCGTCCTTTTCCGGTGCAACCGGGCCGAATCCCATTTGCCCGCCGAGATCCTGCGGGCCGTTCATGCCGCCTCCGGGGTCAGTGCCAGCCCGGTGCCGATCATCGAATCGCGTGTGACGAGTTCTGCGAGTTGTTCCTCGCTGAAACCATCGGTACTCGCCGGACGCAGGGGGACGACGAGGTAGCGCAGTTCCGCGGTCGAATCCCAAACGCGGATCTTCGTCGTCTCGGGCAGAATGAGATCGAACTCCGCAAGCACGCCGCGCGGATCGATCACTGCCCGCGAGCGATAGGGCGGCGCCTTGTACCATACTGGCGGCAAGCCGAGCACCGACCACGGATAACAGGAGCACAAGGTGCAGACCACCAGGTTATGCGTATCGGAGGTGTTGAACACCGCTTGCATATGTTCGCCCTGGCGCCCGGCATAGCCGAGCGAGGCAATTGATTCGGTGGCGTCGCGTTGCAGCCAACCGGCAAATTCCGGGTCGGACCAGGCCTTCGCGACCACTCTCGCCCCATTACGCGGGCCAACTTTCGTCTCGTATGTATCGACGATCGCATCGATGGCCTTCGGATCGACGAGACCCTTCTCCGTCAGGATCGTCTCGAGCGCCCGCACGCGCGCGGCCATGGGATCGAGTTCGTTGTCGTGGTCATGCTCGGGGTGATCGTGTGCCATGGAAAAATCTTAAGACCTTTTCCTGCCCCGGTGCAAGCTCACTTCAGCATTGGCCAGAGGCTCGCAATGAGGAGAAGCGCCATCGTGATGTTGAACCATTTAAGCCGGACGGGATCGGCGAGCCATCCCCGCATCATCTGGCCGAACGCTGCCCAACTCGACACAGAAGGGACGTTGACGATGGCAAAGGCGATGCCGACGATGAGAACCGTCAGCAGATAGGCATCCGACGAGGTGTAGGTCGCCATGGCGGTAACGGCCATGACCCAGGCTTTCGGGTTGATCCATTGGAACGCAGCAGCTTCGAGGAACGTCATCGGCCGTGCATTGCCATCGACCGTGCCGAGCGACCGCGATGTCGCGATCTTGTAGGCAAGGTAGACGAGGTAGGCCCCGCCGGCGAACTTGAGTGCAGTGTATACCAGCGGAAAATTGTGAATGAGCGCGCCGAGGCCCAGCCCGACCGCGATAAGCAGGGTGAAGAACCCGCTGCCGATCCCGAACATATGCGGAATCGTCCGCCTGAAACCGAAATTCACACCCGATGTCAGCAGCATCAGATTGTTCGGACCGGGGGTTATGGAGGTGACAAAGGCAAAGACGAGCAGCGTCAGGAAAATTTCGAGCGTCATGATCTAACCATACATAATATGAATTGACTCACGTTATGGCCGCTCGATATGCGGCTCAACGCCTATCTTGTCAGGGATACAATTGCGCATCCCTGACATTTGGCGCCATTCCATTGGAGATTACATGCCCTGTGCGCCGCGATTCATCGCAGCCACACCCGTGCGGCAGATTTCGACGAGGCCGATCGGCTTCATGATGGCGATGAACTGGTCAAGCTTTGAGCCTTTGCCGGTTATCTCAAAAATGAAGTGCTCGACAGTCGCGTCCACGACCTTGGCGTGGAATGCTTCGGCGAGGCGCAGCGCCTCATTGCGGTTGTCGCCGAAACCGGCAACCTTGACCAGGGCGAGTTCGCGCTGGATCGGTTTCTCGTTGCCAAGCTCGCCTGCACGTACCGACAGGTCGACGACACGATGCACCGGCACGATGCGCTCGAGCTGGTGGCGAATCTGGTCGAGGACATGCGGCGTGCCGCGCGTCACGATGGTGATGCGCGACAGGTGCTGCTCGTGCTCCGTCTCCGAAACCGTAAGGCTTTCAATGTTGTAGCCGCGTCCGGAAAAGAGGCCGATCACGCGGGCAAGGACGCCCGGCTCATTGTCGACGAGTACCGATAGGACCGTCGTTACCGGTAGTTCGGTCTCCTTGGCGATGAAGTAGGCCGAGCCGGAGGCAAGGTTTTGCGCGTTCATGATATTTCTTTCTCCGGTTCGGTTAAACGAGCTGCCTGCCCTTGGCATCGATGGCATTGGCGACCGCTTCGTCCGTTGCTTCGTCGGGCAGCAGCATTTCATTGTGCGCCTTGCCCGACGGGATCATCGGGAAGCAGTTGGCAAGATTGGCGACGCGGCAATCGAAGAGGACCGGCTTCTTGACATCGAGCATTTCCTGGATCGCATCGTCGAGGTCGCCCGGCTTCTCGCAGCGTATCCCGTGCCCGCCATAGGCCTCCGCCAGCTTGACGAAATCAGGCAAGGCTTCCGTGTAGGAATGCGACAGGCGGTTGCCGTGAAGCAGTTGCTGCCATTGGCGCACCATGCCCATGTACTGGTTGTTGAGGATAAAGATCTTGATCGGCGCATTGTACTGCACCGCCGCGCTCATCTCCTGCATCGTCATCTGCACCGAAGCATCGCCGGCAATATCGATGACCAGCGAATTCGGATGGGCGATCTGCACGCCCAGCGCCGCCGGCAGGCCATAACCCATCGTCCCGAGCCCGCCGGACGTCATCCAGCGATTGGGCTTTTCAAAGCCGTAGAACTGCGCTGCCCACATCTGGTGCTGGCCGACCTCGGTCGTGATGTAGGTGTCGTGATCCTTCGTCAGCGCGTAGAGACGCTCCAGCGCATGTTGCGGCATGATCACGTCCTTATTGCGCGTATAGGACAGGGATTTGCGTGCGCGCCACTTGTCGATCTGTGACCACCATTCGCCGATCGCCTTCTTGTCCGGCTGGACCGACGAGGCGCGCATCAGGCGCACCATGTCTTCAAGAACGTTGGCGACATCGCCGATGATCGGAATATCGACGCGAACGGACTTGTTGATCGAAGACGGATCGATATCGATATGAATCTTCTTCGAGTTCGGCGAAAAGGCGTTGAGCCTGCCGGTGATGCGGTCGTCGAAACGCGCACCGATGTTCAGCATGACATCGCAATCGTGCATGACCATGTTGGCTTCGTAGGTGCCATGCATGCCGAGCATGCCGAGCCAGTTCTTGCCCGATGCCGGATAGGCGCCGAGGCCCATCAGCGTCGATGTGATCGGGAAATTGCTGATCTCCACGAGTTCGCGCAAAAGCCTGCTGGCTTCATCGCCGGAATTGACGACGCCGCCGCCCGAATAGATGACTGGACGCTTCGCGGAGGCAAGCAGCGCAACCGCCTGTTTGATCGCTTCGATATCGCCCTGGACTTTCGGATTGTAGCTGGTGCGCGGCGCGGTTTCCGGCGGCGTATACATGCCGGTCGCAAACTGGACGTCCTTCGGAATGTCGACGAGAACCGGACCGGGCCGCCCGGTCTTGGCAACGTGGAAGGCTTCGTGCAGTACGCGCGCCAGATCGTTGACGTCCTTGACCAGCCAATTGTGCTTGGTGCAGGGGCGCGTGATGCCGACCGTATCGCATTCCTGGAACGCATCGGAGCCGATCAGGCTGGTTGGGACCTGGCCGCTGATGCAGACAAGCGGGATCGAATCCATCAGCGCATCCTGCAGCGGCGTCACCGCATTCGTCGCGCCCGGCCCCGAGGTCACCAGCATGACGCCGACCGTGCCCGTCGAGCGGGCGTAACCTTCGGCCGCATGGCCCGCGCCCTGCTCATGGCGCACGAGGATGTGATTGATCTTGTCCTGCTGGAAGAGCTCGTCATAGATCGGAAGGACAGCACCGCCTGGATAACCGAAAATATCCTTGACGCCCTGGTCGATAAGCGCCTGGACGACCATTTCGGCGCCGGTCATTTCGCGTCGTTGCGATGCGTGGCTGTCACTATCCTGTTTTTCTGCGGTCATCGGTCTCTTCCCGTTCGATCCTGTGGCTCTCGGCCCTTCAGAAGATGATTTCGTTTAACTGAGATGCTGGTAATAAAAAAGGCCCCCGAAGGAGCCTGTGTTTCGCGCATGGGAGCTTTCGCCGGGTGCTTACAACACCCTGCCCATGCGCGATCCCACGACGATAAGAACTGTTTTCATGGTCGCGGACGATAATTTGGCATTTTCCATCCGTCAACGGCAAAAATGCAGCGATTTGGCAAATGAATCGCGATTGGGGCACGCCCCAGGCGCATATCGTTCAAATGCAAACAACCGGACTAACATAATCTCAATGCGTCTCAGCTTAGGGTTGTTGTGAACGATATCAGTATTCCTCCTCGCCCAGGATTGAACGCCGCCAATGAGTTCAGAAGCTTTGCCTTCCCAGCAGCCCCGTCCCTTCCTTCGCAATCGAACCGACGGTCATGTCATCGAGTGCAACGGCGAAAAGGCGATCATCCATGCCAAGTCCGGACCATCCGTCTCGGCGTCGGACGACTACTGGACGGTAGGCCAGCTCATCTCGATACAGGTCGCTCACAGCCGCGTTGTCGGCCTCGTCTATAAGGTCGATCTTCCCAACGCCCAATGGGAACCTGGCGAAGACCAGATCATACACGTCCACATCGAACTCGTCGGGCAGGTCGATACGCTCAGCGACGGGACGCTGCGGTTCTCCTCCGGTATCGCCACCTATCCCTATATGGGAGCAGTGGGGCACCGCATTCGCTCGGAAGACCTCGCGGCGATCTACAACGCTACGATGAACAACACCGTGTCGGTCGGTCATCTGTCGCAAAATGCCGATATTCCCGCCCTGATCTCCATCGACAGCCTCGTATCGCGCCATTTTGCCGTCCTCGGCAGCACAGGCGTCGGCAAGTCTAGTGCAGTCTCGCTGCTTCTGCGCAAGATTATCGCCCAGCGTCCCGATCTGCGCGTCCTGATCCTCGATCCGCACAATGAATTTTCGAGTGCGTTTCCAGAACACGCCATTTCGATCGATTACACAACATTCGACCTGCCCTACTGGCTGTTCCGGCTGGAGGAATTCGCAGAGGCAGTCTTCCGCGGGCGCCCATCGGTTGCGGCGGAAGTCGATATATTGCGTGATCTGATCCCGCTCGCCAAGGAGCGCTTTGCCAGTGCCGAAGGGACTACCAGCGCATCGCTCCTCAAAAAGGACCGCGATTATTCTTCCATGACGGCTGATACGCCCTCGCCATACCGGATCACCGACCTGATAAAGCTTATTGATGAGCGTATAGGCCAGCTCGAAGGCAAGCCGGACCGTCCGACGATGAAGGCATTGAAGCAGCGCTTGCAGGCGCTTGTCGCCGATCCGCGCTACCGCTTCATGTTCTCGGCGCCGACGACCATGGACACGATGCGCCAGACGATCGGCCACATATTCCGCATACCGAAGAACGACCGGCCGATCTGCGTTTTCCAATTGGCTGGCCTGCCATCCGAAGTCGTGAACTCCGTTGCCTCGGTGCTATGCCGCCTGGCGTTTGACCTTGCACTTTCGAGCGACGGGCGCGTGCAGACCCTTGTCGTCTGCGAGGAAGCACACCGCTATATTCCCGCCGATCCAAATGGCGGTTTCTGGCCGACGCGCCAGGCCGTTGCCCGCATTGCCAAGGAGGGACGCAAATACGGCGTCTATCTTGCCGTCATCACGCAGCGCCCGGGCGAACTCGACCCGACGATCCTGTCTCAGTGCAGCACGGTCTTCGCCATGCGGCTCGGCAATGAGCGCGACCAGGAAATCATCCGCGGCGCCATAACCGGCGCGTCGCAGAGTACGATCGGGTTTCTCTCATCCATCGCCAATCGCGAGGCCATAGCCTTTGGGGAAGCTGTTCCAACCCCGATGCGCATGATGTTCGAGACGATTGCGCCGGATCAATTGCCTGCCGCGCACATGGCAAGGACCCAGCAATCGTCCCGGCTTGGCGATACACACGTCTCGCTCGACATGATCCTGACGCGCATGCGCCAGCTCAATGCGGCGGAAAACAACAGTGGCGACGACAGCGACTTCGACGATCTGGATGGGATAACGGCTCACGCGACGCCGCAGTCGTTTGCAGCGCCACGTCCTCAGCCGCCGGCCGCGACGGATCCCGTCCGCGCCCAATGGCGGACGCTCGATGCGGCGATGCGCAATGACGAGCAAGCCAAGCCGCAGCAGGAAAGTAGCGAACGTTTCCGGGCCAGCGATCTCATCCGCACCTTCCGCACCGACAAGCCCTGATCAGGGATAGGGCAGGCGTTCCCACTCGTCGCCGAGCTGGTTGCGAAACCACGTCATTTGCCGCTTGGCATATTGGCGCGTGGCGATAATGGCGCGATTGGCCGCTTCCTCGGCGCTCGACCGGCCTTCAATGACTTCCGCTATCTCCTTGACACCGATCGCCCGCATCGCAGGCAATTCGTTTGGCAGTCCCAGGGCCAGCAGTTGGCTGACCTCCTCGATCGCGCCCGATGTCATCATGGTTTGAAAGCGCACGGCAATGCGCTCGCCGAGCCACGCCCGGTCCGGATCGATGACGATCTTGCGCGTCGTCCGGGGATCGATCAGCGGGCATCCAGTCTCCTTTTGCCAATCGACGATAGAACGGCCCGATGCATCGATAACCTCCAGCGCGCGCACAATCCTTTGGCTGTCCGAGGGCCGCAAGGTCGATGCAGCCAGCGGGTCCTTTCCGGCAAGGATCGCATGCAATTTGTTGGCTCCGTGCTCCGCGTCCTGACGCCGCCAGTGCGCTCTGATTTCTGCGGGAATATCCGGCATGGCCGAGAGCCCGCCCAAAAGCGCCCGGAAATAAAGTCCTGTGCCGCCCACAAATACGACAGGCTTGTCTGACAGTTCCGCACGCCCCAGCAGCGCCTCGACATCTGCAAGCCAGCGGCCGGTCGAATAGGCAAATGCAGGCGAAACATGGCCGTAGAGATAATGTGGCGCGATCTCGAGATCGTGGACACTCGGCCGCGCGGTCAGAAGGTTCAATATGTCGTAGACTTGCATTGAATCGGCGTTGACGATCACCCCGCCCGCTTCGCTTGCCAAACGAAGCGCAAGCGCCGACTTGCCGCTTGCCGTCGGTCCAGCTATCAGGATCGCCTGTCTTGTCACATCAACCGCCCGATCGGAAATTGTCCCATGCCTTTGATGGCCACCCTCATCGCAAATCCCGCTATGGCGGGCCTTTCGCCTTCGCTCGGGATTAAAGCCTCGGCGGCGGTCAATGCAACAGGTGTTTATTGGCTGGCAGATGGAATTGCCTGCGATATTGCGCTGAAAGATGGCACCGATCCGGCCGAAGCCCATGCGTTGCTTGCGGATGCGCTTGGCGGCAGCCCCATCGATATCGTCGTGCAGGACCAGGATGCACGGCGCAAGAAGATCCTGATCGCTGACATGGACTCGACCATGATCCAGCAGGAATGCATCGACGAACTCGCCGAGGAAGCAGGCCTGCGCGACAAGGTTGCGGCCATCACGGCAAGGGCAATGAACGGGGAGATTGCCTTCGAGCCAGCCTTGCGCGAACGTGTTTTGCTCCTGAAGGGCCTCCCCTACAGTGTCATCGATAAGGTCATTGCCAGCCGCATCACTCTGATGCCGGGCGGTCCTGAACTGGTGCGGACAATGAAGAAGTTCGGCGCATATACCGCCCTCGTTTCCGGCGGCTTCACGGTGTTCACCCAGCGCATAGCCGATATGATCGGCTTTCATGAAAACAGCGCCAACACGTTGCTCGACGACGGAAAGGTGCTGACCGGCGAAGTCCGGAAGCCCATTCTTGGCCGCGAGGCGAAGGTCGCCGCCTTGAAATCGATCTGCGACCGTTTCAACCTGTCGCCAAGTGAAGCGATTGCCGTGGGCGACGGGGCCAACGATCTCGGCATGCTGCAGCTTGCCGGAACCGGCGTTGCGCTTCACGCCAAGCCTGTCGTTGCCGAGCAGGCACGCGTTCGCATCGACCATGGTGACCTGACGGCGCTGCTTTACGTGCAAGGTTACCGGAAGACGGATTTCGTGATTTGAGGCGGCGGGCGGGCCCGCCGCGCTCCATCAATCCATCTGCAGTGTAACGAACCGCAACTCGCCGGTTTTTGAAGCCAGCATGAGCAGCGCGTTCTTGCGGCCCTCGTCGCGCAGCTTTTCGATGCGTGCCGCGACGTCCTCAGGCGTCGAAACCGTTTCCTGCGCGATATCGACTATGACGTCGCCGGCTTCGATACGCTTGTTGGCGGCAATCGAGTCTTTCTGCACTTCGGTGACGAGAACACCCTGCACTTCCTTGGCGATGCCGAACGACTTCCGGCTGTCATCGTCGAGCGACCCGAGGGTCATGCCGAGGACATCGACGCCGTGCAGGGCATTGTTGTCCTCGCCCTGACTGGATTGATCGTCCTTCTTGGCCTGCTGATCGGTATCTTCGAGCCTGCCGAGCTTGACCTTGACGGTCTGCTCCTTGCCCTTGCGGATCACGACGACATCGACTTCCTTGCCAACCGGGCTCTCCGCAACCACGCGCGGCAGGTCCTTGACATTGTTGACGTCCCGGCCGTCGAAACGCGTGATCACGTCGCCGGCAAGAATCGAACCATCGGCGACGGGGCCGCCATCGATGATCCCGGCGACGAGCGCGCCCTTGCTCGAAGGCATGCCGAGGCTTTCGGCAATCTCGTCGGTAACCGGCTGGATGCGCACGCCGAGCCAGCCGCGGCGCGTTTCGCCGAACTCGCGCAACTGGGCGATGACGCCGGAGGCAAGCTCTGCCGGAATGGCAAAGCCGATGCCGATAGACCCGCCGGTCGGGGAAATGATCGCAGTGTTGATGCCGATCACCTCACCGTACATGTCAAACAGCGGGCCACCGGAATTGCCCCGGTTGATGGCCGCATCCGTCTGGATGAAGTTGTCGTAGGGTCCGGAATTGATGTCGCGATTGCGCGCCGAGACAATGCCAAGCGTAACCGTGCCACCGAGGCCGAACGGATTGCCGATGGCCATGACCCAGTCGCCGATACGCGTCTTGGCGGAATCGCCGAACTTGACGGCAACGAGCTTGTGCTTCTTCGGATCGACCTTGAGCACGGCAAGATCAGTCTTCGTGTCCTTGCCGACAAGTTCTGCCTTGAGCTTCGAGCCGTCGTTGAAATTGACTTCAATCTCGTCGGCGTCGGCGATCACGTGATTGTTGGTGACGACGATGCCTTGCGCTGCATCCACCACAAAGCCGGAGCCGAGCGACTGGACCTGATGCGAGGGATTGTTCTGTCCGGGCTTCTGCTTGCCGAAATACTCATCGAAGAATTCCTGGAAGGGCGAGCCTTCCGGAACCTTCGGCATGGGTACCGGACCTGACTCGCCATCCTGACCCTTGACGGTCTGGGACGTCGAGATGTTGACCACGGCGTCAAGAAGCCCTTCGGCAAGATCAGCGACGGAAGCCGGACCTTGAGCCCGCGGCTGCAGGCTGTTCGGTACCGGCGCCGCCTGCGCCTGCGCAAATGCGTGGTTGACCGACAAGGGAGTAGCGCCCGCTGCAACCAATGCAATCAGGGCCGCTGCTGCCGTGGTGGAACGGAAGAAGGTGCGACCAGTGTTTAGAACCATGCGTTCGGTCCCCTATCGGTTAACGTGGAAATAATACAACAGAACGGTGAGAGTAGACAAAAATATGGCCGCCGACACAAAGGTTTGATGAACGGCGGCCTTGACCACTTATCCACGTGCCAGCCAGACGATGGCAACGCCGATCGCCACCGCCGCCACGCCGGCGATACGCAGGAACCCGTCAGGCTGCTCGCTGACGTCGCGTGCGACGCGCTTGGCTACCACGGGAAAACAGCCGTAGAGCACGCCCTCGAACACGAGGAACAGCCCTACGGCATCGAGAAAGTCTACCATGAGAGCCTGCCCCTATTGCGGGGCAGGCGCAGGAGCGGCCGGCGCCGGCGGCGTTGCGCCGCTCACCGGAGGAAGGTTTCCATTCGAGTCCTGGAAGTAGCGGAAGAACTCGGAATTGGGCGAAAGCACCATCGTCGTTCCCGTATTGTCGAGAGCGGTGCCATAGGCCGTCATCGACCGGTAGAACGAGAAGAAATCCGGATCCTTGGAGAACACTTCGGCAAAGACGCGGCTGCGCTCACCTTCGCCCTCGCCTCGCATGATTTCCGATTCCTTGCGGGCTTCGGCGATGATCTCGACCACCTGGCGGTCGGCGATGGCCTTGATGCGCTGGGCTGCTTCACGACCGCGGGCGCGCAGGCGTTCGGCTTCGGCAAGCCGCTCCGCCTTCATCCGGTCGAAGGTCTGCTGCGAGACTTCCTGAGTGAGATCAGTCCGGCGAATACGCACGTCGGTGATCTTCAGGCCCAGCGATTCCGCATCGGGACGCAGCTGTTCACGCACCTCATGCATCATGCCGGCGCGTTCATCAGACAGCGCAGCTTCGAAACCGCGCAAACCATAAACACCACGCAAAGAGGCATCGAGACGGGTGCGCAGCCGGGCTTCCGCCAGTGTAACGTCACCCGACACGGTCTGCCGGAACTTGCGCGGATCGGTGATCTGGTAAACGAGGAAGGCATCGACTTCGTAGAACTTGCCGCCGGAGACCTGCACGCGGATATTGTCAAGTTCGAAGCTCAGGAGGCGATCTTCGATCATCTGGACATTGTCGGCCTCAAGGAAGCCGAACGGCAATTTGAAATAGATGCCGGGGTCGGATTTCACATCGACGATCTGGCCGAAGCGCAGGACGATGGCTTGCTGACCGGCGCGAACGACGAAAATCGACGAATAGACCAGCAAGGCGACAAGGGCGATGAGGCCGACGATGATGGGGAGGCGGTTCTGGGTCATTGCTTCGCCCCCTCGGCTGCCGGACGCTGCTGCTGCTTGGTCAGTTCCGTCAGAGGCAGGTAAGGAACGACACCCTGGCCGCTCTGATCGACAATCACTTTATTGGAGTCCTTCAGGACACGCTCCATTGTTTCGAGGAACAGACGCTTGCGGGTAACCTCCGGCGCCTTCACATATTGATCGTAGACAGACGTAAAGCGCTGCGCCTCACCCTGGGCTTCCTGCACGATACGGTTCTTGTAGGCGGCCGCATCTTCGCGGATTTGCGCGCCCTCACCGCGGGCCTGACCGAGCTTCTGGTTGGAATATTGGTTCGATTCTTCGACGAACCGGTCTTCGTCCTGCTCGGCGCGCTGCACTTCGTCGAAGGCATCGGCGACCTCGCGCGGCGGTGCCGCATCCTCGATCGATACGGCATTGATTTGCATGCCAGCGCCATAATCGTCGAGCGTCTTCTGGATGATACCGCGCACGTCGTTGGCAATGCCCGCACGATTGTCACGGAAAATGTCCTGCGCCGGACTGCGGCCGACGATCTCGCGCATGGCGCTCTCGGACACCTGCTGCACCAGATTTTCCGGGTTTTCGACATGGAAGAGATAGGCGACGGGATCGGAAACGCGATAAAGCACGGAGAACTGGACGTCGACGATATTCTGGTCGCCCGATAGCATCAGGCCTTCCTTGGCGCCGCGCGCGCCCTGACCACCAATGTTCTTCTGTTTTTCGACGATCTCGACCTTTTCATAGGATTCGATCGGCCAGAAATGGAAATGCAGGCCAGGTTCGGCGATATCGGGCTTCGGCTTGCCGAAGCGCAGTTCAACAGCGCGCTCATCCGGCTGCACCGTATAGACCGACTGGAAAAGCCAGAAAGCAACGAGAACGAGGGCTGCAATGCCCCAAAAGGCAGGGCTGCCGCCGGAACCGCCAGGCAGAGCCTGACGCAAACGATCCTGACCGCGACGGAGTATGTCTTCGAGGTCCGGCGGATTACCGCCACCGCCCCCTTGCGGCTTCTGGCCCCATGGACCCCCACCACCACTATTGTTACCGCCGCCACCCCATGGGCCGCCGCCGCCGTTCTGATTACTCCAGGGCATTCCTACCTCATATTTTGAAGGAAAACGCCAACCCCTTGGCTTCCTCCCACTGTCACGATGTCCCGTTTATAGGGATGGCAGGGCACGCTTTCAACGCGCGCGGCCGGATTTCGCGCGAATTTGGTAAAAAGCCGAACGATTATGGTTCCTTATCACGATATTTTCATATCGCGCGCAGTTTGTGCGCGCACTCAGCGGCGCTCGTAGACGGCAAATCGCGTCGGATAATTGTCCTTCTCGCCAGCCGGGAATTCCTCGCTGGAAACTTCGGTCCAGATCTTGGGATCGATCGGTGGAAAGTGCACATCGCCATCGATATCAGCGAGCACCCAGGTCACGTAGAGCCGGTCGACCCGGTTCAGCGTCTGGCGAAAGATTTCGCCGCCACCGATGATGCAGATCTCGTCGACCTTATCGGCAGAAGCATGACTGCCGGCGACGACCAGCGCCTCATCGACGGAGCGAACCGCAACGACGCCATCGACCCCGAAGGCAGCGTCGCGCGTTACGACGATATTGGTCCGTCCGGGCAACGGGCGGCCGAGCGAATCCCAGGTCTTGCGACCCATGATGATGGGCTTGCCCATTGTCGTCGCCTTGAAGCGCTTCAGATCCGAGGACAGCCGCCAAGGCAGGCCGTTCTCTCGTCCGATGACGCCGTTTTCGGCAATTGCAACCACGAAACTGATCATAGGAGAGACCGCCGGTCCTGTTATTACGCCGCTTTGGTTTTTGCCGGCTTCTTCTGGTCGCGCCGACCTGCGAGTAGCCCCGCAACGGAGATGTCCTCATCAAGCTCGGGCCAATGGATGCCCTGGCCCCGCCCGATCAGTTCCCAGCGATCACGGGACTGCTGCGAACCACTCAAGAGTCGCGGGAACCAGACCGTAGGGACCGCGAGTTGCCTGCCGTCGTCGAGCGTTAGACTCAGAACAATGTCGGAGACAGCCACCTCGATGGCCAGTGGTTCGGTTTCAAGAACTAAAGTGGTCATGCCATGCCTCCAGCAGCTCGTCGCAGTGCTCGACAACCAGCAAGCGAATATCATTCAATTGGTTGGCGCGTAAACCTTTCGAGTTCGCAAGCTCAACCGGCAACGCCAAAATTTGGCGACAGTGTCGCCATTTGTAACCTGAATATGCGGCGGTTCGCTGCCCTCGTCGCTGTAGAAAAAGAATCTGAACCCATTAAGGCGAAGGACAGTTGGCATGGACCGCTCCGGCTTTCGGGAAAGTGGCCTCGCCAACGGCACTCATACGGCGATCGGCGCCTTGATGCTGGATTCGGCGACGTAATCTATCAGACGGAAATCGTCATATTTGAAGGCAAAGAGGTCCGTTACCGCCGGATTCATGTGCATCTTCGGCAGGGGACCGGGAGTCCGGGTCAGCTGCAACCTGGCCTGTTCGAAATGGTTCGAATAGAGATGCGCATCACCAAGCGTGTGGACAAAATCGCCGGGCTTTAGGCCTGTTACCTGCGCCACCATCATCGTCAGCAGCGCGTAGGAAGCGATGTTGAAGGGCACGCCCAGGAAAATATCGGCCGAGCGCTGGTAGAGCTGGCAGGAAAGTTTTCCATCAGAAACGTAAAACTGGAACAGGCAGTGGCATGGCGGCAGGGCCATCTCGTCGACGAGCGCCGGATTCCACGCCGAAACAATCAGGCGCCGCGAATGCGGGTTGGTCTTTATCGCCTCGACCACATTGGCGATCTGGTCGATGTGCCGTCCATCGGCGGCCGGCCAGGAACGCCACTGGTAGCCGTATACCGGCCCAAGGTCGCCATTCTCATCGGCCCACTCATCCCAGATGGTGACACCGTGCTCATTCAGATAGGCGATGTTGGTATCGCCCTCAAGAAACCACAGCAACTCATGGATAATGGACTTGAGGTGGAGCTTCTTCGTCGTCAGCAGCGGGAAGCCTGCCGAAAGATCAAACCGCATCTGGTAGCCGAACACGGAGCGTGTACCGGTGCCGGTCCGGTCGCCGCGGTCGACGCCTGTGTCCAGCACATGCTGGAGAAGATCGAGATAAGTGCGCATGCCTCCTTCTTAGCAGATTCGACCGGCGAAAAACCATCGCTTTCGCCAATCCACAGCATCCCGGTTTCAGAGCGCATGAGGGCAATCGCCTTGCATATGAACATCAAAGCTTGAATGCTTCGATTTGTCTGAGGTGAAATCGACATCCACTTTTTGATGACACGTCATTTTGAATTTGATTGAATAGCAAGAGAGAGCCAAGCATCGGCGGAAAATACTTTAATCCATTACAAAACAGCGTATTGCGCAGACGAGGTTTAAAATGAGTTCACAGGTTCTTCTGAAATCCCTTTTTGAGTATAAGGCTTGGGCAAATGATACGCTCTATCGGGCGATGCTCGATATCGGTGATGAAAATTCTCCTTCCTATCGCACGGCCTTGAGCACGCTCAATCACGCTCATATCGTCGATCGAATCTTCATGGCGCATCTTGAGGGACGAAGCCATTCCTACAGCACCAATGAGCCGGACGACGTGCCTGCCGCGGATCGACTATTCTCCGATGTGCGCGAGACCGACGCGTGGTACATCGGTTACATGCGTAATGTCACTCCTGAAGAACTGTCGGAAATGGTGGCATTCCAGTTCACCGATGGCAAGCCGGGGCGTATGTCCCGTGAAGAGATGCTGGCGCATGTGATTACCCATGGCGGCTATCATCGCGGTGAAGTGGGCCGGCTGCTACCCCAAGTTTCGGATGCGGCATCCGGCGATGTCTTTGCCGGTTTTCTCCACAGGACGGATCCCAGCCGTCGCAATTTTGAGAGCAAATGAGGTCCATGAAAATTATCGTCGTCGGCGCCGGCATTATCGGCGCATCAATTGCCCGCTCGCTGGCGAAAGCCGGCGCTGAAGTCACCGTGCTCGCCGAGCACGCGGGCGGCGTTGCGACCGCTGCTTCCTTCGCCTGGATCAACGCGAGCTGGGGCAATCCGGAACCCTATTTCCGGCTGCGACGTAGCGCGATGGCTGAGTGGCGGCAGCTTGCATCGGAATTGCCGGACATGCCGCTGCGCTGGTGCGGCAGCCTGTGCTGGGACCTCGCGCGTGATGAATTGCATGCCTATCTGACCGAGCATGGACGCTGGGGCTACGACATCAGGCGAGTTGGCCGTGCTGAGGCCTTCAATCTGGAGCCAAACCTCGCAGAATATCCGGAGTTCGCGGTTGCCGTTGCGGAGGAAGGCGCAGTCGAACCGGTCGATGCCGCGCGCATACTGCTTGCCGATGCGCAAGCCCACGGGGCAACGTTGATCGGCAATGCGAGCGTCACCGCCCTGCGCGAGGAAGGCAGGCGTATTGCCGGCGTCATAACCTCTTCCGGTGAAATGACGGCCGACATGGTGGTGCTCGCCGCCGGATCCGCTGTCACGAAGCTTGCGGCTTCGGTCGGCGTTACAGTGCCGCTTGAGACGCCGCCAGGTTTGATCGTTCATTCGAAGCCAACACGGCAGCGATTGAATGGATTGGTGATTGCGCCCGAAGTCCACATGCGCCAGACGGCGGCCGGGCGTATCATTGCCGGCAGCGATTTCGCGGGAAGCGAACCCGGCGACGATCCTGGCCAAACCGCGGAAGCTCTCTTCGCCAAGGTCAAGGCAATGTTGCGGGATGCGGACGATCTTGCCCTTGAGTTTCACACGATAGGATATCGCCCGACGCCCGCGGACGGATTTCCTGTCATTGGCCGGCCAGCAGGCTGCGACGGCCTTTACATTGCCGTCATGCATTCAGGTGTCACCCTCGCCCCCTTGGTAGGAACCATGGTCGGCGGCGAAATCATGACGCAGGCTGTCGATGAACGCATGGCGCCTTATAGGCTGGAGAGGTTTGAAATCGCCGGCCGCGCAGCCTCCTGACGCAAAATCCCCGGCGCACGGCCAGGGATTTCACATCGATCAGGAAGCGTGAATCAGAGGCTTCCGAGGGCGCCGAGTGCTTTCGCCGTCAAATAGTAGAAGGTGACACGGCTCTTGGTGTTGTCAGCCTTCATGGCGGCACAAACCGACTCGATCGCGGCTTCCGCCTTGGCGGTGTCGGTGAGGCCGAGTTTCTTTTCCACCCAATTGGTACGTACCCGCTTGAGTTCATCAGGGTCCGTGCAGGATACCAGCGACGAGTCGCGGTTGCGCAGGGCAATGCCGAGGTGCTTGACGATCTTGGCAACAGTCGCCTCATCGGCAGCTGCGTCGTAATGGCGTACATCCTTCAAATAGTCAGTCATGGAAATTCCCCTGCTTGCTGGGTGCAATGCCCCGCATTGCAGCCTCCCTGAAACCTGAAGACGCCTCGCGACTGGCCGACGCATGAGGCGGTGACTCTGTATACGAGTCGAAACATTCCCCAGCAACGATTTGAAGTCAATGCACTCTTTCAATTCAACAAATCAGGCCCTATATAAGTCGTGCCGGCTTCGGTCGGCTATGGTGATAAACGGACGATGCAATAAGCCCATTGGACCCGGGGGCAGTACCCGGCGCCTCCACCACAATGCAGCCGATGACGCTGCCTTGTGGCGGGGGCGACACAGGATCGACAAGGGTGTAAAGATCGCTCTTTTGCCCGGCATTGTACCACCGTTATCGGGCTAACTCAGTAGTTGCAAACGACAACTATGCGGAAGCACGTCTCGCCGCTTAATGCGGTGCGATAGCTTCAAATCAAGTCCTAGGGGTTCGCACTTCTAGGCGGGGTTCGGAGGCACCTGGCAACAGAAGCCTCCACTTTCCCTCCCTGTTTCTTTCAACAAAATTCGCCTCGGACCTCGCCCGCTGGACGTTTTCGTTTGTCGACGACCGCTTGACCGCTGTTAACACAGGGTGTATTAAACTCCCAAGTTAAATAACCATTAGGTTCCGTTAAGATGATGCCTGATCGACTCGACACAATATTTTCAGCCCTCGCTGACCCGACGCGCCGCGCAATCCTGGCACGCTTGTCGCTTGGAACGACTTCGGTCACTGAACTCGCGCAGCCGTTCGACATGTCAGGACCTGCAATTACCAAACATCTGAAGGTGCTTGAACGCGCAGGCCTTGTGACCCGCAGCCGTGAAGCGCAGTGGCGCCCCTGCAGTCTCGATGCCAAGCCTCTGAAGGAAGCGACCGACTGGCTCGAACGCTACCGCCAATTCTGGGAAAGCAGCTTCGACCGCCTGGAAGACTATCTGCACGAAGTACAAAACAACGGAGAGCGAGATGGCTGATACCGATAGGGCCCACGTGATGAATGACACTGCGGGACGCGTCCTTACCATCACACGACTGTTCAATGCGCCCCCTGCCGTCGTCTTCGCGGCCTTCGCCAACCCGAAACGGATGATGCAGTGGCTCGGTCCGCGTGATTATCCGGCAACCCAGGTGGAAGCGGATTTTCGCGTTGGCGGCAAGTGGCGCGCGTGCCTCGATTCGGCGGCCACGGGGAAAAAACTCTGGCACGGCGGTGTCTACCAGCAGATTGTACTCAATCGAACGCTGGCCTTCACCTTTGCCTGGGACCAGGAGGACGGTAAGCCTGGAAACGAGACGCTTGTCCACATCACCCTCGAAGATCAGGCGGCGAAGACGCTGATGACATTCCGCCAGAGTGTCTTCGAGACGGCTGAAAGTTGCGACGGCCATGTCAGCGGCTGGAACAGCGCCTTCGATCGTCTCGAAGCTCTGCTCGCGCGCGAATAATTCGGACTTCGAATTTGGGTGGCGATGGTTCGTCGCCGCCCTTGTCAGCGATGGCATTTGATTTCGGTGCTGGTGCACCCTCCCCCCGCCTGCCCATGCGCGCTCTCCAAATTCCCAAAATTCAAATCGGCCAGGACCTAGCAGTCTGTGCCTGACGTCAACGCGTGACGAGTTGCGATCTTTCCGCAACCGTCGAGCCGGAGCATTTATGCAGCGACACATCCAGAACAATTTCATCATTCTCACCGGCGGTCCGGGCTCGGGCAAGACGAGCCTGATCGCAGCCCTTGACCGGCACGGATACGCTACCTCGACCGAGGCCGGGCGTGCGATCATCCGTCATCATCAGATAGTGGATGGCCCTGCCGTGCCATGGAAGGACCCCGCAATCTTCGCGGAACTGATGTTGTCGTGGGAGATGCGTTCCTACGATAGCGCCGCTGACAGCGCCGATCTCGTCTTCTTCGATCGCGGCGTGCCCGACATTGTTGGCTATCTGAAGCTTAACGGTCTTGAAGTTCCCGCCCATGTCCGCAAGGCAGCACGGATATTCCGCTACAACCCGACGGTTTTTATTCTGCCGCCGTGGCCGGAGATATTCACACAGGATACAGAGCGCAAACAAACGCTTGAAGAAGCCGAGCGGACCTTTCACGCAATGGTTTCGGCCTACAGTAATTGCGGCTATGCGCTCGTCGAGGTTCCACGCGTGCCTATATCGGAGCGGGTCGCATTCCTTATCGAAAGCATAGGCGCCGTCACCTGACGACAAAGGCTCCCGGAACTCGCGTTCCGGGAGCCTTCGCATGCTTCTGACGGAGGATCAGAATTATTCGGCAGCAGCTCCCGCCTCAACGACGCGGCGCCTGCCGATTGTTGCCTGGGTAAGAACGAAAGCGCCAACCGCACAAAGAGCGATGCCTATGGCCATCGGCAGGGCCGTGCCGTCGAAAAACACGCCGGCAATGACCATCGCTATCGCCGAGGTGACGAAATGCAACGTACCCATCAACGCCGACGCCGTACCGGCGATTTCGCCGTGGTCCTCGAGTGCCAGAACCGAGGTTGTGGGGATGACGAGGCCGAGGAAGCCGTATCCAACAAAGAGGAACGCCGCCATCACCGGCAGTTGATTGATACCAAGGCTCATGACCACGACCATCGCCGCCATGGTGAGCGCGAACGCCGTGACCGCCATACGCATGACGCGGACGAGGCCAAAGCGGTCGCCGAGCCAGCCGGTCAGTTGCGACACGGCAAAGAACGACACGGCATTGATCGAGAACGCTATGCTGTATTGGGTTGGCGTCAGCCCATAGTGATCGATCAGCACGAACGGCGAGTTCGCGAGATAGACAAGGAAACTGGAAATGCCGAGGCCGCCGATAAAGGTGAGCGTCAGGAAATTCCGGTCGCCAAGAAGCAGGCGGTAGGCCGACATGGCGCTGCCAAGGCCGCTTTCGGCACGCGCCGCGGATGGGCGCGTTTCCTTGAGCTGAGTCGATAGCAGGATAAGGCCGATGAAGGCGGCGATCATCACCGCCCAGAAAACACCGCGCCAACCGTAAAATTCGATGACGGCACTGCCCGTCAGCGGAGCCAGGATCGGCGAAATGCTGAAGACCAGCATCAGCAGCGACATGAGGCGGGCCGCCTGGACGCCCGTGTGCATGTCACGGACGATCGCCCGCGGAATGACCATGCCGGCGGCGCCGCCAATTCCCTGCAGGAAGCGGAAGGCGACGAGCGTCTCGATATCCTGCGCAAGGGCGCAGCCGATGCTGGCGACGGCAAAGAGACCGATGCCTATGTAGAGGGGCGCCTTGCGGCCCCACATGTCGGACAAGGGACCGTACAGCAACTGGAAAATTGCAAAGGAAATGAAGAATGCCAGTAGGCTCAGCTGTACGGCGCTGTTTTCTGCCCCGAGTTCCCTGCCGATCGATGGCATGGCCGGCAAGTACATGTCGATGGCAAATGGGCCGATCGCAGTGAGAAGACCGAGGATGAGAGCGTTGCGAAAGAAGGATGTCGTCATGATGCCAAATCTTTCAAAAGCTGCGGCGCAGAAACCGGATTGTTTCCGCGGTGCCTTGCGATCAGGATGAGGTTTGACGGAGCGCACAGTCTTGGGAGGAAGTACACGTACCGCGTTAATTGGCGTGTCAACAATTTTGGACACAAGTGTAAAATTAGACACCATTGTCTAAAACGTCAAGACGCCTTATCTTTCATTCATGACAAATCGTGAAGTTGCCCTGAAATCCGCGGGGCCCACCATGCGTGGCCAATGTGCCAAACGCCTTTCCATCCTCGACGCCGCTGCCAACGTGTTTTGCCGCGAAGGCTTTTCCGGAGCGAGTATCGACGAAATTGCCGTCGAGGCCAGCGTTTCGCGCCAGACCATCTACAACCACTACCGCGAGAAGGAAACGCTGTTTACCGCCGTCGTCGCCGACGTCATGGACCGGGCCAATGCCGCGCTCTTTTCGGTCCTTGCGACCTTTCCCGAGAAGAGTGACAATCTGGAGAACGAACTGACGGGGTTTGCCATACGTTTGACCCAGAATTGCCTTTGCAATCAGGACGGGCGCTTTTTGCGCAAGCTTGTGCAAAGTGAGGGCGAACGTTATCCGCATCTGTTCGAGGCCTGGCGCCTGCATGGGCCGGGCAAGATTACCACGGCCCTCGCGGCGCTGTTCGCCCGCCTCAACCACAAAGCTATCCTCGACATTGACGATGTCGATGTCGCCGCGCGCCAGTTTCTTGCGCTCGTCAACGCCGACCTGCAGATGGTAACGCTGTTCGGCGAAACGCCGAGCCCGGAACAGATGGAGAGCGCGTCTCGCAATGCGGTCGGCACGTTCCTGCGCGCCTATGCTTGCCACGGCAACGATTCGAACCGCCCTGGCACGCCGCTTTCGGTTGTCGGCTGATCATTATTGCCGCCATTCTCCCTCTCCGCTCACTGCGCTTGACGATCCGCGCAGCCCATCACGTTAAATTTAAGCGCAGTGCTGACAAGCGGTCGCAATTCCTTTAGCCATGCGCCATAATGGTCGAAATTCGGTCACCCTTTCGCTTGACAGGCAGGGGTGAATCCATGGGATAAGAATGCATGCCACAAGATATGATCCGCTACGATATACTTGCCCAGGAAGCGCTTCGGGGCGTCATCCGCAAAGTGCTCGGCGAAGTTGCCAAGGCAGGTCTCCCGGGCAATCATCATTTCTTCGTCACCTTCCTGACTGGCGCGCCCGGCGTGCGAATCTCGACCCGGCTGCACGAGAAATATCCCGAGCAGATGACGATCGTGTTGCAGCATCAGTTCTGGGACATGCAGGTAACCGACACGCAGTTTGAGGTTGGCCTCTCCTTCGGCGACGTGCCGGAGCGCCTCGTCGTGCCATTCTCGGCCATTCGCGGCTTTTATGATCCTTCGGTCAATTTCGAACTTGAATTCGATGTCGAGATTGCTGAAACGGTCGGGGACAATGATCAGGGCGTCACCAGCATCGCGCCTGCCCAGCCCGAAAAGCCCAAGGTCGCAACGCCGAGCGCCAAGCCGAAACCGCCCGTCAAGGCAGCGAAGAAGCCCGCAAAGGCAGGCGGTGAAGCTGCTGAGGAAAACGGCGAGAAATCATCGGCTTCCGTCGTATCGCTGGACTCCTTCCGCAAGAAAAAATAGCCGTGGGCGAGATCGTCAACCTTCGCCTGGTCAAGAAGCGCAGGGCCAAGGACGCAAAGGACAAGCACGCCGCCGAGAACCGCATCCGGTACGGTCGCACTAAGGTCGAAAAGCAATTCGAGCGCGATGAGACCAACAAGGCCGCGCGCTTTCTCGAAGTCAATCGGCTGGAAAAGCCCGACGCCACCGATCAGGCCGACGTGCCTACGGACAAGACGTGAGCGCCGTCCGCAAGCGCTCAGTTTCCATTCATGGCCACCGCACGAGCTTTTCGCTCGAAGACGCCTTCTACGACCTTCTGCTCGACATCGCCAAAGCCCGCAATCTGACCATCGCCGGTCTCATTGCTGAAGTGGATGAGACCCGCGACCGCAATTCCAATCTTTCGTCGGCGTTAAGGCTTTATGTTCTCGACTGGGTGAGAAACGCCGGCAACAATCGGCCGTAAATAGCTGTTGCGACTCTGCAAAAAAATATCGGCGCGGTGTCGGTCCGGCCCATGCTCGTTCGTCCTCGGAGCGGTTGAATTCAAATCGAAAGGAAGGATAGATGCCAGCCAACCAGAAGATTACGCCATGCCTTTGGTTCGACGGAAATGCTGAGGACGCGATTGAGTTCTATTTGTCGGTTTTCAAGGATTCGAAGGTTCTTGAAATTACCCACTGGGGCAAGAGCGACCCGGAAAAGGAAGGCAAGGTCTTGATCGCCAAGTTCCAGTTGGCAGGCGAGGAATATCTCGCCCTCAATGGCGGGCCGCAGTTCAGATTCACCGAGGCTGTCTCACTCACCGTCGACTGCACCAACCAGGAAGAAATCGATTATTACTGGGAAAAACTGACAGCCGATGGCGGCGAACCCGGACCATGCGGCTGGCTCAAGGACAAGTTTGGCCTGTCATGGCAGATCGTTCCATCGTTGATCATGGAAATGCTGCAGGACAAGGACGTGGACCGGTCGACGCGCGTCATGAATGCATTGATGGATATGCACAAGCTCGAGATCGCCGAGCTGCAACGGGCCTATGACGCCGGATAGACTGCGCTCATCGAAGGAATTCTCTCCGACCTAAAATTTTGGTTCGAGCGTCTTCAAAAACTCGTCGACGGACTGCTTGTTTATCGTACCCGATCCCTGTGACGGGGTCACAGCTGCGCCGCCCTGCCCTTGCGCGGGCGGCGTTTGGCCCTGTTCAAGGGCCTTCTGGGCTGCGGCTTCGTCCGCCGCTCTCTTTGCCGCAGCCGCCCGCTCCTCGGCGGCGCGTTTTTCCGCCTCGGCGCGTTCAGCCGCTTCCCTTGCCTCTTGTTCAGCCTTCAACCGCGCCTCCTCGGCAAGACGCTGCCTTTCGTCCGCACGCGCCTGGAAAAGTTGAGCCTCGCGGCGCAGCCGCTGCTTTTCGACAAGCGCCGCCTGCATGGCGTCGACCCGCTGTTGCTCGCGTTCAAGCGCCCGCTGCGTCAGGAATTGCTCCAATGGCTGCTGGTTGAGCGTCACCTTCGGTGCTGCCCAAGGCCCATAGAGGCTGAACTCGACGACGGGATCGGCCCCGGCCACGGTCGATTTTCCGGGATCGAAAACGAAACGTCCCTGCGATGCTACGGTGAGATCGGGAAAGTTGACACGAAGATCGGCGCCGAGCGTCGCTCCCTCGCTCGCCAACTGGAACGTCGACGTGCGCGCCATGCCGCCGGCGATGGTGAAGGCGAATTCGGCAGCGCCGGCCTTGAACTCGCCAGTGTTGAGATATTTGCCGATCGTGGCGTCGATCATTGCCGGGGTAACCGGCCCGTCGGCCGCATCCGTATCGGTCACAATCGGCTTCAATGCGGCTGGATTGAGGGCATTGATCGCAAGATCGGCGACAGAAATGACACCGGAACCCGCCACCGACTGCATCATCTCCGCCACTGACGTGCCGGTTGAATTGACCGATGCCGATATTTTTGTCTTACCGCGGAGCGGCACGAAGGGGATTACGTCCTCATCGGGCTTGTAAAGCGTATCGAGCGCCGTTCCGTCCAGGGTGAACTGACCTGTCGCCAGGCCCGTTCCGCTTGTATTGCGCAGTTCGAACATGCCGTTGAAACTGCCGCCGAGAACATCCCCCTTCGCGTCATCGAAGCGCAACGATCCGTCTTTCAGCGCCGTGTTTGCCTGAAACTTGCCGATCGTCCCGAGGAAACCGGCATCCGCCTCGTTTGCATTAAGCTTCAGCTTGAAATTCAGAGGAAACAGCGGTGTGCCCGAAAAAGTCGTCGTCGGCCATGGCCCGCGTGCCTCTGCTTGGAGCGCGCTGGTCCCGAGCATGAAGTCACCGAGAGTCGCAAGATCGAGATGCGCCACATTCAAATCGCCTTGAACGTCGGGGACCTGGTTGGCGATTTCTAGTCCGAGCCGTCCGCCGACCTTGGTGCCGCTCACCTGGCCCGCAAAATCGGGAAGGTTAAGCCTGCCCTTGCCCAGTTGAAAGCTGCTGGCGAGATCCACGGGCATGCCATCGCCAAAGCCGGGAAGCGTGTAGCCTGCCGTCGCGATATAGGGTTCGAGGTCCGCTGCCTTGATCGAGGCTCTTCCTTCGCCGCTGAGAACATCGCCAATATTGCGAAACACGCCATCGACCAGCGCCTGTCCGTCCGATGCTTTAAGCGAAAGTTGCGTTTGCAGCCCGTCCTTCTCGTTGCCCTTCAAGGCAAGATCCGCTTCAAGCCCG
Organism: Phyllobacterium sp. SYP-B3895; assembly: GCF_009647635.1. Lineage (NCBI taxonomy): Bacteria > Pseudomonadati > Pseudomonadota > Alphaproteobacteria > Hyphomicrobiales > Phyllobacteriaceae > Phyllobacterium > Phyllobacterium sp. SYP-B3895. The sequence goes on along the minus strand of NZ_WJIG01000003.1, from coordinate 532,402 downwards.
CCAGCAAGCCCAAGAGGCAGCGCCGGCAGGCCGATGAACGCCATCAGGGCTTCCGCCTGTTCGCTGCGCGAATCCATGGTGAGTTCGAGGCTTCGCAAACCCTCGCTGTTCTTCGAGGTCGTGCCTGAAAGCGTGACGTCCATACCGCCGGTCTTGCCGGCCGCGCTCAAGGAGAACTCGTTGGTACCGCTTTTTCCCTGCAGGCTATTTGCGAGAACGTTGAGCTTGGTTTCCTCGAAGAGGCCGGGATAGCTTGCCGCATGCTGGCTGAGCGACGTTATGAATGGGAAGTCGGGAAATCTTCGCGCCATGGCCGTCACGAAGGGAGCAAGGTTGTCGGAAAGAACGGTCGAATCGATCGAGCCGGATGGCTCCGCCTTGAAGGGTTCGAGCTTGCCGGTTGCGGTAATGGTGGCCCCGGCGACATTGCCGATCGTCAGGCGATCTATATCGAAGACGCCGTCGCGCAGGCGGAATGAGGTGTCGAGCGTTTCTGCGACAAGACCGCCATGGGTGACGGGTCCAGCTTTCAGATGCACATCGAGGTCCTGTCCGCGCAATTGCGGTGAACCATCGTCTGAAGGCTGGCTATTATTGCCGAAGATGGCGGCGAATGCTTCAAGCGCATCGGCGTCAAGCGCGCCGCCCTCGAGCACCAGTTGCGTCAGCGGCAGGGATTCGCCCTTGGCGCTACGCAGAAGCGAACCCTTCAGCGAGGCCCCGCCAAGGGCTACCTCGAGATTGTCGATCTTCTGCAGGTCATCGCGCAGACTTACATCACCAGAAAAGCCCGCGCCCGGCAGACGCCGGATGGCTTCGTCGACAGAATTGGTCAGCCATGCTGCGAGCCCGGAGGGCTGCCGCGAAGCGACGAGCAACCGGCCGTCGAAGCCGAAATCATCGCCGACCCTTAAGGTGCCCTTTGCCTCGAATTGCGTGCGTCCCGGCAGTTCGGCCCGCAATTGGTTGATCGTCCAGCCGGCTGCGGATGGCGCAGCGTCGATGGTGACGGAGCGGATGGTCGTATCGCCCGCAACGATCGCGGGCAGTTTGAGGTCGATCCTGCCCGGCACGGTTGGAATTGGCAGCTGGTCCATGAGGCGGCGGAACACCGCCAGACGCTCGGCCGCCGTTATCGGGGTCGGCGTTGCGCCTTTCGCCGGCTGAACCTGCTCCGCGAAGGTGACCTGCTGCCCGTCTGCCGTCACTTCGAAGTGGGGGTTCTTGCCATAATCGAACAAGGCGGTGCCATTGACCACATAAGGATCGTCCACGGGCCCCTGCTCCATGCGGAACTCGGGGATCGTCACCTTGGCGTGATCGGCCTCGAAGCGGCCTGTCACGCGCAGGCTGGACAATAGCGGCTTTGCTTTTTTCGGTTCGACTTTGGCGCCCGTTGCCGCCGCGACTTCATCGGCCGAGCGAATGGCGATACTGCCGGTATATTTAAGGCCGCTGTTCTGAAGCGAAACGAGACCGTCGGTTTCGAACGAGGCCGGAACACTGTCAGGGGTGAAGCGGGTGCGCAGGTTCATCGTACCATCGGGTTTGACCGCGCCCGTCGATGCAGTAACGGCGGTCTTCTTGCCGTTGAAGAACAGCGTGCCATCGAAGCTCCAGGGTCCGGACAGATCGTTTGCCGCAAGCGTGGCATCCAGATTGGTAACCGTACGCGTCGTTCCCGTGGAAGCATCGCGGATGATGATCGATCCGTCCGTGATGCGCATGTCTTCAAGCCGTACCTGCGCGGAATGAAACGGCGTGCGCGGACGGATCGCCCAGTCGAACGCCCCGTCCTTGTCGATTCGAACGGTGGCCCGCGGGTTCTCGATGCGCATGTCGAAAATCAGGATTTCGCCGCGTATAAAGGGCGCAAGCTCCGCATCCATTGAGAACTTGTCGATCGTCATGACGGGCTCGGTGCCGGGATCGCCGACCCGCACATCGGAGAATGTTACCGAAGGAAACGGCAGGAGACGCGCGCTCGCGCTGCCCGCAACCGTAACGGGCCGGCCCAGAAGCGCCGACGCCTCCCGTTCGAACGACGAACGATAACCGGCCCAGTCGACGAAATAAGGCACGATCAGTGCTGCAGTCAGCACCAGGACGAGGAGTCCACCAATGAAAACAAAAAGGCGTGCCAGGTTCCTGCTCCGATCACTCTATCTTGGGCGCTATACCAGAAGATTGCGCACGCGGACGTGACAAGCGCCTCGCTCGCACGCAATCCTCAGAAAAAGGTTCAGCGCCCCGAATCAACTTGCAAGCTCAAAGCCGTAAGATCTTGCCGGGATTCATGATATTGCCCGGATCGATGGCGCGCTTGATCGTTTCCATGACGTCGACCGCGCCGCCAAGCTCTGCTCTCAGGAACTTGATCTTTCCCTGCCCTATGCCGTGCTCACCGGTGCAGGTACCATCCATTGCAATGGCCCGCAAATTGAGGCGCTCGACGAAGGCTTCGACCTTTTGTATCTCCTCGGGGTTCTTTTCATCGAAAAGCACCAGCACATGGAAGTTGCCGTCTCCCGCATGGCCGACGATCGGCGCGATGAGGCCGCTGCTCTCGATGTCGGTTTCCGTCTCTACAATGCATTCCGCCAATCGCGAGATCGGGACGCAGACATCCGTCGACAGGGACTGCTTGCCGGGAGCGAGCGTCATGCAGGCGAAGTAGGAGTTATGCCGCGCCGACCAGAGTTTCTCCCGCTCCTCAACATTTGCGGTCCATTTGAACGCGCCGCCGCCATTGGCCGCAGCGATTTCGCCGAAGAGCTCCGCTTGTTCCGCCACCCCGGTTTCACTGCCGTGGAACTCGAGGAAGAGGTAGGGCGCCGGCTCGTAGTCGAGCTTTGAATAGGCGATCATTGCCTGCATTTCGAGCTGGTTGACCAGTTCGATGCGCGCCACGGGAATGCCCATCTGGATCGTTTCGATCACCGTGTTGCAGGCGCTCTCGAGATCGGGAAACGCACAGATGCCGCCAGAAATCGCCTGCGGAATGCCGTAGAGCTTGAGCGTCAGTTCGACAATGATGCCAAGCGTGCCTTCGGAACCTATGAGGAGCCGCGTCAGGTCATAGCCCGCGGATGTCTTCTTCACCCGTTTAGACGTGGTGATGAGACGACCGTCGGGCATCACGGCTTTCACAGCCAGAACATTCTCGCGCATTGTGCCGTAGCGCACTGCATTCGTTCCCGAGGCGCGCGTCGCCGCCATGCCGCCGAGGCTCGCATTGGCGCCGGGGTCGATCGGGAAGAACAGCCCGGTATCGCGCAGATATTCGTTAAGCTCCTTACGCGTAACCCCAGGTTCGACAACGACATTCAGATCTTCGCTATAGACTTTCAGAATGCGGTTCATGCGCGACAGATCGATCGATATGCCGCCGGCCGGCGCGTTCACATGGCCTTCAAGGGAAGTGCCTGTTCCAAACGCGATGACCGGTACCTGCCACTCTCCGCAAAGGCGCACGACCTCCTGCACGTCCTCGACGGATTCGGCGAAGACGACGAGATCGGGAGCCTGGTTCGGAACGTAGCTTGTGGTGTGGGCATGCTGTTCGCGAATGGATTTGCCGGTTTGGGCATTATCGCCGAAGCGCTTCTTGAGAATCGATACGACAGTTGCAATTCCGTTCTCGTTGCGCAGCAATGCCTCTGCGTCTGCCAGTGCCATTTCAGTCTCCACCCTTCCGCGCATCGTTTACGGCCGAAACCGGCCACCAACTCATGCATGCGCGTTCGCACACTCTTTTTGACCACCACCCGCGCACAAGCGAGGGCTGGGCACAACAATCGAGGATTCATCGATTATCACTGCATTTTCGGGGAATGCACGTGACTTGTCCAGTTGTAACTCAGTGTGAAAGCTGCTGGCCCAGCGCGTCGCAACGCCGCGTGTCAGTCTTCCTCGTCGTCATCGTCGTCCGGATGCCAATCGGTCACCGCGACGAAGCGTTCCTGCTGGCCGGTCTTCTCGAAGACACTGCCGACCGGAGCGTCCAGCAAGGGGATAATGCTCGGATCGTAATTGGCGATCGTATTGACGTCAAAGATGCCGCTGTTCTCCGGATCTTCCATGTAGTCGTCGCTCTCAAAGCCGGAAAGGAAGCGCCAGCCACTGTCGAACTCGTTGTCGGGGTCTTCGCGGTACATGAAACGCACCGGAAAACCATCGATCGTTATCGTGTCCGTAGCGATGCAGCCACCATAGTTGCGAATCAATGGCCGTATCTGGTCTTCACTGAGTCGATAGCTCTTTTCCATGACTAATTTTAATTGATCGTCATGGATTTGGCTAGTTTACGGAAGCGATCGGCATATTTGGCCTTCTCACTGTCACGAACGATCAGGATGGCGCGGACATATCGGCTGGCCTCGAAACGGGCGATTTGAGCAACGTAGAGAGGATCGCCGCTTGCCGCATCCTTGGCGCTGCCGTCGATCTCGACCCATTCGGCGCCTTCGGCTTCGGAACTCGATTCATTGTCGGAACTGACATCCTTGATGCCGGTCAGCGAGGCGAACGCTTGCCTGGCAAAGTCCATGCGCGTGGACGGCTCGGGCGCCGTATTGAGATTTGAGGCAATGATTACCATCGGCTGTGTGGAGTTCGTCGCAACGTCATTTGCTCCTTCGGTCAAAAGAAACGTCGCGCCGGCGATGACGCGCACAGGACGAAAGCCCGCCATGTCGGTCAGCTTGAAGGGGAGCGATGCGATCTGTTCATCGAGGCTCGGCGGTGGGCGAACGACGATGCTGCGCAGGGCCTGATCGACATCGGCATCGGACAGGCCGCCTTGGACGCCATCGGGAATTTGCACCGTGACCATGGCCGTCGTCGATTGTGCGCCGACAAGCACGATCCATTTGCGATATTTTATGCCTGCTGCCATCTGGCTGCCGCGCATGAGCTTGGAGACGACCGCGCCCTGAACCGGCCAGTTTTCAGGCTGGCCCACAGTTTCGATGCCCGTCTCGCGCAGGCCCTCGGGATTGAATTTCGCCGCCAGTGCAGCATAGGCGTCAGCGGGCATTTCGGTGACAACGACGGAGGTGCCCTTGGCTGCGTCTTCGAAACCGCTGAAATTGGTGGAAAGCACCAGCCCGGGCGGCGGGACAAGCCCTATGCTCGATCCGCCCGGAAATACGACATCATCAGCGCGGCTTGCCCCAATGCCGGCGAGCAGCAACATCAGAAAGCTAAGGGCAATTGTGACCAGGCGCATTTGCGGTTCCTTGCGTGAACGTCATCCAGAAGTAGTGCTCCGCGACGGTTCCCGCAAGCCGTTGGCCTCGTTCGCTGTTTCGCGCTAGCTCAGGTTCTTCTTGAAGAAGCCGATTGTCCGGCCCCAGGCAAGCTCGGCCGCCTTCTTGTCGTAACGCGCCTCCGAGGTATCATTGTTGAAAGCGTGATTGGCGCCATCATAGACAAAGATTTCGAAGGTCTTGCCATTCGCCTCGAGCGCCTTCTTGTAGGCGTCGATGCCCGCATTGATGCGCGTGTCGAGCCCGGCATAGTGCAGGAGGAGCGGCGCCTTGATCTTCGGCACGTCTTCAGCCTTGGGCTGGCGCCCGTAATAGGCGACACCTGCGCCAAGATCAGGCGCATTGACGGCAAGGTCATTGACAAGCCCGCCGCCCCAACAGAAGCCGACGACCCCGACCTTGCCGTTGGTGGCCTTGTCATTCTTCAGATAGTCGATGGTCGCGACACCTTCGGCAATCGCCGTGCTGGCATCGAGCGCGCCGATCATGTCGCGGGCCTTGTCCTCATCCGGCGGCGTTCCCCCCGAAACGGACAAAAGGTCAGGCGCGAGCGCAACAAAGCCTTCTAGCGCCACACGCCGCGCGACATCGCGGATATGATCGTTCAAGCCACGATTTTCATGAATGACGACAACGCCGGGAAGCTTGCCGGACGCATCGGCAGGGCTCGCCCTATAGCCCTTGATCTCGCCTTTGGATCCGGGAAACACAACATCCTTCGTGAGCAGGCGCTTGTCGTCGGCAGCGACGATGGCCGCTCTCGCGGAATTTGCCGCAAGCAGCGGGGCGATCATGGCGGCCGCAGCACCGGAGCCCGCGAGCTTGGTCAATTTGTCCATGAAAGAGCGCCGGTCAAGCGTCAGGTGCGTATACTCGTCATAGGCATCGACCATGGCCTGCGTGATTTTTGGAGTAGCGTTAGGATCGTTCATGACAGCCTCACCCTTGTTGGGGGGCGAGGCGCCGACCTTTCACATCAGCGCTTGCAGCGGTGTGAAAGGATGCCGGTTGAGAGGGCAACGCCAAGCCCGGTTATCAATGCTGCCGCAATCTCCCAGACGCCGACCGGTTCGTCAAGGAAGATGGCGCCGCCAAGCGCGGCAAGAACCGGCGTAAGGGCGCTGAAGGCCGCTGCCTGGCTGCCGCCGAGCACACGCACAGCGATCCCATAGGCGAGCATGGCGGCGAGGCCCGACAGGATGCCCTGGCTGAGAAACTGCAACCCGATCTCCGCCAGGGGAACGCTGGTGATGGCCGTACCGAAGACAAGCGCGAGGCCAATGTGGATGATGAAAGACCAGACCGCAATCAACGCGCCGCCTTCAAGCGCCGTGAGGCCGGAGCGCTTGAACGCATGCGTATAGCCTGCCCACAGCAGAGCTCCCAGCGGCAGAAAGGTAAAGCTGATCCACCCGATCGCGTGGCTGCCGAGCGCGATGGTAAGAAGTATCGCAAGACCGGCCACGATTGCGGCAAGGCCGAGCCAGCGGGTGAAATCCGGCCGCTCGCCGAAGACGACCACGCCGATCAGTGCGGCTGCAAGCGGCATCGATCCGCCGAGCAATACGCCCACCGCGGAAGCGGGCGTGGAATGGATGGCAAAGGTGGTGATCTGGAAGAAGAGTGCCCCTGCCCCGCAGACCATGATGGCGACAAGCATGACAGGCACGCCGCGCGGAATGAGCCCGGCCCTCAACCAGACTGGCGCAAGGACGAGCGCCGGAACACCATAGCGGATCAAGCCGAGATCGATGGTGCCAAGGTGTGTTGCGCTGCTGTGCCGGGTGGCGATGATCCACGTCGCCCAGATAAGGATGGTAATCAATGCGCCGGCGTAACCGGCTCCCAGTGAATTGGACTTCTTCATTTCGGGGGCAAGAGCAACCATCGGAATGTCCTTTCGTTTCGTCCGAAACAGCGTTCGGTTGAGAGAACATACTGCAAACCGTCGAAGCATGTCCTTGCCAGTTGATGCCGCTCCACCTATGCTTTCAGCAACTTTCGGGAAGTTTGAACCCTATAAAAGGTCGTTTATGCCAAACATGGATAATTTCGATATCGGCATTCTTGAGGCGTTGCAGGAGGATGCGCGTGCAACCAATGTCGAGATCGCCGAGAAGGTGAACCTCTCCCCGTCCCCCTGCCTGCGCCGTATCCGCAACCTCGAGAAATCTGGCGTGATCCGCGGCTACCGCGCCGACATCGACCGCAAGGCCGTAGGCCTCGGCTTGACCGTTTTCGTGGAAATAAAGGTCGGGCACCACAGCCGCGAAAACTCGGAAGCGCAGCAGGCCGCGCTCCTGGCGATGCCCGAGGTCACGGCCGCTTTCCTCATTTCAGGCACGGCAGATTTTCTGGCCGAAGTGGTGGTCGAAGACCTCAGCGCCTATGAACGCTTCCTCACCGACAAGTTGCTCCTCTTGCCGGGCGTCGCCGATATACGCTCCAACTTCGCCATCCGGACGGTGAAGACCGGCGCACCGCTGAAATTGCCGCAGCGATGATGCTCACTTCGGCAATGTATAGGCCATGACGTAATCGCCGGGCTTGGTCCCGACCGAACCGTGACCGCCGGCGACGATGACGACATATTGCTTGCCGTCGGCGAGCGCATAGGTCATCGGCGTCGACTGGCCGCCGGCTGGCAACCGCGTCTGCCACAATTGCTTGCCGCTCGTTAGATCGTAGGCCCTGAGGTAATCATCGACAGCCGCGCCGAGGAAGGCGACGCCGCCTGCCGTGATCATCGGCCCGCCGATGCCCGGCACGCCGACCTTGAATGGCAAGGGCAGCGGCGAAGAATCGCGGACAGTGCCGTTGCGGCGCTTATAGGTGATTTTGCCGGTGCGCAGATCCGCGCCAGCGACATAGCCCCACGGCGGCGCCTGGCAAGGCAAGCCAAGCGGCGAGACGAACGGCCCCATATAGACCGCATAGGGGGCGCCTTCATTGCGGTTGAGGCCCTGCTCGCTGCCTTTCGTGCCCGCGCCGGGCGGCGGCACTTCGGCACGCGGCACCAGCCGCGAGGTGAAGGCGAGATAGGTCGGCATGCCGAACATCACCTGGCGCGCCGGATCAACCGCGACGCTGCCCCAGTTGAACACACCGAAATTGCCGGGATAGATCAGCGAGCCTTGCAGCGAGGGCGGCGTATAGCGCCCGTCATAGCGCAGGCGAAGAAACTCGACGCGGCAGGCGAGCTGGTCGAACATCGACACGCCCCACATATCCTTGCCTGTCAGGCGCTGCGGCATGAAGGTAAGGTCCGAAACCGGCTGCGTCGGTGACGTGAAATCGCCTTCGATGGCGCCCGTTGGCGCTGGCACCTCGTTGACCGGTATGATCGGTTCGCCCGTGCGCCGGTTAAGAACATAGATGTCGCCCTGCTTTGTGGGGCCGACCAGGGCCGGCACGGACCCTGTGGCCGTATTGATGTCGACAAGCACCGGCTGGGCCGGAATGTCCATGTCCCAGAGGTCGTGATGCACGGTCTGCCGCATCCAGCGCAACTGCCCGGAGTTCAGATCGAGGGCAACGATGGATGAGGAGAATTTCTCGACATTCTCGCTGCGCCCCGCTCCCAGCTGATCGGGCGTCTGGTTGCCGAGCGGCACGAACAGGAGGCCAAGCTTCTCATCGACACTGGATACCGACCAGCTGTTCGGTGAGTTATGCGTATAAGTCTGTCCTTCGGGCAACGGCGTCGTTACATCCGGATTGCCGGAATCCCAGTTCCAGATCAGGGCGCCGGTATTTATGTCGAAGGCGCGGATGACACCGGATTGTTCGTGGACCGAGTAATTGTCATTGACGGCGCCGCCGACAATGATCTTGCCGGCCGCGATGACCGGCGGCGATGTCGAATAGTAATAGCCGGCGGGATTGTAAGGCATGCCCTTTTCAAGATGGACTGTGCCCTTGTCGCCGAAGGATGGGCAGATTTGGCCATTGGCGGCATCGAGGGCAATGAGACGGGCGTCAGATGTCGGCAGATACAAGCGCTCGGCGCAGGGTTGCCCCGCCGTCACATTCGGATCGGCATAATAGGAGACGCCGCGACAGGTCTGATGCTGGCGATCCGGGTTGAGACCGACATTCGGATCGAACTTCCATTTCTCCTTGCCCGTCGCCGCATCGATAGCGATCGCCCAATTGTGCGGCGTGCACAGATAGAGCGTATCGTGGACCTTGAGCGGCGTGACCTGATAGGTGGTTTCGCCAACGTCCTGCGGCAGCTTTACATCGCCGGTCTGATATTGCCAGGCGAGCTGCAGGTTGCCGACATTCTCGGTCGTAATTTGCTTCAACGGCGAATAGCGCTGGCCGTAGGGCGTGCGGCCATATTGGTGCCATTCATTGTCCGGTACCTTACCGCCAAGGTCAGGCGTGGCAACGATGACTTCCTTGCTGAGTTCGCCCACGATCGCAAGCGGATCGCCTGTCATCGCGTAGCCGGCAACGCCGAGCCCGACGATTGCCGCGATGGCCAATGGCAGGGCGGGCAGAAAATCAGAGGGCGACCTTCCCTCTTCCTCGTTGAGCTCACGCCGGATCCATGGGGTCAGCAACCAGAGCGCGAAAAGCATGATCACGCCTCCGCGCGGCGCAAGCTGCCACCAGTCGAACCCGATCTCCCAGATTGCCCAGGCCAACGTGCCTATGACCAGGACGGCATAGATGATCAGGGCGGAACTGCGCTTGCGAAAGAGCTGGATCGATGTAGCAAGAAAGAGGATTCCAGCGATGAGATAGTACCAGCTTCCGCCGAGAATTATGAGCCAGACCCCGCCGACGCCAAGTACTGCTGCAAATATGAAGAAGATGAGCGCCGTCAGAGTGATTGCCATGGTGGGGGTCCTTTCCAGGCTCAATCAGGTTCGGTTCGGTGGCCTTGGCATGCGGCTGCGAATGCGCCGGCGACTGCCAGAGTCGGCTCTGGTCAAAAGGGGTAAGCCTTTAAATTGCTTGAAGCAATATCGACTAAGGAACAATTCAACCGGAGATATACACCGCTCAACCCGTCTTAGCGCGCGCCCGTTCTCTTTTTGTATCGCTTTTATCTGGTTTTTCGATCCCGAATCATTACATTGGGTTCAAATGGCCGGATTGCCTGACGATATTCCATTCTTCGATGAACCTGAGGCGCCGCGGCGTCCATCGGGCATAGCTGCGCGCGCCATGCAGGCGCGGGGCGCACCGCCTTACCTCAACGGCCTCAATCCCGAGCAACGCCTTGCCGTGGAGACGACGGAGGGACCGGTCCTCGTCCTCGCCGGTGCCGGCACGGGCAAGACCCGCGTTCTGACGTCCCGCATCGCGCATATCCTCTCGCTTGGCAAAGCCTATCCGAGCCAGATACTCGCCGTGACCTTCACCAACAAGGCCGCGCGCGAGATGAAGGAACGCATCGGCGTCCTTGTTGGCGGCGCCGTCGAAGGCATGCCCTGGCTTGGCACGTTTCACTCGATCGGCGTCAAGCTCCTGCGCCGGCACGCCGAACTCGTCGGGCTCAAATCCGATTTCACCATTCTCGATACGGACGACGTGATCCGCCTCATCAAGCAGATCATCCAGGCCGAGGGAATCGACGACAAGCGCTGGCCCGCCAAGCAATTCGCGCTGATGATCGACAGCTGGAAAAACAAGGGCCTCGGTCCGGCTGAAATACCGGAAGGCGATGCGCGGTCATTTGCCAACGGCAAGGGGCGCGAACTCTATACGGCCTATCAAAACCGCCTGAAGACGCTCAATGCCTGCGATTTCGGCGATCTTTTATGTCATCCGATCCGCATGTTCCGCGCCAATCCGGATGTTCTGAAGGAATATCACGCAAAGTTCCGCTACATTCTGGTCGACGAGTATCAGGACACGAACACCGCCCAATATATGTGGCTGCGGCTGATTTCGCAGGGGTCGAAGAATGTCTGTTGCGTCGGCGACGACGACCAGTCCATCTATGGCTGGCGCGGCGCGGAGGTGGACAATATCCTGCGCTTCGAGAAGGATTTCCCCGGCGCCAAGGTCATTCGCCTCGAGCGCAACTATCGCTCGACCGCACACATTCTCGGTGCTGCCTCCTACCTCATCTCGCACAATGAAGGCCGGCTCGGCAAAACGCTCTTCACCGATGCGGCAAACCCAGACGATGCCAAGGTGAGTGTCCACGCCGCCTGGGATTCCGAAGAGGAAGCCCGCGCTGTCGGCGAAGAAATCGAGCAGGCGCAGCGTCGCGGCCACAATCTCAACGACATGGCGATCCTCGTGCGCGCCTCTCACCAGATGCGCGAATTCGAAGACCGCTTCGTCACGCTCGGACTGAACTACCGGGTCGTAGGCGGACCGCGTTTTTACGAACGCCTCGAGATACGCGATGCCCTCGCCTATCTGCGTGTCGTGGCGCAGACTTCCGACGATCTTGCCTTGGAGCGCATCGTCAACACGCCGAAGCGCGGGCTTGGCGAGGCAGCGATCCGCCAATTGCATGATTATGCCCGCGCCCGCGACATCAGCATGTTCGATGCCGCCGTCGACCTTGTCGAAACCGAAGAGCTGAAGCCGAAGCCGCGTTCAGCGTTGCGCGAAGTCATCGAGAACTTCAAGCGCTGGCAGGCGCTCATCGACAATACCCCGCACACGGAACTCGCCGAGCAAATCCTCGACGAATCCGGTTATACCGCGATGTGGCAGGCGGATCGGTCGGCCGAAGCGCCAGGCCGACTTGAAAACCTCAAGGAACTGATTCGCTCGATGGAGGAATACGAGTCGCTGCGCTCATTCCTCGAACATGTCGCGCTGGTCATGGATGCCGAGCGGAACGAGAACCTTGACTCCGTCAATATCATGACGCTGCATTCGGCAAAGGGACTGGAGTTCGAGACTGTATTTCTCCCCGGTTGGGAGGAAGGTCTCTTTCCGAACCAGCGGGCGCTTGACGAAGGCGGAAGGTCCGGCCTCGAAGAGGAGCGCCGCCTCGCCTATGTCGGGCTGACCCGCGCCAAGAAGAACCTTCACATCTGGTTTGTCTCCAACCGGCGCATCCATGGTCTGTGGCAATCAACGATCCCCTCGCGCTTCCTCGAAGAACTGCCGGAAGCGCATGTGGACGTTGTGGCGGGTGGCGATTCCTATGGAGGCTATGGCGGACGCGGAGGTTATGGCCAGTCGCGTTTCGACCGCGCCGACCCGTTCGAAAACAGCTATTCGACCCCCGGCTGGCAGCGCGCGCAGCAGCATCGCTCTGATGCCACGCGCAACAATTGGGGCTCACGCTCAGGCGCGAAGGTGGAGCGGATCGGCTATGGCGAGACGGATTCGGGCTTCGGCGCCGGACGCGGCTCGGTCAAGGGCCGCACCATAGATGGCGAACTCGTGGCAAAATCCGTCAGCGAAACGCCCTCCAACTTCGACGTTGGCGACCGCGTCTTCCATATCAAATTCGGCAACGGCAACGTCTCCTCGATCGAAGGCAACAAGCTGACGATCGATTTCGACAAGGCCGGCCAGAAGCGCGTGCTCGACAGTTTCGTCCAGGCGATTTGATTGGCTGGATTAAACCAGCCAATCGCCATGAACCCAGCCTGAAAAGTCTGGCTTTCCTGAAGCCTCGAGCACTGAAACGTAGCGCCATTTGCCGTTGGCTTCGTGCACCAAGACCTTCGTACCATCGGGCAGCATATTATGAACCAGGGGGAACGACGCCCCGGCGCCGGAGCGGATGTTGAGCCCGCTCGGGCAATGCACGATCATGACCGCATCGCCATCTTCGGCCTCGCCTTTCACCTTGGCCTTGAACGTCGCCATGTCCCAGGCCGGGCCGGGATCGGACTTGCGGCCGGGCGCGATATCGTCGTGGCCGAGAATATCCTCGATGGCATATTCGGCGCAGAGTCGCCTGGACCGCCGCGATCACGGTCTCGAGCTGCGGCGTCGTGAAAACCTCCCACCCGCAATCGGGCGCGCCGAACTTGTGCCTTGCTTCGATAACCTTTTGACTTTCGATAGGCGCACCCGTCCATGACACCCAGCCGGCGCCGCTCTTCTTCAAAGGTCCCCAGTTCTCGATCTCGATGCCGATCGCAGAATTGTTGAGGCCGGAATATTGCCGACCGCCCTTGCCGGTCCACCGGCTTTGACCCGCGTGCCATGCGACCTTGTCGAAGGGTACGCACTGACAGATCGAGCCATCGCGCGGTACGACGAGGTGAGCCGCGACGTTGGCGGACTTTTGCGAAAAATATCGGGCGATATCGGCGTCCGGCCCGCTTGCAGTATAGTGAATAACGATGAATTTCGGGGCCAACGCACCGCCGACGTTGGAAGAAGCAACGAACGGAATCTGGGAACCGATCGTAGCAAGCCTATGATTTTTAATCGTGAATTTCATGACCAGTTTCCTTGATGAAGAACTGACCTAATCTATACACTATAAGAATAAATTCCTATTAGACGAACGAGCTACGATAATCCGCCATCGCAGGCCACAAACCTCTATTCGGGCTTCCCCTTGCTCCAGGTCACATTGCCGGCAAAGAGCGGGATGGTCGAGATCGAGGTCTTGGCCGAGCCGTCCTGAACCTGCGTCGCATGCGCGAGATAGATCAGAGAATTGTTGGGTTTGTCGTAGATGCGGGTGATGACGAGCTTCTTCCAGATAAGGCTGGTGCGCTCGGAGAATACGCGTTCTCCGCCTTCGCCAAGTTCGATATCGCCGATGGTCACGGGGCCTGTCTGCTGGCACGAAATCGAGGCATTGGACGGGTCTTCGAACCAGTTGCCCTTTTGCAGCCGATCGATCACGCCGCGGGAGAAAGAAGCAAGGTGACAGGTCACGCCCTCCACTTTCGGATCGTGGACCGCATCGATGACGATATCATTGCCGAACCAGTCGACGCCCACCTTGCCGACCTCCTCGGCTGTTGCCGGCTGGAATGCCGCGGCGCCGAAAAGCATGAGTGCAATCAATGTCTTCTTCATTCAAATCTCCGGAGGTTTAAAAACGTTCGCCAGAGACAGTTGGCGATTTAAGGCGGCGATTGCAAGCCGTCATGAGCCGGGGCGATGTCCTTCCCACTTTGCCAGGAAGTCTTCGATGGAGAGCGATTGGATGTCGGGAATTGCTTCGAAGATGTTGTCGAGCGGCCAGTCCCACCACGCAAGTTCGATGAGGCGTGTCGCGATCGCCTGTGGGAAACGCGGCCGTATCATCCTTGCCGGGCTGCCGGCTACGATCATATAGGGCTCGACATTGCGCGTGACCACGGCATTGGCGCCGATGACGGCGCCGTGCCCGATCTCGACAGCGGGCATGATCACCGCGCCGTGGCCAATCCAGACATCGTGGCCGATACGGACCCGCTTCGCCTGTCTGCGGGCGCGAAACGCGTTGTCGATGCCCTGAAAGCGGAAATATTCATTCGGGCGATAGCTGACCTTGTGCATCGTCAGCCGCTCCATGGGATGTTCGAGCGCGTTGATGCGAACATTGGCGGCGATCGAACAGAAGCGCCCGATGTCGGCGTAGATACCCTCGCTGTGCCGTTCCAGATAGGAGAAATCGCCGACCGTCACGTCGCGCAGGATCACTCTTTCACCGACTTCCGCATATTTGCCGAGCTTGACGCCCTTGAGCTGCGCGGTCGGATGGATACGCGGCTGCTCGTTCATGAAACGGGGATCGTTGGTCTCAGCCATGGCATTTTCTCGAAACTGGTTGACGGGCATCGGGCCCACGGCATTTCTTTTGCATAAACCGCGGGCAAATCCTATATTTGCGTTATGAAAACATCGCCGTCGGTCAGCACGCCCAGATTGATGCTCTACGCAGCGCTCGCGCTCGGCGCATCAGTCGCAACGGGACTGACATTTGCCGCATGGTTCAACAATAGCGATTCGATCTTTCTTTCTCTCATTAATGCGGGTCTTGCCTGGTGCATGTAGCCGCCACGCCGTCCCGGAGCCTTCATCCATGAATAGACGCCTGCTGCCCCTGCTCATTGCGGCGACCTTGCTTGTTGTGGCCGCGGCCGGATGGGTCACTTTTGAGGCGTCGCGCAAGAGCGCAGGCGGGGCGCAAGGCCCGTTCGGTTCAGCGTTTCAACTGACGACGATGAATGGCGAGCCGATCACCGAAGCAGCTTTCCGGCAAAAGCCCTCGGCGATCTTCTTCGGCTTCACCCATTGCCCGGAAATCTGCCCGACGACCTTGTTCGAACTTGACGGCTGGCTGAAAAAGCTCGGACCCGAGGCGGACGGCGTCAACGCCTATTTCGTCACTGTCGATCCGGAGCGGGATGACGCGGCAACGCTGAAAGCCTATGTCGGCAATGTTTCCGATCGCATCGTCGGCGTCACCGGCGAGCCCGACAAGCTTGCCGCCATGCTCAAGGGCTACAGCGTCTACGCCCGCAAGGTTCCCGTAGAGGGTGGTGATGGCTACACGATGGACCACACTGCGTCGATCTATCTGCTCGACAGCAAGGGCGGCTTCTTCGGCACCATTGCCTATGGCGAAAATCCTGATACGGCTGTCGAGAAATTGCAACGCCTCGCCAAGAGCTGAAAGTTCCCTGATGACCACGCAGACTCGTCTTTTCCTCACCGCCGGCAAGATCGAGGCCGGCCGCGTCTTCGCCATGCTGGAGCGCGCATTCGAAGAGGACGGCCTGCCCATATCTTCCTCGGAAATCGATGAGGATCGCGAAATCTTCGAAGTCTCGGTCTATACGTTCGAGCCCGACGAGATCGAGGCGCGCATGCGCGACGCACTCGGCAGCGACATGTTCGGCCTTGAGCTCCAGCGCGAACAGGTGCCGGATATCGATTGGGTGGCCCATTCGCTGGAAGGACTGAAACCTGTGCGCGCCGGGCGCTTCTTCGTCCACGGCTCGCATGATCGCGACAAGCGGCGGATCAACGATCTCGCCATTGAGATCGACGCCGGCCAGGCCTTCGGTACCGGCCACCACGGCACCACGTCCGGCTGTCTCGACATGATCGGCGAAGTGATCCGCAGGGACCACCCGCAAAACGCGCTTGATCTCGGCACCGGCAGTGCCGTCCTTGCCATCGGCATCGCCAAGCTCGCACCGATCCCGGTGCTTGCGACCGATATCGATCCTGTTGCGGTAGCGGTCGCCCGCGAAAATGTCGTCAAGAACGGTGTCGCCGCTCGCGTCAAAACCGAAACGGCGACCGGATTTCACCATCCGGCAATGCGTCTTGCGGCGCCATTCGATCTGATCGTTGCCAATATCCTGGCCCGGCCGCTGATGCAGTTAGCGCCCGAAATGCGCAAGCACCTTGCCTATGGCGGCTCGCTGATCCTTTCCGGAATACTGGAGTCACAGCGCGAAAAGGTTTTGGCCGCCTATCGTATCCAGGGGCTATTCCACCACAAGACGCTGCACCGCGAAGGCTGGGTGACGCTGCACCTCAAGTCCCGGGCAACCTACTGAAGCGTCAAACGGAATAGATCCTGTGCCGGTATCTTTCGCGCGGCGCGTCGATGGCGCGCACGGCATAGCGGCCCATTTGGGCCGTGCGACAGGAAACCAGGTTTTCAAGGGCTGTCTTGAAAAATCCGCGGATCTTCTGGGCCATGTCTCATCTCCGTGATTATGGTGGCAGACCGATCCTCCCGCTTCGAATCTAACTGATTTTGCCCGCCTCCCGCCAGCGCGGTTCACGCATGGCAGTGATGCACCTCGCACATGCGCCCCGCAATAATTCTGCAATCTTCCTGTGCGGCTGCTGATTCCCGCGGCAAAATTCGCTCCGCGCATCGCCTCTTCCATTGCGTGCGCGCGGCCGTGGCGATAGGTTCGGCCTCCAACAAAAGAGGTCAGATTAATCATGTTCCAGTCGTTTGAGGTCGTCAGCAATCCAGCTACCGGCGGCCCCCGCGTTGCAAAACTGCGCGCCGAACTCGAATCCCTTGGTCTTGACGGATTTCTGGTACCGCGCGCCGACGAGCATCAGGGCGAATACGTGCCCGCCCGCGCACGCCGGCTCGCATGGCTGACCGGCTTCACCGGGTCGGCCGGCGTCGCCTTGGTCATGACGGACAAGGCCTATCTATTTGTCGATGGCCGCTACACATTGCAGGCGGCGGAACAGACTGATCCGAACGTTTTCACCGTAGAAAGCTTGGTCGATACCCCGCCGCCGGTATGGCTGCGCAACGCCGAACGGAAATTCACGATCGGCTTCGATCCCTGGCTTCACACGATAAGCGAAACCAAGGCGCTGCGCGAGGCGCTTGAGAAAAATGGCGGCACGCTCGTTGCGGTGAAGGATAATCTCGTTGATTTGATCTGGGACGACCAGCCATCGGCGCCGCTCGAACAGGTCACGATCCAGCCCGAAAAATATGCGGGCAAGCTTGCCAGCGAGAAACTGCATGAGATGGCCGGGACGGTTGCCAAGGCCAAGGCCGACGCGACCATACTCACCGATCCGTCATCGATCGCCTGGGCTTTCAACATTCGCGGCAACGACGTCAGCAATACGCCGCTCCCCCTCGCCTTTGCCCTCATCCCGGCGAGCGGTGAGCCGCTTCTCTTCATCGACAAGCGCAAGCTGCCGATCGAGACCGAAGCATACCTAACCCAGCTTTCGACGCTGCGCGCGCCGTCGACCCTCGAAGGCGACGTTGCTGCCTTTGCCGCTGGCGGCAAGACGGTGGTGCTCGACCCGGCGCTTGCAGCAGAAAAACTGCGCCTGATCATCGAGCAGGCAGGCGGCAAGGTGGCCGATGGTCTTGATCCCGCACGCCTGCCACGCGCGGTGAAGAATGCTGTGGAACTTCAGGGCGCCCGCAAGTCGCATGAGCGCGACGGCGTGGCCATGGTGTCATTCCTGTCGTGGATCGACACGCAGGCACCCGGCACGATCGACGAGATCAAGGCGGCGACCAGGCTTGAAGAAACGCGGCGCAAGGTGGCCGAAGGTTTCCAGATGCCGCTCGAAAACCTGTCCTTCGACAGCATTTCCGGCGCTGGTCCGAACGGCGCTTTCGCCCACTACCGCGTCAGCACCCAGTCGAACCGCGTGCTCCAGGACGGCGAACTTTATCTGATCGATAGCGGCGGCCAATACCGCGACGGCACCACCGATATCACCCGCACCTTGCCGGTCGGCACGCCGACCGAGGACATGAAACGCAAGTTCACCCTTGTGCTCAAGGGCATGATCGCCATTTCCACGGCGCGCTTTCCGAAGGGGACACGCGGCATGGATATCGACGTTCTCGCCCGTATTGCCTTGTGGAAGCAGGGTTACGACTATGGCCATGGCACCGGCCACGGCGTCGGCTCGTTCCTGTCCGTTCACGAGGGGCCGCAAAGCATCTCGAAGCGCGGCGTCCATGAGCTGCTTCCGGGCATGATCCTTTCGAACGAGCCCGGCTATTACAAGCCCGGCGGCTACGGTATCCGTACCGAGAACCTGCTGATCGTCACCGAGCCTTCGGTGCCGGAGGGCGGCGACTTGCCGATGATGGGTTTCGAGACGATCACCCTGTGCCCGATCGACAAGCGCCTCATCGACACCGATCTTCTCGTGCGCGATGAACTCGTCTGGCTTGACGATTATCACGCCCGCGTGCGCGAAACCCTGCTGCCGCATGCAAGCGGCGAGGAACGCGAGTGGCTGATCGCGGCGACGGAGCCCTTCGGTCACGAATCGAAGGGCTGAGATCGGCTCAGGAAAACTGGCGCAGCAGGATGATCATTGCTGCGCCGGCAAGAAACATCGTCAGGGCATTGAAGCGCAGCGAAACCAGCCCGGCAAATACGAGCGCAACCAGCCCGCGCCAATCGGCGGTGGCGATGGCGGGCGCGACAAGCGTCGTCAATACCGCCGCGGGAACGGCATTTAGGGCTACCTCGACACGCGGGTGAATGCGCTCAAAGCGCGAAAGCACGAGGTGCCCGCCGATACGGGTGAGGAATGTCAGGATCGCGCCGGCAACCGTAATCCAGAAGATCGACGACATCTCAGTCCTTCCCTTGCGCTTTTTCAGGTTTGGCGACGATGACGGCGACGAGGATGCCGGCGAGTGCGCCAATGCTCACATGCCAAGGCGAGCCGATGGTCTTGTAGGCGATGATCGATACGACGCCGCTGGCGATGACGATGGGGCCCCAGTTATCGCGCTTGCGGAACCCCATGACGAGACCGAGAAAATAGATCGGCAGCAGCATGTCGATGCCAAGCGCATGGGGATCTGAAATGAGATTGCCGAAGAGGCCGCCGATCCAGGCCTCCAGCACCCACATGACATAGATCGGCGTCGCGACGCCGAGGTACCAGATAAAGGTTACAGGCCTACCGGATTCAGCCCGCTTTTCGGTTTCCGCATATTGCGGATCGGTGAGCAGGAAATAGCTCAACAGGCCCTGCAGCGGCTTGAAATGGCCGATACGCCGTCCGACGGCTGCCGAATAGAGCACGTGCCGGAAATTGACCGCAAAGATCGAAAAGACGATCAGCCAGGCGGGAACATTATGGCCAAAAAGTTCGATGCCGACCATCTGGCTGGCGCCGCCGAAAATCGACGCGCTCATGAACACCGCTTCGCCGACAGTAAAACCGTTGTCGATGGCAAGGGCGCCGAACAGCAGCCCGAACGGCGCCGACGCGACCATGATAGGCAGGCCCTTTACAAAGCCTTCCCAAAACTGCGTGCGGGAACTCGTCTCGCCGGTGGCCGTCCGCTGATATATTTGTTCGTCCATCGCCGTGCTCTAGGCCATACGCGCGGGTGTGTCACGCGAGATTTGTTGATCGATAAGATCAATGTTGCTGCAGTGAACCCTGTCCGGCGCTCCTGCTGATACGTTTACAATGTAGCAACTTCAGTGACGAGCGTGCCCTCGATGGATCGACCCCAGTCGATCAACGGTCTGGATCGCAAGGCGAAATCAAAGAGATCATCGGCAAGCTCCGGCGCGGTAATCGCGCCAGGGTCGATCGCATGGCGCACGACGAAACTTCGGTTGCGCAGCGCTTCGATCAGATCCGCATCCGTCACATCGTCAAAGCCGCGCGGCGTTCGCTTCAGCCGGTCGCTGTCGCGCAATTCAAGGCCGTTCTTGCGCAGGGCCTCGACCATCGCACGGTATTTCTCCGGCTTCGTGACGATCGATTGGCGCATGGCGGTGAGGAGCTCGCCCTTTGGCTGCCACCAGGCCACCGCCGCATAGCAGCCGCGATAATCTTCAAGCCCGACGCAAACGTAAAAGCATCCGGTTTCGGTCCATTTACTGCCGTCCGGAGAAAGCAATGCCGAAAGATGCCGGTTATAGGGGCTCTTGTCCTTGGCGAAGCGCGTGTCGCGCTTTATCCGAAACTGCGACTTCTTGCGGTCGCCTTTAAACGGGAGGCCCGCCTTTTCGAAGCGGTCGATCAGGTCTTCGACGAGATCGCCGAGCGGTTCGTAGAGATGGGCCTCGAAAAGCTCCTTGTTTTCGAGGAACCATTCCCGATTCTGATGGAAATCCAGCGCTTTGAGGAAAGGCAACGCCTTGTCGCCAAAGCCCTTGAACAGCGGCTCGCTCATGCCCCCACCAACGTAAACCACGAATCCTCGTCAATGACTTCGATGCCGAGCGTTTGCGCCTGCGCGAGCTTGGAGCCGGCGCCTGGCCCGGCAACGACAAGATCGGTTTTCTTGGAGACGGACCCCGCAGTCTTCGCGCCGTAGCGTTCAGCCATCGCCTTCGCCTCGTCGCGCGACATGCGCTCGAGCGACCCAGTGAAGACGATCGTCTTGCCCGCCACGGGCGAGTCGTTGACTGTCTTCACTTCCTCGTCGAGCGGTGTCACTTCGGCAAGAAGCGCCGCAAGCGCCTCGCGATTATGTTCCTCCGCGTAAAAATCGACGAGCGCCTCGGCAACGATGCTGCCGATACCTTCGACGTCGTTGAGTTCGCGCCAGGCATCATTGCCCTTGTCGGATCTGTCCTTCGGCATCTCGGCCGCCATGGCTGTTTCGGCCAGCCGTGCATAGGAGCGGAAGGCTTTCGCCAGCCGCTTCGCATTGACTTCGCCGACATGGCGTATGCCAAGGCCGTAGATGAAGCGGCTCAATGACACTTCCCGCCTGTCGTCGATGGCGTCATAGAGCTTTTTGACCGACAGGGTGCCAAAGCCGTCGATATTTTCCAGCTTTGCCAACGAGTTGGCTTGCCGTTTTTTCAACGTGAAGATGTCGGCAGGCGTGCCGATATGAAGCGCGGGATCGTCCGATTTGAAGAAAAACTCGACCTGCTTTTCGCCAAGTCCCTCAATGTCGAACGCGTTGCGCGAGACGAAATGCCGTATCCGCTCCACGGCCTGGGCCGGGCAGATCAGCCCGCCGGTGCAGCGACGCACCGCCTCGCCTTCCTCGCGCACGGCATGCGAGCCGCAAGCCGGGCATTTGTCGGGAAAGACGTAGGGAGCCGATCCGCGCGGCTTGTCGGCCACGATATCGACGATCTGCGGAATGACGTCGCCGGCGCGTTGTACGACGACCGTATCGCCGATGCGCAAGTCCCTACCTTCCCTGATCGGCTGGCCGTTCTGACCAATACCCTTGATGTAATCTTCATTGTGCAGGGTGACGTTGGTGACGACAACGCCGCCTACCGTGACCGGCTCCAGCCGCGCAACCGGCGTCAGTGCACCAGTGCGTCCGACCTGGATATCGATGCCGCGCAATATGGTCATCGCCCGTTCCGCCGGGAACTTGTGAGCGATGGCCCAGCGCGGGCTGCGCGAAACGAAGCCAAGCCGCTGCTGCAGGGCAAGCTCGTCGACCTTGTACACCACCCCGTCGATGTCGTAGCCGAGAAGCGCGCGCTGTTCCTCGATCTCGTGGTAGTGCTTGACCAGCCCCTCCACCGTTTCGAAGCGCTGCATCAGCGGGTTGACGCGGAAACCATAGTCCTTGAAGGCCGCAACCATGCCCATCTGGGTCTTCGCCGGCATCTCGCTGATTTCGCCCCAGGCATAGGCAAAGAACTGCAGCGGGCGCGACGCCGTGATCGTGGCATCAAGCTGGCGCAGCGATCCTGCCGCGGCATTGCGCGGGTTGGCAAAGATTTGCTTGCCTTCCTTGGCCTGGCGTTCATTGAGTGCGGCGAAATCCGCATGGCTCATATAGACCTCGCCGCGCACCTCAAGCACCTCTGGCGGCTTGCCGCTGAGGACGTTCGGAATGCTCGCAACGGTACGGGCATTGAGCGTGACATTCTCGCCGGTCGCTCCGTCGCCGCGCGTCGCCGCCGTCACGAGCCGCCCGAGTTCGTAGCGCAGGGACAGCGACAGGCCATCGATCTTCGGCTCGGCAGTGATGGCTACCGGGGCGTCCGCACCAAGCTTGAGAAAGCGGCGGATACGGCCGACGAAATCCGCAACATCGCTGTCGGAAAAAGCATTGTCCAAGGACAGCATCGGGATGGCGTGCGTAACCTTGCCGAACTTTTCCGAAACGCTGGCGCCGACCTTGTTGGAGGGCGAGTCTTCGCGCTTCAGGTGCGGGAAGCGCTGCTCGATGGCAAGGTTGCGTCGGCGCAGGGCGTCATACTCGGCATCCGAGATGATCGGCGCGTCCTCCGTATTATAGCGATAGTCGTGCTGGGCGATCTCTGCCACCAGACGGCCAAGTTCCTCGGCCGCTTCCGGCTCAGTCAGTTTTTCTACGGGGGTGTCTGCCATGGCCTGTCCGACGCTGAATATACGGATTCGGACGGGAGATTAACCTAACATATACCGAAAAGCATCGTGCAATCTGCGCGTTGGCAGCGCAGCCGACACCTCCTGCCATAACTCAGGAAATGGCGGCGGCGTTCTCGCGCAAAAGCCGGACCGCCGCGGCGCGAGCCTCGTCGGTGACGCTGGCGCCAGCAAGCATACGGGCTATTTCCTCCTGCCGGTCGTTCGTTTCCATCGCCCGGATGGAAGTCGCAACCCGGTCATTTCCAGCTGCCGATTTCGCAATGAGAAAGTGTGTCTGTGCCCTCGCAGCCACCTGCGGCGCGTGCGTTACCGAAAGCACCTGCACCTGACCGGCAAGGCGACGCAGCCGTTGGCCGATCGCATCGGCAACAGCGCCGCCCACGCCCGTGTCGATTTCGTCAAAGACGAGCGTCGGGGCCGAACCACGATCGGCAAGCGCCACCTTGAGCGCCAGCAGAAAACGCGAAAGTTCGCCGCCGGACGCAACCTTCATCATGGGCCCGGCACGCGTGCCAGGGTTTGTCCGCACCCAATATTCGATCGTGTCGATGCCATCGGCGCTGCGGTTTGCCGGGTCCGTCTTGATTTCAACGATGAACTCGGCGCGTTCGAGCTTGAGCGCCGGCAGTTCGGCCATCACCGCCTGCTTGAGATGATCAGCGGTTTCGTGGCGATCGGCCGAAAGCACAGCCGCTGCTCGATCATAGGCATCGCGCGCTGCCGCTGCCTCGAGTTCCAGCGCGGCAAGCCGCTCGGCGCCTGCATCGATATCGGCCAGATCGGCATCCATCCGATCGCGCAGCGCGGCAAGATCGTCGACCGCGACAGAATATTTACGGGCAGCTGCACGCAGAGCAAAAAGTCGCTCCTCCGTCTGTTCGAGGACGCGCGGGTCAAAATCGATGGCACGAATGGCATGTTCGACGCCATTTTGCGCTTCGGCGAGCGCATTGAGCGCTTCATCGATCGCCTTGACGACCGGTTCGAGCAGTTGCGGCGCTTCGGGAACCTTGCGCTCGAGCCGGCGCACCAGGCTCGCCAGCGACGGCACCGGCGACCCATTGCCCGAAAGCACCTCATTGGCATCGTTGACGTCGCCCGCAATCTTTTCGGATCGCATCATATCCGTCCGCTTGATCGCCAGCGTCTCTTCTTCCTGCGGCTCGGGATCGAGCTTGGCGAGTTCTTCGACGGAGGCGCGCAAATAGTCGGCCTCGTGCGCGGCGGCCTCAACTTTGGCCCGGTGGCGCACGAGCGAATGCTCAGCGTCGCGCCATGCCTTGTGCAAATCGCGAACCAGCGCCGCCTTGACTTCCAGCGCCCCGAAGGCGTCGAGCAGCGTGCGATGAATGTCGATATCGACAAGAGCACGATCGTCGTGCTGTCCGTGAATTTCGACAAGCCGCTTCCCGAGCTCGCGCAGCAGGGTCACGCTTGCCGCCTGATCGTTGATGAACACACGGCTGCGACCGTCAGCAGTCTGGACGCGGCGCAGGATGATGTCGCCGTCGTCATCGATATCGTTGTCGCGCAGCAAGGCACGGGCCGGATGACCGCCTGTCACATCGAATACAGCCGTTACCTGGCCCTGGTCGGCACCATGGCGAACGAGCGAGGCGTCGCCGCGCGCTCCGAGAGCCAGCGACAGCGCATCGAGAAGGATGGATTTGCCGGCACCTGTCTCGCCGGTCAGCACCGACAGGCCATCGCGAAACTCGATGTCGAGCCGTTCAATCAGAACAATATCGCGGATCGACAAATGCGAAAGCATGGATCGCTCAGGTTAGGGTCAGACGCCGTCTTTACCACCAGTAATAGCCGCTGCGGCCTTGGAAAGCCACGATCCAGCGCTTTCGCGCGGCTGCAATCCACCGCTTTGCAAGAGCTTGTAGCTGTCCTTGTACCACTGGCTGTCCGGATAGTTCTGGCCGAGCACAGCGGCCGCGGCCTGTGCCTCGTTGGTTACGCCCAAGGCATAGTAAGCCTCGGTCAGCCGCGCCAAAGCTTCTTCAACGTGCCGGGTGTTCGAATATTGCTCGACCACGCCGCGGAAGCGCTTGATGGCGGCGACATAATCCTTCCGCTCCAGATAGTAGCGGCCCACCTGCATTTCCTTGCCGGCGAGCTGGTCGCGGCCGAAGCGGATCTTGGCACGCGAATCTTCGACATATTCGGAATCCGGGAAACGCTCGACCACCTCGTTGAAGGCGGCAATGGAACGGCGCGTCATGCTCTGTTCGCGCGTCACGTCCGGGATCTGCCGATAATAGGCAAGGCCGGTGATGTAATAGGCGTAAGCCGCTTCCGGCTGGTTCGGATAGAGCGCGATGTAGCGCTTGGTCATGTTGACCGCTTCGTCATACTTGCCGGCGCGGTAATTGGCGAAGGCGCCCATGACCAGCGACTTGCGCGCAAATTCCGAATAGGGATGCTGGCGGTCGACCGCGTCGAACTTCTTGGCGGCCTCGTCGAGACGTCCGGAATTCAGATTGGCGAGCGCCTGATTGTAAAGAACGTCGGCGGGCTCGATCGTGTCGACATAGGCGTTGAGATCGATATCGTCATCCTTGGATGCACAACCTGTAATTGCCAATGCGCCGGCGATCGGAACAAGGAGAAGGGTCAGTCTGGCCTTGCCGCCAAACCGCTTATTCATCGACATTCTGCAGTTCGCCATGCTCTCTCCGGCCCCACACATAATTCAAGAGCATCACTCGCAAACCTGTTGGCCACGCTTGCGACTCATGCTCAAACAAAGTCAATCTTACCGTCGGTTGGGCGTTCATAAACCACAAGCCGAAAGAATCAGCAATCTTATTGCCATCCAATCGTCCAATTTTGTGGCGGAGCTCAAAAAGGTGGCGGAATAAGCAAGCAAGATTACTTCCGAAACCGGATAATATGCTTCAAATCATAAGGTTGAGGCAATTGTTGAATGCAGGTTCCGCAAAGCCTTGAAGCCGGCGATTTCACCGCTCCGCCATCTCATGAATGCTCAAGGCGACTCTGCAGGCGCTTTCGGCCCACGTGCTCGCGATCTTGGGCTGTCCGGCGCAATAGAGGTTCTTGTGGCAAGAAACAGGAGAAGCGCCAGCACCGCTACGCCGCCATGCACCCAATAGGCCAGGGCGTAACCGCCTATTTGAGTGAGCCAGCCGGCGACCGCATTGCTGAGGGAAGCGCCGACGCCCTGTACTGTCATGACTGCGGCAAGGCCGACATTGAAGCGTCCGGTTCCCGACAGAATCCGTTCCGCGGCGATCGGCGTCGCAATGCCGATCAGACCTGCGCCAACGCCGTCTAGGATCTGGACAGGGAAGATCGATACAAAACTTGTCAGCGTTCCGGCAATCGCGCCCCGTATGGGCAGCGCGGCAAGGGCGATAATGAACACGGAAGCGAGGCCAAAGCGCCTGATCAACATTGGCGCGGCGAGCGCGGCAACGATCATTGCCAGTTGCGCAACCCCTATCGTAATCGCCGTCGTCCGGAACGGCGTCCCAAGCTGGACCGAAAAATTCTGCGCTATCAACCGGGTGATGGGTGCATTGCCAAAATGGAAAATCAGCAGCGTCACGGCAAGAAAAATCAAGCCCTTATTGTCGAAGAGCACGGCAAACCCGGATGGCCCGTTGTCATTGTCGCGTTCGGGAACAAGGCCGCGCGCGACGTCATTGTCGATTTCATCCGGGTCGATTGCCAGTACGGCAACGATGCTGGCGACGGCGGTGATCAGCATGAGAACGACCACGCCACTTTCACCGAACATAAGGATGGCCCCGAATGTCCCGGCCATGGAAACGACATTTCCGGCGTGGTTCCAGAATTCATTGCTGGCCACCTGTCCCGGAAACTTCTTCTCGCCCACGAGGCCAAGCGTGAGGCCCATGAGCGCCGGGCCGATAATCGCTCCGACAACAGCGGTCGCGGACTGCCCACCGAACACCGACAGGTTGGCGGGGCTGACAAGTGTCCAAAGCGCACCGGCATTGACCAGCACGACAGGCACAATGATCAGCAGGCGCTTGTGCCGCGACGCGTCCACCATGGCTCCGAATAATGGGGTAGCTACCATTCCGAGTATGCCGCCGAGCATCGCTATGAAGCCGAGCGTTACCGGCGACCATCCGCGCGTTGCCAGAAAGCCGTCGAGAAACGGACCAAGCCCATCGCGCGCATCAGCCAAGAAGAAATTCAGCATGGCGAGTGCAATGAGCGAACGGCTGGTTAGCGATGTCTTTAGTTCCGAATTCACGACCGGCTCCACGAGGTCGGTCGCGCTGGACCTGCGGATGCCGACAACGTTACTCGTTGCATGGACATACGGCTGTTAATAGCCCTACGAAAGTCTAATCGGCTTGTGCCTCTCCCGGAATGGAAATGTGCCCGACATCGAACGTCGCTATCCCCTCACCTTGTCTAGCTGAATTTCTCTCGCCCCATAGCTGAAAGCGCACGCGCGTCCAGGTCGTCGGCTCGAAAGCAGAAATCGACGCCAGCGCGCCATTCTGCTCGACATCTTCGAACACTTCAGCGCTCTCGCGCCTGCGCAAATCCGCAAGCGGCGCATAGGCCGGCGTTTCGCGAAGTTGACGCGTTGCTGCGACTGCATCCCGGATGTTACGCGCGATCTGCGCCTCCCAGACAAACCATGTCCGGACTGTCGGCCAGCCGAACGACTGCGTCAGGTTGGCGAAACCATCGCCGCAGATGAAGTCCGTCAGGCCGCATTCATCGTCCCAGACGTAGAATGGCGCGTAGAGATTTTCGGTATTTCTGCTGCCTTTGCGCGCCGTCAGGTAGGCTTTGAACTTAAGGCCGGGCAGGCTATCGAGAAGCGGTCCCTTTTCGGCGATCCGTCTGTCGATGATCGACATGTCGTAGTCGGCAGGCAGCGTGAAGCTATATTGCATGGCGATCATGTCCGGGCCTCCTCGACGGCAGCGCCATCCAGCATCTGCGTTTCGCCGTTGCTGAACGACCACTCGTCCCGGCTCGATGTGCTGACGATGATCATGACGTCCTCGGGTCTTACCCCCGGGGACTCTGCGAGCAATGCCGCGAGCCGCTTGTAGAACGCTCTCTTGGTCGCCGTGTCCCGTGGCTTGCCGGTAGTGATGGTAAAGACGACAAAATCGTCCGAGCGCGGCCCGCCGAAATAGGTGCGGTCGAATATGAGTTCGCCGGGGCGCAACTGGTGGATCGCCTGAAATCGATCCGCCGCCGGCACGTCGAATGTTTCCACCATCGCCTGATGCAGGCTGTCGGAAAGCCCCTTCAAATACTCCGGCGACTTTCCCTCCAGCAGTGTGATCCGAGTGAATGGCATCGTTATCGTCCTTTGATTCTTGTGCAACTTTGCTTGACGCAGCGACTATACGCCCTCATCATAATCCTTAAACTTGGAATAATGTGGATAATTCATCCTAAAATACAGGATAGTTAAAATGCGGCAGATCGCACTGGATCTCGAGGTGCTAAGGACATTCGTCGCTGGCGTCGAGCTTGGCAGCTTCGCAAAGGCTGCTGACAAGCTTGGGCGCTCAACCTCTGCGGTCAGTTCGCAATTGAGAAAATTGGAGCAGCAGGCCGGCACGGATATCTTCATCAAGCACGGTCGGGGCCTTGCATTGACGGATGCCGGAGAAACCATGCTGGCTTACGCCCGCCGCCTGCTCGATCTCAATGACGAGGCTATTGTAGCGATCCATGGCAGCGAACTCGAAGGCTGGGTGCGGCTTGGCCTGCAAGAGGATTTCGGCGAGACCATTTTGCCGCAGGTGCTGGGCCAGTTTGCACGCGCCCATCCAAAGGTTCGCATCGAAGCCCGTGTCGCACGCAACGCCGAATTGATCGATCGCGTCACCTCCGGGAAACTCGATCTCGCGCTCGCCTGGAGCGACGGGGCGGTTACGCCCTATTGCGAGCGCATTGCCGAGGTGCCGATGTGCTGGGTAGGTCCGGCCAATGCGTCAATTGAACGGCTGGCGGTTGCTGGCGAGCCTCTGCCCTTGGCCTGCCTTGAAGCGCCCTGCCTGCTGCGCACTGCCGCCACCAACGCCCTCGATCATGCCGGCATCGCCTGGCGCCTCGCCTTTACCAGCCCGAGCCTTGCCGGCCTGTGGGCGGCAACGGCGGCAGGACTGGGCGTAACTGTTCGAACACCCGTCGGACTGCCGGCCAGCGTCCAGCCTCTGGCGCCAGTTGAAAGCGGCCTTCCCGGGCTGCCCTCGCTCAGTCTCCTCTTGCATCGCGCACAAGCGCATGCCGAACCGGCAACCCTTCGCCTCGCCTCGATCATGACCGAGGCGGTGCGCAGCGCTGTATCTGTCGAACGATAGGAGCAAACCCCAGGGTGAGAATATCGTCCCAGCGGCCGTGCTGGTGGTAGTCCGCCGTCCGACGACCGAATCCGACGAGCAATAGAAACGCTGTTTCTGCGTGGCGACGCCGGCGCAGCCGGTTTCAATTCATCGGACTACAGCACCCAGGGTGCGAATACCGGCGCGTTGACCGCGACAAGCGTCGCCCCGCGCGATTGGCTGCGCTTTCCGGCCATTTCCACGATCTCGAAAGCCGATTGATCCGACAGAAGCGCGCGCAGCATAGCCGCATTGAGCCTGTGACCGCCCCGATAGGAACGGAAACAACCGATGAACGGGGCACCCGCAAGCGCAAGGTCGCCGATGGCATCGAGCGTCTTGTGACGCACGAATTCATCCTTGTAGCGCAGGCCGCCCGGATTGATCACCGAATTGTCGTCGCCGATGACGAGCGAATTGTCGAGCGAGGAACCGAGCGCCAGACCGGCGGCCCAGAGCTTTTCGACATCGCGCATGAACCCGAAGGTGCGCGCCCGTGCGATCTCCTTGCGGAAGGTCTTCTCGTCCATGTCGGCGGCAAATTTCTGGCGGCCGATAACCGGCGTCTCGAAATCGATCTCAACCTCGTAGCGCGTGCCGTCATGGGGCCGAAACTCGGCCCAGGAAGCGCCCGACTCGATCCGCGTCGGCTTGAGAATGCGGATGAAACGGCGCTTGGCCGCCTGGCGCACAAATCCGGCCTCTTCGAAGGCATCGAAAAAGGCGAGCGACGTCCCGTCGAGGATCGGCACTTCCGGCCCATCGATTTCGATGGTCATGTTGTCGATGCCCGCGCCGGCAATCGCAGCCATGACATGCTCGACAGTGCTGATGGTGAGACCGGCGCTATTCGTCAGTGTCGTCGAAAGATCGGTCGTCCCGACTTGCGACACCAGCGCCTTGATCGGGTGCGCATCGCCCTTGCCGTCCACCCGGTGGAACACGATGCCGGTATCTGGATCGGCGGGCAGGAAGGTCAGGCTGACGGGGGCGCCGCTATGAACGCCCGCTCCCGAAAGCGTGATGCGTCCTGCAATCGTCGTCTGGAAATCGCGCATTGAACCCCTTGCCTGTGAACTTGCCGGATCGATATCCGGTCTGGACATCTGACTGACGCGCAGCGTTGCCGCGGAATCAACCACCCTGTCATATTGCAGCGCAAGATACAGATGGCGCCTTGCGAAGCAAAATCACGGTTTCGGGACATTTGTAACGAAACCGCCATGCGTGCAGCTAAGTCGTTTTCATGCCAATTCAATGGTTTTAAAGAGAAATTCCGCCACGATTTGAGTGGCGGAATTCATATTCTTTAATAATCCGTGATCGGATCAGTTGGCCTGCCGGCGCAGGAAGGCCGGGATTTCCAACTGGTCGTCTTCGGAAGCCTGACGCGACTGCGGCTGGACGCGGCCCTGATCGTCGAGCTGTCCACGGCGTGGCGCGTAGATCGACGCATCCTGTGACAGCGGGCGGCGCGGCTCGGCCGGGCGCATTGCCGGTTCGCGCGGCTGCGCCGGCTCGAGGCGTGCGGTCTCGTCTTCGCGGCGGGTCAGGCCAGCGGTTAGGCGCTTGAGGAGGCCCATCGGTCCGCGGTCTTCCTGCGGTTCGTAAGCGGCCTGCTCGCGGCCATGATCGCGCGACGCCATATCCCGTGCGCTGAGTTCCGCCTGAACGACAGGCGGGAAATCGGCGACGTTGGGCATGCGTGGCGCAGCAGGCTGCAAGGGTGCGGCCTGCATTTGCGGCTGCGGTGCCGGCTGATGCACGGGCTGAACCGGTGCGGCAGCGATCGGTGCATCGAAGACTTCCGGTGCAGGAGCCTGGAAGATCCGGCTTTGCGGACGGAACTCCTGCTCGATTGGCTGCGGTGCGCGCTGCGGAACGTCGTGTTCGGCGGCGCGGATCACATCGGCGACCGGATCGGCGGTGCGGGCGGCCGGCTGCTGTACAACCGGACGGGTCACGGTCTCGACCCGTGCCGCCGGCTGCGGCGCGGGCTTCGCCACAGGCTTCATGGGCTGGCGAAATTCGATCGGCGCAGGCGCCGATTCCCCAACCTGCTTGTCGATGCCGGTAGCGACGACCGAAACGCGGATGATGCCTTCGAGGCTTTCATCGAATGTGGCACCGAGGATGATGTTGGCATCCTGGTCGACTTCTTCGCGGATACGCGTTGCAGCCTCGTCCACCTCGAACAGCGTCATGTCGCGGCCGCCGGTGATCGAGATCAGGAGGCCCTTGGCGCCGCGCATCGAGGTTTCGTCGAGGAGCGGGTTGGCGATCGCAGCTTCCGCGGCAGCCATTGCGCGGCCATCGCCCGAAGCTTCACCGGTGCCCATCATGGCCTTGCCCATCTCGCGCATCACCGAGCGAACGTCGGCGAAATCGAGATTGATGAGGCCTTCCTTGACCATGAGGTCGGTAATGCAGGCAACGCCCGAATAGAGGACCTGGTCGGCCATCGCGAAGGCATCGGCAAAGGTCGTCTTGTCATTGGCGATGCGGAAGAGATTCTGGTTCGGAATGACGATGAGCGTATCGACATTCTTCTGCAGGTCGGCAATGCCCATGTCGGCGGTGCGCATGCGGCGCTGGCCTTCGAAATGGAATGGCTTGGTGACGACGCCGACGGTGAGGATGCCCTTTTCGCGCGCCGCGCGGGCAACGACCGGAGCAGCGCCCGTACCCGTACCGCCGCCCATACCGGCGGTGACGAAGCACATATGGGTGCCCGACAGATGATCAATGATCTCGTCGATGCACTCTTCGGCGGCTGCGCGGCCGACTTCCGGCTGCGATCCAGCGCCGAGGCCTTCGGTAACGGCAGCGCCCAGCTGAATGAGGCGTTCCGCCTTTGATTGCGACAGCGCCTGTGCGTCGGTATTGGCCACAACAAACTCAACACCGCGCAAGCCGGCATTGATCATGTTATTGACCGCATTGCCACCGCCACCGCCAACACCGAACACGGTGATGCGGGGCTTAAGCTCGGTAATATCCGGCTTTTGCAGATTGATGCTCATGTGTCTCGTTCCTTTTCGTCCTTACCGCCTCGCCGCTGCGGCATTTTCTTTTTGGGTTTCCCCGATTGATCAAAAACTCTCTCTCAGCCACTGGCCGATACGCTGAAAACGCCCACCTGTACCTGTCATCAGCGATGATGAACCGGCCTTTACAGAACGCTCTTCGATGCCTGCTACCTGCGGATAGATCAAAAGACCGACCGCTGCGGAGAAGGCCGGACCCTTGGCTGCTTCGGGAAGCCCCGTAACGCCGAGAGGACGACCTATGCGCACATTGCGAGCCAGGATGCGGCGGGCGACTTCCGGCAGCCCTGCCAACTGACTGGCTCCACCTGTAAGTACGACGCGCTTGCCGACGATCTGCCCATAACCGGACTGATTGAGACGGTCGCGCGCAAGCTCCAGCGTCTCCTCGACGCGGGCGCGGATGATGCGCGTGAGCACGGCACGCGGATATTGGTTGGGGACATCCCGCGCATCGTTGCCGAGCGGCGACACGCTGATGAGATCGCGATCGTCGGCCGCGCTCGGCAGGGCCGAACCGTGCATGACCTTCAGCCGCTCGGCATCGTCCATATGCGCGGAGAGGCCGCGTGCGACGTCCATCGTCACGTGATTGCCGCCGATGGCGATGGCATCGGCATGAATGAACTTGCCCTCAGAGAAGACGGAGATGGTGGTCGTGCCCCCACCCATGTCGATGCAGGCGGCACCCATCTCCGCTTCGTCGTCGACGAGAGCCGAAAGGCCGCTGGCATAGGGTGTTGCGATCATCGCCTCAACCGAGAGGTGGCAGCGATTGACACAAAGCTCGAGGTTGCGCAGCGGAGCGGCATCAGCCGTCAGCACATGCATATCGACACCGAGCGTATCGCCGATCATGCCGAGCGGATCGCGGATGCCGCGCTCGCCATCGAGACCGTAGGCAACCGGCAGGGAGTGGACGAGATGCCGTTCGGTGGCAAGCGCCTGCTTGGCGCCGGCGGCAAGAACGCGGCGGATGTCGGCCTGGTCGACTTCATGGCCACCGAGATTGATGCTGGCGGAGAACGTCTCGCTCTTGAGCCGTCCGGATGAAATATTGACGATCATCGAGTCGACCGTGAGCCCTGCCATGCGCTCCGCCGCATCGACGGCAAGGCGGATCGCCTGTTCGGCCGCATCAAGATTGACGATGACGCCGGACTTGATGCCGCGCGATTTCTGGTGACCGATGCCGAGCACTTCTATGCGATGGGTTCGGCCAGGCAGAAGCGCGCTTTCCTCACGCGGACGCAACCGCGCAATGATGCAGCAGACCTTGCTTGAGCCGATGTCGAGAACCGTCAAGGAGCGCGTCCGCTTGGCGGATGGCGCTCCATTCGAGGTGCTCTTTCCGTTCAGAATACTCATACACGCTTCTCCGAACGCTTTGGCGCCTTGTCCCGCGCCTTCAAATACTCAACACGCTGCATCATCGCGTCAGGCGTCAGCCGCACGACCACGCGGTCTGTCAAACGCATGTCCACCGAGGCGATGTCGCGCGACAGGATGCCGGACTTGTTGTCCATATCGACGATGTCGGCGAGCGCCTGCTTGATCTGCCCCTCGGGCAGCATCACCGTCACGCCATTCTTCAGGAACAGGTCCCAGCGACGATCGCCAACACGCGCATAGGCTTTTGCCTCAGCTGCGATCTGCGGGAACGCCGCCATCTGCGCGAACAGCAGCTTCGCCTGCTTTTCGGCGCCGACACCGATAACCAGCGGCAGCGTGGCACTGCGTCCGCCCGTATAGGGAACGATCACGCGGCCATCCGCATCGATCACCGAAAGCTCGGAGCCGTTTTGCCAGACCGCCAGCGCGGTGCGCTCGTGGATCGAGATCTGGATTGTGTTGGGATAGACCTTGAAAACATCGACGGATTCGACCCAGGGCAGCGTCGCAACCGCCTTTTGCGCATCCGCCGCGCTCAGCCCCACCAGCGAAGTCTCACCGTCGAGCCCGAGCGCACCTAGGACATCGATCTCCGAGGTTTCGCTGTTGCCGACGACCTTCACGTCCTCGATGGCAAAGCCGAAGGTCGAAGTCGTTACTTTCACGACCTCCGGGGCATGCCCGCCGAGGATCGCGCCATAGGCGCCGGTCAAGGCAAAGAAGGCAACCGCGCCGATGGTGCCAACATGATTGGGGATCGTGAGTTCACCCTCGACGAGGCGCGAGAAGACGCGGACCGGCTTGCGCAGGAATTTCGGCAGGACGACGCGAAAGCGGCCAAAGCCCGCCGTGCGGTCCGAACCGACCGTCACTGCAGCGCGCGGATGCGCATTTTTAGCCTTCAACGCAAACACGATGCGTCCTCCACCATCCAACTCAACAATTCACCGAAGGTATGCCCCGCAGCTTTGGCGATATCCGGTACAAGGGATGTTGGCGTCATGCCGGGCTGGGTATTCACTTCCAGCCAGATAAGCTCGCCATCTTCGGAAAAACGGTCGTCATAACGGAAGTCCGACCGGCTAATTCCTTTACATCCAATTGCCTGATGCGCCTTGAGTGCCAGTGTTTGTACTTTTTGGTAAATTTTTAGTGAAATTTTAGCCGGCACCACATGATTTGATCCGCCAGCAACGTATTTTGAATCATAATCGTAGAACTGGTGGCCAACGGGGATGATTTCGCACACGCCGATGGCGACGTCGCCCATGACAGCGCAGGTCAATTCGCGGCCGTGAATGTAGCGTTCGACCATGACCGTATCGCCATATTTCCAGTCCGGCGATGTGATGACCTGCGGCGGATGCGACTGATCCTCCTTGACGATAACGACGCCAAAGCTCGAACCTTCATTGACCGGCTTAACGACATAGGGCGGCTTCATCGGATGGGCCGACGTGAAGTCGAACCGGTTCATCACCTTCGCTTCCGCGACAGGCACGCCGGCCGCCTTGGCAACGATTTTCGCCTGCTGCTTGTCCATGGCAAGCGCCGAGGCCAGCACGCCGGAATGGGTATAGGGAATTTCAAGAAATTCGAGGATGCCCTGGATCGTACCGTCCTCGCCGAAGGGGCCGTGCAGGGCATTAAAGGCGACGTCGGGCCGAAGTTCGTTCAGGACGCTGGCGATGTTGCGGTCGACGTCGACGCGGGTGACGGCATAGCCTTCGGCCTCCAAAGCATCGGCGCAGGAATTGCCGGACGAAAGGCTCACCGGACGCTCCGATGAAAAGCCGCCCATCAGCACTGCAACATGCTTTTTCGCCATCAAGGCATCCCCTCGAATTTCCCCATCAACGCGAAAAAGACATGAGTCCGGGCACGTCCGGCGGCCGGGACCGCAGACACCCAAGGCTGGCAAAAAAAAGCAGCCGACTCAAATCAGTTAACGCTTGTCCCTAAAGAATCAGAGAGTTGATTCGCTGACAAGCCCTCAATGATTCAACAATGAAATTCGGCGTAAAAAAATGCGGCTCCTCAGGCAGCGCGTGCGGCGGCTTCGACACCCGCAATGACGGGATTATTCGGGCTTGGGAAGATGCGCTGGTACGTCCATGCTTTGATGCAAGATACGCATCAATTCCATCACGCCGTCATCAGCAAGGCGAAAAAACAGAAGGTGGGAGCCAACTGGCATCTTTCGATATCCGGCGCGGACATGTTCTGCTGAACT
Source organism: Phyllobacterium sp. SYP-B3895 (assembly GCF_009647635.1). Lineage (NCBI taxonomy): Bacteria > Pseudomonadati > Pseudomonadota > Alphaproteobacteria > Hyphomicrobiales > Phyllobacteriaceae > Phyllobacterium > Phyllobacterium sp. SYP-B3895. The sequence goes on along the minus strand of NZ_WJIG01000003.1, from coordinate 496,377 downwards.
GCCTGAATTCCGTCGTGCAGAGATATCATCGCACGCTTTTTGGATTTTCCGCAAATATCGCTCGGCCTGGTCATCGCCCCAATTTGCGGCGGTGTAATCCCATATTCGATCCAGATCAGCAAGGGCGGCCGGGGAGATGCGCAATCGCTTCATGCGGGTTTGGTACGACGCTTGGAGTTGAGGAAATCTTCGAAGTTTAACTCAACAGGGTCACCGCTCGTTTCACCTTCATCGAGCGCCGCGCGCAGAGCCTGCAACCTCAGCTCCTGCTCCTCAAGCAGGCGCAAGCCAGCGCGAACAACTTCGCTTACCGTAGCATAACGGCCTTGCGAAATCTCTTCGTCGATAAAATCGTTGAAGTGTTCGCCCAACGAAATGGACGTGTTCTTGCCCATGAAAGCCTCCTGTATTTGTACCAATATATGCCAACAATTGGTACAAATACAGAGAGTCCTACAACAACTGCCCCATGAATTCCTGTACATCCTGACCGGTACGGAACCGGCCCAACCGCTTGATCTCCCAATGGAGCCGGATGCCGGAATTCTTCAGGACATTGGCGCGGATCGTCTCGCCCAAGGTCTCGAGATCGTGTCCGCTTGCCGTGCCGGTGTTGATCATGAAATTGCAGTGCATGGGCGACATCTGGGCGCCGCCGATCATCAACCCGCGTCCGCCGGCCTTGTCGATCTCCTTCCAGGCCGATGAACCTTCCGGATTCTTGAAGGTCGAGCCGCCGGTTTTTTCGCGGATCGGCTGAACGGTCTCGCGATGGTGCTGAACGGCGTCCATCGCCGCCTGAATCTCGGCCCTGTCGCCGGGGGTGCCTTCGAACAGCGCCGAGGTGAAGATAAGATCGCTCGCCGCACCCGAATGGCGGTAGGCGTAGCCCATGTCGGCATTGGAAAGCACATGAAGCTCGCCCTTGCGGTCGAGCGCTCGCACCTCGACGACGCGTTCGCGCGTTTCGACGCCGTTCGCGCCCGCATTCATGCGCAAGGCTCCACCAATACCGCCGGGGATGCCATGGTAGAAATGAAAGCCGGCAATTCCGGCTTCGAGCGCTGCGGCAGCAACGCGCTTGTCCGGCGTTGCAGCGCCTGCGCGCAGTTGCACGTCACCCGCCCGCTCGACCTCGCCAAATCCCTTGGCGGAGAGGCGAACGACGAACCCAGGGATACCGCCATCGCGCACCAGAAGGTTGGAACCGATGCCGACCGTGAGGATCGGATACTCCGCCGGTACTGCATTCAGGAATTCGGCAAGATCTTCTTCATCCGCTGGCTGGAACATGACCTCGGCCGGTCCCCCGGCGCGAAACCAGGTGACTTTCTCCATGCCCATATTGGGCGTCAAGCGGCCACGCAGCTTCGAAAATCGATCGCCCAGCTTCTTCAGCAGGGCCTCGCCGTCAACCAGTGAGTACATATTATCCTTCCAACGGTTCACAGCGCCGCACATCCCGCTGGCGGCGCAACCGCCAAATCTAGATCGCCGCCAGTTCCTTTGGCAAGGCATAGGCCCATTGCGTGATATTGCCGGCACCCAGAAAAATGACGAAATCGTCGGGCTTGGCAATCTGGGCAATCAGCGGCGCGATCTCCTGGGGCCCGCTGATATAGCGCGCGTCCCTGTGAGCGGCCGTGCGGATGCGCGAAACCAGAGCTTCGGAATTGACGCCCTCGATCGGATCCTCGCCCGCCGTATAGACCGGCGCCACGATAACCGTATCGGCATCGTTGAAGCAGGCGGCAAAGTCGTCAAAAAGGCTGGCGAGCCGGGTAAAGCGATGCGGCTGCATGACGGCGATCACCCTGCCCTTGGCGGAATCGCGCGCTGCCTGCAGCACCGCCTTGATCTCGACTGGGTGATGGCCGTAGTCGTCGAAAATCTCGACGCCCTGCCATGAACCCGTATGGGTGAACCGACGCTTGACGCCGCCGAACGATGCGAGCCCCTTCTTGATGTCCTCGGCCGAAATGCCGAGCTCATTGGCGACGGCGATTGCAGCCGTGGCGTTCGACACATTGTGCCGGCCGGGCATTGGCAGATGCAGACCTTCGATCACCATTGTATCGCCGGTCTTGCGCTTGGCGATCTGGACATCGAATGTCGAGCTTGCGCCATTGACGGCAAGGTTGACGAAACGCACATCGGCCTGCGGATTTTCACCATAGGTGATGACCCGGCGGTCCTCGATGCGCGAGACCAGCGACTGCACCTCCGGATGGTCGAGGCACATGACGCCGAAGCCGTAGAACGGCACGTTTTCGACGAACTGGCGGAAAGCCTCCCGCACGCGGTCGAAGGTCCCGTAATGGTCGAGATGCTCGGGATCGATATTGGTCACGACGGCAATATCGGCGGGAAGCTTCAGAAACGTGCCGTCGCTTTCATCCGCCTCGACGACCATCCAGTCGCCCTCACCCATGCGTGCATTCGTACCATAGGCGTTGATGATGCCACCATTGATCACCGTTGGATCGAGATTGCCGGCGTCGAGCAATGTTGCCACCATAGAGGTCGTCGTGGTCTTGCCATGGGTGCCGCCAATGGCAACCGCCTGACGGAAACGCATCAGTTCGGCGAGCATTTCAGCGCGGCGAACGACGGGCAGCAGCTTTTCGCGCGCCGCGACGAGTTCCGGGTTGGATTTCCGGATCGCCGTCGAGACGACCACCACTTCCGCGTCGCCGAGATTGTCGGCCGCGTGACCGACGAAGACCTCGATGCCTTTCTCGCGCAGACGCTGCACATTGGCGCTGTCGGATTGGTCCGATCCCTGCACCTTGTAACCGAGATTATGCAGAACCTCGGCAATGCCGCTCATGCCGATACCGCCGATACCGATGAAATGAACGAGACCTATGTTGAGCGGCATCTTCATGGACGCACTCCTTTTTTGAATTTTTCGACGCTTTGGCCGGTTGCAATAGCCTCTGCGAGGTCGGCAAGCAACCTTGTCGCCTCCGGCTTGCCGGTGCTTCGGGCTTTCTCGGCGGTCATGGCCAGCCGGTCGGGCTCGTTCATGGCATTGGCAAGGATCGAGGCGATGCGTTCCGGCGACAGTTCCGACTGCTTGATCACCTCTGCGCCCCCGGCCGCCGCGAGCGCCGCCGCATTGGCCGCCTGGTCATGGTCGAGTGCATGCGGAAACGGCACGAGCACGGCCGGCCGTCCAATGGCGGCAATCTCTGAAACCGTCGACGCCCCCGACCGGGAGAGGGCGAAATGCGCTTCGGCGATGCGGCGCGGCATATCCTTGAAGAACGGAGCGACCTCCGCCTTGATGCCGAGCGCATCATAGGCGGCGCGGACCTTGGCTTCGTCTTCGGGTCGGGCTTGCTGCGTCACCACCAGTCGCGCCCGGTTCTCGCGCGACAGCAGTTCGATCGCCGCAGGGACCGCCGCCGAGAAATATTGCGCGCCCTGACTGCCGCCAAAGACGAGGAAACGGAACGGCCCCGATACCTGCGCTGGCTCATAGGTTTTCCCGACCTCGGCCAGAACCTCGGGGCGCACGGGATTGCCCGTCAACACCGTCTTCTGCGCGAATGGCCCGCCATTGTCGGGCAGGAAGCCACCGGCAATGGCCGTCACGCGCGCCGCAAGCGCCTTGTTGGCGCGGCCCATAACTGCATTCTGCTCGTGAATGAGCGTCGGAATTTGCAGCGAGGTTGCCGCATAGAGCGGCGGCAGCGTCGGGTAGCCGCCAAAGCCGGCGACGAGCTTCGGCTTCATCGCCCGAAACAGCTTGCGTGAATCGAGATTGCCCTGCCACAGGGTCCAGAAAGTCCTGGCGAGCGAAACGGGATTGCGGCCGCCAATCGTAGCCGAGCGTACGACGTGAATTGCTTTTGCCGGAAATGCGCCGGTAAACCGCTCCGCCCGGTCGTCTGTGGCAAGATGAACTTCCCAATCGCGGGCGATCAACTCATGTGCGAGCGCCTGAGCCGGGAACAGATGACCGCCGGTTCCGCCGGCGGCAAGAAAGATAATCCCCTTTGCCATGACCCCTCAGCGTGCGCCCGCCATGGAAGGCATGTTCGCGCTGCCGAGCGTGGCCGACCGCCGCGCTTCAGGCCTGCGTCGCGTCAGAGCAAGCAGCAGCCCGGTGGATATGGCGACCGAGATAAGCGACGAGCCGCCATAGGAAATGAATGGCAGGGTCATGCCCTTGGCCGGCATCAGGTGGAGATTGACGGAGATATTGATGATCGACTGGAAGCCGAAGAGAATGACGAGACCTGACACTGCAAGGCGGGTGAAGTCGTCCCGCTCCTTGAGTGCGATCGTCAGCCCGCGAATAACGATGAAGGCGAAGATCGCGACAATGAGCAGGCACAGGGCAATGCCGTACTCTTCGGCCGTCACCGAGAAGATGAAGTCCGTATGGCTGTCGGGGATGATGCGCTTGATCGTGCCCTCGCCTGGTCCCTGCCCGAACCAGCCGCCGCGTATGATCGCCTCGCGGCCGGCATCGACCTGGAACGTGTCGCCTTCACCGGTCAAAAATCGGTCGATACGACCGGCGACGTGCGGAAACACCGTATAGGCGCCGAAGAACCCGACCATGCCGAGCACGCCGAGGCTGATGATCCAAAGCCACGGAACCCCTGCCATGAAGAACATGGCGCCCCAGGTGCCCGCCGTGAGGATCGTCTGTCCAAGATCGGGCTGCGCCACCAGAAGCGCGGCCACCACGCCGAAGAGCATCATGGAGAAGAGATTGCCGGGAATATCCCTGTGGCGCTCGTTCTCGGCGAAGAGCCAGGCACAGACGATGACGAAGGCCGGCTTCATGAATTCCGACGGCTGGATCGAAACGCCGGCAAGCGAAACCCAGCGCCGCGCGCCCTTGACCTCGATGCCGAAGAACAGCGCCCCTACCATCGCGACGAGTGAAACGCCGAGCAGGATGATGGCAAAGCGGCGAATGGTGCGCGGCGCCATGAATGATACGGCGAACATCACGACAACCGCCGGCACCATGAACATCGACTGGTGCTTGACGAAGTAGAAGCTCTCAAGGCCGATGCGTTCGGCAACGGCGGGGCTTGCGGCAAAAGACAGGAGAATCCCGAGGCCCATCAGTGCCAGGCAGGCCGCCAGGAGAAATCGGTCTATCGTCCACCACCAGTCGGCGACGGGACCACGGTCAATACGACTAACCATCTATGCCTCCAATTGGTGATGCGCCCGCAAGCGCGAGAACGGCGGAGCGAAATGCCTCGCCGCGTTTTTCAAAGTTCTGAAACTGGTCGAAGCTGGCGCAGGCAGGCGAAAGCAGCACGACAGGTTCGCCCGAACCGTCGCTTGCGGCGTCGCGGGACGCATGTTCGACGGCAGCGGCGATGGTGCCGGAAATTTCGAAGGGCGCTGCATCGCCGAGCGTCGCGGCAAATTGCGGAGCGGCTTCTCCAATCAGATAGGCCTTGGCAATGCGCGGAAAGAAGCCCGCAAGCGAGGCAATGCCGCCCTCCTTGGGCAGTCCGCCGGCGATCCAGTAGATGCGTGGAAACGACGACAGCGCCGGCGCCGCCGCGTCGGCATTAGTGGCCTTGGAATCGTTGACGAACAGGGTATTGCCGAGCTTGGCTACCTGCTCCATGCGGTGCGCAAGGCCGGGGAACGTGCGCAGGCCCAGATTGATCTCTTCCATCGACAGCCCGACCGAGAGGCAGGCGGCAAGCGCGGCAAGCGCATTCTGCGCATTGTGCTCGCCCCTGAGCGAACCGATGCCGGCAAGAGAGGCGACGACCGACGTATCGCCGTTCCTGGCGCGGACGAGATCGGAGCCCTTGGCGAAATAGCCGTTCTCGATGGGCATGCGCTTGGAGATACGAACAACATGCTTGCCGGTCCGCTCCAGCCGCTCTGCTATCGCCGCGCAGTAGCTGTCATCGACACCGACAATCGCCGTTTCGCTTCCTGCCACCAGACGTTCCTTGATCTCGGCGTAGTGCTGCATCGTGCCGTGCCGGTCGAGGTGATCCGGGGTCAGATTGAGGAGTATGCCTGCCGTCGGATTGAGGGACGGCGCAAGGTCGATCTGGTAGGACGAACATTCGACGACATAGAAGCGATTGTCCGCCGGCGGCTCCAGCGTCATCACCGCCGTGCCGATGTTGCCGCCAAGTTGCACGTCCCGGCCCGAAGCCTTGATGATATGGGCAATGAGGGCAGTTGTCGTCGACTTGCCGTTGGTGCCGGTGATGGCGATAAACGGGCTGTTCTTGCCGGCGCGATTGCGCTCGCGCACGAAAAGCTCGACGTCGCCGATGATCTCAACGCCTGCTGCTCTCGCAAGATCGACGCTCCAGTGCGGGCGCGGATGCGTCAGCGGTACGCCGGGCGACAGGACGAAGGAGGAAAACTGCTTCCAGTCGACGTTTCGAAGATCGCCGGTTTCGATGCCGGCGCCTTGCGCCTTCCTGACGCTTTCCGGGTTGTCGTCCCATGCAATAATTTTGGCCCCGCCCGCGGCGATCGCCTGCGCGGTCGCAATGCCCGATCCACCGAGCCCGAAGAGCGCGATGGTCTTGTCCTTCATGGAATGGGCGGGGATCATGCGGCCTACCGGAGCTTGAGCGTCGAAAGGCCGATCAGCGCGAGAATGACGGCGATGATCCAGAAGCGGATCACGACCTGGCTCTCGGTCCAGCCCTTCTTTTCGAAATGGTGGTGGATCGGCGCCATCAGGAACACGCGCTTGCCGGTCATCTTGAACGACGCCACCTGGATGATGACGGACATGGCTTCCATGACGAAGACGCCGCCGATGATGGCAAGGACGATCTCGTGCTTGGTTGCGACGGCAACAGCCCCGATGAGACCGCCAAGCGCCAGCGAGCCGGTGTCGCCCATGAAGATGGCGGCGGGGGGCGCGTTGAACCAGAGAAACCCAAGGCCCGCGCCGATGACGGAGCCAAGGACGACGGCGAGCTCGCCGGTGCCGGGCACGAAGTGAATTTGCAGATAATCGGCGAAAATCGCGTTACCGGAAAGGTACGCGATAACCCCGAAGGAAGCTGCGGCGATCATCACCGGGACGGTGGCAAGACCATCGAGACCATCGGTGAAATTGACGGCGTTGCCCGCGCCGACCATCACGAAGGCAGCAAACGGGATGAAGAAGATGCCGAGATTGATGATAAACTGCTTGGCAAAGGGGAAGGTCAGCGACGACGAAAACGGTTCCTGTCCCGCCCACATGATGCCGAGACCGGCCAGCCCCGCGATCAGGAACTCGATGCCGAGACGCCCGCGGGCCGAAAATCCCTTGAACGATTGTTTGCTGACCTTGAGGTAATCGTCGTAGAAGCCGATGGCGCCGAAGCACAGCGCGACGAGCAAAACAATCCACACATAGACATTCGACCAGTTGGCCCAGAGCAGCGACGACAGGAGAATCCCGGTCATGATCATGAGGCCGCCCATGGTTGGCGTGCCTGCCTTCTTGAAGTGCGTCTGCGGGCCGTCGGCGCGGATCGGCTGGCCGCGGCCCTGCCTGATGCGCAGCGAGTCGATGATGCGGGGTCCGAACAGAAAAACGATGAGCGCCGAGGTAATCAGCGCACCGCCGGTCCGAAACGTAATATAGCGGAACACGTTCAGCGCCTGGATATGTTCCGCCAGACCGGCGAGATAATAAAGCATGTGGCTAGAGCCCTTTCCCCATCCCCGCAGCTTACTCGGCTGGACCGGCAGGCTCGATGGAATTGTATTTCTGCAAGAGCGTTTTCACGATCCGGGAGAATCCAGTCCCCTTGGATGACTTGATCATGATCACGTCACCAGCCCGGATCGTCTTCAGCAATTGCGGTTGCAGTTCCTCTACGCTCTGCCTGTATTCGGCATGAAATTCAACCGGCATGGCCGCCTTGAGCGCCGCCATTTCAGGACCGCCGAGAAAAACCATGTTGATATGGTTGTCGGCAATCACTGAAGCGAGTTCCGCATGAAGTTTCGGCGCCTGCTTGCCAAGTTCGAGCATGTCGCCGAGCACGGCGATGTGCCGCCCGCGTCCGGTCGGGGTTGCCGCCGCAAGCAGTTCGATCGCGGCGCGCATGGAGGCCGGGTTGGCATTGTAGCTCTCGTCGATCAACGTGAACGTACCCTTTGCCACTTCCAGCGTATGGCGCGCCCCGCGCCCGCTTTCCGGGCGCAGCGAGGCAAGAGCAAGCGTCGCCTTGGCCATGTCTGCACCGGCCAGATGCGCCGTGCCGAGGACGCCAAGAACGTTCTGCACAATATGTCGGCCGGGCGCTCCGATCTTGACCACGGCTTCTTCGCCGGCGAGCCGCGCTGTCATGCAGGAACAATCGCCGAGGAGTTTCAATTTGATCAGTCTATAATCTGCCCGGGCGTTCTCACCAAAGGTCTTGATGTGCTCGACGCCCGCATCCTTCGCCATTTTCTCGAGCAGTTTGAAATGCTTGTCGTCTCGGTTGAGAAGCGCGTAGCCGCCGGGAACGACGCCTTCGAAAATCTCCGCCTTGGCGGTAGCAATTTCCTGAAGATTCTTGAAATGACCAAGATGCGCCGCCGCAATGAGCGTGATCAGCGCGACGTGCGGGCGCACCATCTTGACCAGGGGGCGGATTTCGTCGGGATGGTTCATGCCGATCTCGAACACACCGTAATCGGTATCGGCCGGCATGCGGGCAAGCGTCAGCGGTACACCCCAGTGGTTGTTGAAGGACGCCGCCGAGGCATGAACCTTCCCGCTGGTGGCAAGCACATGCCGCAACGCTTCCTTGGTCGTAGTCTTTCCGACCGATCCGGTCACCGCGATAATCTGTGCATGGGAGCGCGTTCGTGAAGCAATGCCGAGCCGCGTCATCGCCGCGAGCACGTCATCAACGACGATCATCGGTGCCTTCAACTTGCCGAGCGCCGGCAGTTTCGCTTCCGCAACGACAAGCAGCGCCGCGCCCGCAGCGACCGCCGCGGTGGCGAAATCGTGTCCGTCGAGCGCGTCACCCTTGATGGCGAAGAATGCCTCGCCCTGTTTCAGGGTACGGGTATCGATGGAAATGCCGGTGATGCCCTCCGGCAACTTGCCGATGGGCCGCCCGTTCATCGCTTCGATCATGGCATCCGAGGTCCAGAGCAGGCTCATGCGCCGCTCTCCCGTGCCAGACGGTCTTTCAGCGCCGAGCCGACTTCTGCATGATCGGAGAACGGCAGAACGACATCGCCGACTGTCTGGCCTTCTTCATGGCCCTTGCCGGCCACGATCAGCGTGTCGCCGGATTTCATCATCGAAACCGCATGGCGGATCGCTTCGCGGCGGTCAGCGATTTCTATGGCGCCCGGCGCTGCCGCAAGGATTTCGGCGCGAATGGTGGCAGGCACTTCTGAACGCGGGTTGTCGTCGGTGACGATGACCACATCGGCGAGGCGCGTCGCGATCTCGCCCATCATCGGGCGCTTGCCTTTGTCGCGGTCGCCGCCGCAGCCAAAGACGACGATGACGCGGCCGGTCGTGAACGGACGCACCGACGCGAGGACGTTCTCCAACGCGTCGGGCTTGTGGGCGTAATCGACATAGGCGGGCGCACCCTCCTCTGTCGCACCGACGAGGTCGAGCCGCCCCGGCGCGCCCTTTAGGCGCTCGAGGCCGCGCACGGCCGCTGCGGGCGGAACGCCGGTGGCAATAGCAAGGCCCGCCGCGACAAGGCCGTTCGCCACCTGGAAGTCGCCGGCGAGCGGCAGGGTAATCTCGAAGATTTCCCCGGCAATGTGCATCTCGACGTGCTGGCGAAAGCGCTCGTGCTCGACGCGTTTCAAGGTAATGAAATCGCCCTTGCGCCCGACGGTGAGCACCTTGCAGCCAGCGTCAGTGGCAGCAGCGATCGTCGGCTTGGAAAAGGCGTCATCGGCAAAAATGACCGCCGGCGCACCCTTCGGCAGCAGTTCCGTGAAGAGCCGCAGCTTGGCGGCGTGATATTCCTCGACCGTCGCATGGTAGTCCATGTGGTCGCGGCCAAGATTGGTGAAGGCGCCGGCCGAGAGACGCACGCCGTCGAGGCGGCGCTGGTCGAGACCGTGCGAGGAAGCCTCCATGGCGGCGTGGGTAACGCCCTCATCGACGAGCTCGCTGAGCAGCTTGTGGAGTTCGACAGGGTCGGGCGTCGTCAGCGAACCATAGTCGTCGCGCTTGGGCGATACGACACCGGTGGTGCCGATGCTGGCGGAGGCAAAGCCCGCCTGCGCCCAGATCTGGCGGGTGAAGGATGCAACCGATGTCTTGCCGCTCGTGCCGGTGATCGCCACCATCACATCTGGTTGAAGCTTGTAGAAGCTTGCAGCAGCAAGCGCGAGGGTGCGGCGCGGATCGTCGACATAAACGATCGGAACGGCAATCTTGCCAAGCTTCGCACCCTTGGAGGTAATAATGATCGCGGCCCCGCGCGACGCAGCGTCCGCCGCATAGGTTGCGCCATCGGCTTTGGAGCCCTTCAGCGCAGCAAACAGGAAACCGCGTTCCACTTTGCGCGAATCCGACGTCAATCCGGTTATCGTCTTATCGCCGAGTTCGGAGATAGCGATTTCAGGAATTCCGTTCAGATCTTTAAGTTGCATGGCCGCAGTGGAACCCATTTTCAAAAACTTTTCATCTCATAAGGGCAAGAATCATCGATTCTGCTCGCAAAACGCATCGTTTTGAGTCGTTTCTGGGGCATTCGCGAGCGAAGCTGTGGCTATTCATCGAACGACACCATCGTTGGCGCTGCCATGTTCTCTTCCTTGAAATCCGGCTTGACGCCAAGGAACGATGCCGAACGGCGAATAATGTCCGCAACCATCGGCGCGGCGTTCAAGCCGGCAGTTGCCGCAACCTTGCCCTCTTCTGGCTTCGGCTCGTCGATGATGGTCAGCACCACATATTCAGGCTTGTCGATCGGGAACGCCGCGACAAACGCATTGAACCTGACATCGCTCGAATAGCGGCCGTTGACCACTTTTTCCGCCGTTCCGGTCTTGCCGCCGACGCGATAGCCCGGAACGTTCGCCCGCGCGCCTGAACCGCCGGAGCCCTTCTCGCTGTTCAGGCGATAGAGATAGCGCATGTCCTCGCTCGTCTTCTCGCTGACGACCTGCTTGGCAACCTTGGTGGCTTCCTCCTCCGTGCGCGGCAGGAATGTCGGCTCTATCAGTTTGCCGCCGTTCATCAGGGCGGCGGCGCCGACGGCCGTCTGCAACGGGGTTGTTGCCATGCCGTGACCGAACGCGATGGTGATCGAGTGAACCTTCTTCCAGACTTTCGGTTCCATCGGGCGCGCTACTTCCGGCAACTCGGTCTGCATGCGGTCGAGCAGACCGAGACGATGCAGAAACGCCCTGTGACCCTCGATGCCCACGACGTCTGCTTCCTTTGCCGAACCGATGTTCGACGAATAGATGAAGACTTCAGGCAGGGTCAGCACGCGATGCTTGCCGTGAAAGTCGCGAATGGTCTGGTGGCCGATCGTGATCGGGCGGCTGGCGTCGAAGGTGCTGTTGATATTGACCTTGCCGGAATCGAGCGCCATCGCCGTCGTGAAGCTCTTGATGGTCGAGCCCATTTCGAAGGTGCCGGCGGACATGCGGTTGAGCCTGTCCTTGTCGAGCGCGTTGAACGGGTTGTTCGGATCGAAATCCGGAGCGGAGGCCATCGCCAGGACTTCGCCCGTATGAACGTTAAGGACAACCGCGCCCGCGGCAATGGCGCGGTAGCGCTGCATCGCATTGACGACGACATCGCGGACCACGTGCTGGACGCGAAGATCGATCGACAGCTTAACCGGTTCGAGCGAACGGCTGTCCGCAAGCCCGACATCGCGCAGGTCCGAAAGACCCTGCTCATCGATGTATTTCTCCATACCGGCAATGCCCTGATTGTCGATATTGACGAGGCCGAGAATGTGCGAAGCGGTCGGCCCGCCCGGGTAGAAGCGCGATTTCTCGGTCCTGAAGCCGATGCCGGGGATGCCGAGCGCCATGATCTGGCTCTTCTGCTGCGGCGTCAAACCGCGCTTCAGCCAGGCGAAGCCCGCATTGCTCTTCAGACGGTTATAGGTCTGCTCGAAGTTCAAATCCGGCAGAACGGTGGATAGAAGTTCGATCGCCTCGTCGGGATCGATGATCTTGCGCGGCTCGGCGTAGAGGGACGCCGTCTTGATGTCGGTCGCCAGCACCTCGCCATTGCGGTCGAGAATATCGGGACGCGAGGCAAGCACGGCGCCAGTCGGTCCATTATAACCGGTCGTATCTTCCTGCATGCCGTAATAGATCAGGCGGCCGCTGATAATGCCGTATATGCCCATGAAACCGGCAATGGCCATGACAACGCGATTGCGCGCACGATTGCCGGATTTCTTCTTCTTCGCGTCAAGCGCGAAGGCCGGCGCAACGCCCGCTTCGAGAAGGTTCTTTTTCCGTTTGATCCACAGCGCTGCCATCATCAATGCCCCTTCGGCTTTGCGCCTGGAACGGCTGCGCTGCTTTTCTTGACGCTGCCGGTCAGCGTCGCGTCCGTCTTTATCGTATTGCCTGCATTCGCCTCGGTGATGATGTTAGCGACATCATCAAGCCCGTCCGATGCCGGCTTTGGCTGCGGCAACTCGTCGATGTTGACGATCTGCTGCGCTTCCATCTGCTGCAGGTCGAGCTGGCCCTGGAAGGTCTCCACCAGCTTCTGCAGGCGATTGGGCTGGGTGAGCAGGCTCCAGTCGGCCTTGAGCAGGTCGATCGTATCGCGCTCATCGGCAATCATGCGTTCGAGCTTGCTGACCTGCGCCATCTGCTTTTCCGCATCGTGCTTTATCTTGTAGGTCACGGCGGCCGCCGCGATCATCAGTCCTATCAATATGATATCGAAGGTGCGCAGCACGGATCAGTTCCTCGCCTTATCTTGGAATGCGGGCAGGTTGGGCAGGCCGTAAATGGAATGGTCCTCGGCAAGCGGTGGATTGGTTGTGCGGACGCCGCCGCGCAGCTTTGCGGACCGGGCGCGCGGATTGCGCTCGGCCTCAGCCTCACTCGGAGCAACGATGCCCTTGCCGATCGGCGTGAAGCTTGCCAGCCGCTGTTCGACCTGCGGCAGATGCCTCGATCCGCCGCCACTTGCCGAACGATCGGCGAAGAATCGCTTGACTATACGGTCTTCCAGCGAATGAAACGTGACAACGACAAGACGCCCGCCCGGCTTCAGCACTCTTTCGGCCGCGTGGAGCGCGCGCACAAGTTCGCCCAGCTCGTCATTGACGAAGATGCGCAGCGCCTGGAACACGCGCGTCGCCGGATGGATCGGCACCTTCGGATTGCGCCCGACCAGCGCTTCGATCGCGTTGGCGAGATCGCGTGTGCGGATGAACGGCTCGCTGGCGCGGCGCTTTTCGATCATGCGCGCAATACGCCCGGCATGGCGCTCCTCGCCGAGGAAATTGAAGATGCGCGCAAGGTCGCCCGCTTTCAGGCGGTTGACCACATCGGCAGCGCTTGGTCCGGAACTCGACATGCGCATGTCGAGCGGCCCGTCCTTCTGGAAGGAAAAACCGCGCTCCGCTTCGTCGATCTGCATGGAGGAGACGCCGATATCGAGAACGACACCATCGGGCGCGCCGCCCAGCAAGGCAACCTGATCAAGCGTCGAGAACGTGCCCTGGACAAGCGTGAGACGCCCGGCAAATTCCTTTTCCATGGCGCGGCCTGCCTCGATCGCGGAAGGATCGCGATCCATTGCCGTAACCGACGCGCCTGTTTCGAGAATGCGGCGCGTATAGCCGCCCGCGCCGAACGTGCCGTCGATAATCAATTCGCCCGGCTGCGGCTGCAACGCCGTGATGACTTCGTCGAGCAGGACGGGAATGTGCCGGTCGTCGGATGCCGTCATCGAGTGCCCCCGTTCAGCGTCTCGAGTTGGCGCTTTTCCGCGAGGCGTTCCCGCACCGTTGTGCGATGCGCTTCGAAACGATCCGGATGCCACATCTGAAAGTGGGTGTTGGCGCCCGCAAAGGTCACATCCGACGAGACGCCCGTATGCTCCCGGATGAAATCCGTGATCGTAATCCGCCCCTCCCCGTCGAGCTTCAGAAAGCCGCCGTCGGCGTGCAGGTAGAAGGACATGTCGTCCGCCGTCTCCGCGAAAGGATCCTCGCTCTCCAGACGCTTGTCGAACCGGCTCAGAAGCTCCGGCCCGCCCACATCGAGGGCAGGCAGATGCAGAGAACGCAGCGCATAGAGCTCCGCGTGACCGGCCTTCTGGATAATCGAACGGAAGTGCGCCGGCACCGAGACCCGTCCCTTGGCGTCGATCCTGTTCGTTATATTCCCGAGGAACCGGTTCAAGACGTAACACCGCCGTTTCCGCCCCGTCCGCATTTTTCGGGGTGCCAATGGTTCTAACTTCCGATGGTTCGGACAAGGCATCGGCATGGTCAGCCCATGGCCAGCCCTGGCATGCGTGTTCGTAATGCGGGGGACACCGTGTCGAATGAACGCTACTGATGAAATCAATCGGTATCATGGGGCACTATGGGCGTCAATGGGACCAGCGGACACGGATAGGGAATGAGCCGTCAATTCGGCGCACTACCGGCGATTCTGAAATTTATCGCTCATTAAGCTTAATGAAGCGTTAGGAAAGGCCAGATTCACGCGTTCGCATTCACTGTGAAGCCGCTCGCCGAGCGGCTTCACAGTGATCGATCATCAATGGAATAGAAGTTGCCAGCTGGCCTGTAAGCCGGGTTCTGTATGGCCGGGCTCACGCCCGACGCGGCAGCCATTCATCTTGGACGGACGTTGCCGCCCGCCTCCTGCAACCCACCCGGACGACTGACCCGGAAACTGATCGCCAGGCTTGCGCCCGGCACGCCGTCCCTATTCGGTTTTGCTCCCGGTGGGGTTTGCCATGCCGCCCCTGTTACCAGTTGCGCGGTGGGCTCTTACCCCACCCTTTCACCCTTACCCCGCCAGTATTTGGGCTCGGACCGCGTTGCGCGGTCGCAGCCGAAATACAGGCGGGGCGGTTTCCTTTCTGTGGCACTTTCCCTGGGGTCGCCCCCGCCGGACGTTATCCGGCACCGTGTTTCCCTGGAGCCCGGACTTTCCTCACATGCCGCCTTTCGGCTTTTGACATGCGCGGCTGCCCGGCCAGCTGGCGACGCGTATAAAGGCGTTTCGCGCGAAAAACGCAAACGAAAAAAGGCCGGGCGTCCGGCCCGGCCTTTCAAATCATGCGGTGATTGCACCCAAAGCCTAGTTGGATGCCATCTCCAGCTTCACCTTGGCGCAGTAATTGGCCGAAACCGGGTTCATGCGCGTCGCGCCATGGCCGGCATTGTAGCGCAGGATCGTACCGCAGGTGGTGCCGTTGCCGAGCTTATGGGCGCCGGCAAGATATTTCATGCCCCAGCGGATATTTTCCTCCGGGTTGTACAGCGCCTGGCGCGTACCGGTATAGCCGAGGCCGCGGGCCGTCTCATACTTGATCTGCATCAGGCCGATTTCGCCGGCGCTGCCGGTCATGTTGGGCTGGTAATTGCTTTCAACGCGAATGACGGCATTGGCAAGCGCGACCGGTACGCCATAGGAGGCGGCGTAGGAATTGATGATCGTCGAATACTTGGTCCCGCCGATCGCCGAAGCGCCGGCAGAGGCGATGCTCCCCGTCGTCATCGTATCGACGCTGGCAATGGTCTCGTTGACGACAGTGGTCTTGATGCGGGCCTTGGCCTGAACGACCGGGCGCTTGTGCGAGGCGGATTTCTTGCTGACGCGCTGCTGCTTGGCAGCTGCCTTTTTCGTTGCCGGCGCCTTGGCGACGACGCGTTTACCCTTTTCCTTCGACTGGGTGATTTTTGCGGCCGGAACTGCCTTGGCCTTTGCCTGGGCTTCCCGTTCACGCTTCAACTTGATGTAATCAGCGATACTGTTCGGCTCTGCCGGGCTGCTGAGTGCTGAATTTGAGCCATAGAGGGCCATCGCCCCGAAAAGGGCGAGAATCATACCAAATTTTTTGTTCATCGTTTTCCGTCTAGAAGCTTGGGCGACACGAATGTGCACACCGGGATCGTTCCGTGCCAAAAATCAAAAGGGCAGAGCCGGAACACTGGCCAAGGATTTGACGGTCCAATGCAGCCGAATATTGATCGGCCAAATAACAAAATGTAACCCATTGATATATATAGGTTGCATTGCACAAAACGAGCCGGAAAAGGTTTTTTGGTTCAAACGCTTACGCAGAGAGAGCAGGCAGCGAATAAAGTAGTCGATGCAAGGTCTCGATAGTTGACATGTCGGCGACTCCATCGACCTTTTCGGCGCGAAAATGGCGCTGGAACGCTAAAATGCCCAATTGTGTCGCGTTTCCGAAGACCCCGTCGATGGGCACGCCATAGCCGTAAAGTGCCAGCATCGACTGCAGCGCTTCGACCGGCTGGCCCTGATCGCCGAGCGTGAAGAAACGCCCGCCTCTGATCGGCGACGCTTTCACCCAGTGACCGACGCCGGCATCGTAGAGGACAGGCCAGGGAAACTTCTCGCCGGGATCGATCTTGCGCGCCGGAGCGATGTCGGAATGGGCAAGCACCGCCTCGGGCCGGATGCCATGGCGGGATACGATGCCCTTGCAAAGGTCTATGACGGCATCGATCTGGACGGGTTCGAAATCGGGAAAACCGAGAAGCGGACCGCCGTTCACGATCTCGATACCCACCGAACAGGAGTTGATGTCTGTCTCGCCCTTCCAGAAGCTCTGGCCTGCATGCCAGGCCCGTTCGCTCTCGGGCACCATCTGCACGATCCGCCCATCCTCATGAACGACGTAGTGCGCGGAGACTTCGCTTTGGGGATTGGCGAGCCAGTTCTGGGCGGCCTCGCCGGTCTCCATGCCGGTATAGTGCAATATGAGATATGACGGTCGCTTGCCGTCCTTGCGCGGCCCGAAATTGGGCGAGGCATGGACGTCGGCGGAAAGGTGGTCCGGCTTAAACCCGCTCATACGCCTTCAGGTCTTTTTCAACCCGGTCCCAGGCGGCATTGATCGCTGCGATGCGCTGGTTGGCGATGGCGATGAATTCTTCCGGCACGCCGCGAGCGATCAGAACGTCCGGGTGGTTCTCACGCACCAGCGCGCGGTACTGCTTGCGGGCCTCTTCGAAACTGACGCCGTGCGAAAGGCCAAGGACCCGGTAAGGGTCCGTCTGGCCTAGGCCGACATGGCGCGCGAGTATCCGGTCGAACTGTTCTTCGTCGAGCTGAAAGATTTCAGCCACGGTTCCGAGGAAAACGAGTTCCTTGTCATGCAGGGCGCCGTCGGCCTTGGCGATGTGAAAGAGCCCATCCAGAATGTCTTCGAGCATCTTGCAATTGGGCTTGCCGGTGCCGCAAAGCCCGGACAATTGCGTCGCATAGGCCTCATAGCCGGCTACGTCCTGCTTTGCGAGATTGTAGAGGCTCGTAACCTGCTCCTGATACTGCGGCGGGACATGGAATATTTCGTGAAACGCATTCACCTCGGCCTGCGTCACGACGCCGTCAGCCTTTGCCATCTTCGCCGAAAGCGCAATCATCGCAATGGAGAAAGCCACGCGCCGGCGCGTCTCCGGATCGCCCTCAAACGTGGTTCGGACGGCTTCGATGATGCTCGAGAATGCATCGATCGCAGTGCTGGTAATGAAATCGCTGATGCGGCGCCAAATCGACATGACTTCGTTTTATTCAAATTCATTCGCAAATGCGAGAGCCATATCAATGTCGCGGCGGTGGACGCGTTGCCGCATGGCGCGCACCACCGTCGGCCGGACGGCGGAGCGCCCGGCCGAACGGCAAGCGCTATTGCATGCCGAGGGCGTCCTTGATCGCCTTCTCCGCCTCGTCGGCAGCGACCTTGGCCTGGTCGTCGGTCTGACCAGCCGATTTGGCAGCGTCTTCGGCAGCCTTGCGCGCCGTCGCTACCGCTGACTGCTTCTGCTCAGGCGTCATCGTCGCTGCCTGCTCTTTCAGCTTGTTCAAGGTGTCTTGAGCATTCATCGGCGTTGCGGGTGTCGCGGCAGGGGCTGCGGGAGCCGCGGGCGTCTCGGTTGCCGCCGGGGCAGCAGGCGCAGGCGCTGGTGCCGGGGCGGGAGCCGGAGCTGGCGCTTCGGTTTTAGCCGGAGCCTGTTCCGATTTCTGTTCGCTCTCGCCGCAACCGGCAAGCACAAGAAGTGAGGCTGTCGCCATCGCCACAAAAAGTCTGTTCTTCATCGTTTCCTCTCCATCGCTAAAACTGGCCCCTCGCCTTACCTTAAAACGAATTGGCGGCTGGCGGCGGTTTGTTTGCGCTCTCAGTTAATTTTCCCGTGGATATCAACAGTTTCGCGCGAATCTTAATGTAAAATCTTCCATGATTGCGCTTGTTGCCGTTTGGCTTATTCTCACTTGGGGCATGTGCGAGGTTTTTTCCGCGCCGCCGAATCACCTGTAGACGGAGGCTGCCCGTGAAGGACAGATGGGATTTCTGGATCGATCGCGGTGGCACGTTCACCGATGTGATTGCGCGCGATCCGGTTGGGCAGCTTCATGCCCACAAGCTCCTCTCCGAGAATCCCGAAGCCTATAAGGACGCGGCCATCCAGGGCATTCGCGAACTCCTCGGCGTCGAGCCGGGCGATCACATTCCGTCCGAGCGTATCGGCGAGGTGAAGATGGGGACGACTGTCGCAACCAATGCGCTGCTTGAGCGCATGGGCGACCGGACCTTGCTCGTCATAACACGCGGTTTCCGCGATGCCCTGAGGATTGCCTACCAGGCGCGGCCCGACATCTTTGCGAAGGAGATCATCCTTCCCGAACAGCTCTACGAGCGCGTCGTCGAAATCGACGAGCGGGTGCGAACGGACGGCACAGTGGAAGTTGCGCCAGATGCCGAGCAGATACGCGCCTTGTTGACCGAGGCCAAGGCGGAAGGGATCGATGCTGTCGCCATGGTCTTCATGCATGCCTGGAACTATCCGGCACACGAACAGCTTGCGGCCAGGGTGGCGCGGGACCTCGGGTTCGGACAGGTGTCGGTGAGCCATGAAGTTTCGCCGCTCGCCAAGCTCGTCGGCCGCGGCGACACCACCGTCGTCGATGCCTATCTTTCACCAATCCTGCGCCGCTATGTCGATCGGGTTGCCGGCGAGCTTGGCGCGGGGGACGGGGCGGAACAGGGGCCGCGCCTCTCCTTCATGATGTCATCAGGTGGGCTGACGGCGGCCGATCTCTTCCAGGGCAAGGACGCCATTTTATCCGGTCCCGCGGGCGGTGTCGTCGGCATGGTCGAGACGGCACGGCTCGCGGGGTTCGACCGGGTGATCGGCTTCGACATGGGCGGGACCAGCACCGATGTCGCCCACTACGATGGGGATTATGAGCGCGCCTTCGATACGGAAGTCGCCGGCGTGCGCATCCGTGCGCCGATGATGCGCATTCATACGGTCGCCGCAGGCGGCGGTTCCATTCTGCACTACAGCGCGGGGCGCTTCCAGGCGGGTCCCGATTCAGCCGGTGCCAATCCAGGCCCCGCCTGCTACCGGCGTGGCGGGCCGCTTGCGGTTACGGACGCCAATGTCATGCTCGGCAAGCTGCGGCCCGAATATTTTCCGGCGATCTTTGGTGCTGATCAAGATAAGCGGCTCGATGCTGAGATCGTTGCGAGAAAATTTGCGCAGCTTGCGGCAGAAATCGGCGACGGCAAGACGCAGGAAGAAGTTGCCGAAGGCTTCGTGACGATCGCAGTCGAGAATATGGCGAATGCGATCAAGAAGATATCGGTGCAGCGTGGCTACGACGTCACCGGCTATCTCCTGAATTGCTTCGGCGGCGCGGGCGGGCAACATGCCTGCCTTGTTGCCGATGCGCTCGGCATGGAAGCGGTGCTTATCCATCCATTCTCGGGCCTGCTCTCTGCCTACGGCATCGGCCTTTCCTCGATATTCGCGTCACGGCAACAGGCGCTGGTCAAACCGCTTTCTTCCGAAAACCTTGAGGAGATCCGCGAACTCGCTGCGCGCCTTTCGGCTGCCGTGACGACTGAACTTGCTGGTCAGAGTGTTCCGGCCGAGGCAATCACGGCGCGTCCCATTGTGCATCTGCGCTATGACGGAACCGATACGACGATACCCATCGATTTCAGCGCCTTTGCGATTGATGGAGCGCGCGCTGCCTTTGAAGCTGCTCACAAGGCCCAGTTCGGCTTTATATACGACAACAAGGGCATCGTGGTCGAAGCCGTCGGCGTCGAGGGCATGGACTCCCGCGAGCGGACGCAAGTCGAAAAGAAGCAGGCTCGGGTTGCGGCAGAACCGCAGCACGAAAACACATGCCGGATTTTCTCCGGCGGTACATTTCACGACGCTCCGGCGTTCCGGCGCGAAAACCTCGCGCCCGGGCATGAGATCAAGGGTCCGGCCCTGATCATCGAGCCGCATCAGACCATCGTCGTCGAGCCAGGCTGGCGCGTGCAGATCACCGACTTGAACCATGTCCTCATGCGCCGCGCCGAAAAGAAGCTTCGCACGGCCGCGCTCGGCACCGAAGCCGATCCGATCATGCTCGAGGTTTTCAATAATCTCTTCATGTCGATCGCCGAACAGATGGGCGTGACGCTGCAGAACACCGCCTATTCGGTCAACATCAAGGAACGTCTCGATTTTTCCTGCGCCGTGTTCGACGGCAGCGGCGCCCTCGTCGCCAATGCACCGCACATGCCCGTTCATCTCGGCTCCATGGACCGCTCGGTCGAGACGATCATCAAGCTCAATGCCGGCGATATCCATCAGGGCGATGTCTTTGCCCTCAATGCTCCGTATAATGGCGGCACACACCTCCCGGATATTACTGTGGTGACACCGGTCTTCGACGAAGCGGGAAAAAACATTCTCTTCTACGCCGCCTCACGCGGCCATCATGCCGATATTGGCGGTTCCGCGCCGGGATCGATGACGCCGCTCGCGACGACCGTCGATGAAGAAGGCGTTCTCATCGACAATTTCCGTCTCGTCGAGCGTGGCCGCTTTCGTGAACGGGAATTGACCGCGCTTCTCACCAATCACCCCTTCCCTGTGCGCAATGTCCACCAGAACATCGCCGACCTGAAGGCGCAGATCGCGGCCAACGAAAAGGGCGTTGCTGAGCTTAAAAAGATGATCGGCCAGTTCGGGCTCGGCGTGGTCGAGGCCTATATGGGCCATGTCCAGGACAATGCGGCGGAGAGCGTGCGGGCCGTGCTCGACCGGCTGCCGGAGCAATCCGAATACAGCTACGAGACCGACACCGGCCAGACGATTGCGGTGAAGATTACCGTCGATCGCAACGAGCGCCGGGCAACGGTGGATTTTACCGGCACGTCACCGGTCATGAAAAACAACTTCAATGCGCCGGAGCCTGTGGCGCGCGCAGCAGTGCTCTACGTATTCCGTGTCATGGTCGAAGGCGCGATACCGATGAATGCCGGCTGTCTGCGTCCTATCGACATCATCATCCCAGATGGGTCGATGCTGAAGCCCACCTACCCGGCGGCCGTCGTTGCCGGCAATGTTGAAACATCGCAGCATGTCACCAACGCACTGTTTGGCGCCTTGGGCGCGATGGCGAATTCGCAAGGGACGATGAACAATCTGACCTTCGGCAACGAGCGCTATCAATATTACGAGACGATCTGCTCGGGATCGCCCGCCGGCCATTTCAACGACGGCACCGGCTTTGCCGGAACCGCCGCCGTCCACACGCACATGACCAATTCACGCCTCACGGATCCCGAAATCCTCGAAATGCGCTTTCCGGTCCTGCTCGAGAATTTTCATATCCGCGATGGTTCGGGCGGCACCGGGACGTACCCGGGCGGCAACGGCACGCAGCGGACGATCCGTTTCCTCGAACGAATGGATTGCGCCATTCTATCGTCGCATCGCAGCCGGCCGCCCGAAGGCCTCGACGGCGGCGGCAATGGCGAGACAGGCAAGACGCAAGTGCATCGCAACGATGGAACAACCGAAACGCTCAAAGCCTGCGACCAGACCGTCCTCGACGCCGGTGAAGCCGTAATACTCACCACACCCACCCCCGGCGGTTATGGAAAGACTGATGGTTGAACCGATGCAGATTGCGGTCAGGCGCCTCACCCGCGACGATGCGGAGCGTTTCCAGGCCCTGCGGCTGCATTGCCTGCAGACGGCACCCGAAGCATTCGGTTCGAGCTATGAGGAAGAATGCGGCCGGAACATCGCCGAATTACGCTCGATGCTGGAGGCGCAGCCCAATGCGGTGTTCGGCGCCTTCGCCGGCGACCAACTCGTTGGCCTTGCCGGCTTTGCCGTCAGTCCGAAAGTCAAGAAGCGTCACGTAGGTCTGCTATGGGGTGTCTTCGTCGATCCCGCCTGGCGAGGTCATGACTTGGGCAGACGATTGACTGCGGCCGTGATCGAACATGCGAGGCAGCATGTCGACATTATTCATGCGACGGTGATGGCAACCAACCTCTCCGCGCGCAATATCTATCTTGGTCTCGGATTTAAAGTTTTTGGTTTTGAGAAGGATGCATTGCGCTACGACGGCAAGTCCTATGACGACGAGCACCTGCGCCTGGATTTACGCTGAATCGGCTTGGCGAAGTGGCCCTTTGCACGGCTGTCACACTTCCTGGCCGTGCAAGCTCAATTACTTGCCCGCTTAAGTTGAATCAACTTGGCAAGTCGCTACAAGGGCGTGCGTCACCCATTTGTTACATCGGGATGCTAGGCGGGCAGGAATTTCCAATAAAGGGGATTCGATTAGATGCCGCTTGCTAGACAATCCAACGAACTGTCCCCGCGCAACGAGAAACTCAACAAGGCGGTCCGGCAAAACAGGCTCCTTTCGAAAGCCGGCCTTTCGGAACGCCTCTTCGCCCATGTCTTCAAGGGGCTGGTCTATCCGCAAATCTGGGAAGACCCGGAAGTGGACATGGAGGCACTGCAGATTCTGCCTGGCCACCGGATTGTCACCATCGCCTCTGGTGGCTGCAACGCCATGTCCTATCTGACGGCCGATCCGGCCAGCGTCGAAGCCGTCGACCTCAACACCGCGCATGTCGCCTTCAACCGCCTCAAGCTTGCAGCAGTTGCCCACCTGCCCAATTACGACGCCTTCTACCGCTTCTATGGCACGGCCGACGACAGGGCCAACCTTGCTGCCTATGAGCGATTCATCCAGCCGCATCTCGACGCGACGAGCCGCGCCTATTGGGAAAAGCGCATGCTCTCGGGCCGGCGCCGGATCACCATCTTCTCGCGCGACCTCTATCGGCACGGGCTGCTCGGGCTCTTCATCGGCATGGGGCATCGCATTGCCAGGCTGTATGGCATCGACCCGCGCGATCTGCTCAAGGCATCCACCATGGAGGAGCAGCGCGCCTATTTCGATACGGCCCTCGCCCCGCTGTTCGACAAGCGCATGATCCGCTGGGCGACGAAGCGGAAGTCGTCGCTGTTCGGACTAGGCATTCCTCCGCAGCAATATGATGCGCTCGCCACCGCCGGCGACGGCAACATGGCGCAGGTGTTGCGCGGCAGGCTGGAAAAGCTCGCCTGCGGCTTTCCGCTTTCGGAAAACTATTTTGCCTGGCAGGCTTTTGGCCGCGGCTACAGCGACAATGCCGAGACCGGCCCGCTGCCGCCCTACCTTTCCCGCAGCAATTTCGCCACCGTGCGCGACCGGGCCGGCCGCATGAGCGTCGTAAATGCCTCCTTCACCGAATCCCTCGCGGCAAAACCCGACGCCTCGGTCGATCGCTTCATTCTTCTGGACGCGCAGGACTGGATGAACGACACCCAGCTCAACGAACTATGGGCCGAGATTACACGAACCGCCGCGCCGGGCGCACGCGTCATCTTCCGCACGGCAGCCGAGCCTACGATCCTGCCTGGCCGCATCGACGATACGTTGCTTGATAGCTGGGACTATCAGGAAGAACTCTCCCGCGCGCTGCATGAGCGCGATCGCTCGTCGATCTATGGCGGCTTTCATCTCTACATTCGCAAGGACCGCGCCTGATGTTTGCCAAGATTGAACACGGACCGCTGATGGACCGGGTTTACCGGCATCAGCGGCACTTCTACGACGCTACCCGCAAATACTATCTGCTTGGCCGCGACCCGATGCTTGCCGGGCTCGCCCCGCCCGAGCGTGGCAGCATCCTGGAGATCGGCTGCGGTACGGGCCGCAACCTCGTGCTTGCCGGGCGGGCTTATCCAAAGACTTCGCTCTATGGCATTGATATTTCCAATGAAATGCTGGCAACGGCACGCAAGAAGATCACTGCGGCAGGAATCGGTGATCGCGCCACGCTCGCCTATGCCGACGCGGCAAAGTTCGAACCTGAAGCGATCCTCGGGCGGCGCGAGTTCGACCGGATTTTCATCTCCTATGCCGTATCGATGATCCCGCAATGGCAGGCGGTGATGCGCGAAGCGATCAACCATCTCACGCCGGGTGGCGCGCTGCATGTTGTCGATTTTGGCGATCTGCGCGATCTGCCTGCCTTCGCGCGGCGCGGGCTTTATAAATGGCTCGAATGGTACCACGTGACGCCTCGCAACGACCTGTTCGATGTTGCAAGCGAGATTGCCGTGGCCACCAATGCGCAGGCCGAAATCCATAGGCTATATCGCGGTTTTGCCTGGATTTCAGTTATCCGCCGTCACGCCTGACCTACTGGCAAAGGTCCGCTTTGGGGCCGGCTGAACCCGGGCCCGCGAGGCAAAACAGCATCGACATTTCCGCGGCCGAACGCCCGCTTTGCGGGTTTTCTTCGCCGCTATCGCCGCTTGTCGGTCGCTTCAACTCGCAATCATCGCGCAGCAGGCACATGACCGGGATGCGTGCCATCGCAACGGCAGCCCGCTGCATGCCGGCGGGACCGGAGAAATCTCCGGCATTGCGCACGCGGTACCACTGGTGGATCCGCGAAATGCGAAAGAAGGCGCGCGGATTTGGCAGGACTGCGAGCCGCGAGCGCAAATCATTGTCAGCGAAGAGATCGACGACCTGGCCGTCATAGGGCTCAGCCAGGCGCCGATTGTTGGAGACGAAGGTCGAATCGAAGGTAACCGCCGCAGTACATGGAAACGCTGCCGCAAGGTGACGAGCAAGTCCGCCGCCAAGCCCATGCCCGACGACGATATATTCGACCGGCAGGCCCGCCGAGCCGCTTTGCGCCTCACGGCGGATACGCGAAAACTCCTTGCGCACAGTCCGGTATTGATCCCATGGATTGATCATCTGGGTAAACAAGGTGTTCTCGCTGATAAGATCCGGCAGGTTGAACGCGCTGTCCTTGCCTCTGATGACGAGCATTACCGAAAGCCGCACCGGGCTGCGCTTGTAGAAAAGCTCAGCGTAGAACCCACCCGGCCGGATGATCGGCCCGCCCTGCGGAACCCAGCCGAATATTTCTGGTTTGAGATTGAAACGGTCTCGGTTCGATGGCGCGTAGACGTTGGAAGCGTAAGCGGCATAGATGCCGAAATAGTCGGAAATCAGCTCATTGTCGTAATCGGGATACCCTCTATAGTTGCGCCAGAAACTCGGTATTGCCGGTCGAACGCAACTGCCAGACTGGCTGACGGATATCGCCAGATCATCCCTGTTGATGGTAACCCACGACGCGAAAAAGGCATTGGCGAGCGCAACCAGCGCGACAAGAAAAACCAGCAAACCAAGTTTTCTCATCGTCCCGCCCCTCGCACCAAACGCTGTTTGCAACGAGTATCACGGCTTAAGATTCGATGCAGCATGCAAAAATATGCAATCAGAACAGCATCGACGAGGCGCGCTCACGCTCATCATCTGTTAAGCATAATCGCGCATCTCTAGTGCATGAGCACTAATCCCGCCACGATTCGATGATGGACCGTAAATATATGAAACGACTTGCAGCAGGTTTGCTGACTGTTCTTCTGACCGGCTGCACGACCGTCGACTATGATTTTTCCGACGCCAAGCAGACAAGGCCTGTCCAGCAGATCGCCGCGCCGACAGGCAACGTAAAGGCGCCGCGCTTCGGCGACCGCGACCCGCACGACTGGACCGGGAAGACGCCCTGGCACTATCCAATCCACGGGACGGACATATCGAAATATCAATCTACGGTTGATTGGCAGACCGTCCGGGCCAATGGCATTTCCTTCGCCTTCATCAAGGCGACCGAAGGCGGCGACCGGGTGGATGACCGCTTCGCCCAGAATTGGGCCGCGACGCGCGCAGCCGGCGTTCCACGCGGCGCCTATCACTTCTATTATTTCTGCCGCACGGCCAAGGATCAGGCCAAGTGGTATATCCAGCACGTCCCGAAGGACCCAAGCGCCTTGCCGCCGGTCCTCGACATGGAATGGAATGCGGCCTCGCCAACCTGCAAGCTCCGGCCCAATGCCGCGATCGTACGCAGCGAGATGAAGACCTTCATGGATATCGTCGAACGCTACTACGGCAAGCGTCCGATCATTTATACGACCGTCGATTTCTTTGACGACAATGACCTGCGCCAATTCGTCGGCTATCCCTTCTGGCTGCGCTCGGTAGCCGGGCATCCCGACGAGAAATACGGGTCGCACCCCTGGACCTTCTGGCAATATACCGGCACCGGCTCCATCCCCGGCATGCGCGGCGATGCGGACATCAATGTCTTTGCCGGAAGCGAAAAATCCTGGAAAGAGTGGCTGGTGCGCAACAAGGTGCAATAAAGGGCAAGGCCCCCGCCCTGTTTCGCGATTCTTTGACTTCACCTCAACTGCATATTCGTGCATTAGCAGGGCATCTGCGCGCTTGGGCGCGCCCGTTAGAACGAGATTTCCCTGATGAACAGACTTTCGACTGCCCTTGCCGCTGCCGGCCTTCTTCTGACATCGAGCGCGTCCTATGCGCTGGATCAGGTAGCGCCTGCGCAGACACCGGCTGAAAAGCCGGCTTGCGGCGGCGAACTCGAACCCTGGTTCAACGGCCTCATTGCCGAAGCACGCGCTGCCGGCGTCGGGGAACGTGGACTGAACGAGCTGTTGAAAGCCTCGCTCGACGACAAGGTCCTGGAGCGCGATCGCGCACAGGGTGTCTTCAGCCAGACATTCCTGACTTTCTCCTCGCGCATGGTCTCCGATTACCGGTTGAAGCAGGGCGCAGCCAACCTCAAGAAATATGCCTCGACCTTCACCGAAGCCGAGCAGGAATATGGCGTGCCCGGTCCGGTCATCGCCGCATTCTGGGGTCTCGAGACGGATTTCGGGGCAGTCCAGGGCGATTTCGACACACTGAATGCACTGCTTACGCTCTCGTTCGATTGCCGCAGGCCGGAGCTCTTCCGGCCGCAATTGATTGCGCTGTTGAAGCTCTTCGACAACGGCGTCGTCGATGCCAAGACGACCGGCGCCTGGGCCGGCGAAATCGGGCAGATGCAAATGCTCCCCACCGACTATCTGGAACGCGGCGTCGATGGCGACGACGACGGCAAGGTCGATCTGAAGCACAGTGCGCCGGACGCGATCATGACCGCGGCCCGCGTGCTGCGCGATCTCGGCTGGAAGCGCGGTGAACCCTGGCTCGAAGAGGTCAAGCTAACCAAGGATCTGCCTTGGGAAAACGCCATCCGCACCAACCGGCTGCCGCATTCCAAATGGTCGGAGTGGGGCGTGACAGGCATGAACGGCCCTCTCGGGCCGGATGATGGCGATGCTTCCCTTCTGCTGCCGATGGGCCGCAAGGGACCAGCCTTCCTTTCCTATGCCAATTTCGACGTGTTCGTCGAATGGAACAAATCCATCATCTAC
Source organism: Phyllobacterium sp. SYP-B3895 (assembly GCF_009647635.1). Lineage (NCBI taxonomy): Bacteria > Pseudomonadati > Pseudomonadota > Alphaproteobacteria > Hyphomicrobiales > Phyllobacteriaceae > Phyllobacterium > Phyllobacterium sp. SYP-B3895. The sequence goes on along the minus strand of NZ_WJIG01000003.1, from coordinate 468,568 downwards.
GCCACCACGGCGGCCTATTTTGCCACGCGCCTGGCCGGAGCCGGACCACTGCAGGCGACGACCCCTGAAGTCGGGCTCAACCCTGACCAGATGAAGGAACTGCAGAACAAGCTTGCGGCACGCGGCCACGACATGGGCCCGAAGATCGACGGCGTGTTCGGCATCCTGACGCGCGATGCCGTGAGAGATGAGCAAATCCGCCTCGGCATGCCGGCCGATTCCTGGCCGACGCCGGAATTGCTCGGCAAGCTCTAAAACGAAGCGCTATTGCGGCGGAGCCATCGTTTCGAGCGATGCGAAGCCTTCCGGCTCGCTGCCCTCATCGAAAGCCGTATCGACTTCGACAAACGTGTCCGGATAAAATCCGTTGAAGCGCGTGCGAAGCGATAGGGAATAGGCGCCGATATGGCCGATCTCGATCCAGTCGCCCGTTTCGACGGTGGCCGGCAACCAGAATGGCCGCGACAGGATATCGACGGAATCGCACGTAGCGCCGCAGACGCGGAACGGTACGATCTCCTCCACATCCCCGTGCCGCAGCTTCTTGGCAGGATCGGGGATGAAGCGCGCCGGCAGCGTGATCTTGCCCGTCCATGAATCCGATAGCGACGCCCAGATACCATCATTGATATAGAGCCGCCTGCCCTTGCGCAGGAGCACCCGCACGATGAGCGAGAAGGCGCGAGCGACAATGACGCGGCCAGGTTCGGCCACAAGCGGCAGATCGCCGAAGCCGTATTCCTTGATGTCGCCGCGCAGGCGGGACATCAGTTGCCCGAGCGAGGGCATTTCCACGTGCTTGCGCTTCGGATCGTGGCCATATTCGGCCGGAAAGCCGCCGCCAATATCCAGCCCCGCGAGCGGGACGCCGGCGCGATTGCGCACCCAGTCAGCGGAGCGCAACGCATTCTCATAGGTATCGGGATCCTCGATCTGGCTGCCGACGTGAAAACACAAGCCGACCTTGTAGCCGATTTTGTCCGAGCGCTGCAGGAGTTCGATGGCATGTGCGGGCGCCGCGCCGAACTTCTTGGAGAGTTCATAGGCGGCATGGCCCTTGGTTTGCAGGCGAACATAAAGGGTAATACTGGCCGGATCGATATCGAGCGCGCGGACGATGCGCGTGATCTTGGCGATCTCGTCCTCATGATCGACGGCAAGGACGCGGATGCCATAGGTTTCGAGAGCAAGGCGTATGTCCGATTGCGCCTTGATCGGATGCATGTAGAGCATCTGCGCATTCGGGGCGACCTTGCGAACGGCCGCGAATTCGCCGGGGGAAGCCACATCGAATGTGCTGACGCCATTGCGCGCCAGCGTATCGAGAACGAGATCTTCGCCATTTGTCTTGACCGCATAGGCTGTCTCGCCCGGGAACATTTTCATGAACCGGTCCGCATCCTTGATGAGGACGTGGGGACGAAAGCAGTAGACGGGTTGATCGGGCCGTAAGGTAAGCGCTGCTTCACGGGCCGAGGCGAATCGTTGCATCTTTTCGTTCTGCGTCATACGAAACTCTTAGCAAGCGAACGTGACGGACGAAAGTCGCTTCTTTTCCGGCAGGAATCGGGTGGCCTTGACCCGGTTTTGCCGTGAATGTGCAACGCCGGGCAGGCTTCTGGAGGAAATGAAACCGTGTCATCTCAAACCATAGCACCAAGACCTCTTGCCATGACTGGCTTCGCCTGGGCGCAATTGTTCCTCCTCGGCGCTATCTGGGGCGGCTCGTTTTTCTTCGCCCGTATCGCGGTTCAGGTCGTCCCGCCGCTTACCCTTGTGCTCTTTCGCGTCGCCATAGCCGCGCTTGCTCTTCATCTTTATTTGCTTGCACGCGGCATCAATTTCTGGAGCTACCGGCAACACGCGCTCAAATTTGCCGGGCTCGGCCTGCTAATGAACGTCATACCGTTTTCATTGTTGTTCATCGGCCAGACGGCCCTTGGCGCTGGAGTGGAGGCCATCCTCAACGCAACGACTCCGATCTGGACTGTCGTTGTTGCCGCGTTTCTGACAGTCGATGAAAAGGTCACCGTCAACAAGATCGCCGGTATCCTGCTCGGCATTGCCGGCATCGTTACTCTCATTGGTCCAGGGGCGCTGACCGGACTTGGCGGACCCCTATGGGCGGAAATGCTGGTGATCGCCGCAACGCTCTCCTACGCCTTTGCTGGCATCCTCGCCAAGCGCTTCAAAGGCGTCCCGCCAACCGTCACCTCGACCGGCCAGATGACCGCGGCGACATTGATCATGATACCTATTGTTCTGTTCTGGGATGGCGTCCCGCAGGTCGCTACGATCGATGGCGGAGTTTGGGCCGCGATCCTCGGACTTGGTCTCCTGTCCACCGCCTATGCCTATATTCTTTATTTTTCCATCGTGCAGACGGCAGGCGCGACCAACGCTTCACTCGTGACGCTGATCGTCCCGGTCAGCGCCATCCTGCTTGGAACAATTTTTCTTGGCGAACGGCTCGCCGCGCACGATTTTCTTGGGATGGGGCTCATCGCGCTTGGCCTGTTGACTATCGACGGACGCCTGATAACCGCAATGCGAAAACGGTAAAAAACCTAAAGTTTTCAATAAAGCGACATATTCCAGGACGGGCACATTATGGCTCAATTGTGGCTGAAACAGGCCTCGGCGTCGTTTAGTGGCAAAAATGCTGCAGTGCAAAGATATGCCCCATATCGGAACATTTTATCGTGATCTCGAAATTTTTTGCCCTGTCAAATGTGTTTCATTTCAGAAACTTAGGTTTATCAGGCAAAAATTTTCTCACCCCGGCGTCATGAGACTGTAATATTTGGGCTTTTTCTGTGGCAAATTTGCGCTATGCTAAATCGGTTAACTGCAGGAGACAAACGATGGGACTAACTCGATCGATGAATGTCCTTATGATCTGTGCAGCGTTCGCATTTATCGGTGCAATGGTCGTAGGACTCATCCCCTGAGTAAATACAAGAGCGCTACGTAGATGGTCTCTGACCGTTAAGTAGGTGAAACATGGAGCGGCCCGATCATGGCAGTCGGGCCGTTTCCCATTTCAGAGGCGGGTCTTATGCCGCGGCCCCGGCCAAATTGGCCTCAACGACATTGCTGCCCGGCCGAATTCCGATGAGATGGCAGATGGCAAAAGCAAGGTCGGCCCGGTTCATCGTATAGAAGTGGAAATCCTGCGCACCCCTTTCGACGAGGTCGAGCACCTGTTCGGCGGCAACTGCCGAAGCGACAAGCTGGTGCGTCTGCGGGTCGTTCTCGAGACCCTCGAAGCGCTCGGCCAGCCAGTTGGGAATGTGCGTTCCGGCCTTCGAGCAGAAGTTCGTCACCTGCGTGAAATTGTGGATCGGCAGGATGCCCGGTAGGATCGGAATATAGATACCGGCACGGCGAACCTTTTCGACATAGCGCTCGTAGAGATCGTTCTCGAAGAAGAACTGGGTGATCGCCCGCGTCGCGCCATTGTCGACCTTGCGCTTGAGCATGTCGATGTCTGTGGCGAAATCCGGGCTTTCCGGATGCTTTTCCGGATAGGCCGAAACCGAAATATCGAAATCGGCAAAGGCTTTCAGACCGGCAACGAGATCGGCGCCGTTCTCATAGCCGCCGGGTGTCGGCTTGTAGTGGGAACCGACGCCGCTTGCTGGATCGCCCCGCAGGGCAACGAAGCGCTTGACGCCCATGGCGGCAAACTCGCGCACCACCGTATCGACTTCCTCCTTCGTCGCATCGACGCAGGTAAGATGGGCGGCGGCATTGACGTCTGTTTCCGTCAGGATGCGGTTGATCGTGCGGGCGGTCCGCTCGCGCGTCGACCCGCCGGCACCGTAGGTCACCGAGACGAATTCAGGATTGAGCGGCGCAAGGCGCGTCACCGTCTCCCAAAGCCGTTCCTCCATGACTTCCGTCTTCGGCGGGAAGAACTCGAAGGACACACGGATATTGTGACCGATATCGGGGCGGCGCGATTGGCGAAAGAAACTCATCAGACACTCTCCGTGACGCGGGAGGTTAAATCGGGAACTGCAATCAGCAGGCGCGGGTCGCGTGCCAGCCACAGTTTGACGGTTAGTTTGTTCTTGTCTTTCGGTTCAAGTTCCGTGCTCTCTTCGAGCATCAACCCGGCTTCCGTAAGCCATTCGCGCATCTGCGCATCGCTGAAGCCGAGACGCATATGGGCATGATTGTCGCGCAGGAACTCAAGTTCGTGCGGAGCAAAATCGACGATGAGCATGCGCCCGCCTGCCCGCAGCGCACGTGCCGCCTCGCGGATTGCTTCGGCGGGGTTATCGAGGAAGTGCAGAACCTGGTGGACGGTAACAAGATCGAAGGATTCCCGGTCTACCGGCAGGGAATAGACATCGCCATGGCGCACCTGCGCATTGGTGATCCCGTCGCGATCGAGATTGGAGCGAGCAACCGTCAGCATGTCGCGGTTTATGTCGATGCCGACGCCGCGAATATAGAGCGGCGAGAAGAGTTCAAGCAGACGGCCCGTCCCCGTGCCGACATCGAGCATCGCCTGAAACGGCTTGCGGCCGACGATCTTGAGGAGCGCTGCTTCCACCGCGCCATCCGGCGCATGCAACGACCGGATCATATCCCAGCTCGTTGCATTGGCGCTGAAATAGGCGGCTGCGCGTTCGCGCCGCTGCAACTTCACAGACGAAAGCCGTTCGAGGTCGCGTTCGAGCAAAGGATCGGAGAAGTCGAGGCGGTCGAGCAGCGACCGCGCGATGTCACCGACGATCAGCGAGTCGGCCAGGCGGAAATAGGCCCAGGAACCCTCCTGGTAGCGATTGATGAGGCTGGCCTCGAACAGCAGCTTCAAATGCCGCGACACGCGCGGCTGCGACTGGCCAAGGATGGAGGTGAGATCGGAAACGGTAAGGTCGCCGCGTGACAGGAGCGCGAGGATGCGCAGGCGGCTCGGCTCTGCTGCCGCTTTCAGCGTATCGACCATCAGGTCCAAGTTGAGATCACGCTTGTCCATGCTTCCAATCCTCAAAAGACATAAAGATATGTTTATGTGACAAACGCCGCATAAGCAAGTTGTTTTTGCCGTTGACGACATTTTTTGCCGCGCCTGAAATAGGACGAGAATCGGCTAGGATAGCGGCATGAGCATCGGAACGAACCGCCAGCGCGCCATCAACAAAGCTTTGACACTTCTGCTACCGGCCGTACCCTATTCGGATTCCGAGCCGATCCGCGCCGCCGCAAATGCCCCGCACATGAAGACGCTGCCGCCGCCGATTGCGGTGTGGCTGGCGACGGTCGCGCATGTCCGGCACCAGCATACGGATTACGATGTGCTTCGCGACGACGGTTACGACAAGGAGTCGGCGCGTTTCTTCGTGCTGGAAGCGATCAACCGGAAACTGACGGAGTGGCGGGCGACACGGCTGCTTGATCCGGATGAGGATGATCCGATCTGAGCGTTCCTGGATCAGCGCATCCACTCCAGCGGTCCCGGAATATGAGTTCATCCAGCGGCAGTCGCTTGCGCCATCCGCGCTGCTCGAGCTCCGGCGCCTGGTAGAGCTCATCCACATAGCCGACGCAGAGATAGGCGACGATCTCGACATGCGCGGGAATACCGAGAATTCGGCGCATGTCGGTATCATGGTAGATGCTGACCCAGCCGACGCCGACGCCTTCGGCGCGCGCTGCAAGCCAGAGATTCTGCACTGCGCAGACGGTACTGTAGAGGTCCATCTGACGGTTATGGGTGCGGCCAAGAACGACGCGCCCGCCACGGGTGCGATCGCAGGTGATGCAGATGTTGAGCGGCGACTTGAGGATGCCTTCGAGTTTCAGCGCAGCATAAAGCGCCTGGCGATCGTCAGTGAACATTGCCCTCGCTTCCTCATTGGCGCGGGTGAAGGCTTGATGCACCTCCTGCTTGCACTCGGGATCGCTGATCAGGATGAAATTCCAGGGCTGCATGAAGCCGACCGAAGGCGCATGGTGGGCCGCATCGAGCAGGCGCATAAGTACATCGTTGGGTATGGGCTTGGGAAGAAACTGGTCGCGCACGTCGCGGCGCGTATGGATGGCTTTGTAGACTGCCGCGCGTTCATCTTTGGAAAAATTGTCGGCGGCAGTCGGACCTTGGCATTTATCGTGCATTGTTTGCTCCCAACAACGCTTGAAACTCTCGCCGCCGTCCACGCGGTTCGAGCTATGAGGTCCGGCCGGTCTTCTGACTGAGGTTCAACTGAGCCGCGCGCCTTCCGGAAAGTTCCGTGGCAAATGCGCGTCCATCCCCCTTACAGCGTTGGGCACGTGCCGAATTTTCACCGGCTTCCCGATTCTCCCGCAACGCTTGCCGCAGGCACCGGACCTGCCTGATCATTCGCCACAATTCCCGGGCGCGCGCAAGCCTCAGGGGCGATAAATCCATTGTTCGGGAATGCGCACATCCACCTTTTCGCCACTACCGATCGTTCCGGGCTTTTCGACCCAGGCGACGATGCCGCGCATCCGCCGCGAGACCCGAACGAAATCGAGCGCAGTCGCGGTATGGTCGGCCTTTCCCGCATGTTCGCCGATCGAGCGCCCCGCAATCTTGCAGGGTGCGTTCTGGCCGTCGACCTTCAACGTGACACCGCCCTCGAAAAATATCAGCGTCCGCGGCGGGAGCATAGAAAGCGACGGGATCCCGTCGATCAGCATGTTGCCGCCGATCCACTCGGCCCTGAGTTCGGTAAGCCCCATGCCGGCTGCAACTTGTACGAGTTCGTCCGGCGCAAGAATCGAGAGCTGCCGTTCGTTGCGCATTTCCGTGCCGCGCGGATACCAGGGCTCACGACCGCCGGATTTCCGCGTCGGGCCGGCATGAAAATCACCGACAATTCCGTCGAAAGTAACCCTGAGTTCCGCCGACGGCGCCGTGACGAAATCGCCGGCGCGTGCCTCGAACAGGCCGCTGACACGCCCGCTGAGCTTGCGCGCGGGCAATATCTCGGGGCCGGTTGAAAAAAGGTCGTTCATAAACGCTCCTGAAAATATGCGCCGTGAAAGCCGCCGCATTTTATGAAAAACTGCGGGCAACACCAGCAAATATCCCTGATGAATCTGTCAAAAAGAGTCATGAGAATTCGGTGAACTATTGCGGCTCGGCAATACCTTGCGCCTATGGCATGCTACAACCCACTGGAAAGGCGAATCGTCTCCGATTGACAATCGTTATGTGTTCTGCTTTCGTTCTTTTCCCACCGGAGGTTTGTCGTGAACGCTGAAGTTATGGACGCAGCCATAGATTTGGCGAAACGAACCGCAGGAAAGCGTTATCACACCGTCCTTGCCGATCCGCCGTGGCGCTTCACCAATCGCACTGGAAAGGTCGCTCCGGAGCACAAGCGCCTGTCGCGCTACGGCACGATGACGACCGACGATATCTGCGCCCTGCCGATCGCCGACCTGACAGCGCAACCTGCGCATCTCTACCTGTGGGTGCCGAATGCGCTGCTGCCGGAAGGGCTGCGGGTCATGCAATCCTGGGGATTCGAGTACAAGTCGAACATCATCTGGCACAAGGTGCGCAAGGATGGCGGCTCTGACGGGCGCGGCGTCGGCTTCTATTTCCGCAACGTCACCGAAGTCTTGCTCTTCGGCGTTCGCGGCAAGAACGCCCGCACCCTGGCGCCGGGCCGCAGCCAGGTGAACTATCTTTCGTCGCGCAAACGCGAACACTCGCGCAAGCCCGACGAGCAGTACGACCTGATCGAAAGCTGCTCGAAGGGTCCTTACCTCGAACTTTTTGCACGCGGGACGCGGCCAAACTGGACCTATTGGGGCAATCAGGCCGACGAGGACTACAAGCCGACCTGGAAGACCTACGCCTATAATTCCGCGGCGGAAGCCGCGGAGTGATCGAACGTCACCACCGATGAAGGTATGCCGATAAGGACAAGCGGGCACGGGTTGCCGACGCCGCGCAAGACGCGGTCGCGCAGCTTGCGCCAGTGGGTCGTCGCCTCGCCGAACTTGTCGCCGACGAATGCATCCACCCATGCTTGCCGGAAATCGCCGGTACGCTCGGCCCTTGTCAGGATCATTTCGCGCTGACGCCGCGTCGGAACGTAATTGAAGCTGTCGAGCTGGCCGAGTTCATCGACCGCCCTTTCATCTGCAAAGCGGCGCAGGATCGTCCGCATATCATTCTGAAGGCTCTCGCCGCGGGTAATGAGCCCGCCAACGGAGACAGCGCCCTCGGCGTGCAGCCGCTTGAAGCTCTCAAGGTCGCGGTCGAAGAAGGGGTCCTTGTTGTTCCACTCGATTTCGAGCGCGAACACCGAGCCTTGCGGCCCGAAGGCCTTCACGTGATCGATTTCATGGGAGAGGGAGGCGACCTCCCTTTCCTCATCGAATTCGGACCAGCGAACGGTCTTGCGGACGCGGATATTGCGCTTGCTCCAACCCCGTTCGGCGAGACCACGGCGCAGACGCTGCGTCAGCCGCGCCTCGCCTCCCCCGCCCGCGACAATTTCGGTGACGGGGATCGTCAGATCGAGCAGCACCGTTTCGAGGTCGTTCTCCGCGCCGGCCATGTCCATGGTGACGATGGCTTCGGCGTGGTGAAGCGCCAGGATATCAAAACCGCGTTCCTTCAGCCGCTCGAACATGCGGACTTACCGCGTCAGGCGCTTGTAGGTCGGACGCTTCGGGTTGACGCTGTCCGGGCCGAGGCGGCGGATCTTGTCGTTCTCATATTCCTCGAAGTTTCCTTCGAACCATTCAACGTGGCTGTCACCTTCGAAGGCCAGGATATGCGTCGCAAGACGGTCGAGGAACATGCGATCGTGGCTGATGATCACGGCACAGCCCGCATACTTTTCGAGCGCATCCTCGAGCGCCGAAAGCGTTTCGGTGTCGAGGTCGTTCGTCGGCTCGTCGAGAAGCAGCACATTGCCGCCGGACTGCAGCATTTTGGCAAGATGCACGCGATTGCGCTGACCGCCCGATAGATTGCCGACTTTCTGCTGCTGGTCGCCACCCTTGAAGTTGAAGGCAGAGACATAGGCGCGCGAATTCATCTCGTGCTTGCCAAGCTTGATGATATCGTTGCCGCCCGAAATCTCCTCCCAGACGTTCTTGTCGCCCTTGAGGTGATCGCGGCTCTGATCGACATAGCCGAGATGGACTGTGTCACCGATGCGGATCGATCCGGAGTCCGGCTTCTCCTGGCCAGTGATCATCTTGAACAGTGTCGTCTTGCCGGCGCCGTTCGGACCGATGACGCCGACGATGCCACCCGGAGGCAGCTTGAAGGTAAGGTCCTCGATCAGAACCCGGTCGCCGAAGGACTTGGTGAGATTCTCAGCCTCGATCACCACCTGCCCAAGGCGCTCGCCAGCCGGAATGATGATCTGGGCGTCGCCCGGACGCTGGTCGTTGGCCGCATCGACCAGTTCGTCATAGGCCTTGATACGGGCCTTGGACTTGGCCTGGCGTGCTTTCGGGCTTGCTGCGATCCACTCGCGCTCACGCTCAAGTGCCTTCTGGCGCGACGCCTCTTCGCGGCCTTCCTGCTGCATGCGCTTCGATTTCGATTCGAGATAGGCCGAGTAGTTGCCCTCGTATGGGATGCCGCGGCCGCGATCGAGTTCGAGGATCCAGCCGGTCACATTGTCGAGGAAGTAGCGATCGTGAGTAATGAGCAGAACGGCGCCGGGATATTCGCGCAGGTGCTTTTCAAGCCATGCAGTCGTTTCGGCATCGAGATGGTTGGTCGGTTCGTCGAGAAGCAACAGGTCAGGTTGCGACAGCAAAAGGCGGCACAGCGCGACCCGGCGGCGTTCACCGCCGGAGAGCGTGGTGACATCGGCGTCGCCAGGCGGGCAGCGCAAGGCTTCCATCGCCATCTCGACCTGCGATTCCAGATCCCAGAGGTTCTTGGCGTCGATGATGTCCTGGAGCTTGGCGCCTTCATCGGCGGTCTCGTCGGAATAGTTCATCATCAGTTCGTTATAGCGGTCGAGGATCGCCTTCTTGTCGGCGACACCCTCCATCACATTGCCCATGACGTCCTTGCTGGCGTCGAGAGCGGGCTCCTGGGCGAGATAGCCAACCGTTGCTCCATCGGCAAGCCAGGCCTCCCCGGTGAACTCCTTATCCGTTCCCGCCATGATCTTGAGGATCGTCGACTTGCCGGCGCCGTTCGGGCCGAGAATGCCGATCTTGGCGTCGGGATAGAAGGAGAGATGAATATTCTCGAGAACTTTCTTGGTGCCATAGGCCTTATTGAGACCGGCCATATGATAAATGAATTGGCGTGCCATAACGCGCGTCACTCCGATGTTCGTATTCGTGTGAATGAAGTTGCGCCGTATTTAGGGGAAAGGCGCTCCGGTGGCAATGCGCGGGCGTTTTATTTCGCGGCCCGGCCCGCACCTCACCACTAGTTTCAGATAACCTGTCCCAAAATGAGCGAAACCGGGCGCGGATATTTCCGTCACCCGGTTTCCCCTCTGGTGCCGCATTCGGGGAGCGTCCTCTTCTCCCTTGAACGGCCATGTAACTGGCAAGATGGGCCGCTCGATCATCTGCAAAAGCGACGAAAGGTCAGAACCCGTTTCTTTCGGAGTGAAGTTCTGCGGCATGTTTTTATCGATTGCAAGTGGTTTTGCAAAAGAAAGTTGCACAAAGTTTTATCTGTTTATTTAATAGGCAGCGCCGCGATAATTTGGGCGATATTGATATGGACTTATTCCGCATTGACTAATCCCGCGCCACCCTTTCAATTGCGGGCGGGAGGCTGCGAATGGCATTCAAGGATGTTGAGACAATACGCACTGCGACGGGGGCTGCGCTTGCCGTTCGGGTCTCGCAGGCAGAAGCGGAGCCATGCGGCATTGTCCAGATTTGCCACGGCGTCAGCGAGCACTCCTTGCGCTATGCCCGCTTTGCGCAGTTTCTGAGCGAGAGGGGCTTTCACGTTTATGCCCATGACCATCGCGGCCATGGCCTGACCAAAGCGCCGGGAGCCCCGGCAGGACGCTTTGCCCAACAAGCCGGGCGCCAGCACGTGCTCGACGATGTCGATGTCGTCAACCACCTCGCCCGCAACCGGAATCCCGGACTGCCGCTCATCCTCTTCGGCCATTCAATGGGCGGGCTGGTTGCGCTCAACTATATCCTGAAGCATCCCGAGAATGTCAGCGGGACCGCAATCTGGAACACCAACTTTTCAACGGCGTCCCTCAATCGCCTTGCACTCGGTATTTTACGGGCAGAACGGATGCTCCTCGGTTCCGACGTCCCCAGCATGATCCTGCCAAAGCTCACCTTTCGCGACTGGGCCCGCAGGGTCAAGAATGCCCGCACGGCTTCCGACTGGCTATCGCGCGATCCCGACGAGGTGGATGCCTATCTCGCCGATCCGCTCTCGGGCTGGGACCCGACGGTCAGCATGTGGCGCGACATTTTCGATTTCATGAACGTCGGTACCAACGATGCTCTTCTCGCCACGTTGCGCCGCAACCTGCCATTCAATCTTGTCGGCGGCGCCGAGGATCCGGCCACGGCGAAAGGCAAGTCGGTCAAGGAGCTCGAAGAGCGCCTCTTGCGCCTCGGTTTCACCGATGTCGAAAGCCGGATCTATCAAGACACGCGCCATGAGGGCCTCAACGAAATCAACCGTGACGAGATCATGCAGGATTTTGCCTCCTGGGCGCTGCGCGTCGGAAAACATTCAACGAAAGAACTGGTACAAAACTGATCATGCCTGATGCACCCCTCAAAGGTATCCGTGTCATTGAACTTGCCCGCGTACTGGCGGGACCCTGGGCCGGACAAATCCTCGCGGACCTCGGCGCCGATGTGATCAAGGTGGAAAACCCTGCCGGCGGCGATGAAACGCGCGGCTGGGGACCACCCTTTATCACCAGCAGCGAGGGGGAGAACCTTTCCGCCGCCTATTTCCACGCCTGCAATCGCGGCAAGCGTTCAATTACCGCCGATTTCGCTACGCCCGAGGGACAGGAGACCGTGCGCGCGCTTTGCCGGACGGCAGATGTCGTTCTTGAGAACTTTAAAGTGGGCGGGCTACGCAAATACGGGCTCGACTATGAAACCCTCAGCGCCGACAACCCCAAGCTGGTCTACTGTTCGATCACCGGCTTTGGGCAGACCGGTCCCTACGCAGCGCAGGCGGGCTATGATTTCATCATCCAGGGCATGTCGGGGCTGATGTCGGTCACCGGTGAGCCGGACCGCGAACCGCAGAAAGTGGGCCTTGCCGTCGCCGACGTCTTTACCGGACTTTATTCGGTGATCGCCATCCAGGCGGCGCTGGCGCACGTCGCCAAGACCGGCGAAGGCCAGATGGTCGACATGGCGCTGTTTGACGTCCAGTCAGCCGTGATGGCCAACCAGGCCATGAACTACCTTGCGACCGGCAAGAGCCCGCACCGGATGGGCAATGCCCATCCGAATATTTCGCCCTACGAAGTGGTGCCGACAGCGGATGGCCATATGATCCTTGCCGTCGGTAATGACGGTCAGTTTGCCCGCTTCTGCTCGATCGTCGGCCTCGATGCGCTCGCAAGCGATCCGCGATTTCTGACCAACCGTGCCCGCCTCGAACATCGCGTGGAGTTGACCGCATTGATCCGCGCCGAGACGGCAAAGCGCAGCCGGGCGGAACTGCTCGATGCCTGCGCCGGCAATGCCGTCCCCGCTGGCCCCATCAATGGCATAGGCGAAATGTTCGACGACCCGCAGATCGTCGCGCGCCAGTTGCGCCTTGACCTTGAAGACAGCCACGGCAGTACTATCCCTTCCGTGCGCACGCCTATCGTCATGTCCAAGACCCCCCTGCAGTACGAGCGTCCCTCGCCCCGCCTCGGCGAACACAGCGCCGATATATTGAACGAATTGAAGGATATTACCGATGAAAACCGGCGGTGAACTGATCGTTGAAGCTCTGGTCGCCAATGGCGCCGAGCGGCTCTTCTGTGTTCCGGGCGAGAGCTATCTTGCGGTGCTCGACGCGCTCTACGACGCCAATATCGGCGTGACGGTGTGCCGGGCCGAGGGCGGCGCGGCGATGATGGCGGACGCCTGGGGCAAGCTCACGGGCAAGCCCGGTATCTGTTTCGTCACCCGGGGTCCAGGTGCAACCAACGCATCCCCCGGCATCCACATCGCCATGCAGGATTCGACGCCGCTCATCCTCTTCATCGGCCAGGTGCAGCGCGACGCCCGCGAACGCGAGGCGTTTCAGGAGGTCGAATACCGCCGCTTCTTTGCTGACACGGCAAAATGGGTTGCCGAGATCGACGATGCCCGCCGTATCCCCGAGTTTGTCACGCGCGCCTTCGCCGTTGCGACCTCCGGCCGTCCTGGGCCGGTCGTACTGGCGCTGCCCGAAGATATGCTCACCGACAAGGTGGAAGCCGTCGCGGCGCAAGGCTGGCAGCCGGTTGAAACCGGCCCGTCCGCTGCCGTCATCGAGAAGCTCGCCGACCTTTTGCAAGGCGCGCGGAAGCCGTTCATGATCCTTGGCGGCTCGCGCTGGAGCGAGCAAGCGGTTCATTCAATCGCGCGCTTTGCCGAGAAATGGCAGCTTCCGGTTGGTTGCTCGTTTCGTCGCCAGATGCTGTTCGACCATCTCCACCCCAATTATGCCGGCGATGTCGGCATCGGCATCAATCCGGCGCTGGGCGCGCGGGTCAAGGAGGCCGACGTTCTGCTCCTCGTCGGCGGCCGTTTCGGCGAAATGCCCTCGTCCGGCTATACGCTGATGGACAGTCCGTACCCGAAACAGACGCTGATCCACGTTCATCCGGATGCGGAGGAACTCGGACGGGTCTATCGCCCGAGCCTTGCCATAAATGCAGCGGCCGATGCCTTCGCGGCCGTGGTGGAGCATCTTGCGCCACCATCGCACATCAACTGGCCGGGCGAAGCTGAAACGGCGCACCAATCCTATCTCGCCTGGTCGACGCCGCCGCAGACAGGCCCGGGCCAGGTTGCGATGGGGCCGATCATGACCTACCTCGAAAGCGTCCTTCCGGAAGATGCGATCATGACCAACGGTGCGGGCAACTACGCCACCTGGCTGCATCGTTTTCATCGTTTCCGCCGCTTCGGCACGCAAGCTGCCCCGACTTCCGGCTCGATGGGATACGGCTTGCCGGCCGCTGTCGCCGCCAAGCAGCTTTACCCGGACCGCATGGTGGTGTGCTTTGCCGGCGACGGATGTTTCCTGATGAACGGCCAGGATTTCGCAACAGCGGTGAAGTATGATCTGCCGATCATTGTTCTCGTCATCAACAACAGCATTTACGGCACGATCCGCATGCACCAGGAGCGCGAATATCCGGGGCGCGTCTCAGCCACCGAACTCACCAATCCCGATTTCGCGATGCTTGCCCGAGCCTTTGGCGGCCACGGCGAGACTGTCGAAACGACGGATGCTTTCGAACCGGCATGGCAACGGGCAGTTGCCAGCGGCAAGCCCGCCATCATCGAAATCCGCCTCGATCCGGAAGCAATCACGCCGACAAGGACGCTATCCGACATTCGCGATAAGCGGTGATCAGCCCGGGCGTTGCGTGAATTGAGGTATGGCAAGCCGGTGCGTTCAATGTTATGGAGCGCGCCTGATGAGACAATACGAAAGCGTCTGACTTGAGCAATCCGGCAATCACCATTGTTATTCCCTGCCGCAACGAGGCCGCCAATCTAGCCTTTCTCCTCGATGAAGTGGATGCCGCCATGGATGGCCGCAGCTACGAGGTCATTGTCGTGGATGACGGCTCGACGGATACCACCGGCGACGTGCTCGCCGGCCGCATCATGGCAGGCAAGCCGCTGCGCCATGTGCGCCATGACAAATCCGCCGGCCAGAGCGCCGCAGTTCGTTCAGGGGTCTTCGCCGCCAAGGGCAATGTCGTCGTGACCATGGATGGCGACGGCCAGAACAACCCTGCCTATCTGCCGCAGCTTGCCGATGCCCTTCTTGAAGCCGGTCCAAGGACTGGCATTGCTGCGGGCCAGCGCTTGAAGCGAACCGACACCAAGCTCAAGCAGTTCGCCTCGAAATATGCCAATCGCCTGCGCGGTGCGATCCTCAAGGACAATACGCGCGATTCCGGTTGCGGCCTGAAAGCGCTGCACACGCAGATCTTTCGCGAACTGCCCTTCTTCGACGGCTGGCACCGCTATCTGCCCGCGCTCGTCATTCGCGAAGGCTATGGCGTCGTCCATGTCGACGTCGTCGATCGCGAACGGCGGCACGGCAAGTCCAACTACGGCATCCTCGACCGCGGCCTGCGCGGCATTCTCGATCTATATGGTGTCTGGTGGCTGAGAAAACGCCGCAAGACCGTCCCAACTATCACGGAGATCAGCCATGGCTGACGCTATAACCAATTGGCTGCACTCGGTATTCGTCGCGCAGTTCGATGCCTGGGTCGTGCTCGGATTCTTTGCGCAGGCGTGCTTTACCATGCGCTTCGTCCTGCAATGGCTGGCATCGGAACGGGCAAAACGCAGCGTCGTGCCTGTCACGTTCTGGTTCTTCTCGCTGTTCGGCGGCGCGCTGCTGTTCGTCTACGCCATCGTGCGCAAGGACCCCGTCTTCATCGCCGGACAAGGCCTCGGACTTGTCGTTTACGTTCGCAATCTCTGGCTGATCGCCAATGAGAAGAAAGCGATGACGCAAGACTCGTGAGCGCATTGGCGAGCCACATAAACGCAACGCCTGCCGCCACGACGCCGCGGCGGTTACGCCTGAGCCACTATCTGCTGCTGGTCTTCATCTGCATCGTTTCGTTCGTGCCGGGCATCGCCTTGATCCCCCCGCTCGACCGCGACGAGTCGCGCTATATCCAGGCCACTCACCAGATGGCGGAAAGCGGCGACTATGTCGATATCCGCTTTCAGGATGCCTCGCGCTACAAAAAGCCGATCGGCATCTACTGGCTGCAAAGCGCTGCCTTGAAGCTGACCGGCTTTGACGACAAGGCGCCCGCCTGGGCCTACCGCCTCGTCTCGGTGACGGGCGCGACCGTAGCCGTGCTGGCAACCGCGACGCTTGGCGCTTTCCTTTTCGGGCAAAGCGCCGGTCTTCTCGCCGGGATTGCCCTCGCCTCGATCGTCATGCTCGGCTTTGAAGCGCGCGTCGCCAAGACGGACGCGACAGTGCTCGCAACCGTCGTCATTGCACAGGCGGCGCTCGCCTTCATGTGGATGGCGAGCCGCAGGCAAGCGGCCGAAACCTGGGCGCCCGCGCTCACCTTCTGGGTGGCGACGGCTATCGGCGTATTGATCAAGGGACCCATTACGCCTTTCGTCAGTCTGCTAACAATGGCATCGCTCAGCCTCTACTACCGCGAATGGCGCTGGCTGAAGCGGCTGAAGCCCATTGCCGGCATCCTCATCCTGCTTGCGATCGTCCTGCCCTGGCTGATCATGATCACCATGAAAAGCGGCGGCGCCTTCTTCAACGAATCGGTCAACAAGGATTTCCTTTCCAAGGTGGGTGACGCGCAGGAAAGCCATGGTGCGCCGCCCGGCTATTTCGCCCTGATCTTCGTTTTCTTCATCTGGCCGTTCGGCGTGCTGGCGGTCCGCGGCGGCCTGCAGGCGCTCGGGCGCTTGCGCGAAGATCCGCGCCTTGCCTTTCTGGTCGCCTGGTACGTGCCGTTCTGGCTGGTGACAGAATTGATCCCCACCAAACTGCCGCACTATGTCCTGCCCGCCTATCCAGCGCTCCTCCTGATCATGGCCTGGGCCGTCGACACGGGGGTCGCATCGGGGCCCTATCATGGCAAATGGCAGATCTGGATCGAACGGCTGACCCTGCTCGGCCTTGCCGCCGCCACGGTGGCGCTGATGGGCGCAGGCCTCGTCCTGCCTTACGTGATGACCGGCTCCTTCTCGCTTCCCGGCATCATCGCCTTCTTCACAGCGTTCGCCGCAGGGCTCTTCGCCAGCGGGCTCATCCTGAATCACAACTTGAAGGGTGCACTGCAAGCTTCTGCAACCTTTGCTATAATTACCCTCGGATTGCTTACATGGGGCGTCGTTCCTGCCCTGACGCCAATGTGGCTGAGCCCGGCGATCGCCGATGCCTACAAGGCAGCAAAGCCCTGCCCGGACAGCGTGCTGGCCTCTGCCAGCTATGCCGAACCAAGCCTCGTCTTCCTTGCCGGCACGAATACGGTGCTGACCGACGGGGCCGGAGCCGCCCAGCACATTCTGGCCAATCCGAAATGCGCGATTGCAGCGGTGGATGAAGGACAGCGCAACGGTTTCATCGCCAGCCTGCCGGGGGGCGAGAAATCCGTCGCCGCCATCGCCACCGTCTCCGGCATCAACTACAGCAAGGGCCGGCGCACGACGGTGACGTTGTATAGGGCCGAGCCCTAGTCATGGGCCTTATCCGGGCGATCTCTTTAGGCAGTTCCCAAAGCCTGCGACTAGAGTCGAATTGATTCTCTGGCACGATTTATAGGAACCTATTCCCCGGTTCGCGGGGAATCAGACCATGACCACAATTCGCGATGTACGAAATGCCGTGCGCCCGCTCATCGAGCGCCGCGATGACCTTTTCTCGATGTGGCGCTTTGTGTTCATCAAGCCCGTGCGGCACATCCTGCGCGGTGTCCACTTCGAAAGCCGCCGTGACCCGAAAATATTCGGATCGCGTTTGTCCGTTCAGTCGCTGGTGCCGGCGCTCCCGGAGTTCCGGCTGGGCTGGGGGGAGCGATTTTATCCTACTGACCAGGAAGGACGAGTGCTCGGCAGTGGTTGGGACGCTGGTGATCCTGAAATGGTCTCGCAAGTGCTCGATACGGCCGAAGAGGTACTGGCGCAATTGCATGCTATCGACACACTCGACGACTATCATTCATATCTTTCGTGCCTTCAGGTTCCGTGGATAGCGTCGCCCACACTTGAACTCAGCGAAGTCATGAACCACGCAATGAAGGGTGAATTCGCCTCTGCCTGCGAAAAGCTCGAAAGCAGTGATCGCTCGCTCAAACATTTGAACACGCTAACCCCGCGTTTCCATAAGGCGCTTCACGCCGAAGACCGCGCCGAGGTCGCACAAATCCTGCATGACTGGGAGTCGGCCACGGTCAAAACGTACAAGATCGGCAAGTTCTGGGAGAGAACACCTTTTCCGCTGGAGCTTAAAGGCTGAAGCATTGAGCGCCTCAGCTTGCTCTGCCGATCAGCGGCCGGCCCACGGAATGGTACTCGAGGCCGGTGCCGTCGAGGTCCTGCCCGCTATAGACGTTGCGCAGGTCAAACAGGATGTTTCCATCCATCAGGCTTGCGACTCGCTTCAGATCAAGGGCCCGGTAGACGTTCCATTCGGTGAGGAGCAGCGTAATCCCCGCCCCTTCCACGGCCTCATAGGCCGACTTGCACCAGTTGACGCCGCTCAGCACCTGTTCGGCCGCGGTGCGCGCCTCCGGATCGTGCGCCCGAACTGTCAGCCCCGCTTTTTGCAATAGCGGAATGATATCGAGTGCCGGAGACTCGCGAATATCGTCGGTATTCGGCTTGAAGGCGATGCCGAGGACCGCGACGCTCTTCACGCCATGCTTCTGTGCGGCCTCTATCACTCGCTCCGCCATGGAGCGCTTGCGCTGCTCATTGATTGAGACCACCTGCTCGATCAGCGTTTGTGGCGCGTCAAGCTTGCGGCCCGTGGCGGCATAGGCGCGCGTATCCTTCGGGAAACAGGAACCACCGAAACCCGGACCGGCATGCAGGAATTTCGAACCGATGCGATTGTCCATGCCGATGGCGCGGGCGACATCCTGAACATTGCCGCCCGCCTTCTCGCAAAGGTCGGCGACCTCGTTGATGAAGGTCACCTTCATGGCAAGGAATGCGTTCGCGGCATATTTGATGATCTCGGCGTTTTCGAGCGTCGTGACGATCATCGGCGTCTCGCGCAGGTAAAGCGGGCGGTAGACCCGCCTCATCGCGATCGCACCCGCCTCATCATGCACGCCGACGACCACACGGTCCGGCCGAAGAAAGTCTTCTACAGCAGAGCCTTCACGCAGGAATTCAGGGTTCGATACCATCGAGAACGCAACGCCCGGCCTTGCCTTGGCGATGCGCGCCCGCACATCGGCATTGGTGCCGACGACGACGGTCGACTTGATGACGATGACGGCATCGGGTTTCATCGCCGCTGCGATCTCGTCTGCGGCTGCATGGATATATTGAAGGTCAGCCTCGCCATCGCCGCGGCGCGACGGCGTGCCCACGGCGATGAAGATGACATCCGCATCGGCAACAGTTGTCGCAAGGTCGGTGGTGAATACGAGACGTCCGTCCTTGGCATTACGGTCGAGCAGGTCGTCGAGCCCCGGTTCGAAGATCGTGACTTCGCCGGCCTGCAACCGCTCGATGATCGCGGGGTTCTTGTCGACGCAGGTCACCTGGAAGCCGAATTCGGCAAAGCAAACACCGGATACCAGACCGACATATCCGGTCCCGATCATCGCAATCTTCATTGAAAGGCTCCAATCAGCATAACTCTGGCGCAGACATTTCGCATATTAGCGCTGCGCTGCCAATCGCCTGTGACGCTAGCGCCCCAAGCGATTGCAAATGGCGGGTATCAATCCATTTTGACGGGCTTGCGCTCAGGACCCTTGCGCTCGGCCGAAGCTGCCCAGAGGTTGATATTGGCGTCGTTGGCGTAGCTGTCGATTTCCGCAAGCTCCGCATCGCTGAACTCGAGATTGTCCAGCGCCTTGACGCAATCGACGACCTGCTGCGGCTTGCTCGCCCCGATCAGCGCCGTGGTAATACGTCCCTTGCGCAAAACCCACGCCAGCGCCATCTGCGCCAGCGTTTGCCCGCGCTTTGAAGCAATGGCGTTGAGCGCGCTTATATTCTTGAGGTTGCGGTCACTCAAAAATTCCGGGTTGAGGGATTTGCCCTGCGCAGCGCGGCTCTCCTCCGGAACGCCCTTCAGATATTTGTCGGTCAGCATGCCCTGCGCCAACGGCGAAAAGACGATGGACCCGATGCCAAGTTCTTCGAGCGTGTCGATCAGGCCGTCATCTTCGATCCAGCGGTTGATCATCGAATAGCTCGGCTGATGGATGAGGCACGGCGTGCCAAGCTCTTCGAGGATGGCCTCCGCCTCGCGCGTGCGCTTCGAATTGTACGAGGAAAGACCGACATATTGCGCGCGCCCGGAGCGAACAATGTGATCGAGCGCCATCATCGTTTCTTCGAGCGGCGTATCCGGATCGAAACGGTGCGAATAGAAGATATCGACATAGTCGAGACCGAGGCGCTTGAGGCTCTGGTCGCAGCTCGCGACGATATATTTGCGGCTGCCCCACTCGCCGTAGGGACCGGGCCACATGTTGTAGCCGGCCTTCGAGGAAATGATCAGTTCGTCCCGGTATCCCTTGAAATCGGTTCGCAAGATTTCGCCGAACGCTTCCTCTGCCGAGCCCGGAGGCGGGCCGTAATTATTGGCGAGGTCAAAATGAGTGACGCCGAGATCGAAGGCCTGACGGCAGATCGCCTGCTTGAGCTGATGCGGGGTGTCGTTGCCGAAATTGTGCCACAGGCCGAGCGAAATGGCCGGCAGCCGCAGACCGCTCTTGCCGCAGCGATTATATTTCATCGTGTCGTAGCGCTTGGTATCCGGTGTCCAGACCATCGTCGTCGTCCTGCCCTGAAGTATTGCAACTCGCGCGTGATTCCGCGCGAGCCGGACTATGGCGCAATACCCCATCCATGTCATGGGCGGATTTGGTGAACCCTACCGCCCACAGCGCAATTTTCGGATTGCAGCCCGGCCCGGCGTCTCAGCCTTTGATAGCCTGCCCGTCCTTGTCGAAACGATAGGTGCGGCCCGGCATCGGCGTCGCAAACAACGTGCTGTCGACCTCATATTGGTGCTCGCCGAAGAGGCGTACCGTCAGCGGACCGAAATCGGTCTGAAGGTAGATGATCGTATCGGCGCCGAGATGCTCGACATGGATGACCGAGCCTTTCCATTCGCCGGATGTCTTGCTGACATCGATATGTTCCGGCCTTACGCCAATTGTCCTGGCGCCGCTCTGTCCGAGTTTGGTGGCATCGATAAGGTTCATCTGCGGCGAACCTATGAAGCCGGCAACGAAAATCGTCTGCGGCGCATTGTAGAGTTCCATCGGCGAGCCGACCTGCTCGATCCTGCCCTTATTGAGGACCACGATCTTGTCGGCGAGGGTCATCGCCTCAACCTGGTCATGCGTCACATAGATCATGGTCGCCTTGAGCTGGCGATGCAGGCGCGCGATTTCGAGGCGCGTGTTCACCCGGAGCGCCGCATCAAGGTTTGAAAGCGGCTCATCGAAGAGGAAGAGCTCCGGCTCGCGAACGATCGCGCGGCCGATGGCGACGCGCTGGCGCTGGCCGCCCGAAAGCTCTGCCGGGCGCCGCTCCAGATAGTCGTCGAGGGACAGCATTGATGACGCGATCTTGGTACGTTCCTTGATCTCTTCGGCCGGCTTGCCTGCCTGCTTCAGCCCGAGGCCCATATTGTCCCGTACCGAAAGGTGCGGATAGAGCGCATAGGTCTGGAACACCATGGCGATGCCGCGCTTGGCGGGCGGCGTGTTGTTGACCTTTTTGCCGTCGATCAGAATATCGCCGGAGGTCGCGTCTTCGAGGCCGGCAATGACCCGCAGCAAGGTGGACTTGCCGCAGCCCGAAGGGCCGACAAATATGACGAACTCACCGTCCGCAACCTCAAGGTCGATGCCCTTAAGGACGTCGACTTGGCCGAACGACTTGCGGATATTCTCAATCTTCAAAGAACCCAATGTCTTGTTCCCGTTCGTTGATTCTAAATTATAGCTTTACCGGCCTGCCGGTCCGCACGCTTTCATCCGCAGCAAGGCAGACGCTCAGCGAGCGCACGGCGTCACGCATGTGCCGGTCGAGGTCGAGATTTTCGCGGATTGCTTTCAGCACGAAGGCCTGCTCGAGATCGCAGAGTTCCTGGTGCCCGGGTTCCCCGGCCATGTTCAGAAGCTCGTCGGGCGCGGCAAAGCGGCCGTCCTTGCCGGTCTTTGCCGAATGCAGCTTGATGGTCGAAGTCTTCGTATGCGAGTCGATATCGTCGGACTTCGCGTTCTGGTCCATGACGATCGAAACACAGCCATTCGGCGATATCACATCCTTCACGAAGAAGGCCGTCTCCGACATCATCGGACCCCACCCGGCCTCGTACCAGCCCACCGACCTGTCATCAAACAGCACTTGCAGATGGCCGTAATTATACATGCCGGCATCGATCTCATCGGAGAGCCGCACGCCCATGCCGCGCACCTCCGTCGGCGTTGCATCGGTTATTTGCAGCATCACGTCGAGATAGTGCACGCCGCAATCGACGATAGGCGACGTCGTCTTCATCAGCGACTTATGGGTTTCCCATGTCGTGCCCGACGATTGCTGGTTGAGGTTCATGCGAAAAACGTAGGGACCGCCGAGCTTGCGTGCCTCGCCGATCAATCGCATCCATGACGGATGGTGGCGCAGGATGTAACCGATCACCAGCTTGCGGCCGTATTGCTTCGCCGCTGCAACGACCCTTTCCGCATCAGCTACCGTTGTCGCGAGCGGCTTTTCGACAAAGACGTCGGCCCCTGCCGCCATGGCCGCAACCGCATAGTCGGCATGGCTGTCGGAATAGGTATTGATCGATACGAGGTCCGGCTTGAGGTCGGCCAGCGTAGTTTCGAATGACGGATGGATCGTGTAGGAAGCGAGTTCCTCCGGCAGCGGCACGACAGACCTGTTCACCAGACCGACGATCTCGAAGCCGGGATTGTTGTGATAGGCGAGCGCATGGCTGCGGCCCATATTGCCGAGGCCAGCAACAAGCACACGGATAGTCTTTTCTGTCGTCATTTAACGGCTCCCGACGTGATGCCGCGGATCAGCTGCCGCGAGAAGATGAGATAGAGGACGAGAACCGGCACGATCGCCAGCGTAAGGGCGGCAAGAACAGCGTTCCAGTTGGTCACGAACTGGCCGATAAACACCTGCGATCCGAGCGTGACTGTCTTCGTCGCATCGCTCGGCGCTAGGATGAGCGGGAACCAGAGATCGTTCCAGATCGGGATCATCGTGAAGACGGCCACGGTTGCCATTGCGGGCTTAACCAGCGGCAACACCAGGCGAAAGAAGATCGAATACTCCGAAAGACCATCGATACGGCCGGCATTTTTCAGATCGTCGGAGACGGTACGCATGAACTCGTTGAGGATGAACACTGCAAGCGGCAGGCCCTGGGCCGTATAGACGAGAATGAGCGCTGTCAGCGTGTTGACGAGGCCCGCCGCGACCATGCCCTGCAGGATCGCGACCGTTCCAAGGCGGATCGGGATCATGATTCCGAGGGCAAGGTAGAGGCCCATAAGCGTATTGCCCTTAAATCGATACTCGGAAAGGGCGAAAGCCGCCATCGCGCCAAAGAGCAGCACGAAGAAGATCGATACGGCGGTAACGATGAAGCTGTTCTGGAAATAGAGGACGAAGTCGCCCTGGGTCAGCACCGTATTATAACCGATGAGACTGAACGTTGACGGTGTCGGGATCGCAAGCGGGTCGCGGAAGATCGACGCCCGGTCCTTGAAGGAGTTGATGACGACAAGGAACACCGGAAACAGCGCGATAAGCGTATAGGCGCCGAGTGCGAGATGGACGAGGCCCGTGCGAAGTGGCGATGCGGTTGGTTTTGCCATTTTGGTGCCTCGCTTAGAACTGGTACCGGCGCATGCGCCGCTGGATGGCAAAGAGGTAGAGACAAACGCCGGTGAGGATGATCAGGAACATCACTGTCGCAATCGTCGCGCCCATGGATTTGTCACCGATCTGCAGCTGGAAGCCGAAGAAGGTGCGGTAAAGTAGAGTGCCCAGAATATCCGTCGAACCGTCAGGACCCGCCAGCGCGCCCTGAACCGTGTAGACGAGATCGAAAGCATTGAAATTGCCCACGAAGGTCAGGATCGAAATGATGCCGATTGACGGCAGGATCAACGGCAGCTTGATCTTCCAGAATTGGCTCCAGCCGGTGACGCCATCGCATTCCGCAGCTTCGAGAACTTCATCGGGAATATTCAGCATCGCCGCGTAGATCAGCATCATCGGTATGCCGACATATTGCCAGACGGAGATCAGCGAGACGGCGATAAGCGCCGTGCCGGGCTTGCCGAGCCAGGGCGAGAAGATCGACTTCAAACCAACGAGATCGAGGAGAAATGGCGATACGCCCCAGATCGGCGACAGTATCAGCTTCCAGATAAAGCCGACGATGACGAAGGAGAGCAGCGTCGGCAGGAACATTGCCGTGCGGTAGAAAGCGCCGAACCGCAGCTTCGGCACCGAGAGCAGCGCCGCGAGGGCGACGCCAATCGGATTTTGCACGATCATGTGTATGAGGAAGAAGACAAAATTGTTGCGCAGCGCGTTCCAGAAGCTGGCAGCCCAGCGCGGGTCACCGAAAAGCACGTTGAAATTGCCGAGACCGACGAAAACGCTCTGACCATCTTTCACATTGAAGAGCGACAGCCGCAGCGTCTCGATGAGCGGCAGGATCATGATGGCGGTATAGACGAGCACCGCCGGCGCCAGGAACACCAAAATGTGCCAGCGCCGCGGCCGCCTGTCGGCGCCCCGATCAACGATTGCTTGTTCGACTGTGCTCATTAAATCAGAGTCCCCTGATATTCTTGGTCATGACTTTTGCGGCGCATGACGGCCGTTCACACGGATGATAGCGCAAGAAGCGCCCAATGTTCCGATAAAGAAATAGCCGGAGCCTCCTTCACGGACGCTCCGGCTATGGTTTGTTTTACTTGGCCGGCTTGTACCAGCTGTCGAGACCGTCCTGCAGCTTCTTGGCGGCAGCTTCCGGCGTATCTGTGCCGTTGATCACGTTGGCTGATTCAACCCAGGTTTCGTTTTCGAGGTTCGGCGTGCCGCGCGACAGGATCTGATAGGTCGAGCGGATCGTCGGCTTGCACTTCTCGCGCCAGGAAACAAATTCCTGCGCCAGCGGGTCCTGCATCTTCACCGCAGTCGAGTTGAGGCTGAAGAAGCCCGGCAGCGCATTGGCGTAGATTTCAGCGAATTCCGGCGAAGCAACCCATTCGAGGAACTTCTTGGATTCTTCAGGATGTGCGCTCTTGGCGTTGAGGCCGACACCGATATCGTTGTGGTCGGAGATGTAGCAAGCATCGCCGGCGTTCTTAACCGGCGGCGGGAATGCCCCCATCTTGAACTGGGCCTGCGTGTTGAACAGGCCGATTTCCCACGAGCCGGCCGGATAGATCGCAGCGCGGCCGAGCGTGAAGAGGTTCTGGCTGTCAGGGTAGGTCTGGGCTTCAAAACCGTCGCCGAGATAGTCCTTCCACTTGGCGAGGACCTTATAGGGCTCGACCCAATCCGCATCGGTCAGCTTTTCCTCGCCCTTGATCAGCTTGGCGCGGCCTTCCTCACCCTTCCAGTAGGTCGGTCCGATGTTCTGGTAGCCCATGGTCGCTGCTTCCCAGAGGTCCTTGGTGCCCATGGCCATCGGGATATAGGTACCGTCGGCCTTGATCTTGTCGAGCGCGGCGAAGAACTCTGCCTCGGTGGTCGGGATCGCAATGCCGAGCTTGTCGAAGGCATCCTTGTTGTAGATGAAACCATGGATAACCGAAGCCATCGGCACGCAGAACGCGTCCTTGCCGTCATCGGTGGTCCATGCGGCCTTGGCGACGTCCGAGAAGTTCTTCATGCCCGAGAGGTCGTTGAGGCTGGTAAGGTTTCCGCGCTTGAACTGCTCGAGCGACTTGTCGAACGGACGGCACGTGATGATGTCGCCGGCGCTGCCCGCATCGAAACGTGCACCGAGAGCCGCGTCATATTCCGTCGGCGGAGTTGGCGCGAACTTGACCTTGATGCCGGGGTTCTTGGCTTCGAATGCCGGGATCAGTTTCTCCTG
The DNA here is from genome assembly GCF_009647635.1 of Phyllobacterium sp. SYP-B3895. Taxonomy (NCBI): domain Bacteria; kingdom Pseudomonadati; phylum Pseudomonadota; class Alphaproteobacteria; order Hyphomicrobiales; family Phyllobacteriaceae; genus Phyllobacterium; species Phyllobacterium sp. SYP-B3895. Next base: position 442,587 of record NZ_WJIG01000003.1, on the reverse strand, counting down.
CCAGATGGCAAGATCGTCGGTGCGCCAGCTTTCGATCGTCAGCGTGGTGTCTGCGGCGTGGGCAAAACCGGCCGTAGCCAGGATGCTCGTCGCCATAAGCAGTGATTTTAAAGTCGTGCTTCCCATTTCAGTCTCCTGTTGCACCCCTTGCGAGCTGTGCCGTTAACGAGAGCCGAAGCTCTCCTTGAGGTCTTTACGACCAATTTCCGAAAGCGACGGGCGAAGCCTCTGTTGATTGCTTTCGAGAATTTCCAATGCTTTTTGCGGGCTTTCCGCGCCGGCGGCGAGCAGAATTGCCGCCTTGACGGAGCCGCCGCTCGCTTCAAGCAGCCTGACCGCGTCGCCGCGTTCGCATCCCCCCACCGCAGCGACGATTGCGGCCGCGCGGTCGCGCAGCTTGAGATTGTCGGCTGTAAGATTGACCATATAGCCGTCATGGACATGGCCGAGATGGATCGCCATCAGGGTCGACAGAAGGTTGAGCGCAATCTTCTGCGCCGTGCCTGCGCCCATGCGCGTCGATCCGGCAACCATTTCCGGCGGGGTCTCCAGCGTGATCGCAATATCGGCCTTGTCGAACAGCGGTACGGCCGGATTGTTGGCAATGGCAATGACCCTCATCCCGCGCTGTTTGCCAGCTCCGATGGCAGCGAGCGCATAGGGCGTGGTACCGCTGGCCGAAACTGCAATCAGGCAATCGCCGGCGCCAAGTCCGGCGGCCGCGATGTCCGCGGTCGCCTGGCTGGTATCGTCTTCATAGGAACCGGCAAGACGACCAAGGCTGGCAATGCCGCCGGCAATAAGGATGACGATGCGTTCAGGGGATATCCCGTAGGTCCCGGGGATTTCGAGTGCATCCGCGAGCGCCATCAGCCCGGAACTGCCGGCGGCGGCATAAGCCAGACGACCACCCGATGCGAGCGTATGAGCGGCCAGAGTGGCGGCTTCGGCAATGGAGCCAAGCGCTTGCGATACCGAGGCAGCCGCCTCGATTTGCGCTTCATGCAGCAATTGCAGAACATCTTCCGGCGAACGTTCGTCCAGCCCGAATGCCCTCTCATTGCGCTCCTCTGTGCGGGAAACTGCCACCACTCTCTCCTCGTTGTGATAAATAATGCCAAAAAAATACCACTTGTCCAGCAAATCTTAAAAAATTTCTGTTCACTCAAGTTTTTCGAGGTTTTTGTTCAATTTATTCAATGATATATTGGAAATGTACAAAATGCACGAATTAACACTTGGCTATTGGTATTTTATTGGTATTCTACTCGTGGAGGACGGTGAAACGTGAATTATCTCGTGGGAATCGATGGTGGTGGAACGAGCTGCAGGGCGGCGCTGGCCGATGCGGGCGGCCGGATCCTGGCCACGGGCAAAAGTGGTTCCGCCAATATCATGACCGATATGAACACCGCTCGGCTTAATATACTCGGCGCAACCGAAGCTGCCTTCACGGCGGCCGGAGTGTCCACGTCACTTGTCGCTTCTGCGTCTGCTGTCCTGGGGCTCGCCGGTGCAAATGTCGGCGGCAATGGCGCACAGCTCCAGGCAATGCTCCCCTTCAAGAACGCGGTGGTCTATTCCGACGGCGTCGTTGCGCTGCAAGGTGCGCTCGGCGATGCGGACGGAACGGTGGTCATTGTTGGCACCGGCTCGGTCTATGTCACTCGATCGGGAGAAGAAATACGTTTTGCCGGCGGATGGGGTTTCAAGGTCAGCGATCTCGGCGGCGGCGCCCGCCTCGGGCGCGACCTGCTGGAAGAGACATTGCTTGCCTATGACCGGTTTCACCCCTCATCGGCTTTGACCGACGCAGTCATGCGGCGCTTTGGCGGCAATCCGCACCAGATCGTCCAGTTCGCCCATTCTGCAAGCCCGGGCGATTTCGGTACATTTGCACCGATGCTGTTCGAATATGCTTCGCTGGAGGATCCGGTTGCCGTCGCGCTGATCGGGCGCTCAGTCCGGAACATCGAAGAAGGTCTCGACGCAGTGATGCCATCTGACGAGAGCCGCCTTTCCCTCCTCGGCGGGCTTGGCTCGCTCTACGGCCCCCTGCTTTCACCACGTTACAAGGCCCGGCTGCAGGAGCCGCTCAACGATCCCCTGACGGGCGCGGTCCAGCTCGCCGTGCATCACTTTTCCAGCGCAGGCGTGGAGCATATGCATGGCTGACGGTCTGATTGACATTCTTCCTTCGCTCAACGAGCAGGCAAGCGGCGGCCCACTTTATGTAAAGCTGCAGCGGCTCATCGAGAATGCGGTGCGCGACGGCATGCTGCGGCCCGGCGACGCCTTGCCGCCGGAGCGCGAGCTTGCGGCGATGGCCGAGATTTCACGCGTCACGGTGCGCAAGGCCGTGCAGGGCCTCGTCAATAGCGGCCTGCTCGTGCAGCGGCATGGCTCGGGCACCTTCGTTGCACCGCGCTCGGCCCGTGTCGAGCAATCGCTGTCGCACCTTACCTCGTTCACAGAAGACATGGCCCGGCGCGGCATGGTGGTGCGCTCTACCTGGCTTGATCGCGGTATCTATGCGCCCTCGCCCGAAGAGATGGTCACGCTCGGACTTTCTTCGGGGGAAAAGGTAGCGCGGATCAGCCGCCTGCGCGTCGCCAACGACACGCCCATGGCCATCGAACGCGCTGCACTGTCCATCAACGTGCTGCCGAATCCCGAGTTGGTCACAGTTTCGCTCTATGCGGTGCTGGCCGAGGGGGGCAACCGCCCTGTGCGCGCCATCCAGCGCATTTCTGCGGCCATCTTGAAGGAAAATGATGCTACATTGCTCCAGGTTCCGGCCGGCTCCGCCAGCCTGAATATAGAGCGCATATCCTATCTGGAATCGGGCAAGGTCATCGAGTTCACCCGATCGATTTACCGTGCGGATGCCTATGAATTTGTGGCCGAGCTGAAGCTTGGCGACTCTTCCGAAATATCAGGAGCAGTGCTTTGACGACCAAAACGACCACCCTCATGCGGGAGGAAATCCTTTCCATTCCCGCGGTGACAGAACGGTTCCTCAAAAGTTCCCGCGAAACCCTTGCCGCTGCCGGCGCGAAGCTGCGCGAGAAGAACCCGCCATTCCTCGCCTCGATTGCTCGCGGCTCGTCGGACCATGTCTGTTCGTTTCTCAAATATTCGAGCGAGTTGACCGCCGGGGTTCCCGTCGCTTCGCTCGGGCCATCGGTCGCCTCGATCTATGGCGTGACGCTGAAGCTCGCCGAAGCAGCGACGCTCTCGATATCGCAATCGGGCAAGAGCCCGGACATCGTCAGCATGACTCGCGCGGCAAGCGAGAGCGGCGCGCTTACCATCGCAATCACCAACGTCATCAATTCCGACCTTGCCAATGCGAGCGATTTTCCCATCGATATTCTCGCAGGTCCCGAGCGCAGCGTGGCGGCGACCAAGTCCTTCGTCAGTTCCGCCGTTGCCGGGCTGGCGCTCATCGGCCACTGGACCGAGGACAAAAAGCTGCTCACGGCTATCGATGCCCTGCCCGAGGCGCTGGCCAAGGCTGTCGAATGTGATTGGTCGCCCTTTGCCGGTGCACTCAAGGACGAAAACTCGCTGTTCGTGCTTGGCCGCGGGCCTTCCCTTGCTATCTCCAACGAGGTGGCATTGAAGTTCAAGGAGACGAGCGGCGTCCACGCCGAGTCCTATAGCGGCGCGGAAGTGATGCACGGGCCGAAGGCCATTGTCGGCAAGGGATTCCCCGTGCTGGTTCTGGCGGCGCGCGACGCTGCCGAAGATTCGCTTGTTGAAGCGGCGGACCGCCTCGCCGAGCAGGGCGCGGCGGTGTTCCTCACCTCATCAAAGCCGTCGAAGGCAACTGCGCTGCCCTTCGTCGCCACATCGCACCCACTCACCGATCCGCTCGCCCTGCTTGTTTCGTTCTATGCCTTCGTGGAAGGATTTGCCCGCAGCCGCGGCCTCAATCCCGACGAACCACCGCATCTGCGCAAGGTGACGGAAACAATATGAGCACCGCCTACGCATTGACGGGCGCCGAGATCTTCGACGGCGCGAACTGGCATAGCGACGCGGCGCTCGTCATCGACAAGGGCGTTGTCTCGAGCATTTCCGGCGCCGCCCTGCCGGACGATATCCGCCGTGTCGAACTCGGCGGCGGCAAGCTGGTGCCCGGGTTTATCGATATCCAGGTCAATGGCGGCGGCGGCGTCCTTCTCAACGACGGTCCGAGTGTCGACGTCATCCGGACGATCTGCGATGCGCATTTCGCCTTCGGGACGACTGCCCTGCTGCCGACGCTGATTACCGACACGCCCGAAATCACCGCGGCGGCGCTGAATGCCGGCAAGGCTGCCGCGCTCGACAAGGTGACGGGCTTTATCGGACTTCATATCGAAGGGCCCCACCTTTCGGTATCCCACAAGGGGACGCACGACCCGAAGCTCATCCGGCCCATGGAGGATGCCGACCTTGTCGCGCTTATCGAGGCAGCACAACAATTGCCTGTGCTCCTGACCACGGTGGCGCCTGAGACGGTACCCGCCGACAAGATCAAGGCTTTGACCGATGCCGGCGTCATTGTCAGCCTCGGCCATAGCGGCGCGTCCTACGAAGTCGCCCTCGCCGCCACGGAAGCCGGCGCGACCATGGCGACACATTTGTTCAACGCCATGAGCCAGCTTGGCCATCGCAGTCCCGGGGTCGTCGGTGCTGTGTTGCAGTCGGGCGAGCTTTCCGCCGGTCTTATCGCCGACGGGTTCCACGTCGACAGGGCATCGATGGCAATTGCCATCAGAGCCAAGCAAGGGCCGTCGCGCATTTTCCTCGTCACCGACGCCATGTCGACCATCGGCACCGACATCACCTCGTTCACGCTGAACGGGCGCCGGATAACCCGCGCCGGCGGACGGCTGACACTCGACGACGGAACGCTTGCGGGCGCCGACCTCGATATGATCTCAGCGGTGCGTTTCGTGCATGGCGAGCTGGGTCTGCCACTGGAAGAAGCCTTGCGGATGGCCTCGCTCTATCCGGCGGAGAGCCTGCGCATCGACCATCATTACGGTCGCCTTCTGCCCGGTTACATCGCCAACATCGTGCATCTTGACGATCGGCTCGACGTCAATCAGGTATGGATCGACGGCGATCTGCATTACGCGCGTTGACGCGGCTCGCCGATTGGTCATACTTGAATTCTTCACGAGACATTGGAGATGGATATGGCCAAGGACGCGTTGATCGTCGTTGATGTTCAGAATGATTTTTGCCCCGGCGGCGCCCTTGCCGTAGAAGGTGGCCACGAGATCATTCCGATCATCAACAAGCTGATCATGCGCTTCGACCACGTCATCCTGACGCAGGACTGGCATCCCGGCGGTCACTCGAGTTTCGCTTCGACCCATCCGGGGAAGGCACCTTTCGAGACGATCCCGATGTTTTACGGCAGTCAGACGCTGTGGCCCGATCACTGCATCCAGGGCAGCGTCGGGGCCGAGTTTCATGCCGAGCTGGAATGGACCAAGGCCGAACTCGTCATCCGCAAGGGTTTCCGCCATCACATCGACAGCTACTCGGCCTTTTACGAGAATGATCGCCAGACCCCAACTGGCCTCGCCGGCTATTTGCGTGACCGGGGGATCACCAATGTGACCTTTGCCGGACTTGCCACGGATTACTGCGTGGCCTATTCCGCGCTCGACGCCGTGGAGCACGGCTTTGCCGCCGATGTTCTTCTCGATGCCTGCCGCGGCATCAATCTAGGCGGTTCGCTGGCCGCCATGCTCGGTGAAATGCGCAAGGCCGGCGTCACACTGGTCTGACCATAGCCGGCAAATAAAATCATGGGCAGGTGCGCCGCGATCCCGGGACCGCCCCGCAGCCTCGACTGTCCCAGCGAATGAACAGCTGCGCATTTTTTCCACAGGCGGAACCAGACAAGGCACATTACTGTTGTCTGTTTGTCACATAATAGAGATACTGGCATCAAGCGCACTATAGATGACGCCTTCATCCATGGGAGATTGATATGACCTATCGTATTACCTCGTTGAGCCTTGCATTTGGCCTTGTCCTTGCCTCCTCCACCGCATCCTTCGCCGTCACCGAAATCAGCTGGTGGCATGCAATGACCGGCGCCAACAATGAAGTTGTCGAGACGCTGGCTAAGGAATTCAACGCGAGCCAGGGCGACTACAAGGTTGTTCCGGTTTTCAAGGGAACCTACCCGGAAGCATTGAATGCCGGCATCGCCGCATTCCGGGCCAAGCAGGCCCCGGACATTCTTCAAGTATTTGACGCCGGTACTGGCGTGATGATGGGCGCGGAAGGCGCGGTCAAGCCGGTAGCTGACATCCTTTCCATGGGCGGCTCTAAATTCGACAAGAGCCTCTATCTGCCGGGCATCGTCGCCTATTATTCCAAGCCTGACGGCACCATGCTGTCCTTCCCCTACAACAGCTCCTCGCCGATCCTTTACTACAACAAGGACGCCTTCAAGAAGGCTGGCCTCGATGAGAACAATCCGCCAAAAACCTGGACTGAAGTGTGGGACGCCGCCAAGAAGATCAAGTCCAGCGGTGCAGCGTCTTGCGGCTTCACCTCGACCTGGCTCACATGGATCCAGACCGAAAATTACGCGGCCTGGAACAATCTGCAGTGGGGCACCAACGAAAACGGCATCGCTGCCACCGATGTCGAGTTGAAGATAAACGCGCCGACCTTCGTCAAGCACTTCCAGGAGATTGCCGACCTCGCCAAGGATGGCACCTTCCGATATGGCGGTCGTACCTCCGAGGCAAAACAGCTGTTCACCTCGGGCGAATGCGCCATCTTCACTGAATCGTCAGGCGGCCTTGGCGACGTCGTGAAATCCGGCCTCAATTTCGGCACCGGCCAGCTTCCCTACGAGGCAGGTGCGCAAGGTGCGCCGCAGAACACGATTCCGGGCGGCGCCTCGCTTTGGGTCTTCGCCGGCAAGTCGGACGAGCAGTACAAGGGCGTGGCTGCGTTCTTCAATTTCCTGTCGAAGACCGATATCCAGGCTCGCCTGCATCAGGTCTCGGGCTACCTGCCCGTGACGATGGCAGCCTATGAGGCAACCAAGAAATCCGGTTTCTACGACAAGAACCCGGCCCGCGAGATCCCGATCAAGCAGATGCTGGGCAAGGCTCCTACGGAAAATTCCAAAGGCGTGCGCCTCGTCAACCTGCCACAGGTACGCGATATCGAGAATGAAGAGTTCGAGAACATGCTAGCCGGCAAACAGACGGCGCAGCGGGCGCTCGACAATGCCGTCAAGCGCGGCAATGCAGCGATCAAGCAGGCGCTCGGCCAATAAGCCCTTCCGTCTGAAACCCGGCCGCAAGCCCTTGCGGCCGGGATTTCCTTTAATGTGAGGCATTCATGGCATCGTCCAACAACGTGACGTTTCCCAACAAGCTCCTGCCCTATTTGCTGCTGGCGCCCCAGCTTGCCATCACGCTCATCTTTTTCTACTGGCCGGCATCGCAGGCGATCTATCAGTCCGTCCTGCGCGAAGACCCCTTCGGCCTGTCGACACAATTCGTCGGCCTTGGCAATTTCAGGCGGGTCATCAGCGATCCCAACTATCTGAATTCGCTGCAGGTCACGATCGTCTTTTCGGTCGCGACGACGCTGATCGCCATGACGATCGCGTTGCTTCTCGCCGTCATGGCCGACAAGGTCATCCGCGGCAAGAACATCTACCGCACGCTGCTCATCTGGCCCTACGCCGTTGCGCCCGCCATCGCGGGCATGTTGTGGCTGTTCCTGTTTAATCCATCGATGGGGACGCTCGCCTATCTCGCCCGTTCCGCCGGCTATAACTGGGACCCGCTGCTCAACGGCAACCAGGCGATGGTTCTGGTTGTTTCCGCCGCGGCATGGAAGCAGATCAGCTACAATTTCCTGTTCTTCGTTGCCGGGCTGCAATCTATTCCAAAATCGCTGATTGAGGCTGCCGCCATCGACGGTGCCGGTGAGAACAAGCGGTTCTGGACCATCGTCTTTCCGCTCCTTGCCCCAACGACGTTCTTTCTTCTCGTCGTCAACACGGTCTACGCCTTCTTCGACACGTTCGGCATCATTCACGCCGTGACCGGCGGCGGTCCGGGCAAGGCAACCGAGACGCTCGTCTACAAGGTTTACAATGACGGCTTCGTCAATCTCATCCTCGGCGATTCGGCGGCGCAGTCGGTGATCCTCATGATCATCGTGATCGCCCTGACGGCAATCCAGTTCCGCTATGTTGAACGCAAAGTCCATTACGGCTGAGGTGACCATGATCCAGAACAACCCAATCGGCCGGCTGATTGCACACTTCGTTCTCATTCTTGGGATCGTCGTCGTCGCTTTTCCGATCTACTACACATTCGTCGCCTCTACGCAGACGCTGCAGGAAATCATCAGGCCGCCGCTTTCGCTGCTGCCGGGTGGCCATTTCTGGGAGAATTATTCTTCGGCGCTGTTCGGCGGTGTCGGGCGCATCGGCGGCGTCGGCGTTGACCGGCTCCTCTGGAACACGGTGGTCATGGCGCTTGGCATCGCCATCGGCAAGATCATCATCTCGCTGCTTTCGGCATATGCCATCGTGTTCTTCCGCTTTCCCGGCCGCATGTTCTTTTTCTGGCTGATCTTCATCACACTGATGCTGCCGGTCGAAGTGCGCATCCTGCCGACCTACAAGGTCATGGTCGATCTTGGCCTCATCGATACCTATACGGGCCTTACTTTGCCGCTCATGGCCTCGGCGACCGCGACGCTCCTGTTTCGCCAGTTCTTCATGACCATTCCGAGCGAACTCGTCGAGGCGGCGCGCGTTGATGGCGCCGGCCCTTGGCGATTCTTCAAGGACATTCTGCTGCCGCTGTCGAAAACCAACATTGCGGCGCTGTTCGTCATTCTTTTCATCTACGGCTGGACGCAGTACCTCTGGCCGCTGCTCATGACAAATCGCAACGACATGTCGACCATCGTCGTCGGCCTGCGCAAGATGATCTCCTTCGCCGACGCCGACACCGAATGGCATCTGGTGATGGTTACCTGCATTCTCGCCATTCTCCCCCCGATCCTCGTCGTCGTCCTGATGCAACGCTGGTTCGTGCGCGGATTGGTCGAAACGGAGAAATGAAATGGCAAGCGTGGAATTGACCAACATCCGTAAGGTCTATGGCGGCGGCGTCGAGGCGGTGAAAGGCATCAATATCGCAATCGACGACGGCGCGCTCTGTGTGCTGGTCGGGCCGTCAGGCTGCGGGAAATCGACCTTGCTCCGGATGATCGCGGGTCTCGAAACGATCACCGAAGGCGTGCTCAAGATTGAAAATTCCGTGGTCAACGACCTTGGCCCCGCGGAACGCGACATCGCCATGGTGTTCCAGAACTACGCGCTTTATCCGCACATGAAGGTCTACGACAATATGGCCTACGGCCTGCGCAATCGCGGCATGGCGAAGGGTGAGATCGACAAGCGCGTGCGGGAAGCAGCGCAGACGCTCGAACTCGGGCATCTGCTTGAGCGCCGCCCGCGCGAACTTTCCGGTGGCCAGCGCCAGCGCGTCGCCATGGGCCGCGCGATTGTGCGCAATCCGAAAGTGTTCCTGTTCGACGAACCGCTTTCCAACCTCGACGCGAAACTGCGTGGCCAGATGCGCGTCGAGATCAAGAACCTGCAGCGGCAACTCGGCGTGACCAGCGTTTATGTCACCCATGACCAGCTCGAAGCGATGACGCTCGCCGATATTCTCGTCGTGATGAATGGCGGTGTCGTCGAGCAGATCGGGGCGCCGCTCGACATCTATGAAAAACCGGCGAGCACCTTTGTTGCGAGCTTCATCGGTGCGCCGCCGATGAACCTTGTTCATGTTACCGCAAACAGTGCCGGTCTTCTCCTGAAGGATGGCACGCATATCGGCGCTGAGGGCCTCGCAATTCCAACGGAGGGAGCGCAGATCGGTTTCCGGCCGGAAGATCTCGAGGTTGCGGCTGGAAGCCAGCAACATATCGGCGGGTTGCTATTGGACCTGACCGTTCGCGGCGTCGAGCCGGTCGGTGCGGAGAGCTATGTCTACGGCAATATAGGCGGTGACAAAGTGGTCGTGCGCGTGGCCGGGCGATCCGTCGTCGAGCCAGGCGATCATTTGCGGGTGATCGTCCCAAAGGAAAAGCTCCACCTGTTCGACGCCAAGGGGAAGCGCATCTGAGGCGAGGCACCTCCTTTTGGGAGATGCCTCTGTTTGGTAGATTACCAGCTGGGAACAGCTGCACCCTTGTACTTGTCGAGGATGAACTGCTTGACGGGATCGGAGTGGTAGGACTCGATCAGCGTCTTCACCCAAGGCTTGTCCTTGTCGGCCGTGCGAACCGCGATCAGATTGACGTAAGGCGCCTTTTCACCTTCCTTGAGAATGGTGCCGTTCATCGGATCGAGGCCAGCCTCCAGCGCGTAATTGGTGTTGATGGCTGCAGCATCCACATCGTCGATCGAGCGCGGCAATTGCGCGGCGTCGAGTTCGACGAACTTGAAGTTCTTCGGGTTCTCGGCGATGTCGTTGACGGTAACCTTCAGCCCGGCGCCTTCCTTCAGCTTGATCGCGCCCTTGTCGGCGAGGATCAGCAGAGCCCGGCCGCCATTGGTCGGATCGTTCGGAATGGCGATCGTCGCGCCTTCGGCAAGTTCATCGAAGCTCTTGACCTTCTTCGAATAAACGCCCATCGGGAAATTGACCGTGTATGCGACATCGACAATGTCAAACTTGCGATCGGCGATCTGATTGTCGAGATAGGGCTTGTGCTGGAAGGAATTGGCGTCGAGCTCGCCGTCGTTCAGCGCCTGGTTCGGCACGACATAGTCGGAAAACTCGAAAATTTCGATATCGAGGCCCTTCGGCTTGGCGATCTCCTTGACCTTTTCCATGATCTGCGCGTGCTCGCCCGGCGTGACGCCGATCTTGATCGTTTCGGCCCAGGCGCTGGATGCACCCAGAACAGCCGCGAAAGCAGCGGTGGCAAGAAATCTCTTCAACATTTCTAACTCCTGTCTTTTGAAGAATAACAAGCTCAGCGCGGACGCGTGCGCTTGTCGAACTGGCGCGCCAGCCTGTCGCCGGCGCTTTGGACGAGTTGCACGAGGACGATGAGAACCACGACGACAACGGCCATCACATCGGGCATGAAACGCTGGTAGCCATAGCGGATGCCGAGATCGCCAAGTCCGCCCCCGCCCACTGCCCCGACCATGGCCGAATAGCCGATCAGGCTGACGATGGTGAGCGTCAAGGCCGAGGCGATACCGGGGCGCGCTTCTGCCAGCAAAACCTTGAATACGATCTGTATCGGACTTGCGCCCATGGCGCGGGCAGCTTCCGTCAGTCCGGGATCGACTTCGCGGATCGCCGTCTCAACGAGGCGGGCAACAAAGGGGATCGTCGCGGTGGTCAGGGGAACGATCGCGGCGCTGGTGCCGATGGATGTTCCCGCCACAAGGCGCGTGAACGGAATGATCGCAACGACGAGAATGATGAACGGCGTCGAGCGGGTCGCGTTGACGATTGCGCCCAGCACCTTGTTGACCGAGGGCGCAGGAAAGAGTTCGCCGCGCCCGCTCGTGGCCAGAAACACGCCGAGCGGAATGCCAAACAACGAGCCGACGAGAGCGGCAACCGCGACCATGTAGAGCGTCTGGCCCGTCGCCTTGACGATAAGCGCGATGATATCAGGAGACATAGCCAACCACCTCCGAAGCCAGGCCATGTTCGGCAAGGAATTTCTGCGCCTCGGCGATCTTCGCCGCATCGGCACGCAGCGAAACGACGAGCATGCCGAACGGACGCCCGGCGATTTCGTCCACGGCGCCAGCCAGAATGTTGACTTCGATGCCAAGATCGCTGCCGAGCCGCGCCAACATCGGCTCGGTGGCATTTTCGCCCTTGAAGATAACGCGCAATATCGTGCGCGAACCATCATGCGGTTCGCTCGACATCCGCTTGGTCAGAAATTCGGGCAGGCGCATGCCGGCAAGACCGCCAAGGAGTGCCCGGGTCGTTGCATGGGTATGGCCGGTAAAGACGTCGAATGTCGGCCCTGACTCGACGATACGGCCGCCGTCGATCACTGCGACATGGTCGGCAATCGTCTTCACGACCTCCATCTCATGAGTGATCAGCAGGACGGTCAGGCCGAGTTCCTTGTTGATCTTCCGCAGGAGGTCGAGAATCGAGCGCGTCGTTTCCGGATCGAGCGCCGAGGTGGCCTCGTCGGAGAGCAACAGCTTCGGCTCGGTCGCAAGCGCTCTGGCAATGCCGACGCGCTGCTTCTGTCCGCCGGAAAGTTCGGATGGATAACGGTCGCGCTTGTCGGAGAGTCCGACGAGGTCAAGGAGCGGCGTCACCCGCTTCTCAATGGCTTGCCTGTCCACACCCGCGATTTCAAGCGGCAAAGCGATGTTATCGAAGGCAGTGCGCGACGACAGCAGATTGAAATGCTGGAAAATCATGCCGATGGCGCGGCGCACGGAACGCAGGTCCTTCTCGCCTAACCCGGCAACATCCACGCCGTCGACAAGCACGCGGCCGGTGGTCGGCTTTTCCAGCCCGTTGACGAGGCGGATCAAGGTCGACTTGCCCGCTCCGGAACGGCCGATGATTCCGGTCACCGACCCGCGTGGCACGACAAGGTCAATATTTTCCAGCGCGACCACTTCGTTGCTGCTGCGGCCGGCCGCGAAGCGTTTGGAGACCTGCTCGAATGCGACCATCGGTTTGGTGGCCTGCGTGGCTGGCTCATCATTTGCCGCCACGGCAACCGGGCCCTTAGCCCTGTTTTTCACAATTGCCATGTTCATTTGCGGTGCTCGCACACCCGCCCTGTTGCCTGTTTGCGACCGTCTATACAGACCATGTGCAATTTTCGATAGAGGTTGGAGACGGGCATGAACATTTCAGGTTGAGCGACCAGGCAGGTTGGAATGAGATGGCGCGGCATTTGCCGGTGCCCGAACATAAGCAAAGGCCGCCTCAGGCGACACGAAGCCTGTTTCATATTTTGGCAGGTTTCAGGATTCGCATTCTAAAACAATCGAACAGCTTGCGGCTTTCAATTCGCAGGCACGGAGCCAGCAGTTGCGTCGGGAGATCCGCCTCCCCGACGGTGGCAACGGCCTTCCTCTCAAATCTGGAGGTGATCGATGTGGTTTTCGCCGTTGGCATCATTCTGGAATTGAAAAGAACACGGACCGACTGGCAAGTCACAATCCGGGTTCGTTTCAACTTCCAGAAAGAGAGGCGGGCGAAAGCTCGTTCCTCTCTCCGAAGCTTGGCTCACGACACTGCGTTTCCAAGCATCCCAGGATCTAGTCGCAGTGCGCGCAACGCGCCTATGCCGCCCCATAGCGATTGAGCCAATGCGCATAAGGCGCTGGCAGAATCCAGGCAGGCTTCTCTACGCCGAGTTCCGTCGCTGCCTTGTACGGCCAGTGCGGATCGGCGAGCAATGGGCGCGCCAGCATTACGAGATCGACCGAACCATCACGCACAAGCCCCTCGGCCTGTTGCGGCGTGCTGATGTACCAGGAGGTCGAAGCCGGCAAAGCCGTTTCGCGGCGCACGCGCGCTGCAATCGGACCGAGGAACGCCGGTCCCCAGGGAATATCCGCCTTGCCGAGGGAGAAGCCGATGCTGACATCGATGAAATCGAGCCCTTCCGCCTTCATCTGCTTGATCAGCTCAATTGCCTCGCCCAGGGTTTCCTCGTCATTGCCGTCAAACTCGATGACGCCGAGCCGAGCGGCAAGCGGCAGGTTTTCCGGCCAGACGGCGCGCACTGACTTCAGTGTCTCAAGCAGGAAGCGGCTGCGGTTTTCAAAACTGCCGCCATATTCGTCGGTGCGCTGGTTCGAGTGCCTGGAAAGAAAGCTCTGCGCCAGATAGCCGTGGGCGAAGTGCAGCACCAGCCATTGAAAGCCGCTGGCCAACGCGCGTTTTGCGCTATCGACGAATGCCTGCTTGACGCGTTCGATATCGGCTTTGGTCATTTCATGCGGAACCTTGCTGAGGCCTCCGCCATAGGCGATCGGTGATGGCGCGATTGTTTCCCAGCCACGCGGATCGCCGGCCGGGATATGGTCGTCACCTTCCCAGGGCCGGTTCGCACTGGCCTTGCGCCCTGCATGACCGATCTGGATTCCCGGAACCGCACCAGCATCCTTGATCAACTGCACATTCGGTGCGAGGGCAGCGGCTTGTTCGTCGTTCCACAGACCCACGCAATTCGGGGTGATCCGCCCTTCAGGCGAGACGCCGGTTGCCTCGACCACAACGAGACCCGCGCCACCGCGCGCGAGCGACCCGAGATGCACGCTGTGCCAATCGTTGACGAGACCGTCATTGGCGGAATACTGGCACATGGGCGATGCAGCGATGCGATTGCGCAGCGTGACGTCCTTGAGGGTGAACGGGTCAAAAAGCGATGCCATGTATCATTCTCCAATCTGGCTTGCCGAATTTCTTTGATAGTTCGATAATATTCGAACAATAGCAATACACAAAATTTTGTGCTATTTTATCGGCCATGAGACAGTTCCGTCATCCATCCATTTCCGAATTGCAGGTCGAGTCAGTTCTATATGCCCTGAGCGACCCGGTACGCCTCTCCATAGTGCGGCAACTTGCGCGCGAGGGTGAGGCGACATGCGCGGCTCTTGACGGCGGGCGCCCCAAATCCAGCATGTCGCACCATTTCCGGGTGCTGCGGGAGTCGGGCATCGTTCACACCCGCAATGATGGAACGTCGCACATGAATACCCTGCGCCGAGGCGATCTGGACAGCGCCTTTCCAGGACTGCTGGGGGCCATTCTCTCCGTCCCGCGCTGAACAAAATGATATTTCCGCGAACAAAGGTCTATAATTTATCAGGCCTTGGCGCCGCCGAACTTCATCAGCGATCAAATGACCAATTATTAATGAAGTACACGCGAACGCTTACGGCTAGTTGTGTATCTTATTATCGCGACGCCAGCCACCCATCGGCGCGCATCGAAAATACAAATTCATTCAAATGGAACACTCTACAATATTATACTTATAGAATTAATAGATATACCAAATCAATATGAAATAGTACTCTTTAGTAGCCGAAACACGTATTTTATCATACACGACTTGAAAAAATCATCTTAATGAAAATGTACTATGAGGCGATAAAGACATTGGTAACTATTAAAAAAAATGCTAAGTACATTAACGAATGCCGAACGTAAAAAATCTAACATGGGGAATTACGAACTCACGTATTTGAGGGCTTTGCGTGTCGTCCAAGTTCCACACAGTTGACGCGATCCGATCGATCTTCGGAATGCGCGGCGCCATAAATCCGGCAGTGAAACGCCGTGTTTATGCCGAGCAGATGGACGTCGCCCTGCGACTGGCGCCATTCACAGTGCTTGTTGCGATGTGCGTGGTATTTGTCGTTGCCTATGTCTTCTGGAATCTCGGACCCCGCCCCTATCTCGCCGGTGTCGCGACGGTGGTGGCGCTGTTGACCGTCGGTTCTCTGTTCGCGTGCACGCAATGGTACAAGCTGCCGAAGGTGAAAGAGCTTGGCTTCGATGCCATCAAGTACCTTATTATCGTCTCGGCGCTCTACGGTATTTGCCTCGCCAGCATACCGCTTATGCTGTTCCTCGACGCCGACCCATATCACCGGCTGTTGATTGCCTGTACTGCGGCCGGTCTCATGGCCACGGGTATCGGTGTCGCGGTCGTGCCGCTTGCGGCAATCGCCTATTCCGGCACGATCATCACCGGATCCTTCTTCGCACTCGCCTCGACCGGCGAAGATTTCTTTCTTTTCATTGCAATCCTGCTCGCGTTCTACGCGCTTTTTATCCTGTTCACGATCGTGCACATGAGCAACCTCATCGTCATGCGCACGCTGGATCAGATCAAGGTTGAACAGCAGAAGGAAGTGATCAGCCTCCTGCTCTACGATTTCGAAGAGAATGCCAGCGACTGGATCTGGGAAACGGATGCTGACCTCAAGCTGCAGCACACCTCCCCCCGCCTTGCCCAGATCGCCGCCAAGACGACGAAGGAATTGCAGGGCATGCCGTTCGCGCAACTCTTCAAGGTCGACCAGTCGCATGCGGAAGAAGCGACGCAGGTCGGGTCCATCTGGCAGGCTATCGAAAACCGCACCACATTCCGCAACCATATTCTCCCGGTCAACATTCGCGGCGAGACACGCTGGTGGTCGCTGACTGGCAAGGCCATATTCGACAATGCCGGCAAATTTGTCGGCTACCGCGGCGTTGGCTCCGACGTGACGGCTGCCAAGCAGTCCGATGACCAACTTTCCTACCTTGCCCGCTACGATGTGCTGACCGACCTGCCGAACCGCACGCTCTTTACCGACCAGCTCGGCCAGGCGACCAAGGACCTCGAGAAAGGCCTGCGCAGCTTCGCCGTATTCTGCATCGATCTCGACGAGTTCAAGACCGTCAATGACAGTTTCGGTCACGGCATTGGCGACCAGTTGCTCAAACAGGTGGCTGACCGGCTGCGGGGCACCTCACCAGCCACCTACACGGTGGCACGCCTTTCCGGCGATGAATTCGCGCTGCTCGCGCGCGGAGCGGATCAGGCAGCGGCGACTGAACTTGCCGAACAATTGGTGCAGAGCATCTCCCAGCCCTTCTGGATCGATGGCATCCAGATCAACATTCACATCAGCATCGGTATCGCCATAGCGCCGACCGACAGCGTCAACGACATCATGCGTTGCGCTGACCTTGCGCTCTATCGCACCAAGAACGAGGGCCGCAACAGCTACCGCTTTTACGAAGTCGAGATGGATGCGCGCATCGAGGCAAAACGCGCTCTGGCCATGGATTTGCGCGGGGCGCTGGCCCGCCAGGAGTTCATCCTGCATTTCCAGCCCATCGTTTCGGCACAGACGCTGAAGACAGTCGGCTTCGAGACGCTGTTGCGCTGGAAGCACCCGGTTCATGGCTTTATCTCGCCAACGATCTTCATTCCGATCGCCGAAGAATCCGGCAATATCATCCCGCTTGGCGAATGGATCATCCAGGAAGCGTGCCGCATCGCCGCCGGTTGGCCGCAGGACATCCACGTGGCCGTCAATATTTCAGCGATCCAGTTTCGCCATTCCGATCTCGCCTCGATCGTTCGCGACGCGCTCAGCAAGAACAACCTCAAGCCGAACCGTCTTGAGCTCGAAATTACGGAATCGGTCTTCCTCGAAGCAAATGTCGCCGCGATCTCGCTGCTGCGCCAGTTCCGCGCCATGGGCGTCAGCATAGCGCTCGACGATTTCGGTACCGGCTATTCCAGCTTGAGCTATCTGCGCAAGATGCCGTTCGACAAGATCAAGATCGACCAGTCCTTCGTGCGCGACCTGCCGCACAATCGCGGAAGTCTTGCCATCATCCGGGCGGTGATGGGCCTTGGCGCCAGCATGGGCATGAAGATAACCGCTGAGGGCGTCGAAACCCGCGAGCAGCTCGCCTGCCTTCAAAAGGAAGGCTGCGATCAGGTACAGGGCTTCCTCTTCAGCCCCGCCGAGCCGGTGGAGAAGACCTTCGAGCTTCTGACGTTCGACAGCGAGCGCTACCAGGTCGCAAGCTGAGCGACGTGATCGTTGAGCTTCCCGCTGAGCATTCCCTGTTCAAATAGAAACAATTCTGTTTCCCGAATGGCGAGACAATCCACGCGGAAGGCAGCAAAGCCGATGTTCGCGCATCCGAAACAGCCGCCAATCGGAAACCAGAAGGGCCGAGATCGGCCCCTTCCCCGGTTGAATAGAGACAACCCCTCGACGCCTCTATGCGGGCACTAAGGTCGTTGCGCACTCTCAATTGGAACGAACAAAGCCGGTAGGACCCCTGGGGGCAATACCAGGGATGATGGCGCTAAGCTTGCCGCTTTGCCTTGACGTCCGCGATATTCGGCCGGTGGTTGGGTGACAGGCGCGAGTCTTTCGGCCAATAGGCAAGGAAACCCTTGATCACTTCGCCGGGAATATCCAGCGGGCTGTAGTTTTCCCGATCGACGAACATCAGCGATTGCTCGCCATGGCCGAGCAGGCCCTGTGTTGCGCTGTGGATCTCATGTTCGAGCGTGACGAACTTGCGATTGTGTCTGGCGATCTTGATGCGCACGCTGATCTGCTCGAACTCCTTCGATTCACGCCGGTAATCATGAGTGAACGAGCGCGTCAGGATATAGAAGCGTGTCGTCGCCAGGTCGAAATCCGGCATGCAAACATTGAAGAAAAGTTCGCGGGCCTTGCCAACCCAGCGCACATAGTTGGCGAAGTAGACGTTGCCGACCGAATTCGTATCGTCATAGGTGGGAATGAGCTGCATGACGAACCATTCGCCGTCGAACCCATGCGAAGGCGACATCTCATCGCCCTGGGCGACAGGCGCGCCAATCGGTGACGGTGACATCATGCGGATTGGCTGGTCGACAATCTCAACAGGTATGGCCTTCGAGGCCGGACCGAATATTTCGATGATGACGGGAAGCGCGCCGATCAAGCCGATCAACGGCGAAAGGGCCAGGAATTCCGGTATCGGCTGGACATAACCGATGACGAAGATAACCGCCGATCCGCAGCCGATCAGAAAGCTCAGAACCGGATCAAACTTCGGCTTCGCGCCCAATGCCTCACAGGCGAGATTTGCTGCGGCGCTCACGAAAAGCGTGGCGAAGGGCATCATGAAATACATCAGCGAGAAGTTCGCGGGTACGGCCGTAAAGGCAACCCAGACAGCACCGATCAACAGCCAGAGCGGCGACGAAGCAATCCCGTCGGGGATTAGGGCCAGCAATGGACTGTTGCTGCGCATGTTCTTGCCTTTCAAGAACCATGCCGTCGCGCAGTAGTAGCTGTCGACAGTCGAGGCGAGAGCGATCGTCGTCCAGATGACAAAGGCTATGGCGAGATAGGACTGGCCGTTTTCGGCGGCGAGGACCGTCGCTGCCGATACCGCGCCCTGCGCACTCGGCAAGCCGTCGATAGAAAGAATGCTGCCGATCGGACCGACTGCGGATGCCGTCAAGGCGTTCAGAAACAGAAAGCCGAAGAATATGAGCGCGCCGACGCCATAGGCGAGGCCGACATTCCCGCCTTCACGTTTGATTGTGACTGCGCGCTGCCAATGTTGGATATCGAGCCAGGGCCCCAGCAGGAAGCCAATGATCGTGGGCAGGACCAGGCCGTAAAAGCGGCTGTCGAACTGGGCAAGCGGCACGCCGGGATAGGTGGAGGTTTCACGCAGGCCAATGAGAAGAACGATCCCAGCGGAAACGCCGACAACCGTATAGACGATGTGCAAGAGTTTGATCTGCTGCAGCGTCAGTGCATGGCCGATGGCGCAGGCAAAGAGCAGGAGCATCGCAACACCGATCGACGAGCCTTCGCCGACGATCGGCTGCCAGAGATAGGCCACGAACCCGAAAATGGTGACGACGAGCGCCGCCATCTGGAACAGCAGGAACACGCCCGCGTAGCGGCCCTCTATGTCCTTCATGATCTGGTCAGGCGAGCGCTTGGTGCGCCCCAGGATAAAGCCGAACAGCCAAAGGCCCGCGACATTGGAGATGGCAAAGCCGAAGAATCCGAGCCAGCCATAAGTGAGGGTCACGTGGATCGAATAAAAGAACCCCAGACCCCATAGCCAGGACAAGCCAATTGTTGGCGCCCACAAAAGATTCCGCACGACTGTCATGACTATCCAGCTTTAAAAACGCAACTCTACAGCTTCAAACTTTAGTCGATGTTATTCGCTCGGATAAGTCAATGATCGTGCTTGTTGTGGCAAGTTGGAGAACCAGAATTTCTCGTCCTGTTCAGCGAAGCACCATCAACGACCCGGCGGTAATATCGACCGGGTGCAGCATAGGATCCATTAGTGTCAAAATCGTTGCAATCGATCTCGGCGGAATTCGCGTATGAGTTGCAGTGACCCGCCCGGTTTTGAGCGAGGGCTAAAGCCCGGCGATTGCCCGCAGGTCGTCCACGGCACCCTCGGCGGCGGCAAGCACCGGCGATCCCTTGGTCAACGCTTCGCCTTGAACCGGGAACGGGTGATGCCAGCCCCCAGCCTCCTTGACGAGGCAATAGCCGGCCATGCAATCCCACGCATGCATATAGGGCTCATAGTAGCCGACAAGGCGCCCGGCCGCGACATAGGCGAGCATCAGCGCCCCCGAACCGTTGCGGATGAAGTTTCCCCCGGCATCAAGCAGCCGCTCCACGATCCCCGCCAGCGCTGCTGGCGCGACATGACTGTTGGCTCCGATGCCCGTCACTGCATTGCGGACGGTCCGGTCAGAGCCGAGTTTCAACGGTCGGCCGTTGAGGGTAGCGCCGAGCCCTTGAGCCGCAGCGTATAATTCGTCGTTGCATGGGACATGAATGACGCCTATCGTGATTTCTTCTCCTGCAAGGACGGCTATCGAGACGCACCAGGTCGGCATGCCGTTGACGAACGGGCTCGTGCCGTCGATCGGATCGACGACCCAGGTGAAACCGGAGGCTCCCGCGCTCAGGCCATGTTCCTCGCCGAGGATCGCATCCTGAGGAAATGCGGCGGCGATTTTTTCGCGGATGAGATCTTCCACCTCGCGATCGGCGATCGAAACAACGTCATGCGGATCGGCCTTGGTCTCGATCACGAGCCGTTCCCGCGCATTGAAGTAGGCAAGAGCCTTTGCTCCGGCCTCTGCGGCCATTGTCTTGGCAAGGGCAAAGCGAGCCTCAAGCTCCGCTTGGGTATGCGATGTCATGTCTTTTCCTCGGTACGAGCGATCAGTTGTTGATAATGGCGATTCCGCGGTGATGGAAGCCGATGCTCACATTGGTCGCCGGTGCAAGATTCCTGTCGATTGCCGGATCGACGACGAAAAGCGTTCCGGCTTCGGTTTCTACCTCATATTCGACGTGGTCGCCGAGATAGGCAGCATGGCGGATGCTGCCGGGAAATGCCGCCTCCTCCGCCGCTTCAAGGGTAATGGCATTGGGGCGTACGGCAATCCTGGCCGGCCCGGGACGCGCGCTGCGCGCCGGCACCCTGTGTTCCAGCCTCGCGACACGGATGATCGCCTCTGTCCCGTCATTGCCCAGCACCTCGCAAGGAACCACATTGGCCTCGCCGATGAAATCGGCGATGAACGACGACGCCGGCGCCTCGTAGAGTTCACGCGGCGATCCCTGTTGCGCGATGACGCCATCCTGCATCACGATGATGCGATCGGAGACCGCGAGGGCTTCTTCCTGATCGTGCGTCACGTAGACGGCCGTAAATCCAAGCCTTTGCTGAAGCTCCCGAATCTCCGTCCGCACACGGCGGCGAAGGCGTGCATCGAGGTTAGAGAGCGGTTCGTCAAGCAACAGGACCTGTGGCTCAAGCACCAGGGCGCGGGCAACGGCGACGCGCTGCTGCTGTCCGCCCGAAAGCTCTGCCGGCAGGCGCTGGCCGTAGCCGGCGAGGCCGACCTGCGTCAGCCCCTCCTCCGCCCGTTGTCGCGCTTCGTTCTTCTTCATCCCAGATGACTCGAGCCCATAGGCGACGTTTTCGAGGACCGACATATGCGGGAACAAGGCATAGGATTGGAAGACCATGGAGACGTCGCGCTCATTGGCGGGGAGCATCGTTACGTCCTTGCCGCCGATGAGAATGCGCCCCGAAGTCGGGTGCTCGAGACCGGCCAGCATGCGAAGCGTCGTCGTCTTGCCACAACCTGACGGTCCCAGCAGCGTCACAAGGGTTCCCGGCTCGATATCGAGCGACAGGTCGTGAATGGCAGTGAAGCTGCCAAACTGCTTCTTGACGTTGGTAAAGACGACTGACCCGGTACGATTGTTCATGACGTGGCCTTTTCTTGCGGCACGGCGGCGGGAACGAAGGCGGTGGCGACACGATTCTCGCGCCGCAGCCGGCGTTCCCCGACGAGAAGTTGGAAACCGGTGATTATGATGATCATCACCACGATAAGCATAGACGAATAGGCGACGGCCACGCCGTACTCGCCGTTCTCCACGAGGCCGACGATGTAGGATGTAGCCATATTGTACTGTGCACTTACCAGGAAGATGACCGCGCTGATCGAGGTAATGGCCCTCACGAACGAATAGACGAGCGCTGCTACGATTGCCGGGCGCAGCAGCGGCAGGATGACCTTGCGGATGGTGCGGAAGCTCGTCGCCCGCAGGGTCAGCGACGCTTCGTCGAGGCTCTTGTCGAGCTGGCTCATCGCGGCAACCCCGCCGCGCACGCCCACCGGCATGTTGCGGAAGACGAAACAGGCTATCAGGATCAGGGCGGTGCCCGTCATCTCCAGCGGCGGCAAATTATAGGCCATGACATAGCTGATGCCGATGACGGTGCCGGGGATGGCAAAGCTCATCATCAGCGCAAATTCAAAGACGCTGCGTCCGAAAAAGCGCTGGCGAACGATGAGATAGGCGGTGAGCAAGCCGACAGCCGCCGTGAGCGGTGCGGAAATCAGCGCGATCTCCATCGTCGTCCAGAATGAATTCCAGGCAACGCCCGTCCAGGCGATGGCGCCATTCTCGAAAGCGAACGAAAAGGCGCGCTGGTAATGTTCGAAGGTCAAGGTGTTGTCGAGACCCCAGGTCCGGACAAAGCCGCCAACAAGGATCATGCCGTAGACGACAAGGGTGAACAGCGCCCATGGGATGACGATGGCGTGGACCCCGATCGACAGGGATCGCGGCAGTGCGATGTGTGCACCGGAATCGGCCTTGCCGGTAACAGTGGCAAAACTCTTGCCCGCGAGCCAGAGACGCTGAGCGAGGAATGCCGACAGCGTAAAGACCAGCAAGATGATCGCGAGCACAGCGGCGCGGGAAGGATCGTTTTGAGAGCCGACGACGGCAAAGAAGATTTCGGTCGAAAGCACGCCGTGGCTGCCGCCGAGAACGAGCGGATTTCCGAAATCCGCCATGCTCTCGATGAAGCCAATGAGGAAGGCATTGGCGAGGCCCGGCTTCATAAGCGGCAGCGAAATCCGCCAGAAGGTGCGCCAGCGGTCCGCGCGCAATGTCTGCGACGCTTCTTCCATGGAAGGACTGACCCCTTCGACGACGCCGATGAGGACGAGGAAGGAGATCGGCGTAAACGAAAGGACCTGCGCGATCCAGATGCCAGTCAGGCCATAGAGCCAGCGGCCAGGCTCAACACCGAAGATATGCGAGATTTGCTGGGTCACGACACCGGCACGGCCGAACAGAAGGATAAGCGCGAGGCCGATAACGAACGGCGGCGTGATAATCGGCAGGATCGTCAACAGGCGCAGGCCCTTCTTGAAGGGAAAGCGGGTGCGCGTTGCGACAAGTGCGAAGCACAGTCCGAGAATGGTGGATCCCGAGGCGGTCAGGACCGCCAGAAAAAAGGTGCGCCAGGCAATGCCGCACCGATTTCCGCCCACGAGGCAATCGAGGCTCCATATCGATGGATCCTGGATGTTTCGGACAAAGCCCGAAGGATCGAACGACCCGTCGAAGCTCTGGAAAGCGCCGACAAACATGCTGCCGACCGGATAGAACACAAAAATCGCGACAAGGAACACGAGCAGCGTAATCGACGCGACCACGAAGGCATCGCCGCGAAGAACGCCGCGTTCGGCAAGGCCAAAGGCGAAAAAGAGAACAAGGGCCAAAGCCGTTAACCCAGCGCCGGCGCCCATGGATGGCTGACCGTCCGCCAGCGGCCCGAACAGCGTCTCGTTGATGGTCCACGACCAGCCCGTATATCCAATCGCAAGGCCTTGCCAGACAAGGAAAAGGATGCCGGCGCCGCCCGCTGCAATCAACAGGTTCGAACGAAGCGCCGAGACCCTCAAAAACCTCGCGGCAATAGCCACGGCGAAGATCAAGGCAATCAGCGCCAGGTTCCAACGACCGAATTCGAAGGCTTGCAAGATGCCGGGTGCTTCGGCGGAACCCGTCGGAAAGTTCTTGAGCCAACTCAGCCCATAGAATCCCGCCTCGATCCTGTACCAGGGCACGAGGACAAGCCCTGCGAGCCCGATGCCGAGCGCAATGTTCAGTCTCCGGTCGCTACGCTCCATCACGCCACCCGCTCATCCCAGACTCATGCTTTTATGGACCATATGTCCGGATAAGGCCGGACATATGGTTGACAAGGCGAAGGTAGATCAGTTCGCGCTCGCGCCGATCTCCTTATCCCAGCGATCCAGCAGTTCCTTGCGCTTGGCCGGGTCACCATAGGTCTTGAAGTCGTAATCGATGAGCTTGATGTCCTCGAATTTCGGTGCTTCGGGTGGGACCGTCGCCGACTTGTTGGATGGCAACTGGAAGGACTTGGCATCCTTCATGTGCGATTGCACATCGGCCGTCAGGGCCCAGTCATACCATTTCTTGGCGGCATCGAGATTTCGTGCGCCCTTGATGATCGACATCGAGCCGATTTCGTAGCCGGTGCCCTCGCAGGGAGCCACGGCCTTAACCGGGAAGCCCTCGGCGATCTGCGCGACGGCATCGTGCATGAAGACTACGCCAAGCGCCGTCTCGCCGCGTGCCGCCGCTTTCACCGGAGCCGAACCCGACTTGGTATATTGGGAAACATTGGCGTTGAGTTTCTTCAGATAGTCGTATGCCTGGTCCTCGCCCATGATCTGCACGAGCGACGCAAGCGCGGTGTATGCCGTGCCTGAAGAGTTCGGATTGGCGATCTGAATTTCGCCCTTGTAAGTGGGGTCGATCAGGTCCGACCAGCACTTTGCTTCCTTGAGGCCCTTCTTCTTGACGATATCAGTATTGTAGCCCCAGCCGAGCGCGCCGGCATAAACGCCGACCGTCCTGTATCCTGAGCTTTCCGCCTGTTTCTTAGCCCAATCCTGCAATTGATCGAGCATGGGCGACTTGTACTCCAGCGTCAGCCCTTCGGATGCCGCCTGCAAATGCGGATCGCCGGTTCCAGCCCACCATATGTCGGTCTTGGGATTGCGCGCTTCGGCACGAATTTTGGCATATGTCTCGCCCGATGACAGGCGCACCATATTGACCTGGATACCGGTCTCTTTTTCGAACATGCCCTTCATCAATTCGCAGATGACGACGTCGGCAGAGCAGATCAGGTTGAGATTATCTGCGGCGCGCACTTCGGTTGGCAGGACTTGCAGGCCCACGGCGAATGCAGCAGCAATGGCGAATACAGAACGCATAACTTTCCTCCCTAGAAAGCGGCACCTCCATGCCGCACGCCATTTTGCAAGCGTGTGCAAAACTTTCACGAGCGCGTCCAATCTGTCAAGCCGGCTCATCAATTATAACCTTTAAATGTTTTGAATGAGGGAGATTGCGAAGGCGCGCAATCGCGTGCAAACTGCGC
Source organism: Phyllobacterium sp. SYP-B3895 (assembly GCF_009647635.1). Taxonomy (NCBI): domain Bacteria; kingdom Pseudomonadati; phylum Pseudomonadota; class Alphaproteobacteria; order Hyphomicrobiales; family Phyllobacteriaceae; genus Phyllobacterium; species Phyllobacterium sp. SYP-B3895. Next base: position 417,199 of record NZ_WJIG01000003.1, on the reverse strand, counting down.
CGCAGAACTGAAATATGGGTCCTTTGCTTGAACAAGACGTTCGTCAGCGCCGACGATGTGGCAAAACGCGCGGGCGTGTCCCGCTCGGCTGTATCACGCACCTTTACCCCTGGGGCAAGCGTCTCAGAAGAAACGCGTCAGCGTGTCATGCAAGCAGCCGAGGCGCTCGGTTACCACGTCAATCAGCTGGCGCGCGGCCTCATGCGCAGCGAGAGCGGCATCGTCTGCCTCGTCGTCTCCGAAATGGATACGCCCTATCGTGCCCGCCTCGTACGCGCCCTTACCCATGAATTGCAGTTGGCCGGCAAGATCTCGATGCTCATCAACACCGACCGGTCGGACGGAAGCGTCGATACTGCACTGCGGCAGACACTTCATTATCGTGCGGATGCGTCGATCCTGCTGTCGGGGCTGCCCGACAAGGCGATCACCAAACTCTGCCTCGATAGCGGCCAGCGCATCGTCCTGATCAACCGCGACGATGAGATCGAGGGGCCGTTTCGGATCAACCTCGATGATGGAGTGGCGGCACGGGTCGCGGTCAGTGCCTTCCTGCGCGCTGGCTGCCGCCGATTGGCTTTTGCAAACTCGGCCGTAGGAACACCAAGCCTCATGGCGCGCGAACAGGGCTTCGTGGCAGCGGCGAGCGACTTTGGCCTTCATGTAACTGTCGTTCGGCACGGTAACACCGTCTATGAAAGCGGAAGGACAATCGGCAGGACGCTGTTTTCCGGCCTTGAGCCTCCCGATGCGGTGTTCTGCGTCAACGACCTCATGGCGTTTGGCTTGATGGACGCGGCGCGCCACGAATTTGGCCGGCGCATTCCTGACGATCTTTGCGTTGTCGGCTTTGACGATATCGAGCAGTCAGGATGGTCATCCTACGCCCTGACGACCTTCACCCAGCCCGTGGACGAGATCGTCAGAAACAGCATTGCCTGGCTGGTCAACGGCGACGGTGCCGCAAGCACCCGCTCTGCTTCCCTGCATGCCCCGCTGATCTGGCGGAAAACCGTCAGGGGCACGCATAAAAACGGATAGAGTGAATTCCAGGCTAGCTGTCAGACGTCCCTGCGATGGTCAATCGCGCGCGGCCACGATGTTTGGATTGGTAGAGCGCACCATCGGCAAGATTTAGCAACTCCTCCGGCCCCTGCGGCTTGAGGCCCATTTGGGGATCGAACATCGCCATGCCTATGCTGACGGAAATTGCGCCCTGAGGACTTGCGGCGTGTTCGAGCTTCATGGCCACCACTGCGTCGAGCATCGCGCCGGCGATTTCGACGGAAGGTTGAAGCGCCCGTCCGGGAATAAGCGTCGCAAACTCCTCGCCGCCGAAACGGGCGACCGAACCGCCGTTCTGCTTGGCGACCTTGTTCAATGCGCGCCCCACCTGGATGAGGCATTTGTCACCGGCAAGATGCCCGTAGAAATCATTGTAGGCTTTGAAATGGTCGATATCGACCATGAGAACTGCCAATTGTTCCCCAGTCTCGCTGGCGCGCTGAAATGCACGCTTCAACACGTGGTTGAATTTGCGCCGATTCGGCAGATTGGTCAGATGATCGCGCTCGGACTGGTTACGGAGCTTGCGGTTTGCTTCGAGGAGTTTCTGCTCCAGCGCCATGCGTTCCTGGACCATGGCCGAGAGTTCCGCCTCAACCCGCTTTTGCGCCGTAATATCGACGCTCGTTGCCAGCAGTCGCAGCGGGGAACCGTCGGGCGCATATTCGACAATCTTGCCGCGGCTCAATATCCAGATGTCACCGCCATCCGGACGCGATACCCGGTAGGTTGCTTCGAACCGCGCCTTGCGCCCGCTGAGAACGTCTTCAAAAGCTTCGATCGCCCGCTCCTTGTCGTCGGGATGAACGATATCCCACGCCACGCTTTCGCTCTCATGTCCGGCAGGATCAAGGCCGAGCAGCGCCCGATACTGCGGCGAGCGCCACACCCGCATCGTCGCAATATTCAAATCCCATATCCATTGTCCCGCACTCTCAAGAGCGTAGGAGGTGCGCAGCTCCACCTGTTGCAGCCGTTCCGCAATATCCTTCAGGTGGGTGATGTTGGTGTAAGCGACCGAAATGCCGGCGAATTCGCCAAGATCATTGGTGACGGTCGCCGCAGCAACCATGAACGATTCGCCGGTGACTTCGATTTGTGCGTCGGACACCGAACCATCGGAGAGCGCAGTGCTGATGGCTGCGCGCAGCAGTGATGCGTGGTCCGGAACGACGTCTTCCACGGACCGGCCCACGGCATTTTCGGCAGTGCTGAAAATACGGGAAAACCGGTCGTTGACCGTGACCAGAAAACCCTGACGATTGACATAGCAGAGCCCGACAGGAACCTTGTCATAAACCGCTTCGATCTGCAGAAGACGGTCGCTTCCGCGCTCATCGCCTCGGTCAAATGGTGCGTTTCGCGATTTGCTGATTGGCATCACTCAGGTATCCGACCACTACGAGATTGCCTCGCAGCACCCCTACCTTGGCGAGCGGAAGGCCAGACGGTCAAGGCAATTACTGCAATTTGAGGTTAATTAATTGTACCGAGCAACAGCTGGTGCACCGCTCCCAAGATGATTAAACTTGCCCACGAGCGGAGAAGAGCCATGGCGACAGATCAAACCCACGAACATGATCACCCCATCGATTGGCGCGAGCACGGCGTCAAGGTTATCCCGGGCGATTCTCTCGACCCGAACACCGCGCAGACGCCTGGCATGAACCGCGCTGCAGCGATCGATCGGGCCCGAGCCGGGGCCGAGAAAATCTGGGCGGGCACCGTCACCATTCACGCCAATGCCAAGACCGGTGCACATCATCACGGCGACCTTGAAAGCATTATCTACGTGGTCAAAGGCCGTGCGCGCATGCGCTGGGGCGAGCGACTGGAATACGTCGCCGAGGCCGGTCCAGGCGATTTTATTTTCGTCCCGCCTTACGTGCCGCATCAAGAAATCAATGCGAACGCGGACGAAACGCTGGAGTGCGTGGTGGTCCGCTCCGGCCAGGAGCCGATCGTGGTCAATCTCGACATCGATCCGGTGGAAAAACCGGAAGGGGTTGCATGGATCGATCCCATCCATCGCTGAGCGGCTGAATCAGCCAAGCCGCTGCAACTTCTCGAACCGCTTGACGACCCGCTCGCGTTTCAATCGCGACAGGCGGAAAATCCAGAACATGCCGTCCAACTGATCGATCTCGTGCTGCAGGCAAGTGGCAAGCAGACCACTCGCCTCTTCGCTCAACACGTTCCCGGCGAGATCCTGATAACGCACGCGAATGGTGGCGGGTCGCTCGATCTCGTCGGAGACGCCCGGCATCGACACACTGCCCTCCTCCCGCCGCGCAAGATCGCCTGACGACCATTCGATTTCGGGATTGACGTAAAAGCGCGGCGCACCGGACTCTATCTCGATTACGACGAGACGCAGCGGCACGCCGATATGCGGTGCCGTGATGCCAATGCCGGGGGCAGCACGCATTGTGGCGAGAAGGTCCTGCGCCAATTCTTGCGTTGCCTCGCCGAAATCTGCAATGCGGTCGGCGGGCCTTCGCAAGGCTGGATCAGGGAATGTCAGGATTGGCCGAATCGCCATGAACATGCTCCAATGTGCGAACGCGACAGCGCGTCCGTCCTGTTGCCTCAATTCCCGCCGAGGAAGCAAGCTTTACAAGCGTCGTCGCTACCGATAATCGACAAAGAAACCATGCGGCCATCCCTGCACTGTCGCGGAGAGCCCAACGAGGCGATTGAATGCCCGCCAGCAAGACGATAACCAAGCCGCAGGTGCTGCCGCGAGGAGCAGTGATCATGACGCTCCTCGTCCTTGCGACGATGATCGTCTCGTTCTTGGTCATGATGGGCATAACCAATATTTCGCCTACCAAACAGACGACCCAGCTAATCATCGCCGCCAATGCGGTATCGATTCTTGTCCTGATCTATCTGTCCTACGCGACGCTGAAGAAGCTCTTTCTGTTCAAGAGCAAGGCAAAGCACAACGACCTTCACACCAATGTCGCGATGATCTTCGCCTTGATCGCCTCGATACCGTCAATCATTGTCGCCTGTTTCTCGCTTATCGTCCTCGACCAGCGAATGGATTCCTGGATCAACAACCAGAACAACCAGATCATCGACATGTCGATCAAGGCGGCGCAATCCTACACTGAGGACAACGCCCAAAGCCTGCTGACGACGACGCTTTCCATGGTGATCGATCTCGACCAGCGCCGCATGCTCTATAGCCTCGACCGCGGCGCCTTTTCGGACTGGCTCACCTACGACGCCGGCCGCAACAATCTGCTGGGCGCGTCCCTGGTCAAATCGGATGGGGAGGTTGTGGTCGCGGCCAACCTCATCAACGATCATTCTCTGCCGGACGCCCCGATCGAGGCACTGCGAAGCGCCGCCGGCGACAAGCCGGTTCTGATACCGCCGGGCGACACCAATCTTGTCGGCGCGGTGATCAAGACGCAGGCACTGCCCGATCTCTACCTCTACACCATTCGCTCGGTCGATCGCTCTGCGCTCGAAAATATGCGGGTGATGACAGACAACAATGCCGAGTATCAGGCACTGGCAAGCAACCGGTCCACCACACAGATCGCCTATGCCTTGCTGTACATCGAACTCACCCTGCTCTTGCTGCTCACCGCTGTGTGGAGCGGCATTGCTGTTGCCAATCGCGTCGTCCTGCCAATCCGCCAGCTGATCGGCGCCGCCGAAGACGTTGCGACCGGAAATTTCGACGTTTCCGTCCCCGTACGCGGTTCGGATGGCGATATCGGCTCTCTGTCGCACACGTTCAACAAGATGGTCGAGCAGTTGAAAACGCAGCACAGCGACCTGATTTCGGCCAAGGACGAGATTGACGAGCGGCGACGGTTTACGGAAGCGGTCCTGTCGGGCGTCACCGCAGGCGTCATCAGCGTCAATAGCGAGGGGATCATCGCCGGTCTCAACCGCCCGGCCGAACAGATGCTGGCGGTCGACGCGTCGCAGGCTGTTGGCCAGAGCCTCGCCCGCATCCTGCCGGAAATCGGCGCCGTCTTCGACGTGGCGCGGGATAATGGCCGTTCATCGAGCCGCAAGCAGATCAGCATCACCCGCAGCGGCGTCGCGCGTTCGTTGAACGTCCAGATCACGCGTGAGGACGCCGACATCAAGAACACCTCGTATGTTGTGACGGTTGACGACATTACCGATCTCGTCGCCGCGCACCGCTCGTCCGCCTGGGCGGATGTAGCCCGCCGGATCGCCCACGAGATCAAGAATCCGCTGACGCCAATCCAGCTTTCGGCGGAACGCATTCGCCGTCGCTACGGCAAAGTCATTGTCGAGGATCGCGCGGTATTCGACCAATGCACCGAGACGATCATTCGCCAGGTTGGCGATATTGGCCGGATGGTCGACGAATTCTCCGAGTTCGCCCGTATGCCCAAGCCGCAGCTGGCGGCAACAGATATTCGTACTGTTTTGCGCGACGCCTCGTTTCTCGTCGAAATCAGCAACAATCAGATCAAGTTCGAGCATGAGATAGCCGACGAACCGCTGGTCGGCAATTTCGACAGCCGCCTGCTCGGCCAGGCATTCGGCAACATCATCAAGAACGCATCCGAGTCCATCGAGGCGGCGTTGCAGTCCGGCGCCGTCGAGACCGGCTATATTCTCGTTCGGGCAAAGAGTGCAGGCGCTTCCATCACAGTCGAGGTGCTCGACAACGGCAAGGGCTTGCCCAGCGAGAACCGCCACCAGCTTTTGGAACCCTATGTGACGACCCGCGAAAAAGGGACCGGCCTCGGACTTGCCATCGTCAAGAAGATCGTCGAGGACCATGGTGGGCATCTCGAAATGCTCGATGCGCCGGCTAATTTCCACGGCGGTCGGGGCGCTCTCGTGCGCATGGTTTTTCCGCGCCTGGCCGAGGCAGCTGCCGCCTGAAAATCGTTAATATCGGAATCTTTTCATTCGCTATCAAAATGTGATTATCGCCATTGCAACACAAATTGAACGCCTAGATTGAAAGCGCTATAATCCAAAGCGTTGAGACCGGAATGACGGAATTAAGCCTTCTGCCACGCCGGTTTGGGCAATGATCATGACAATTTGAAATACAAGCTGGAAGCCATAATCAGCGGTGGTTGTTCGTGATTTTTTTTGAGAACGGGCCGGTTTACCGGTTTTGCTCAGGAGGATACAGGGCGATGATGTTGCGGCATACAAAGGAAAATGGCGATATCGCCAATTGGATGACCTGCTCGATCTGCCTGTTCGGCGCTTTGGCAGTTGCAGCGATCATCCTGGCGATTTGATCTCCGGATAACCTCCGGTTGGCTTTAGTTTGCGGCGCAAGTCGATTGCGCCTATGATTTTGGTGCGGGTCAGGTTTCGTCGGAGACTTGGCCCGTATGGCTTTGTGGCCCCGGCGCACTTGGAATCTCGACCGGTTTCGCTGCCCTCCAGACGAGGCTAAACCATTTTGATCCGTACGATTGATGGAACCAATGCAACCATAAATAGTTTAATGTGCGCGATTGACCGGAAGTCTGCTCTCAAGCAGGCGCTTTCGCGACGAGACATTAATGTTGAATTGGGGAAATCGTGGACATTCCACAAAGCAATTTTGCGCCTTCTCTCGAAGCACTGCACGGATTGGACAGCTATAGCCGCGACTCGATCATCATGGAGTTGCCGGTAGCCGTGTATACGACGGACAAGTCCGGCATCCTCACATTCTATAACAAGGCGGCGGCGGAACTTTGGGGCCGCATGCCTGAAATCGGCAAGGAACGCTGGTCTGGAGCGCTCCGCCTGTATTGGCCGGACGGAACGGCAATGCAGCACGATGAATGCCCCTTGGCGACGACCTTGCGCGAGGAGCGCGAGGTGCGCGACGTCGATGCCATCGCCGAGAGGCCCGATGGAAGCCGCATCGCTTTCATGCCGTTTCCTGTCCTGCTGCGTAACAAGCAAGGGGAGATTGTCGGCGCGCTCAATATGTTGCGCGACATCACTGAACAGAGACGCGACGAAGCGATGGCCGAACGCCTCGCCGCTATTGTTGAATCGTCCGACGATGCGATTGTCAGCAAGGATCTCTCGGGCATGGTCACGACCTGGAACAAGGCGGCCGAGAGGATATTTGGCTACACCGCCGAAGACATGATCGGCCGATCGATCACGACAGTCATCCCGCCCGATCGGCTATACGAAGAACCCGGCATCGTAGAGCGCGTACGCAACGGCCAGAGGATCGATCACTATGAGACAGTCCGGCAGCGCAAGGACGGCACGCGCATCCATGTCTCACTCACTGTATCACCTGTAAAGAACGCTTCCGGACGCGTGGTCGGTGCATCGAAGATCGCCCGCGATATTACCGACAAGAAGGAGAGCGAAGAGCGGATTTTGATGTTGATGCGGGAGGTCAATCACCGCGTCAAGAATCAGTACGCCGTCATTCTTTCGATGATCCGCGAAACCAGCAGCCGTACAACCGATGTCGTCGAATTCGAACAGCAGATCCGCGAGCGGATCATGGCACTTGCCCGGTCTCACGATTTGCTGGTTCACGCAACGTGGCGCGGAGCGACGCTTTCCGATCTTTTGCTTGAGCAAATCAAGCCTTTCGGGGACGAAAATCGGCTTACCATGACCGGACCGTCCATGGTTCTTCAACCCAACGCCGTCCAGTATCTCGGGATTGCATTCCACGAACTGGCGACGAATTCTGCGAAATACGGCGTCTTCTCATCGGAAACTGGCGAGATCAATGTGGACTGGTTCGTTGGCGACGAGGGCAAGACCTTCTACCTCGCCTGGACCGAAACAGGCGGGCCACCGGTCAAGCTCGGCCGCACGCGCGGCTTTGGCAAGACCGTTCTCGAGCGAATAACGCCCTTGTCGCTGGGCGGCGAAGGCATGCTCGAACAATCGGTCAATCGCATTGTCTGGACCGTGCGTGCGCCCATGGAGAATATCCGGGCAGCTTCGGTCTAACGACGCAGGTCCGACGCGTCTTCACCCCTTTTGATTAGGTCCGCACGCTGGAAAGAGGTTGTGGGCGCGTGTATCCTCCGCTGCACAAAAATGGGGGACTACAATGCCGAATATTTCTCAACTCTTCTTCAAGTCTGCCGTCATCTGGTTGCTGATTGGCATAGCCGCCGGCCTGCAGATGGGAATGTCGGGCAATCACACGGTGATCGCAGCCCACGCCCACATCAACCTGCTCGGATGGGTCACGAGCGCCATTTTCGGCGGTTACTACGCACTCAATCCGGCCAAGGCAGCCAAGCGATTGGCCTTCGTCCATTATGCCGTTTACATGCTAGGCCTTATCGTGATGCTGCCGTCCCTTTACTTCATGGAGCGTGGCAACATGCAGTTTGAGCCGTTGGTCGGGATAGGTTCGATGATTACTTTCCTCGGTGTACTGATCTTCGCGGTCGTGATGTTCTCGCGCGAGAGCGTGGCGGTCCGCCAGGCCCGCGCTTGAGAAAAGTCGGATCGGCTCAGGCCGGTCCGACGGATTTGCCGATCTCATCGACATGATGCTGGATGCTGAGCCGATCCAGTGACGCAAGCGGAAGATTGACGAATATCTTCAGGCGGCGGTCGAGTTCGCTCATCATGCGGCTGAACGCCTGCTTGCGCTCCCAGGGTTCGCCATCCGACAAGAGCGGGTCGGGGCATTCCCAGTGTGCTGTCACGGGGACGCCCGGCCATTCGGGCATGGCTTCGCCATGGGCCCCATCATGCAGAGTGAAAACGAAATCGAGTTCACGGGCCCCTTCCAACCCAAATTCGCTATAATGCTTGGGACGCAGGCCTTCGACCGAAAAGCCGGTCTGCTCGAGCAATTCGCGCGCTTCAGGGTTTATTTCGACATCAGGATCCGTTCCGGCGCTGTAGGCGACGAAATGCGGCTTGCCCAGCCGGTTGAGCAGTGTCTCGGCAACGACGCCCCTGACCGAATCGCGATGCGAAAGAAACAAGACATGAAATACTTTATCGTCGCCCATCGCTCACTCTCTCCAAATAAAATGCACGTAGTACGCATAATGCTGCAGTAATGTGACAGCCGTTCAACAACGGCCAGCGCTGCGATCGCACGTCACCAGACCCATGTTTGCAGCCCTCCAAACCGCCTGATCGGATCTGACAACGGTTCAACGCCGCGGTTTTTTAATTGCTGCGTTCAGGTTGGTGTCAGGAAACCAGTGAATGCCCCTCCTTTCGAAGAGCCTGGACAGAACCGGCTCGCGCATCAACCAGGAGTGCGGGGTAGTTCACCTTGTCAGTTACAACGCGTCAATTCGACAGACGTCTTGCACGTCCGAAAATCGGAAGCGTTCCGCTCACTATCATAACCGCAGTGTTTATTCTCGCGTCCGCGAACTGGACGTTCTGGGAGAAATCAGCTGCCTATTTGCACGGTCAGCCCGCAGCCCTCGCATTTCTGGTCGTTGGCATCGCTTGTGGTTATGTAGCGCTTTTTCTCGCCTTTTCGGTCAAGTTCGTCATCAAGCCTGCCCTGATCTTCTTCGTGGTCGTAAGCGCGCTTGGCGCCTGGTTCATGGATCACTACGGCGTCATAATCGACGTTGAGATGCTGCAGAGCGCCGTGGATACGACCAATGCGGAGGCCGGCCATTTTCTGAACATTCCGTTTGTCGGTCATATGATCACATACGCGTTGATCCCCTCGGCAATCATCGCCTGGCCGCGTATTGTGCATCGACCCTATCTGCAGAAATTGAAGTGGAACCTTGCGGTCATCGTGCCCGCGCTCCTCGTTCTGGGCCTCGCGGCACTGATCAATGCCAGCACCTACATGTCGCTGATCCGTGAACACAGGGATTGGTTCGGAACGCTCAACCCGCTCGCCCCGATCGTGAACACCGTGAAGCTTGCGATCCGGGAAACCAAGGACAACAACATTATCGTCAAGCCGCTTGGCCAGGACGCGCATGTGGTTGGGCCGGCCGCCGGCACGCGCAAGCCGCGCGTCACCATCGTCATTGCCGGCGAAACCGCGCGTGCCGAGAGTTTTTCGCTTGGCGGCTATGGCCCAGATACCAATCCGGAACTCGCCAGGCAGGACATTACCTACTTCAGCGATACGTCGAGCTGCGGCACGATCACGTCGGTTTCGCTGCCCTGCATGTTCTCGCAATTTACTCGCAAGGAATATACGCATCAGAAGAGCCTCGAGAACGAGAACCTCGTCGACGTACTGACGCACGCAGGCATCAATGTCGAATGGTGGGACAATAATACGGGCGACAAGGGCGTGGCGGCACGTATCAAATCCCAACAATTGTTCAAGTCGGATGATCCGAAATTGTGCAAGGGCGGCGAATGCCTCGACGCGATCTTCCTCGACCGCCTCGATGCGTGGCTCGACAGCGTCAAGACCGACTCGGTGCTCGTCATGCACCAGTTGGGCAGCCACGGCCCCGCCTACTATCTCCGCTATCCGGATGAGTTCCGGCGCTTCACGCCGGACTGCAGGACCGCCGAATTTGCCAAATGCTCGCGCGAAGAAATCATCAATGCCTATGACAACTCCATCCTCTACACCGATCATTTGCTGTCCACAGTGATCGACCGGCTCAAGGCGCGGGAGACACAAATGTCGCCGTCCATGATCTACATGTCCGACCATGGAGAATCGACCGGCGAGTTCGGCCTCTATTTGCACGGTGCACCCTATATCGTCGCGCCGTCACAGCAGACCCATGTTCCCTACGTATTGTGGCTCGGCAAGGACGAGAAGGCGCAGATCGACGGCGCGTGCTTGCAGAGCGAGGCGATGAAGAAGCAATCGCACGACAACCTCTTCCACACGGTGCTCGGGATGATGCATGTCGAGACGTCGGTCCATGACAAAGACCTCGATACGCTCGCCTTCTGTCGCAGCGGAACGAGTTGACCCGAGGACCACAGCCCAAAACTTGACTTGAAAAGGTTTCCCGCGCGGTCGATCCTGTGAGCAGGAAAAATCGCAGAAGGGAATGAGGCATTTGCGGGTCCTTCTTGTTGAAGACGACGCGACTCTCGGGGCCGCAGTGCGCGACCACGTGATGCACGGCAATCACGCCGTCGACTGGATGCAGCATCTGGAAGACGCAAAGGTGTCGATGCGCGTGACGAACTACGATCTCGTGCTCCTGGACATCAGACTACCGGACGGGAACGGGGTTGATTTCCTGACAGAGCTCAGGGCCAGCGGCGACGCGACGCCGGTGATAATCCTTACGGCGCACGACCAGATTTCCGAGCGTATCCGCGGACTCAACGCCGGGGCAGACGACTATCTCGTCAAACCCTTCGATCTTGATGAATTGACGGCGCGCATGCATGCCGTGTCGCGGCGCCATTCCGGACGTCCGGACGAGGTCATACGGCTCGGCTCTCTGCACATTCACATCGCCGACCGCAGGGTGACCTCCGCCAACCAGGAGATTACGCTTTCAGGGCGGGAATGGGCGGTGCTCGAACGGCTGCTTGCCCGCATTGGCGCCATCGTTTCGAAAGCACAGATCGAAGAGACGCTCTATGCGTTCGGCTGGGAAATCGAAAGCAACACCGTCGAAGTCTATATCAGCCGCCTGCGCAAGAAGCTTGGGCGGCAATATGTGGCAACGGTGCGGGGCGTCGGCTACCGGATTGAAGGTCGCACATGAAACCCTATGGCATGACGCGCCGCCTGATCCTGTCCCTTACGGCTACGCTCATCGCGTTCTGGCTCATTGCGGTAACGGCCGGCGTCCTCGTCATGCAGGATGAATTCGGTGAAATATTCGACAGTTCCTTGAAGGAAACCGCGGAAAGACTGACGCCGCTCGTCGTCGACGATATCCTGCAGAGCGATACTACCGCGGTGCCGAGGCGTTTGCAGAATCTGACGGCATCTCCAGAATCGAGCTATCTCACCTACCAGGTCAGGGATGCGAAGGGGGGCGTCATTCTGCACTCGGAAGACATCCCGCCAACGCCATTTCCGGCCCCGCTCAAGCGGGGATTCTGGGAAAACGACGCGGCGCGCTTCTATACGGTACCGGCAGTCAACGATACGATTTTCGTCCAGGTCGCGGATGACAATGCGCATCGCGAGGAAGCGGCGCTCGAGGGCGGGCTTGCCCTGTTGCTTCCCCTCCTCGTGCTTATTCCGGTCGGCATATTCGTCGTCTGGTTCGTCGTTCGCCTGTCGTTGCGGCCAGTCAACGAGTTGCGCCAGGCCATTGCCAGCAAGGACGGCGGCAATCTTGCTTCCATTGCCCCGATCGCCCTCCCCCGCGAACTGCAGCCGATCATCCATTCCGTTAACCGGCTGCTGGCGCGATTGCGTTCGACACTCGCGGCCGAACGGGAATTTACCGCCAATAGCGCGCACGAACTGCGAACCCCCCTGGCCGGCGCGCTCGCGCAGACGCAGCTCTTAAAGAAACATGTACGCGGCGAAGAAGCCAAATCACGCACGGTGCACATTGAACAGTCGCTCCAGAAATTGAGCGGACTTGTCGAAAAGCTCATGCAGCTCGCCCGGGCCGAGGCGGGGCTCGGCTCTGCGGACGAGGTGGTCGATCTCGTAAAGGTTCTTGACGTGGTGGTCGCTGATTTCCAGCGCGCAAGCACCGCGCCAGATCGCATCAACTATGTGCGCGACGCGGGCGCCGAGCTCAAGCGCCGGATAAACGAGGATATCTTTGCCATCGCGCTGCGCAACGTGATCGAAAACGCGCTTCATCATGGAAGCCAGAACGAGCCTGTGCTTGTGCATCTCGAAAGGGGCGGCAAGATTCGCATTGTCAATGGCAGCCCCATATTGGGCAAGGAAGAGATTGTACGAATCCAGAAACGCTTCAGTCGCGGCGAAACCTCCCGCGGTTCAGGGCTTGGCCTCGCTATCGTTATCGCTCTGGCAGCACAGATGAACGCGACCTTGAACCTGTTGTCGCCGGCAACGGGTCGCAGCGACGGGTTCGAAGCGGTTCTGACGTTCAACGGCGACAGGGCGGAAGTTGGCTAGACCTGTTGATTCTCGGCATCAGGAGCCGGCTATTCTTATCAGCCACAACCAAGGTGACTTTGCCGCCCGTTTCTGGAATGCTAGGTTGCAGAAGTGGCGTCGACTCCTTTCGAAGCAGGTGGACATGAACGATGTGAAGATTGCTCGCCGGGGACTGTTAATGTCCGGCCTGGCACTGATGGCTGCGGGTTGCACACCCATTTCCTTTGCCTACCCGGTCGGCGGAGGCGGCTCCTACTATCTCGAGCCCCGTCTCCGGCGCCAGCGCGTTGCTTATACGGGAGGCGAAGCGCCAGGTTCGCTGGTCATCAATACGGATGAGCGCTACCTCTATGCTGTCGAGGGCGACGGATCTGCAATGCGCTACGGCATTGCCGTTGGCCAGGAAGGGCTCACGCTCAAGGGACGGGCAGAGGTGGGCCGCAAGCAGGAGTGGCCTTCATGGACGCCGACGGCCAGCATGATCCAGCGCAAGCCGCGCCTCGCCCAATATGCTGGCGGTGTTCCCGGCGGCCCCGAAAACCCGCTCGGCTCGCGCGCGCTCTATCTCTACCAGAATGGCAAGGACACGCTCTTCCGCGTGCACGGGACCAACGAGCCGTGGTTGATCGGACAGGCCGTTTCGAACGGCTGCATAAGGTTGACCAACGAGGACGTGGAGTATCTCTACGATGCCACGCCCGTTGGTACGCCGGTACTGATCATCTAGCGGCTTCCACCAGGGTTTTGACATGGACAGCATATGTTTGGGACTGCATGCTTTGCGGTCCCCAATGCTGCGGAATGTCGACAGTCGGCAAATTAACCCTGATGTGGCAAATCGGACACTATGCCAGTGATTCCGGCACCTTACCCTAGCGTTCATTACTATTTATGGTAGCATGACATTGTTGGCCTACTCGCCTTTGAGGAGAAAGGATTGTCACATGAAGAGAATTCTGATCACTGCAGTTGCCGTGATGACGGTCGCCAGTTTGAGTGCCTGCGGGTCAATCGGTAAGGGCAAAGCCCCGCCGCCTGAGCCAGCTCCGGCTGTAATTACCAAGTAATTGATTCGCTCGTCCGCATGGGGGAAGTTTCACGCGATTCTTTCCCCATCGGCACGTGATTCGGGCTGAACGCGTCTCACGGTTCCAGGCGGTCATACATAGAATTATAGCAGGCATGTGTTGCCTTCATGCCTACGCTCTTCGGAGTTCAGGAAAGATATGACGCTGTACAGTGGTCGTCTGTCGGTTGCGGTTCTGTTTGCTATCGCAGTAGCAGGATGTGCGCCGGATGCTGCAATTAAGCCGAATGTCGTGTCCTATAATAATACGGGTTCCGTGGGTGCTCCGCCTTCCACGTCAGCCCAGGGCACTACAACACGAACGTTACCGCAGGCCCAAGGGCCTTATTATATCGAGTTCCGTTCTCGTTACGCACTTAGCTACGGTCACACCTACGTTATCTTCGGGCGGCTCGACAAGTCGGGACGCGTGCTTGATCGCGAGGTTGCGGGCCTTCATCCGGCCTCCAATAGTGCCGTTCCCTACGTGCTTGGCCACTATATTCCCGTGCCGGCGGAAACCGGGGCGAGCGATGGCGACCTTGACGACAGATACAGGTCCGCGAGCTGGCGTGTCACGCTGAGCGAGGCCGAATACACCAAGGTGGTTGCGTTTATTCACGATCTGCAAAAGCGCTCCCATTACTGGCAAGCGACCGTTTATAATTGCAACGCGTTCGTTGGTGAAATCGCCCGGTCCATGGGTTATAAGACGCCCGGCATCTGGCTACGCCCCCAACAGTTCGTGACGCGGCTGCGCGAGATGAACGGCGGACCGAATGCCGTCGGATATACAGGACCGGCAGGTTAGATTTTGAGAGGAGCGCATTGTTCCAGGGTCTGGCGGCCCGCAAAAGTCGTGGCTGTTGCCATTCTTGCGGCTTATGTTGGCCGGGATCGCAAAAAAGGCGCCAGTGACCTAGCGTGAACATGTCCATTGCCTCAATCGGCGAGATCATATGGGTGCTCGGCATCATTGCCTGGTACGTGATCCGCTATCCGTTCGAGCGCCGTGCGCGGCGGGTTCAAGTCACACGCAGTGCGCGCACCCTCACTGACAGGCTGGGACTTGGCATCGCATTCTTTGGCCTCGCCATCGTCCCCGGCTTCTACGTGGCGACCGGCATTCCAAAATCCGCCGATTATAGCCCCTACGCCTTCTCGATCGTCCTTGGAGCGATCACAATGCTGCTTGCATTGTGGGTGTTCCGCAGGTCGCACAAGGAGCTTGGTCGCAACTGGTCGATCACGCTGGAGATACGCGAAAAGCACAAGCTCGTCTCATCGGGGCCCTATGCTTTCGTCCGCCACCCCATGTATACGTCGTTCCTTCTCATAGCGCTTGGCCAGGCGTTCCTGCTGGCGAACTGGGTTGCGGGCCTTGCCGGCCTCGTTGGCTTTTCGATCCTGTTTTTTCTGAGGGTAACCAAGGAAGAGCGTATGATGCTGGAGAATTTCGGCCCAGAATACCGCGACTACATTGAAAGGACGAAGCGACTTATCCCTTATCTCTATTAGAGGTCACAATATGCGAGGCCGAGCCCTCAAGCTTTCAGCGCCCCGGCGCCTGGTCAACGACCTCATGCGGTTCTCGATCGCTGTACCAAGGGTGACCGTACAACGTCAGATGAACCTTGGTCCGCTGTTGCGGGCAAGGATGTCGCAAAGCGCCAAGCCTTCCTGGACTGTTCTTTTCCTGAAAGGTTATGCGCTTCTGTCGCAGGAAACGCCGGATCTGCGCCGTGCCTATGTCAAATTGCCATGGCCGCAACTTTATGAATATCCAGTCAGCGTCGCATCCATTGCGCATGAGCGCGACTATAATGGCGAACAGGCGGTCCTGCTCAGCCGGATCAAGGACCCGGAGCACCGCTCGATCCCCGAGCTCGACGCCTCGATCAGGGACGTGCGCTCGCGGCCGGTATTTGAAGTCAAGGAGTTTCGTCGTGCCTTGAAGATTGCACGTCTGCCGGGCCTCATCCGCTGGCCGATGATGTGGCTCGGCCTTAATATCGGCCGGCAGCGGCCGAATTACTTTGGCACGTTTCAACTCTCCGTCTATTCCGGCCTCGGCGCAGAATCGCTCAATCCGCTGACCCCCCTGACGACGATTTTCAACTACGGCTTGATCGGCGAGGACGGTTCCGTGACCGTGCGTATTCATTACGACCACCGTGTCATGGACGGAGCCAACGTCGCCCGCGCGCTGGAGCGGTTCGAAGCCATCCTCAACGGGGCTGTGGCTGACGAGGTAAAGCAGCTTGCGCAGGGTGGCGTCGTTAAAGTACTGCGGGAGGACCGAAGCCAGTGACATCGACGCACTGGCTTCTCGATGAAGCGATGAAAAGAATGAGTTGGGAAGGTGCCGAAGCTGCCCCAAGGGTGGTTTCGCGGGCAATGACATGAATTTAAAGGCAGATTTTAGACCCGCCGTTGTCGTCATCGGGGCGTCTGGCGGTATTGGCCGCGCCATAGCGCGCGTGGCCGCCCGCGATGGCGGACCGGTTGTCCTCACTGCGCGTTCGATCGAGGGATTGAACGCCGCCGCGGCAGAGGTGCGCGCCGCGGGCGGCGAAGCCTTCACGCTGGCGTTGGACGTGCTCGCCATTGACTCGACCACGCAGGTTGCTGAATTCCTGGCGAGGAACGGGCTCTATTGCGATGTGCTCGTCAACAGCGCCGGTTACGGCCTGCGCGGCGCAGCGATTGGTCTTCCCATGGACGATCAACTCGGTATCGTCGACCTGAACATTCGTGCCCTAACCGAGCTTACCCTGTATTTCCTGCCGCAGATGGTGGCCCGCAAGCGTGGCGGCGTGATCAATCTGAGTTCTGTGGCAAGCTTCACGGCCGGACCCTACATGGCGCTGTATTATGCCAGCAAGGGTTTCGTGCGATCGTTTTCGCAGGCGGTGCATCAGGAAGTGCGCCGCTCCGGCGTTACCGTCATGTGCCTTGCGCCTGGTCCGGTATCGACGGAATTTTACGCAACGGCCGGGGCGAGACATGCCTCGATCTTCACGCTCCTGCCCATGCTCGACGCCCAATACGTCGCCGAACAGGCGTGGCGCGGCTTCAGGTCGGGTCGTCGGATCGTCATTCCAGGGCTGTCGGCCAAGCTTGCCGTCTATGCGGCAAGGCTATTGCCTGCGAGCTTGCTCTTGCCGCTGATTGCCCGCCTGCAGCGCAGCGGCAATGATCCCTGCCCCTGCGGATCGGGCAAGAAATACAAGAAATGCCACGGCGCGCGCCGTAAATAGCGGCCGAAACCGGCGACGCAGGCCGAATTTCCCCTGCGACAATAAAGTTAGCCCGCGAATAGCTTTTCGCGTTGCCGTGCCCATTCTTGCCGAAATTCTGGTGTAACGCCTGACTCAACACGAAAATAGAGTGCGCGTCATTCAACGCGCTTCACATGACAATTTTTGGACTGGAGAGACCCTTGTTGAACGCAAGACAAACCCTTTGCACCCTTCTCATGGCCGGTGCGCTGACGACTGCGGCGATGGCCGAAGCACAGGAAATTGCAGGGACCTATGTAAATGAAACCGGCCGCACGAAAGTCAAGATCAGCGATTGCAACAGCGGCGTTTGCGGGACGATCGTGTGGATGAACCAGCCGGTCAACGACGTCAATAACCCTGATGCGTCCAAGCGTGACCGCCCGGTTGTCGGCCTGCAGGCCGTGTCGATGAAAGCCACCGGTCCAGGAACCTATGCCGGAACGCTCTATGATCCGGAAACCGGCAAGACCTATTCCGGCAAGGCAAAGGTTGCCGGCAACGCGGTGGAACTTTCCGGCTGCGTTCTCGGTGGCCTCATCTGCAAGTCAGCTACCTGGCGTCGCGACTAGCCCTCAGGCGGCGTTACGGCCGGGCAACCGGCACCAGAGTGCGCTTTTCCAAGCGGCCCGCGACGGTAAAGATCAGAACCTCGGTCTCTCTGCCGATCGTCTCGCCGTGCATCAGGCGGACGATGTCATCGACGCCGCCGACAGGCTTGCCGTCGATCGCGAGAACGAAATCGCCTTCCTTGAGCCCGCCGAGCTCGGCAGGCCCTGCGAGCTCGATGCGACGGATGCGCACCGACGTTGCGAGGCTCGTCCCCGCTTCAAGCGCAATCCTTCGCGGCAATTCGATCGTATCGCCGGCGATGCCGATATAGGCGCGCCTGACGCGTCCATAGCGAAGTATCTCCGACACCACGAAATTTGCGGTATTCGAGGCGACGGCAAAGGCAATGCTCTGCGCGCCCTGAATGACTGCCGTATTCACCCCGATCACTTCACCCTGTGACGAACCAGCGGCCCACCGGAATTGCCGGGATTGAGCGCAGCATCCGTCTGGATGACGTCATCCATCAGCCTGCCGCTGGCAGCACGCATCGATCGGCCCAGCGCCGATACAATGCCGGCCGTCACCGTCCATTCGAAGCCGAGCGGATTGCCGATGGCAATCGCAATATGGCCCCGGCGCAGCAGCTTCGAATTTCCGAGGCGCGCCCAGGCTTCGCCGCCCGTATTCGCCCGGATCAGCGCGATATCCGTATCGACGTCGCTGCCAAGCACGGTGCCCTCGGTGACGAACCCGTCCGGCCGCGTGATACGCACGTGCCCGGTATCGCCGACGACGTGATTATTGGTGATGATCAGCCCGTCGGGCGAAATGGCAAAGCCCGAACCATGGCCGGCGCGACCGCCGATACGCTCAATGCGATTGACTGCAGGCCCGACGATATCGACCGCCCGCGCTATCGATTGTGAATATGCATCCGTCAGCGCGCCGTCATCGACGGGCGCAATGTCCTTGTCTATGTAACCCATTGTTGGATCCTCGCGCAGTGGCGACCATCGCCCCTGCCGCCAGCGGATCCATCGCATCGGATGGACCCGTCAAGGCATCGTTGTAATCCAATAAATGGATAGGCCGCGCGGAACGTTCAAGGTTTGAATGTCCGCGCGGCTCGCCCGCCTTACAATGGAACCAGATCGTCAGGCTTCCACGTCTGGTCGTAGAACGTCTGGTCCGTCCCGTAGAGCCGCACGGCGACAAGAAACGCACGCTTTTCCAGGGTCTGGATCCAGTTGCGTTCCGGCGCCTGCGCCGGTTTCGTCGGTCCAAGATAGAGTTCGACCGACCCATCGGGGTTGGTCTCTACCTTGTCGAACTGGTTGCGCGACGGAAAGGCCTGGCTCGTTTCTGGCATGGTGCCATCATGGGGGTTATAGACTGTCACCGCCCAATAGAGATGCGCCGGGATCTTCGGTGGCAGCCGCAGGCGATAACTGCGGCTACCCTCCAAAAGCTCGCCCTTCGCGTCGCGGAACGCGATCGGATATTTCGAGCCGAGCCCGACAATATCCGCCACCATGGCCGGTGCCGAGGAATAGGCCGCCTGGAAATAGGCGGCGCGGCTATCAAGCGATTGATAGCTCGAGCCGAAGAAGGCGTCATCGACGCCGCCCCAGCCATTCACATAATGCCGGTCCGAGTAGTAGGGCGCATTGGGGAGCCCTTCAGGCGTGATGCGCAGCGCGAAAATCGTGCGCGCCGCGGTCTCGACCGCATTGGTCAATATTTCCTTGCGCCTTGCATCCGGCGCGAAGGGCTGGCCCTTGATGATGCCGATGCTTGCGAGCATACCGCGCGTCACCGGATCGAGGCTTTCGGCCGGCTCGTAATCGATGAAGGCCTTCAGTTTTTCCCAATAGGCGAAATCAGTCGGATACATCATGTTGACGCGTACCGGCGACGCATTCGGAAACTCCATGCGCGGACGGTTGCGCTCGAGACTGTAGAGCGGGTAGACCCGTGTTCTCTCGGCCGTCGCCACCGCGACGGTCGTGTCCGGACCATCAGGGCCAGGCGCAAGCACCGTGCGGAAGAACAGGAACACATTGTACGTGCGCGAGCGGAAGGCGAAATAGCCTCCCGGAACCTGGTCATTGTAATCGGGCGGCAGGAGCAGATAGAGCCCGCCCCCGGCCTTGTCCGGTCCCGCCGCACCGACATCGGTCAATGTGCGCTGGAAGAAATCCGTGAACATGCCGATGACGTTTGGCGGCGCGTAGACGACGAGTGGACCTGTCTCCTTCAGGTTGAGATAGCTCATCGAATAGACGACATCGCAGTTCGGCGTCGGCACCAGCGTCTTGGCGTTCATGCGATCCTTCCAGATCGGCAGCACGTTATAACCTTTGCCGAAGGTCGCCTCCGAACCATCGCGCATGCCGATGACATTGAGTGTCGGCAAAGTGAGCATGTAGGACTGGATGGCACGCTGCGTGAGCAGATCCTCGTAGAGCTTCTTGACCGTTGCGTCACTCGGCCAGGCGCCGTGATCCAGCTGTTCGACGAGGGGGGAAACAACCTCTGCTTCTGCCGATTGCGGCAGCGCCTGCAGCGCCGCGAGCGCGCCGCCGCCGAGCATGAGGTTGCGGCGGGATATTAAATGTAGGCCCTGTTTTGAAACCATGGTCGTACCTCAAATTATGCCGTTCAATATTTTTTGTCCGGCGATGTTGTAATCATAGTCCTGTCTTCAAATTCATTTTGCCTTGAGCACCGGTGGCGGCGACCAGCTATTGTCCATGATTTCGGCCTTCGGCGAATAGGCACGGATAAAGAGTTCGAAATCGCCCTTCGGCGCCGGCAACCAATTGGCAGCCTTGTCGCCTGCGGGCTTGCCATGCTGGACATAGATCGTCAGCGAACCGTCTTCGCCATAGACGAGATCCTTGTTCTTGGTGCCGAGCGAGAAGCGGTTGATCTCGTTGGGTGCGAAGAAGTGCTCGGCATCGTACAGCGTCAGCGACCAGAACCCGTCAACGGGCGGGAGCTGACCCTTGGGGAAGGTCACGGTGTAGGCATGCTCGCCGTTGAGACGTTTCTTCTGCGAATCATATTCCTGGCCGAAATAGGCGGATTCGCGCCGGGGATTGACGAAGATATTGGCCTTGGCGGCTGCAGCGCGGCTGAAGTAGTCAGTGCCGAACTCGGCGCCGTTCATCGGCGCGACCCAGTCATTGCCAACCGGCACGCCGGCATAGGAATAGCTGTGGATCTGCTTCATCAATTCCTTTTCGGTCTCGATCGCAGTCTCCTTCAGCGTAGCTGCCACCTCCGGATTCTTCGACGCGGCCTCGAGCAACGAACCGAACCAGGCGTAAAGCGCCTCTTCGCCTGGCTGCGGCGGCACTTCCTTGAGGATCAGCGGCAGCTCCTCGAAGAAGAGTTCGGGCTTGACCCACTGCGTCTCGCCGCCGGCTCCCGCCTTGCCGCCGGCAGGATCGGCAAGCACCGGTATCTTGCTCCAGTCCTTGGTCTTCATCTTGCCGTCGAATTCGCTGAGCGGATAGGTCATGATCTGGCTGATGAGAGGTTGGATCGCGGCACGATCTTCCTTGGTGTCGTCGAGAAATGCGCGCGGAATGATGTAGGCGAGATTCGTCGGCGAGCGGAAGACGCCGGAAATTCCTGTAGGCACGTCGCCTTTCCATTCCGGCCCGACGATCATGTAGAAGCCGGGCTTGCTGCCATAGAGCTTGCCCATGCCGCCGATGGTGTCGGTGCGTTGGTTTCCAAGCTGGTAGACCCAGAAGCGGTCGCCGAAATCCGGCACCTGAAAAACGATCGGTTCCTTTTCAAGCGCAAAGATACCGAAGCCGTAGACGACGTCCTGGTTGGGCGTGGCGACGCCGCGTTCCTCGGGCTTGATGTAATCGGTCAGCATCGTCACGCGGCCGAGCGGTCCGACAGGCAGGATGCCATCGCCAAGGCCATTCTCCGGCACCTTGGAAAATACCATCTGGCGATTGTGCATGTTGACCATCGGCCAGCCCCAGAGATAGGCGATGCGCGCCATGTCCCGCACATAGGCTTTCGGAAGGGTCGTGCCGGATATCGGGCCCTTGGGGATTTCCTTGCTGATCTCCGGAACAGCCGGCGACTGGGCGAAGGAGGCGACCGGAAAGATTGCAATCGATGAAGCTAAAATCAAAGTGCGTAATGAAATAGACCTGGTTGAAACCTGCATCTTGCTACCCTTTTTCCAACGTTTCCTGTCCGCGCCGAAACCGGCGCAGATAACATGCCGAACCTAACGATCCCCGACGATAACCAAAGTACGTAACAGTAACAAAATGCTGCAAAAGCGCATTTGCGCCCCGCATGTACGCTCCGGCAGACAGCCTCATCGGACCGTGAACTTCGGTCATATTTTGCTCAAGAGAAGTTGAACAACATTACACGTAATTCATTGTTTTCATGACGTTTTAGGGCGTAACGTCCTCTAGCCGGCACGGTGGGTGCCGGTATGGGGACGGGACGAAACGGGTCCTTGTCTTGAACAATTGGCAACGGCTCTTCTCGGTCTCGTCCGGCATAGATCAGGAGGAGATAAATGATGAAGAAGTTGCTTCTGGTAATCTCTGCGCTCGCATTGACGGCAGGCCTAGCCTCAGCCCAGGGACAACGCACCTACACCTCCACGGTGAAATCGGTTCGGGCCATGCACAGCCCCGATATGTTCAGCACGACAGGGACGATCGAATGGGTCAGCCCGCAATCAAGGACGGTGCAGCTGACGACGGGTACGAAGTACCAGTTGCCGGCAAATGCCGATTTCCGCGGCATCGCCGCGGGCGAGAAGGTGCGCATCACCTGGAAGGGTCAGGACCCTTATAATACGTCCTTCGGCAACGGTGAATCCGATGAATTCCACGCTGCGAAGATGGTGGTTGTTCACTGATCAATGGACAAAGGTCGAGCGGTGGTCGGAGGCCCTTGAGGCCACGGCCACCGGTCGATCTGGGAGTGTTTGGAAGAAAATGGTGGGCCCGGAGGGAAACCCACTGCACTGGCAATTACGCAATAAAAACAATAACATATGGGGTCAACGTTGGAACAGATGTTGGAACCCAAGGAATGGGAGCTTTGCAACCCGGTTTCAAAAAATGGGGGCCGTTCGCTCGTTGCCGCCCTCTGCGCATACAAGAATCAAACGGCTAAGGTCAGCAAAGAACCGAACAAGTCCGCGCGACGCCGCCAATGCATTATTTTGCAACCGGGTTCAAAAAATCTGGCGCCTTTGATTCCATACGACCACGAGGAAACGGACCAAGCCTACCTCCGATACCTTGTGGGCTCTCTATGCCGGTAGGGACCGCACCAATTGTCCGGCATCCTAAAACCCCGCAATTGGAGCTTTTGAGCACCATACAACGTTAGAAGAGCTTCTCTCATGGGTTGAATAAGAGAAAGAAAACGATTCGCAGATACGACTTCGGGATGAGGTTCGTCATCTAACCTATCGCTCTCGCCCCAATTCCGTTCGACAAAATCCTCCCAAGGATCGATCGCCGTTTTACAAACCCGCAGAGCATAAGCGATTGGGAATTCGTTTTTGTCGCCCATTTTTTGATACGCTTCCTCCGCCCCCGACTCCCTTGGACCTCCTCTCCAGGGCCTATACTCCCAAGGAGTATTGCCAAATGAGAGACTAGGACGCCTCCCGAAAACGACTTCCTCGTCGCTCCACCCCTTTTTTCGCCTTTGACGCAACGTGTCGGGATTTTGTTGGGTCTCGCGTGCCCATACACTCAGCGGCTTAGTCTCGCCCCTGGGGGTGAGGTAAATGGTCCGCTTCCTGTTGTTCGCTTGACCTTTCTTGTCGAGCCAGCGGACCTTCCCCGGTCCATACTCGCGATCGTTTGGGTCAATGCGATCAAGTGTGTAATCGTCGCCCGGACATGGTCCCACAATCCTGAGAAAGTCCGGAAACTCATCGAACGCTGAATTAAGAACATACCCCTCCTTTCGCACCCTTTGCTTGGTATTATTCCAGGAGCTATACGTCTTCCCATATTTTTCCCTGAGCTGCGTTCGTGTCATGCAGCTTAGATCGCTTAAAAGGGTCTGGGAAGATTCAGCCTCGTCTTGAACGAGCGTTTCATTAACGCACGATTCCGGCATCCTTTGAGCCGCGATCTCGCTAACAGGAAATGGGTTTTCCGGCATTAACCCATTTATTTGGCGAACGGCGTCAAACGACAAGGCGGTGATAAGATTGTAATTGTAAATGCGGTTGGGTAGCTTCAAGGGCTTCGTATCTGGTGCGCTACTTATGCTCTGACCGTCCGTCGGGCGCCACAATGTACCAGCAACTGATTTTATAACCATCTCTTAACGCCCCAGTTTGTTCGACAACGAAATGGGGCACCGCTAGAATCAACGCCCTGTCGGCAATATTGGGTTTTCGAGAAGCTCGTTGTAAAGCGGAAGCATGTCCGGAACTGGTTTGCCCTGGCCTGTTTGTTGAACTTCCATAGGGCCGGTGGAGTTAAGCGGGAACTAACTCGAATAATTTTTATATAATAAAAACAACTACTTATTGGAATTTTTGTTACGGTTGTGTACCAGACATATGCACCACTTTGGAACTTGAAGTACGCCGATCTGCGGCGACGTAGGCCTCAGTTCTGCCTAAAATTTGCAACCCGTTTCTATTGAGACAGTTGACCGCTAATGGCCCATTGCGGACACACGGGCACGCTCGTTTGGGTCCTTTACGGCGGCCCCGATGGATCGGGCAGTTTCTGCCAGTGTCTCCAGACCGGGATTTGAATCTGGTTCGCTGTGGAGTGCAACTGCGGCCGCCTCGAAAGCTTCAACACCGGGCAGCGCCTCGAGCTCGAAGATCGGCGTCTCAGGAATTTCCGGGAACTTCGGCGATCCGGTCGGCGCGAACTTGAACTACTGCTGGTATTTGACAGCCTTGTCCCACTTATCTCCAAGCGCGACGCGGACAAGAACTCGCGCCTGTTTGACAGGAATGTCGATCTTGGCGGTGATGTCGTCCGGTAGGCTACTTTGGCATCCTTGAGAGAGATTGCGAAGTCGCCGGAAGACTTGTTGGGAAACACCCGCTCGTTGATGTTGGCGAGCATCTCGCCCCATCCGTTCAAGAGTTGTACCGTAAAGTACCTGTCGTTCACCTCCGGGACTGTGGCGATCGTGCAACTCGACTCGTCGACGGCGAGCCACGCCTCCGAGTAGGCAACATCGAGGTTGGGGTTCGGCCAGTCGACTTTACCGGGCTTGTGGCGGACTAACTCGTTCCACTTGAACCCATCCTGAAAATCGAGCTGCTGCTAGTTCTAACTAGATCATCCGGGCTCGGGCTGCATCACGACTCGTAGTCGAGTTTAAAATTGAAGCCCTGCTCATTGTGCCCCCCTCCAGTAGAACATACGCCTTTGTTAGGTTGGCCACTCCAAAACATAGAACGACATTTATTGCAGAACCGCCAATCGGGTTGGCCCTCTCCGCTGTGGTCATGCGGAAGGTAAAAATTGTACCCCTGAGCATGGTGCGATCCTCCGGCGGGGCATTGCCCTTGGTTCTGCTGGTCGCCTGCCCAAAACATTGAAAAACAGCGGTCACAAAAGCGCCAGTCGGGTTGACCTCCCATTGGCCCCGCGTGTTCGTGAGGCAAATAGAAAGTCCAGCCAGCTGCCATGTGCGCGCCGCCCGCAGGGCATACCCCTTAGCCTGAAATCCGTCGAAGAAAAGGCTTCGGCATTTGCCGCAGTGGCGCCAAGCATTTTGACCCCGGTTCCGCGCTTTAAACATAAGGGTGGAGTGTCCACCATCCCCCACAAATCGGAGGTTCACCTGAGCAGCATTTCCGGTTTCTGCCAGTGCAATATCGGCTGCTGAAAATCTCAATTGTTGCGGTCCGCCGATTTTATCATCGACATCGGGAAAGCCCGTCGGAATATTCATTGCAGCATCCACAGCCTGAAGCACCAGATTAGCCCTCGTCTGTGGGTCGGTGACATTGAGGCTCGCAAATAGAGCGCTATTTACTGCTTGGGCGATTAGCCCCCGCAGTGCTTCTGCGTTACCGTCATCACTCTCCATCAAGCTGACAATGAAAATGGCATTGGTCGGATTTTGAAGTGGGCCTTCGCCAAACAAGCCCCAGAATGGATGGAAGAATTGATACTTTGTTTCTTTAGCATCAACGTTTCTAAAGGGTCCGTACCGGAAGGTGCGTGAGGCTGGAATAGGTGCCGAAAAACCGCCTATCGCTACGGTTGCAGCCAAGTCGATAGACGCAACGATAATATAGGGTTCGTCTGATGCCGAGACTCCGTCGTTAGTTTCTTGGTGACAGTGAAATGCATCCAAATAAACGTAAAGCACAACCTTCTCCTAGTTGAAGAGAAAATTTTTAGCCTTCGAGTATGTACGTGAGAAAATGCTTGTTGGATGGTATCACAGTTCAACCAGCTCTCCAAGATTTCAATATTCAAGCCAGCGTTCAGCCGAGGAAACGAATCTCCAGCTGGGTCATCACGTCGCTCTAAGCGAACTTTCAGTCATTGTTGCGGCAAATGAAGTTGGTGGTATAAGTGAATCAGCTTTGATAGCGTTGCTTCCAGCAAGGTAGACATGGCCGTCATGCGACATCGAGTAGATAGCTGCGGAATCACGACCTCCGGCAATGTCTCCATAGCAAAGCGATCCAGCTGATATAATGATAGTTTTCTCGAACTTTGCTGCATACGCCACGTGCTTGTGGCCGTGGAAGATAGTTGCGTTGCATGGCGCGAGAACTCTAAGCAGCTTGCGGGCATCGGTCAGTTGCAGAAATTTTAACTGATACGCTTTCTTTCCAAACTTCGCCTTGATCCGCCTGGGCATTCCGACGTGGTGATGCACTAAAACTAGTACCTGCTTCGTGCCGGCCGACCCGAGAAGCAACTTTAGTCTTCTCAGCTGGTCGCTACCCAAGGCGCCAAACGCACCATCTGTTACACCGAAGGCCCCTTCCGTATTGGAATTCAAGCCGACGATGAGATAGTTTTCATTTTCAAAAAAGACTATTGGAAATAGTATCTTCATTAGATCAGACATCAGAGGGCTATCCTCTGTTGGCCACGCAAATCCCGCGGTTCCAAATTTTGTTGCATACTGAAGCAGAATTTTTGGCGCATGCAGATACCAATTGCTTACCGGCTTCGCTGGAAGTATTGACACCTCGGGAGGATACGTTCTGTAAGACGGTATGTAATCACTGAAGGGCTTTTCGAAGTATTTTTTGATTAGAAACCTCTTTCCGTTATGGATAAATTCCCAGGAATCTGGGCAATTGACGATTACGGTTCGTATATAGTTGAAGCAACGCTTTTCGAAATCTTCTGTTATATTTCGCATGATGGGGCTGACACCAGTTTCGAGGCTGATGTCATGATTGCCGGGGACTATCAGAAGTCTCTCTCTGTCGATTGCGTTCGCCCTGCACATCTCGTCGAAATGGTGCCACTCAGTTTCTGATCCAGTATCGGTCACGTCGCCGGTCAGGCACAAGAAATGGCACCGGGGCATTGCCCAGGAAAGGGCTTTTGAGCATGCCTCTAATGCCTGTCTGCAATCTATTTCCCCCTCTATCGTAGTCTGCTCGGGTATGTGGGCGTCCGAAAGATGAGCAACAAGAACGGCCTTCTCGCTGGTGCCTCGTTCAATAGTGAACTCGATAAGTTCGATCGTCCTGTGAAGTAAGCCTGAGAAATATCGGCCGATCAACAGAAGCGTATACAGCGGGGTCTGAATAAGGAGCAAGAACTCTACTACCGCAACCTGCTTGGCATCCAGCCGGTCGAGCGATGGATACGTTACTGCGATCAAAATGAGTGTGGCCCACGCTCCTACCTGGAAAGGAATCAGCACATCGTCGTAAATTGCCTGCTCGCCCTTGGTCTTGAAACTTCGCTTGATATATCGAGCGAATATTATGCAGATGATAGCAATTGAGGCTGCAAACTCGAACAGCGTAATCAGTTGAACACCAAGGATAGGCGTCGTCATGACCAAGTCCAGTCTGGTGACGCTTGTGCCCACCAAAACCTCACCATTTTATTTCCATCGTCGCCGCTCCACCAGCTAGCCGAATGGCTAGGTAGGACGGCCCTTTCATCTGTCATTGCGATAAAGGGAAGCAATAACTTGAACTAGGGCATATTGACTTCGCTAACCAACGAGAACGTTTATAGAACACGTTCGGCAGCGACGACCGTTCCTAGCACAGTTTGAAACTCTTAAAACCCTGTTCGGGATGGGCGAGCCCGGCATCTGAAAGGACGCCTCAATGAGCCGAAGCCGCGGCGCGCTGACCAAAACTATGGTCGACCGCTACTATCCCCATCAGGTCATGCTGAAGAACGATGCCAGGATGCGAAAGCATCTCTGGCCATCAGTGGCCAAGCCGCACAGCTCGGCGCATCTGCCCTCGGCCATCATTTTTATTTCGATGAAGAAACCGCCCACTACAGCGTCTATTGTTTTTCAAGCCACGAAAATGCCGAGGTATTTCAAGCTGAGTGGTGCGGGGAATGGCTCACGCCCGGGGACCGCAAAAAAGAGCCGTTGGCGGCCGCGAAGTCCCCTTTCGTTAACTGCAAGAAACACGGCATAATCCGCTGCACGGCCATCTATCGTCAAATGCGATTAAGGCTCCAAGGTGTAGGCTTGCTGGTGTTTTCAGGCCTTGTCCCGAATGGCGATGCGCATCACTTCGAAACGTACGGTCATCGGCGGCGATGAGCTTCATCATGACTTTTGCGCCTACGTCGAGAACATTACGACGCGAATGTATCGTAAACGCGAGCTGGCAATGGCCGCGCTTGGCCCAAATAGAATCCACTTACTTGGCGGCGCGAATACGATATCTCGCGCAACCACCGCAAGGTGCCGCCTAAATCTGCGGCGGCCCGACTTTGACCGTCAGCTTATCGAGCGTGCCAGTAAAGCGGAACGGAACCTGGTAGTCGTTGTCGTCGACCGACGTACGAGTGTCGACACCTACGTCGAACGATTCATCGATGGTCACCAGGAACGGCATGGTGTGCGGGATCGACTGTTCAGCCACGGGCACACCGTCGACACTTAGTACACCCTTGCCGCCCTTGCCGTACCCGGGTCCATCGTACGTGAAGTCGAAAACGATGCTGTGTTTTCCGGGTGTCAGCGCAGCATCGCCAGCCCATCGGAAGCGCTCCAGCGCCAGCATGTTGTACGTGAAGACCGGCTTTCCTTTGAGCAGGTAGAGGCCGTAGCCACCGAACCGGCCGCCCAGCGTTGCGAGCATACCATCCCCTCCGTCCTCAGGAACCTCGACGTCGGCTGTGATCGTATATGAGCGCGTGAGCGGACTTGGCGCTGATGCGGCCGGCAAACCGGAAAGCTCGCCCGAATAGACAAACTCGGATCGCCCGGCGGTAGCGCTAGGGCGCGGCGCAATCAAACGCGCGGCGACGGAGTTGTCCAGCGGCAATACTTGATACTTGGCGGCCTCTACGAAGAAGAGCTGCTCCAGGTCACGCAGTTTGTCAGGTTCCTTGGCCGCAACATCGTTGAACTGCGAATAGTCATCCTTGAGGTTATAGAGCTCCCATTTATATCCGTCGATCACCTCAGGTAGTTTGCCAAGCCCCATGAGCCAGGGCCCTGCAGGAGGTGTGGTCGAGGCAATCCAGCCGTCATGGTAGATCGCTCGATCGCCGAACATCTCGAAATACTGGGTCGTGCGAGCAGAGGGCACATCCTTGGCCCCTTTCGACCAAGTATAGGCCATGCTCACACCCTCAATCGGCTTCTGGGCGATACCGTTTATCGTTTGCGGCGCTTCGATGCCGGTGGCCTCCATGATCGTCGGAACGATGTCAATTACATGGTGGAACTGGCTGCGCACGCCTCCAACGTCAGTGATATGTCCGGGCCAGGACATGGCCATACCCTGCCGCGTACCGCCGAAGTGCGAGGCGATCTGCTTAGTCCATTTGAACGGCGTGTCAAAAGCCCAGGACCAGGCGACCGACATGTGTGGCTCGGTCGTTGGATCACCCCAGGCGTCATAGTACTTCAGTTGATCCTTGACGGGCATATTGATGGCTTGGATTGCCGCCAGATCGAAGGCCGTGCCGATGGTCGAACCCTCAGCGCTGGTGCCGTTGTCACCTTCAATGTAGATGACCAGCGTATTGTCGAGCTTGCCTTCCTTGCGGACCTCGTCGATAACCCGGCCGATTTCATAATCGGCATAGGCAACGAATGCTGCGTAGACCTCAGCCTGACGGGCGAACATCTTCTTTTCATCAGCGCTGAGCGTATCCCACTTCGGTAGATCATCCGGCCAAGGGGTCAGTTGTGTGTTCTCCGGTATCACTCCAAGCCGTTTCTGGTTAGCGAAAATCTGGTCGCGCATGGCGTTCCAACCCATGTCAAACTTGCCTTTGAACTTATCGATCCATTCCTTTGTAGGATGATGCGGAGCGTGGGTGGCTCCAGGGACATAGTACATGAAGAAAGGCTTATCCGGCGTCGCGGCATTGACCTTGCGCAAGTAGTCGATTGCGTCGTCGGCCATGCCCGTCACCAGGTTGTACTTGGGGTTTTCGAGCCAAGGGAAAATCTGATCGTGGTTGCGGAAAAGCCAGGGCGTCCATTGGTTGGTCTCGCCGCCCTGGAAGCCGTAGAAATAATCGAAACCCATGCCAGAGGGCCACTGGTCGAATGGCCCCGAGGTGGACAGCGCGTAGGTCGGGGTGTTGTGGTTCTTGCCGATCCAAGAGGTCGCGTAGCCATGGTCTTTGAGAATGTTCCCGATGGTGCCGTTGTTCGGACCAATGATCGCATCATATCCAGGATAACCAGTCGACTGCTCGGCAATCACCCCGAACCCCGCCGAGTGATGGTTACGGCCGGTGATCAGCGCTGCCCGGGTGGGCGAGCACAGCGCGGTGGAGTGGAACTGGGTGTAGCGCAACCCGTTCGCGGCGACCTGATCCAATGTCGGTGTCGGTATAACACCGCCGAAGGTACCGGAGACGCCGTAGCCTGCGTCGTCGGTCATGATCAGCAATACGTTCGGCGCGCCCTTCGGCGGTACCACGGTAGGCGGCCACCAAGGGGTAGAATCCTTTGCATCCAAGTTGATAGTCCCACCAAACGCTTTCGGCGCTGCCGGAAGAGACTGGCCATCAATCGTGG
Source organism: Phyllobacterium sp. SYP-B3895 (assembly GCF_009647635.1). Lineage (NCBI taxonomy): Bacteria > Pseudomonadati > Pseudomonadota > Alphaproteobacteria > Hyphomicrobiales > Phyllobacteriaceae > Phyllobacterium > Phyllobacterium sp. SYP-B3895. The sequence continues at coordinate 386,049 of NZ_WJIG01000003.1, read as the reverse complement.
ACGTCGCGCTGGGTGAACCCGGTGATCCGGTGACGCCCTGGGCGGCGGCGGGAAAGACGGAAAAACAACTGGCGGCGAGCACTGCGAGGTAGGCGCGCAATTTCATCGTTTATTACTCCCGTGTTGGGCGTTTACCAAGAATGAGTAAGTGGCCGATATTAAATGTTTTTTCGTGAATGAAAGTTCGTAGTAATGCAGTTGGCATTAAGTTAACGAAGCAATTACCGGAGCATTTCAGATTACTCGGCGCCAAAGTAGTACGTTACTGTAACATACAGAATCTACATGGGATGGTCTGAAGGTTGTCGAGGAACTGCCCCCACCAATGAAGCCGATCCGGAGAAGTACGTTATGCTGGTTGAGGACCTGCCTAACGGTCGCGCCGAGCGCGTGGGAGGAAGAACTGAATATTATGACTGAGACTGCTGACGAAAACGCGCTTCGCAAAGCCAGGAATACCGAGAAGATGAGGCAGTGGCGCGCCAAGAAACCGCTCTCTCCCGAGCAGAAAGCAAAGGAAGCAGAGCGATCAAGATAATGGCGAGAAGCAAACCCAGAGAAATATAGGGAGCAGCAAAACGCATGGTATGCTAAAAATCGCGAGCGGATACTGGCCCAGGATCGTGCGAAAAAACGTCGTACCGTGACGGATGATGGTAGCACTTCACTTGGCGATCGAAAGACCACGCAGGCCAGCCGGCCACAAGGATCGACTGAGCGACTGCCAGAGAGCGATTGAAGATAGATTACTGGAGCTCTTCGGTGAGGCCGTAGCTGCGGGATGGGCCGAAGATGAAGTCTTCGCGGCCATTGTCGCTGTTGCCGATACCACCTAGCTGGCTATGCATCAGGAGCAGCTTTTGTCGATCGAGACACAATTGCGAAAAGTGATGCAGAAACGGAATGGCTGAACGGGTTGGTTATTTGCGGCACAGTGGCTTGGAAGTATCTCCATAGCGTTCGGGCCTCGACCATACTTCAGTCGGCTGCTTCACATCGTTCTCTGTTTCATCTACGTTCGATCCAATTTGGAGACTATCATGTTTAGTCATCGATCGCGGCAATCAGCACCATGCTCGTAAGCAGTGAGCAATCCACGCCTAAAGCGTCGGTGGGCGTGGGCAATCCCTATCCCGTCAGCAACTACAAGTGCAAGGACGGCACGCATCTGGCAGTGCGTCTCCTCGGCGATCGCGCGTCGGTATCCGTCAACGGCGCGACCGAGGTCGAGCTGCCCCCCATGGGGCCAGAAGGAACGACTTTTTCGAATGGCCGACAGACGTTGAGTATCGTGCAGGGGCACCTGTCGTGGGCGTTGGCCGGGCCGTGCCGTCCGCATGCACCGGCGGCTGAGCGTCTCGTTTTGCGGAACTTTGATTGCTTTTTCAACAGCATAGATGCCAGTGAGTTGGCTTTTACTACCTAATTGAGAGCAAAACCACCACTGCTGGTATAAAAGCCATGACTGAGATCGTTGACGAAAAAGAAGCCCAGCGCAAAGCCAAGAATGCCGAGAAGATGAGACTCTGGCGGAAAAAAAACCCGTCTTCGCCGGAGAAGAGGGCCGTCGAGGCGGAACGAGTCCGACGATGGCGCGAGACACACCCAGAACGATACAGGGCATTACAAACGGCATGGAACAGAAAATTTCGCGAAAGGGCAAAGGTTGAGGCGTCGGAGGAGGTGACGTGAGGGCTGGTCCTGATGCGTCAAGAGAAAAACATTGGAAACAAATCGGGCCCACTGCTCGTTTGGCGGGTCGGGATTTGCAGCAATGCAAAGTTCTTTCTAATTACGTTGACATCCAAACGAAGCACGTAGAGGCTCAGGTTAAACTGCCCGAAATGGGGGGTTCATTGGGAGCTGCTGATGACTGACAACATCCATCCTGCTGCTATCGAGCATCTACCAGCTTTCATCACTGCCCCCGGCCAGACGGATTGGCTGTTCAATGTGGTTGTCGTCTTCCTTCTAGCAATGGTGCTGATCGTCGGCAATTTCTATTTTCGACTCCATGCCCTTCCAGAACACATGGCGCATCGGGGCAAAAAAGTGCAAATGGAGATAGTCGCCGTCCTCGCACTCATTTCCCTCTTTACCCACAACCATATTTTTTGGATTGCAGGCCTGTTGCTGGCGATGATCGATCTGCCGGATTTCTCCTCGCCCATGGTGTCGATTGCCCAGTCGCTTGAAAAGCTTTCCGGGCGCGATAGGGTTGGCGAGGAGGAGGTCGTCGTTTCCGAGCCTGAACCGCAGCTGAAATCCGAGACCCCGGCGGGAGCATCTAAGAATGTTTGAGCTACTTCTTTGTTCGATGCTCACAGTTTTTCCGGACTATCTTTTCCGTCGCTACGTGCAAGACAAGCGCCTCGGCCGGGACATCAACCTGTACACGGTTTGGTACGAGCTGCGCTGGGGCATCACCGCATGCCTGTTGCTGACGGTTTCGTTGATCACCCTCATCTTCTACTATCATCCGTCAACGAAGAACGTCACCGCGATATTCCGCACCGTCACTATCCTTCCCGAAACAACGGGCCGTGTAGCCGAGGTGTTTGTCGGTCTCAACGCAAAGGTCAAAGCCGGTGACCCCCTCTTTCGGCTTGATAGTTCCGAACAGGAAGCAGCAAAAGAAACGGCACTACGTCAAATCGATGAAGCCACCGCCGCAACTGCGGTGGCACAAACCGAACTAGCGGCGGCGGACGGCCTCATCCAGCAGGCGCAAGGGGCGTACCAGCAGGCTCTCGACGAGTTGGCAACCAGGCAAGAGCTTTTGCGGCGCAAGGCGGACGTCTCGGTTCGAGAGGTCGAGCGCTTGCAAATTACTGCGGATGGCCGGAAAGGCGCGCTCGACGCCGCCGTCGCTAATAAGCGGACAATTGAGACGAGACTTTCATCGCTGCTGCCGGCTCAAAAGGCCAGTGCCGAAGCAGCCCTCGCGCAAGCGCAGGTCGAGTTGAACAAGACCCTTGTTCGAGCAGGTGTCGCTGGCACCGTCCAGCAATTTACTTTACGACCAGGCGACGTCGTCAACACAATGATCAGGCCGGCAGGGATTCTCGTCCCCCTAGAAGCCGGCCGTGTCGCGCTGATTGCGGGCTTTGGTCAAATCGAGGCGCAGGTGATGAAAAAGGGAATGATTGCCGAGGCAACATGCATCGGCAAGCCGTTTACAATCATTCCGATGGTCGTGACCGACGTCCAGGACGTCATTGCCGCGGGACAACTGCGTCCAACGGATCAACTGATCGATGTAGGGCAGATTGCGCAGGGCGGGACGCTCACCGTCTTCCTCGAAGCGCTTTATCCAGGACAGTTGGAAGGCCTGCCGCCGGGCAGCAGTTGCATCGCCAACGCCTACACCAACAACCACGACGCGCTCGCCGCGAAAGATATTGGCACGGGAAAATCGGTGTTCTTGCATGTGGTGGACACGGTCGGGCTTGTCCATGCCATGATTTTGCGCATGCAGGCGCTAATGCTGCCCGTGCAGACACTCGTATTCGGAGGACATTAAACGTGCAACGGCGGTAGGCAGGGAAGCCGCCTCTAACGGCAGCGTCAAAAAGGAATGTTGGTTGTTGCCGGGTACGTATCCTTTCTCCCGTCGCAGGCATACATTGGTTCGAGAGACACGTCGACGCATTGCGGGTTAAATCGAATGCAGATTGGCATTATTCGGGGTTTGACGGCCAAAGGGAGCGTTGTGCTTGCGCTGAGCCTGGTTCTTTGCTGTGCCGCTATCGCCGTTTCACAAGCGCAGCGGACCTCAGCACCACCCCCGGCTAAGGTTGAGGAACTGCTGAATCTTCTAGATGATCCGGCTGTTAAAATTTGGATCAGCACAAAAGGCACGCCGCCAGCTGCAGAGATTCCAGAAGCGCCTTCGGCGAGCGATGTCATGCTCTGGTCGAACGCCATCCGTGCGCATCTGCGGGGCCTGGTGCAAGCCATTCCGGCGCTTTCTGGAGAATTTGCTGGGGCAAGCTCAACAATCATGACCGAAATCAACGGTCGAGGCGCGGGCGCTATCCTGATCCTTTTTGTTGCCTTTGCGGCGCTCGGCTTTGGGGCCGAATTTGCCTTCCGGCGTCTTTTCGGTCGGGCCAGCCGACGCAACCTTGCGCCAGGTCTAATCGAGGGAGGTTCGCCCGCACGGCATCACCTGATCGGTCGCTTGATCTTTGTTGCAATCGCACCCTTGGCGGTCTTTGCTGTCGCCACCCTTGGTGCCTTCCTCGCCTTCACATGGCCGCCGCTGCTCGCAATGCTTGTCCTTCCATTGCTTATCGCCCTGATTTCCTGGCGCGTGATCATGCGGATGGCTGCCATCCTGCTTGGAACTGAGCGCAGGCATTTGGATGATGGCGGCGACGGCATCATACGGCTCATTCCGATGGATCATGCAAAGGCCGTTTTCTGGTATCGCCGGGTGGCCCTGTTTGCCGGCATCTTTTTGTCGGGATGGGCCACGGCGCGAATAATGATCGCCCTGAGTTTTACCCCCAACGTCAAGAGCTTGATCGTTTACATCCTCGGCGTCGGTCTTCTGGCGGTCGCTCTCGAGACCGTGTGGCACCGTCCAGAGGCAGCAACTGCGTCCCGGGCCTATCGCGCCAAGGAGTGGCTACTCACATTTTTCCTGTGCTTGCTGTGGCTGCTCTGGGTTGCCGGTCTGAGCGGGGCGTTGTGGGTCGGTATCTATGCCCTCATTCTGCCGCCGATCTTGCGGACCACCAGCACGATCGTGAAGTCGTTCTTCTCCCGCCCCGACGATGCGGCGAAGCCTAGGAACCCTGTCCTCGAGGTGCTGATCGAGCGCGGCGCAAGGGTGGTCATCATCGCACTCGCGGCCGCCTGGCTTGCTGCTGTCATTCGCTTGCGCGCAAGCGGACTGATGGAGGACGAGGCCGCCAGCCGCATGATCCGCGGTGTTTTGAGCGGCATTGTCATCCTCCTCGCCGCCGACCTGATCTGGCACATGGTCAAGGGTATCATCAACCAGCGTATCGAACGCGCCCGCAGCGAAGGTGGCGATGAAGCTGCCCTGGCCCGAAGCGGGCGTCTCCTGACCTTGCTGCCGATCCTGCGCAATTTCCTTGCCGTGCTCATCCTCGCCATTGCGGTCATGATGGTTCTCTCTGGACTAGGCATCGCGATCGGCCCGTTGATTGCAGGCGCAGGTATTTTCGGCGTCGCGATCGGCTTCGGCTCGCAGTCCCTGGTCAAGGACATCATCAGCGGCATCTTCTACATGACCGATGATGCATTTCGGGTCGGAGAATATATCCAGAGTGGCAGCTACAAGGGCACCGTTGAATCGTTTGGCATCCGTTCCGTCAAACTGCGTCACCATCGTGGCCCGATCTTCACCGTTCCCTTCGGCACGCTGGGTGCAGTGCAGAACATGAGTCGTGATTGGGTAATCGACAAGTTTTTTATCTCGGTCAACTACGACGCGGATACCGCCAAGGTCAAAAAATTGGTCAAGGGTGTCGGCGCGGCGCTGCTCGAGGATGCGGAATTCGGTCCGCACATCCTCGAAACGGTCAAGATGAAGGGCGTCGAGGAGTTCGGCGAGTACGGTATCAAGCTAAGCTTCGCGATCATGACTAAACCCGGCTTCCAGTCAACGATCCGGCGGCGTGCCTATGCGATGATCCGCGAAGCTTTCACTCAAAACGGCATCGGATTTGCCTCACCGACGGTGCATGTTGCGGGTAGCGAGGAGCATTCGGCCCATGCTGTGGCGGCGGCAACAGATAAACTGGCTCGCAAGAAGGTTGCTGACGCGAAATTGAAATTGGTGGAGGGCGAAAGCTAAGCCGCCGGCACACATGGGGGCGCTTAGATTCACAACCAGACGAGCTAAGGCTGAGAGGATCAAAAATGGCGTTATACGTAGCCGAGATTTTGGGACGGGGAATTGTCGCCTTCGACGTGGCGACTGAAGACGACGCCAAAGCGCGTTTGTCGGACGAGGCACTGCGGCGGGACTTGCGCGTGTTTCAAAACCAGGGCCGTTGTCTATGGGACGGTGTCTCGGAAATCAATTTGCGTGGAGCGCTCCCGCAGGAGGCCGCAACTTGGCAAGCCAGCCGCGTGACGACCGGCCAGCATAGCGAGGAGCCTGCTAGTCAAGAGGGCTGGCGTGTCTTCCTAGTCCCAGTCATCGATCCTTCGAGATTCGACGATGACGATGACGATGACGATGACGATGACTAAAGTACAGTCGCGCCAATGCAATTCTCTTGATTTATTCGGCTCGTCGACGCCGAGCTTCGTTTTCTTCGATCCGCCTGAGCTCGATATTCGACCGAACTGCCAACAGATTAGTAATGCCGAGAGTCACTTCGTCCTGCTCCCAGCCGGCCGCGATCGACTCATGATAGAGCAACATTAATTCCCCCTTCGACTCGACCAAATCAACAAAGCGAGCCTCCATTGCTTCGTCCCGGGCGAGAGCCCGCTCGGGGTGGTCGAGCGGAACTTTGGGTGAATGAACGGTCATCGGATTTTTCTATTGTCCATCTAGTTCAACGCACTGCGGTCAAAGGCGTTCCTTGGCCCTTTATAAGGCCGGCATTGTTTGTTGGACCTCATGGAACAATTGCGCCAAATTTGCATTCTGAGACAAGCTGGGGATAACAGCATCGGCTTGATGTCCAACCACCCCTTGCCATCAACCAGCAACGGGCTCGGATTTGCGCCCCCGTCTTTTCCGAGCCCGTTTTCATTTCCTTAACCATGTAAGCGCACGTTAGAACCGCAGACGCGTACCAATGCTCAGCGGAACCCGCCCGTCGCTGTGTTGCGTAAATCGACGGGTCGGGTTCCACAGGCTGGGCGAATTTGCCTTATTCTCGCACAGCCCGCAGCGTATTGGTGAGCGTTTCCATAAAAGTGGTGTTGCCTTCTTCGACGCGGATGCCAGCGTCCAATAGCGCATCGAGAAAGGCAGCTCGGGCCTCCACCGGACTGAAGTGTCCTTCCAAGGCTCCGGTGCAAGTCAGTTTAGCGCGTAGGCAGGCAGGACCTTTTTTGTGGGTCCAATCGTTTTTTAGATACGCAAGTGCCTGGCCGACGGAGCTAACATGTCTAGGTTTGCCGCGTCGAGCAGGCCGGAGGACCAGTGGTTGGAATGGGACGTCGTCCATAGACCGCAAACGTCGCTACTGGACGCTTGTTCCCTATGGAACCGACGGCGGGAACGCACTATGCCAAGCGATCTGAATGAGAATGGGGACCACCCGCCCCCGAACGAACCGTCCTACGTGATGTTAGGGGTGGGGTTCGTCTTGGGCATTGTGATCATTATGGCGATCGGCTGGTATTTTCGGTAACTAAGAAATTCTGTTGATTTGGAATCCCGAAATTCGGGTTGACGGCCGGCCCCCTGCCCATCTCGTCTCGCCATCGTCCCGTAGCGGGCCAATCAATATCGTTTAACAACTTGGCGAGGAACTACTATCACCCACCCGGCTGTGTCATAACGTCGGAAATGCGCATCGTGCCCATAAGCCGGTTCGTATCGTCATATACATGGACCAGGAACTTGGAAGGATCGATATTCCTCCCGACAGCCTCGTGGATATTGTCGCGTGCGGCTCCTGCGGCAGCGTGAAGGGCGGCTTCACCGTCGACACACTCCATTTCGACCACTTCGATGGGAAGCCCGTCTCCCTCGTGATAGGCGAAATGAAAGATTGGCATTGTGCCGATGGCTCCCCTGTTGAAGTGTCCGTAAAAGAAGAAGCAATCAGATGGTCAACTGTTCCCGCTCTAAACAAATGATTGGCTCGGAATTGAAACATCGGCCCGCTTCTTAGCCTACTGGCAAGTTCGACTAACTTTCACCATATCTTAATCAAGGCAGCGCACGCTTCCATTGGTTGATAGGCCAAAATCAGCCGGCCCCATTGATAAACCCGAACCCGGCGTTGCTTTAAACCCAATGGCGGGTCTTTTGCGGCTACCGCTCGGTCGATGAACGGCTCTGCCAACAAACCAGAACCGCAGCTCAACATCAATTTTGAAGAAATCGGGCCAAAACCAATATACTATCCATATCTGATAATGTGGGCTGTTGGGGCGCGTCATCATGAAACATATTCTCGTAGCAATGGATGGCAGCGGGGCGGATCGTGCCTTTGAAAGAGCGATGCTATTGGCGCAGGCGCATGATGCCAAGCTGACCGTCATGCACGTCATAGATTATAAGCATTTAGACGATAACGATCCCGACATAGATGATCGTTTGATCCAACAGGCCACGACGGAGCTGAAGCGGCACTGGGCAGACCTTTCTACGCCAACGGCAGAGCGAATTAGCGTTATCGTAACGACCGGCTCAGTCTGGCAGGATATTCTGGCCGAGGTTGAAATCGGAAAAGTTGATCTTATCGTCCTCGGCATGCACCACGCGACCGTAAAGGATCGCTTCATAGGGACCAAGGCCGGAAACATTGTCCGTAATAGCCACGTGCCGGTCCTGGTTGTGAAGGACAAACCCGCTGGCCCTTACCGCACTGTCGTTGCCGCCTCGGACTTCTCTCCTTCTTCGGAGCATGCGCTGAGCGCAGGACTTGAACTTGCGCCTCAAGCGGCTGTTTGTCTGCTGCATGTCTTTGAAACACCGTTCTCGAGCCGTATCAAGGTTAATGCGGAAGAGCTGGCGGCATATGAGCAGCGTTTGATTAGTCAATCCGAGCGCGAATCCAATGCGGCCACCGCTGCATTTGCGAAAAGAAACGGAACCTTCACAGGGTCGATCACGCCAAGGCTCGAGCGCGGTGAAATTATCCCAGGCATTGACAAGGTTGTCGGTGAACAGGACGCCGATTTACTGGTCATGGGCACGCACAGTCGCAGCGGCATCGTTGGCAGGATGATTGGAAGCTATGCGATCGGATTTCTTAATGCCCCGCCTTGCGACATCTTGGTAACGCGATAGCCTCCGCGCGGAGACCGGCTCGAAACATCGTTGGCGTAGGATATCATGTTGAAGTGCTTAGAGGGTAGTTGCTCACCTGCGGTCGCCCGCGTGGCTTGCCGCTCTGCTAATGGCATTGTCATGTCTGCTGAGGATGGATCGATAAACGGTAACAGGGAAACCGCAATGGCGGAAGCAAGTAAAAGGTTTTTCATTTTTTTCCTTTGAACTGTGACCCTTCCCAAACTTCGCTCATGGCCAACGCGTTCTTACATTACGAAAATTTTAGAAATGCTACGGCCGGTGGATGATGGATTATGGCGGTCGCGCAACTTGCGATAGTTAACCATGGCTTATCGGATGCAATAAATTGCCTATGGTACGCACTCGGCGCAAACCTGTCGGCTGGGAAGCCGCGAGTCTTCTGTGAGATTTAACCGGCAGGTGCGATCGGAATCTCGCTCGAAAGCAGCCGGGCCATGGCGTCAACGATCGTATGATCATCGTACGGTTTTGTGAAAAACCTGCTCTCCACCGGCAGACTGCTCTCCTCAAGTATCGCGGCGCCTGATGCGATGATCAGCTTTACAGGTGGCCATCGATCTCGGATGTAATGGGATAATTTAATGCCGTCCATCGTCCCAGGCATCTGAACATCGGTAAAAACCAGATCAATGTCGTCTCGCGATTCCAGGACGCGAATTGCCTCTTCCGCATCGCCCGCCTCCAGTGCCTCGTAGCCCGCGGATAGCACCAAATCGACGGCACCCATTCGAATGATCGCGCTGTCTTCGACAACTAGGACGACCGCTTTACCATTTTTCATTGCTCACTCGGTTAGCTGGAGTTGGGAGCCTCGCCGACTCCGACGGTATTCGGAATCAATCGGGTTCCTATGCGGCCGTAGACAGGCCCGTTCGCAAACGGGCGCTTCCTTGGTGGCGTATTGTGACGACGGTTCCGGGGCCCGCAGCGCTCAACTGAATCTCGCCCCCCAGCTTTTTTACGAGCGCCTCCACAATGCCAGTCCCTAGGCCCGGCTTTGGAGCTTCATTCCCTACCGACATGCCGATGCCGTTGTCAGCAATCGAAAGAGTCCAGTCGTTGCCCGACGAGCGATAATCGATCACGATTGTGCCAGATCGCCCATCGGGAAATGCGTGCTTTAGAGCGTTTATAACAAGCTCGGTAACGATCAGCCCCAAACTCGTGGAAACGTCCGCTTCCACGGCACTGTCGTCGACGGTAACCTGGATTGAGAGCCGGTCAGTGTCAGCTATCATTGACGCACCGAGACTTTGGCAAAGCTGAGTCATATAGGTACGGAGCTCAACATTGCCGGCGTCGGACATAGAGAGCTGCCGTTGCAGGGCTGCGATGGACATGACACGGTGATGGGCGTTTTGGATGTGCCCTCGCGCTTCCTCCGACTGAACCCGGCGTGCGCTCTGCATCAAAACGCTTGCAATAATCTGAAGGCTATTCGCAACCCTGTGCTGGACCTCCTGCAGCAGGATGGCTTTCTCGCGAACCAAATCTTCTTTCAGTCGAGCTTCCGCGCGCACATCGGTCACGTCGGTTACGGCCAGAAGGAGGCGAATGTGATCGATGTCGCCGTCATTGAGCGTCCGAGCATTAACGACCAATTGCCGTGTTGCCTGGTTTGGCCGCTGAAGATCGATTTCGTAGCCTTCGATGCTCGCACTTCCGGAAGCGGTAGCGTTCAGCAATGACGCAAGCTTGGGCATCGCCCATTCGCCGTTTCCGAGTTCGCCAAGACTTCTACCGCAGACTGTCCCGGGGTCGATGTCGAAGGCCCGGCAGAACGATGCGCTCGCCGCAATGATCGTCAGGTCGTCGGACAGGAATAGCAGCGGTTCATTGGATGATACCACAACGGCAAGCGTGCTCGCCGCTTCGAAATGCACTGTCGGTTCTGGCATGGATTCGCCCTCAAAGGGCCGGAGACTCACGGAGCGAGTCATTACTCGGTAGCTACGCCGACCAGCCAGAAGGCCAAGCCGACGTACACACTCTATCATTCTTGATGGGTAACCACTGCATACTAAATTGCCGGTGATATTTATGGCCGTGAGTTCAGTGGTGCAGCGATATCGCAGCATGAAGCTTATAGCTTAGGAGCGGCAAACACATCCATCCTTGTGAGATACCAGAGGCAATCTCCTCCTGGCCATTCCTATAAATCTAATTGAGCCTACCGTTGCGTCTGCGCGCTTGAGTGAACTGAAATTTTGCAACCAGTTTCAAAAACTATCGCAGCCTCCAAGACGCTTCAGTGGACGGTTGAATATATCGACCACCTCGCTGCCGTTTACCGCGCGCAGATGCGCCGCCAGATCGATCGGCTCCATTTCCAGCCTGGCAAACCACTCCTCACCCGTAATAGCGAACTCATTCACAATCGCTTTCCACCTGCCCGGCCTGGAAAATCGCCTATGCAGCGCGAGGTGAAGGCTGCGTGAGATCGGAAATGGCTTCCAAGGTTTGTAGTAGTTCTCGGAATGATACTGGACATTGTGCTTTGAGCCCGAGATTGAGCATACCGAAGCCGGTGCAAGCTGACCGGTCTCGATGAGGTACCAGTGAAGTTGCCAGCCCCTTACCCGTTCCTCATGGGTGAAACCATTGTAAGTCGGCAGACGCTGCCACCGCCACGTCCTCAGTTTGGGTCTACCCTTCGGCAGGCACATTCTGTACCCGTGACGCTGCAAGAATACGGTAAACGGAGGATCGCCCGACTTTTAGCTTTCGGGCGATGCGCGAGGGGCCAAAGCCTTGATTGTGCAGGTCGAGTATTACGTGCGACTGCGCACGAGCCGTCGGCGCCCTTCCTTTGTATTTTCCATCCGCTTTTGCCTTGGCAATGCCTTCGCGTTGCCGTTCCAACATCAGCTCACGTTCGAACTGAGCAATGCTGCCGAGAAGGTTCAACATCAATTTTCCCGTCGGCGTCGTCGTATCGAGGCTAAGGGCAAGGACACGCAAAGAAGCCCCCTTCCCTTCGATAATTTTTTGGATGGCTAGAAGATCAGCAACCGAGCGGGCCAGGCGATCGAGTTTGGTAACGACGAAAACATCGTCCTCGCGGATATAGTCCAGCGCGCACTGCAAGGCTTCGCGGTGCGCAATCGAAGAGATGCGTTCCGAGTAAAGCTTGGTGACGCCAGCTGCTCTTAGATCGCGCTCCTGCGCTTCCAACCCCGCGATTTGCTCTGCCGTTGAAGTTCGTGCGTAGCCGACGATCGCTCCCATCTCCACCCTCCTGTTCCATAGCGTCTAAGAGAGATTGAGACAGTGCGTTCCAAAAGACAAAGGTTATCTCTGTGGGACAGGAAGGCGAGGTTATTTTGATGTGTCAATGAACCGAGATTATATGGGACAACGGATAAGCGCGGCTTGTACGAGCGTTGCTGCTTTCGCAGTGATGGTTACCGGAAGGCGGACATTGCTAAAGGCGAGGTCGTGCCACGATCGGACATTAACAGTACCAACCAACGCCCACTTGAGGAGTTGAGGGTTTTCATTTGTCGCAAGGGCCTGATGCGGAGCATGACTTTCGCAAGTGAACCGCCTACGATGCGAGGTAGGAGTACAGCATGGTTCGATCACTAAACCTATTGCGCAACATCGGCCGCTTTGACAACGTAAATGCGGGAGCACATCTCGCCTTCGAAAGGCTAACTCTAATCTACGCAGAGAACGCGCGCGGCAAATCTACACTTGCTGCCATTCTGCGCTCGCTCGCTTCGGGCCGCGCTGATCTCGTCACCGAACGGGCTCGCCTTGGTGCCGCCCATCCACCGCATATCGTCGTCGATGTGGGCGGTCCACCGCCCGCGATGTTCCAGGACGGAGGCTGGACCCGAACAGTGCCCGAGATTGTCGTGTTCGATGACACGTTCGTTGCCGAAAATGTATGTTCAGGCATCGAGGTCGGCACTACACATCGGCAGAATCTTCACGAGCTGATTGTTGGGGCTCCGGGCGTGGCGCTGGCGAGGGCCCTGCAGACCGAAGTCGATCTTATCGAAAAACATAATCGCGAGATGCGCGAGCGGGAGAACGCCATCCCTGTTCAAATTCGCGGCACGCTGACGGTCGAGCAGTTCTGTGCCATTGCTCCCGTTCCCGAGCTGGAACGCGCGGTTGAAGATGCAGAGCGGCGATTGGCTGCTGCGCGGAACTCCGATCGGATCGCGGCCACGCAGGTGTTTGAACCGCTGATGCTTCCGCGGATCGACATGGCGGGGCTTCGCGAATTGCTTGCGAAGGGCCTTCCCGAGTTGGACGTGGTAGCGCTACGTCGTGCGCAAGATCATATGGAACGTCTCGGGCGAAGCGGCGAGGCTTGGGTACGACAAGGTCTGCAGTACGCGGCCCATCTAGCCGAAGCCGGAGATAGCGACTGTCCTTTCTGCTCACAGGACCTGGCAGCATCACCTGTAATCGCGCATTACCGCGGATTCTTCAGCGAAGGATACCACACGCTACGACAAGAGATCATTGCTGCTGTCCACACCTTCCGGGCGGCGCATTCGGGCGAAGTACCGGCTGCCTTCGAGCGCGGCGTGAGGGAGACCGTCGAACGCCAAACCTTCTGGGGGGCATTTGTGGATATGCCAGTGGTCGCGCTCGATACTGCGGCGATCGGCAGAAGCTGGCGAGCCGCACGGGAAGTCGTTGAGCAATTGCTTGAATCGAAAGCCGCGAATCCGCTCGAAGCGATCCCGGTGACCGCCGAAGGCGAGCGCGCCTTGGTCGAGCACAACGCGCGATGCGACCAAGTGAGCGGCGTTTCGGAGCAGTTTGTAGGCATCAATGCCCAATTGGAGATCGTTAAGGAACAGGCGCGCGACGCGAATGTAGCGGTACTCTCTTCGGACCTTGCGAATGTCTATGCCGTACGATCTCGGTATGAGCCTGCCAATGTCACTCTGTGCGATGCCTACGTCAGAGCCAAGAACACTAAAGCCGAAACCGAGGCGCGAAGGACCGCTGCGCGTCAGGCGCTAGACGAGTACCGGCAGGCGGCCTTTCCGGCCTACGGTGTCGCGATCAACGATTTCCTGCAACGCTTCAATGCTACGTTTCGACTCGGACCGATCGATCCGGTCAATAATCGCGGTGGCTCCGCAGCGAACTACACGCTTCTCGTAGATGGTCATCGCGTCCCGCTGGTGGCAGAGGCGGGTCGAAACAGCTTTCGCAATACGCTAAGCGCCGGGGACCGGAATACACTGGCTCTCGCGTTCTTCTTCGCGAGTTTAGTCAACGACCCGGACCGGGCCCGACGAATAGTCGTCATCGACGATCCGATGACCAGCCTCGATGAGCATCGAACGCTCCACACTTTGCAGGAGATCGACCGCCTTGCGCAGGACGTAACGAGTGTCGTCGTGCTGTCGCATTCCAAGCCCTTCCTCTTCGGAGTGTGGGACAAGTGCCAGCAGCTGCGAAAGACCGCGCTTGAGGTAAGACGCGCGGGACAATCCTCGACACTGCTTGCCTGGGACGTCCATGCTGCGATGGTCACGTTGCACGATAGTCGGTTCGCCGCAGCGGCAGACTATGTCGACAACCCGGACCCATCGATGGAGCGGCGCGTGGCCGAAAGCCTCAGACCAATGCTGGAGCACTACTGCCGCGTCGCCTATCCGCGAGATTTTCCACCCGGAACGATGCTGGGGCAATTCCACAGTCTTTGCGCGCAGCGTCTTGGTGCAGCGCGTGAAATTCTGAATCCTGCGAACACGCAAGAGCTCCGGGCAATACTCGACTACGCCAACCGCTTTCATCATGATAGCAATCTGGCTTTCGCGACCGAGCTCATCAATGAGGCGGAGCTCACAGACCTCACTCAGCGAACCATTCGCTTCATCCAGCGATAGATGTCAGCGAGCCGGCAATGCTCCAGCAGCCATCCCTGAAGGTTCTCGTTCCGAGAGCCAAGGCATTCCCAACGGCGGCTATCGCTATTGAAAGCTCACATCTAGTCAGGAACCAAGCTGGGCGACAATCTGTTGCAAATGCCGCTGGCAAAGCCTTCTGTCGCGACCTGAGTAATTCGGTTGTTTGCGTCAAGCAGAAACAGCGTTTGCTTGTATCCGGTGTACCCACCCATCCTGCTTTTTGGCGTTCCCCATTATACAGAAACCCTTCGTAGGCCGACCGTTGAATGTGGGTGAATACGGTTGAGATACCAGCGAGCTGCCACGAGCTCGAATCAACAAAATATGCCTGGAAAGCCGCCCTGGCAGCTGAGAGTTCTGCCGCTGTTGGGTGTCTTTGAACGGACGCACTATGACTTGGCACCCCACCAATATGGGCAAGGACATCGCAGAAAATATCTCCTGATCTTGATGATCGGGGAGTTGGAAACCGAATGGTTACGGCCCTGCGGCCTTTAGTTCGGAGAACCTGTTGCATACGCCGCAGGCTCCCCGACCATAGGTCAAGGAGTTGGCACCATTTCGGCTAGCACCGACCGAACCAATGGGGTTTCCACGCCCCAGCGCATCGCGTATTGCGCCAACTCTTTCGTCAACTAGTGCACAGGCACCTGTCAACAACGACGTTTGGGATTTGCAATCTTTCCGAAGTAGCGGTCGACGGAGCATGACAGGAAGATAGGTTGAGGAGTTTCACAAGATGACAGAATTATGAAATGTTACCAGCCCACTCAAGACTCACTGAACTCGACCCGCTATAGAGAGGAAGCACATTGCCTTTGGCGAACGAAAACTGCGGAGTTTTGCAACTGTTGCAAAATTTTATTCTTTAAAATCAATAGTTTATGTTTTTTAGGTCGCGGTGGGTGGATCTATTGCATTCTCGCAGTTTTTCCGGCTACTCTATCGCTAACAGGCACCAATCACCGAACGCTAAGCGGTTCAACCAGAGCGATTTGCGGCACCAACCGCATTTCGCAAAGGGTTCCCATGCGCCATATTCCTGAGAGTTGACATGCAAGCGAAGCCAACCAACGTCAAGCGAAACGCGCCGTTCATTAATCCCTATCCGCCGTTAATAGATGAGACTGTCATTCCCGGCACACGTTTCGGGCCATCTGAGCAAGAACTCTTGCTACAAGGATATCGGACCCCGCAAACAGCCTTTGTGCGACCAGCTCAGTCTGAAGCCGAATTACAGATGCGAATTAAATGCCGAGCCAATTTGGCCCGAATGCAAAAAAAGATTCAAGAATACGACGTCGCTGGTCGACTAGGTCTTGCAAACCACGAACGTCGTCGGCTGTTTGGCTCCCAAGCAGCACGTGTAACGGCCGCGAGCAGAGAATTGCGGCATTATAGACGCAAGCATCCAATTTCCGCATGTCCGACGCTTGATGAGCTCGTGGCATTAATGGATGACCGGGCAGCATGCTACCACCTATATGTGGAAATGAAGCTCAAGAGTGATGGGCGCCATCGTCCCATTTGTGCCTATTGTCTTGTGGACCGCGCCCTGCAGCGAACGCTCGAGTTGAGCTTCGGTGCCGGCATCACTTACTTGGAAAACCAGGCAGGCGTTAAACGCAGGGGTATGAAAAGCCTCCTCAGGCTAATTGATAGATCAATCCGCAGTGGCCAATACAAATACGCCGCTGAGGTGGACATCAACAGCTATTTCTCGAACCTAGACCCCGACACTGTAGGACAAAGGTTCGGAATGAAGCCCGGCATAATCGACCGGGTTCTTACCAACAGGGATAAGGAAAGGAGCGGCAAGATATCCCCTAGGAATAGAGACACATATAGAAAGTGGAATAGTGTAGAAGAGCATGTGAAACGTGGCCTGCCACAGGGTAGCGTGGCGTCACCGACCTTCGCATATGCAATGCTTGTACCAATTCTTCAAGCATTCAAAACGCGCTATGGATCACGGGTTGTCATATTTAACTATTGCGATAACTTTTTGATCCTAGGGCCAAGCGAAGTCACGGTACAACACGCAGTTGAATTCCTGTCCGAACAGCTAAAGCTGTTGGCAGAGCGCTTAACGTTGAAACATGTAACTGGCATCCGCCGACTTGCGCACGGCATTGAATTTGCGGGCTACCGCTTCATACGTCGCAACGGAAGTCCAATCGTCAGTATTCCAATCGCCAAACAAAGGGCATTTTTAAATGAACTCGATCGCAGGCTCGCCGATGTTCAAGACGAAACAAGCATTAACCCGTGCCTGGCCTGGATAATGGGCAAGCTCGCTTATTTCGAGCCCGATCCAGGAGCCATGACGCGGCTCATTCGCAGCACATTCATCAAGACCAAGGCATTGCAGAAACGTCATCCTGCTTTGGCCCAGGCTTTGCTTCCCCTCTATTCGTTCATGCTCAGGAAGTTTCCGGAGGACGAGAAGGTTGAGCAAGCAATAAATGGAATAAAAAGACCGCGTGTACGGAGAAGGACAACAAGGCGCCTGAACTTTGGGCCAACGATACCACGGAACTTCCGGATAAAAGAACCTGTATTCGACGATCTGTTCAAGCAGAGAAACCGAGATTTCGTAGCACGGCACTTGACGAGCAGAGAGGCATTCGTCTCGGATTTCGATCGAGCCCCATTTTCCGCTCACATTGGCGATTACCTTCTTCAGCGGGTGCGACAGGGGCTTGCGCTCAGGGAGGATCGTACAGCTGCTCACACCAAAGGCAGTTGTTTTTGAACCGGTTGCAAAAACTCAGTCAGTCATTAGTCGGTCGATTTGCAAGCCAGGGAAACTGACTTCAAGTGTCATCCTTTTCATCCACATATCCAAAGTGGATGGACGGGCACCCTGGCCGTATCGATCTTCGATATTGTTGCTTCTACCCCAGCCCCCTAAAGCCTTGATTGCGTCTGTGGGCAGTCCGGCATTCGTCATGGCATCACGAAATCCATGGCGGAACGAATGAAACGATAGCCCAGGTGTCAGCTTTACATTTTCACGCAGGAAATAGCTGAATCTCTTTTGAAACAAATCAACCCCATGGCGCTGATCTCTGCCCGGAAGATCGGGGAATAATCGACCTCCCCTTATCTTCCCTTGGGTAGCAAACTCCAAAAAACCCAAGCGTTGTAACTCTGGATGGACAGGAACTCGGCGCACCGATCCTGATGTCTTCAAACTTCTTTCTTGGTTTTCTTCGAGTGAGAATACAGTAACTCCATCGACAGTTTTGATGTCATCAACTGATAACCAAACTATCTCGCCCAACCGCATCCCGCTGAATAAGCCAATCATCGGAACCCAAAAACGCCCTGCCCGACGATGCTCGTCCCATCGAGGCAAATGAGTAATTATCTGATTTAGCTGCTCAATCGAGAACGGCTTCCTGCTAGAGAAACTCCTAGGGCGATTCGAAAGGAGGCCTTCTGCTGGATTGTTATCGATGTATCCCTTCGTTCGAGCATATTTGAAAAAGGCGGACAGGTGGTGGACGTACACCTCCACACTACCTGAAGAAAGCAGCCTTGCTTCTGCCGCTTGAGCGAGCAGCGCGATCTCCTTAAGTGATTTTTCCTTGTATTGGGGATACTTGTTATAGTTCGAAGGAAGGCTAGCAATAAGCTCGTGCACCTCCGAACAATCCCGACGTTTGATATCTCGGACTTTGCGATCTGGACCAACAACGGACTGAAGCGCAGCGAACGGAATGATGTATTTCTTGTTTGCACTAACGCTTAGATGGGCACGTGTCGGATCGTTCTTGAAGCGTTCGACGAGCTCGCTAACGGCTATAGCCTTCTCTGCCTCAAGCGCCGGAACCGGCGCGCTATGATGGACACCTTCAAATAGCCGGTCATGGACCGTGCCATATCTTGCGCTTCCAATACGATCAATCTCGCGCTGACAGTGCTCGATTTCCGCCCGGCGTACCAACTCTACAAGCTCAAACCAGAGACTCTCACCTTGTCTCAGCGATAGGTCGTGCCGCTGAATCAAGCTCGAGACCGTCGCCTGGATCGAAGGAGCCCATTGTTCTTCATGTGTTGAGCTAAGGTAAGCAAGACTCTCTTCCAGTGAGTCCAGCAATTCCGGAGTTGATTCGATGCTCGTGTTACTTATTTCAAGATCGTAGAGATGTAGCCGCGCAACCTGATATAGCTCGGATCGATCCGTAGCAGACCGCAACGAGGTTAATGAAGCAGGAGAGATACCAAGCTTGGCTTGACCAAACTGCCTAGAAATGCGTTCTCCCTCACTCCTCGCCCGCTCGACAGCAATTCTGTAATCGGTTGTTCGAAGAGCTATGACGATTTGCTGCCTGCCTCCGAACAAATGTCGAATCTCATGAGGTATCCGCCTGACATAATAGTAGGCGCTCTTCTTGCGCACGAGACCACTGACTTTGCCCAATTCGGCGACCTATATGGCTTGAATGTTGGAACCAATGTTGGAACCAACGACTGGAATATAGCCTTATACTACAAAGTGTTAAAGCAATTTCAAGCGTCTAGCGAAGATGTGGTGGGCCCGGAGGGACTCGAACCCCCAACCAAGCGGTTATGAGCCGCCGGCTCTAACCAATTGAGCTACAGGCCCCACCTGAAAATACGAACGAGCCGGGCAATGGCGGCGTTCGGTCCCGCGATCAATAACGGGAAAAATTGACAATGCAATCCCCGAATGATCTTAAGTCCATGGCGCAATACAAAATTCCCCGGAAAATGCCACGGGGTCCGCGGCTCAGCGCTTTTGCTGTTCCTGTTGAGCCAAAACCAGAAGCCGCCGCGCACTCTCTTCGTCGGTGATAAACACCGTCGGGCGAATGAGCGCCATCGCGCCATAAAGCGCCCTCACCTTCTCCTTGCCGCCGGAGGTCAGCACCCGCACCGGCACCCTCTGCACCGTATCGATGCCGACCGACATGACGAGATCATGGATCGGATGATCGACGAGCTTGCCTTCCTTGTTATAGAAATGAAACAGCAAGTCGCCCACCGCGCCGCGCTCGGCGAGCGAAGCCTGGTGGCCGGCGTTGAGGAAGCCGATGTGATAGGGCGTGCTCGATGCTGTTTCGATCGCGCCGACGCTGAGGAGCACAAGGTCCACATCCTCGGCCATTTCGAACACGTTCCTTAGCCCGCAGCGCTCGATGAGGGCCGTCTTGGTTTCGATGCTGTCAACCATGGCGGGGGCCGGAATAAGATAGCCATCGCCTTGAAAAAGCTGGGCAAACTGCCAGGCGAATTCCGCCGGGTTGAAGCGGCGGGGCTGGCTGATGCCGCCGAGCAGCGAGATGACGGTGAAATCTTCAAGCGCCTTGGCTTCGAGGTAGGACAGCGTGTTGAGGAGCGTGCGTCCCCAACCGACGCCGACCCGCATGCCATTGGCAACGACGCCCGACAAATAGTCGCCCGTGGCTGCCGCAATCGACGGGATCGGGTCATTGTCCGGGTGCGACAGCGGCGCGATGATGACCCGCTCGAGGCCAAACTGCTTCTCGACTTGTCGCTCCAGCGAAATCAGATCGGAAAGATAGCCTTGGATGCCGATCTTGACTTCGTTGCGGGCACGCGCTTCGGCCAGCATGCGCACGATGGTGACGCGTCCGACGCCGAGAATTTCGGCAATCTCGTTTTGCGTCATCTGCTCGATATAATACATCCAGGCAGCGCGCATGCGCATCCGGCTGATCTTGGTGTCGGGCTGCCCGAAATTCGCCGGCGCCTTCTGGGGGTTCGCAGGCGCACCATTTGTTCGTTTGCGTCGATCGGCCACTCGTCCCCCTTTTAACCTACGATTGCCCTTCCGCTTCCGCGGCAGCAATCTGCCTTCTCTACATAAGCGCCCCGTTGCCGCTTTTTAAGCCGAAGCGCGGCATAACACCTTGAATCTGCGCATAGTGCTTGCCAAAAATCGATACAGATTTTGGGGTTATGCGCTAGAATGTCATTTAGCAAGGCATCAAAAACGGATAGGAACTCTTATCCACGTGCGAGCAGAGGCTGCGATCATGATTCGTGATATATCGAGCGACATCGTCGTCAACCTGAAAGACCGGTTGCGGGACGTACGCCACCTGATCCGGTCGAGCCGCCTCGATGCGAAGCCGCATGCGCAGGACCTGCCGGATATGTTGTTCGGCCAGGCCGCGCGCGTCATGGACAAGGCCTTCACCACGGCCGAAACGATATCCATTTCTCTGGTCTCGCAGGATCCCGCGGCGCACAGGGCGACGATCGAGGCCCGCAGCCTTGATGCATATTTTCCGGCCGGTGTCGGCAAGGGCGAGGCGCTGTTCCGGCGCGATATCTATTACCTGACCAAGCGTCTCTTCAGCATATTGGGCTCGGACAATCCGCTTATTCACGAGGCGACGTTCGCCGCCGTCCACGCGGCGATGAGCCGCCGCCATGCGCATCTGCTGCTTTCCGCGCGCGAGGGCGGACTTGCCGAAATTGCCGCTGCCTGCGCCGTGATGACCGTCGAACTGCAGACCCAATATAACGCCGCTCCCACTGCCTTTCCGGCGCATGTTGCCGCCAAGCCCGACCGGCGCACGCAATATCTGTGCTTTGCCGCAATCGCGCTTGCCATAGGTGTTGCGACCTATGTCGAAGTGGAGCCCTGTGACGAAAAACTGGTCGAAAGCACCCTCCTTGCTTTGCAGGCGCGGCAGGAGAAGTTTGGCGCGGCCATTGCAAATGGCAACCCCGAAGCGGCCCTGTCGAGCCTTTATGCGTTTCTCATGCCGCATCTTCCGTAAGCGTTTTCTTACGGAAAATGTTGGTCAGGCCGCGGCTCCAAGATCGAGCACACATTTTTTAGCACGCTGGATCGAAGACGGGCTCATGCTAAGTTCGGTCAGGCCCATGTCGACGAAAGCCGGAATAAGGTCGGCGCGCCCGGCAGCCTCGCCGCACATGCCGACCATGATCCCGGCCTCCACTGCCGCCTTCGCCGTAAGCGCGATCGCAGCCATGACCGCCGGGTGAGTGACGTCGTTGAGCTTCGCCACCGTCGGGTTAAGCCGGTCGGCGGCCATGATATATTGCGTCAGATCATTGGTGCCGATGGAAAAGAATGCAACCTCGCGGGCCAGCATCGGCGCTACGAGGACTGCCGCAGGCGTCTCGACCATGATGCCGAGATCGAAAGCGGCATGGTCCCTGCCCTCGGCCCTGAGTTCTGCGGCGCACTCGTCAATGAGAAGACGCGTCGCGCGCACCTCGTCGACACCCGAGACCATCGGCAGCATTACCTTGATATTGCCATGGACGGCCGCCCTCAGCAGCGCGCGCAGCTGCGGCTTGAATACATCCGGGCGGTCGAGGCACATGCGGATGCCGCGCCAGCCGAGGAAAGGGTTCTCCTCGACAGGAAAATCGATCCCTGAAATCGGCTTGTCGCCGCCGATATCGAGCGTGCGCACGATCACCGGATAAGGCGCGAAGGCCTTGGCGAGCGTAGCATAGGTTTCGGCCTGGAGGTCTTCGGACGGCAGATGGATATGGCGCATGAACAGCAACTCGGTGCGGAAGAGGCCGACGCCCATCGCTCCCGCTTCCTGCGCGGCTTCGATTTCTTCGAGCGAGCCGAGATTGGCCGCAATCTCGATGACAGTGCCGTCGGCTCGCTTCGGCGTTATGTCCTTGTAGGCCTTCAATGATTGCTTCACGGCCTCAGCCTTGGCAATCTCGTCGTGGAACCGCTTGGCGGTCGTTTCATCGGGGTTGGCAAACACCAGTCCACTATTGGCGTCGAGCGCGACTGTCTTCACTGTTTCAAGCTCGTGCACGGCGTGACCAAGGCCAAGAACGGCGGGAATGCCATGAGCGCGGGCAATGATCGCGACATGCGACGTGGCGCCACCGTGACCGCAGATCACGCCGGCAATGCGTTTGAGCGGGGCCCGCGCAAGATCCCAGGCGCCAATATCTTCGGCGATAAGAATGGCGCCCTCCGGAATTGCTTCGAGATTGGCGTCATCCTGGCCGAGAAGCGCCAGGCAGATTTGCCGGCCAACCGCATTCACGTCGTCGGCGCGGGCGTTGAGATAGGGGTCGTCCATGGCAGCAAAATCGTCGGCGATCTTCGACGTCGCGCCGATCGCAGCCGAGACGGCATCGATGCCGCCAGCGACGAGGGCCGCGGCTGCCTCGGTCAATTCTTCATCGCTGGCAATGTCCTTGAGCGCGGCGATGATGCCGCGGTCGCTTTCGGCGAGATTGGATGCGGCGAGCGAGCGCTCCATGCGCTCCTGAACCGTGGCAAAGGCCTGCCGCAAACGCGCCGCCTCGGCTGGAATTTCGTCGTGGCCCAGCATCCGGTTTTCCTGCTTGATCTCTTGCGGGAAAAAGCCGAAGGCGGGACCGATGGCAAAGCCTTCGCTCGCAGCAACGCCGCGAATTCCGCCTTGGATGGAAACGGGAGCCGGAACGGCAACCGGTTCCTTGTGCGGGGCAACGTCCGCCGGCTTCGCCTCAGCGGGCGCGGCTCCCTCCTCCCCTGTGCCCGACAACGGGTTTTCGAGGTAGCCGATCAGCGCTTCGATCGCTTCGATCGCATCGGCGCCGTTCGCACGAACGGTCACCTCCTCGTTTTCCTTGACGCCGAGCAGCATCAACTTGACCGAACTCTTGGCGCTGACCGATTTCTCCGCCTTGACGAGCTCTATGTCCGCCTCGAAACTCTTTGCGAGTTTGACAAAGCGGGTGGCTGGCCGTGCATGCAGTCCGTCATGCACTCTGACGATCGTCGAGCGTTCCATTCGTTCGTATCTCTCTGTTACTCGTTTGTGGTCGGGCCCTTGCAATTACCCGATGGTAATCGTCGTACCGACTGTCAGGGCCGACACCAGTTCTTCCGTATCGATTTCCGAAGCACAGATCTCGCCAGGTCGCTCGACCCGGTCCGATCCGTTGAATGTAATAACGACGTGCCCGATGTCCTTCACCTTCTGCCAGGCATAGTCGCCGATGCCGGTGATGGTGGCGGAGACATTGCCGATCCTGATGGGCGCACCTACGGGTGGCGTCTCTTCGGAGGGCGGCGTCTCGACACTGTGCAGGATCGAAACTTCGGCGAGTTCGGGCGGCGCGCCATCGGCAAACAGTATAACGACGCCTCCTTCCGCGAGGTCCGCCACCTCAGGCCCAACGGCTGTTACCCGTGTTTTCAATAGGACTGACATATGGCGAACCTCTTCTTTCGTTGGTCGATCTTAGAATACGATCAGGCTGACAACCCAGGCGATCAGCACCGAGACGGGACCCATGATCTGACGGCTGATCAAGACCGCAGGCACACCGATTTCGATGGTTTTAGGCTTGGCCTCACCAAGGGCAAGACCGACGGGAACGAAGTCGCAGCCCACCTGTGTATTATAGGCAAACAGTGCCGGCAGGGCCATGGCGGGTGAAATCGTGCCATTGGCGATCTGCGGGCCGATGATCGCCACGCCGATCACCTGCGCAATGACCGCGCCCGGCCCGAGAATGGGCGAGAGGAACGGCAGGCCGCAGATGGCGGAGATGATCAGAAGACCGATGATGTTGTTGGCGAGCGGTCCCATGGGCTGGGCAAGAATGTCACCGATGCCCGTATAGAGAATGAGACCGATGAGCATGGTGACGAACGCCATGAACGGCAGGACGTTGCGAACGACCTGGTCGATGGTGCGGCGACCGGCATTGAAGAAAATGCCGACGACACGTCCCATGGCGCGGCCGATCGTGCTGATGAAGCCGATCAGCCCACCCTCGCTCGATTCACTTGCACCGGTGCGGCTCGACATCGAAGCGGCGAGTTCCGCCGGTGTGGGCGGCGATGCCGGTCCCGATGTGGAGGCAACACCGGCAACTGCGGCTGGCTGCGAACCATCGGCGAGCTCGATATTGCCTTCCTTCACGCCGGAGACATAGATGTCTTCCGTGATGAACTGGGCGAGCGGACCCGCCTGTCCGACCGGTGTCAGATTGACGGTCGGGATGCGCTTGCGCGGATAGACGCCGCAGCGGGCGGTGCCGCCGCAATCGACCACGACCACGCCCATTTCGCCTTCGACCGGCGGCGCCTTGAAGCCGTCGACCGCCTCACCACCGGTGAGTTCGGCAATGCGACGCGCGACGGGATGAATGCCGCCACCCGTAACAGAGACCACCTTGTTGCGTTGCGGCGTCAGTTGGATGACCAGCGGGCCACCCCAGCCGTTCGATCCCCTGGAAATCTTTACTGCCTTGTATGTCTTTGACATTTTCCTGCTCCCACCCCGAATTAAAGCTCGATGCCCTGGCGACGCGCCATGATGGCGGTGATGCGCTCAGTGAGCATGCCCTTGAGCAGGATGACGATCAGACCAACGAGCGCGTACCAGATAGCAACGTTGATGTGATAGCCCGTGGGAACCGCGCCCTTCTTCTCCAGTTCGAGAAGCGCGACGAGAATGCCGCCCCAGACGAAATATTCGCCAGGATTGATATGCGGGAAGAGGCCCAGCGGCGGATGCACGTAAGAAACTGCGGCATCGTAGAATGCGGGCTTGTACTTTTCCTCGAGGAACGAGCCGAAGGTATAGGCCATCGGATTGGTGAGGAAGAAGACCGAAAGCACCGGAAGAACCGTATAGCGGGTCAGGGCAATCTTGCCGGCGCCGCGCGCGATGCCATGGACGCGTTCTTCGCCAACGAGTTCCGTCAGCGCGTAAAAGGCGGTCATCAGCACGACCAGGGTCGGAATGATGCCCGTAACGAAACCGGCAAAGACCTCGCCGCCCTTCTGGAAAATACCGATGAAGTATTTGCCGATATTGGCAAGCCAGCCAAGCTGCTCTTCCTGCTGGACGTTCTTGAGCCTGTCCTTGAACTGCTCGACCGAGATATCGCCCGTCGACTGCGCGAGAACGACGAGGTCGTTGCCCGCATGCTCGACAGCGTGCTTGCCGTGCAGCGCCGCGTCCGAGACCATCGTCCCCGCCACAGAAATGTGGTGCGCGGCGATGTCGGCATGTTGCGCCAACATTGTTAGAATTGACATGTTCCCTCTCCTCCTTATCGACCGCGACAAGCGGCCGTCCCTTAAGCGTTGACTGTCCTGATTCCCGATAGGCCCTGCTTGGGCGGATCTGCCCTCGCCCGATCTATTTGTTCAATTGCCCGCTCTGACGCCTTGGCCAGAGCCGGATCACCCAGGCCGGACATTACCGGGTCTGTACGCAGCGCACTGAGCGAGATGCCCTCAAACTCTTCACGCCGCTTGAACTTCGCAAAAACTGAACGGCCGCTCATGACGAGAAAGCGCTGGATCGTCAGGTCGCGCGTGACAACGATGAGGACGATCACGCCCTTGCCAAGGCGGCCACGCACATTGCCGGCGCCAACGAATCCATCATTGTACTTGGAGGAGATACCCTTCATGACATCAGTGTAATGCCGCATCTGATACCAGACGCCTAACGACTGCAATGCCCACAAGAATCCGAGGGCCAGCAATCCCCATTGCCACATCGCCATGTAATCAACCTCCCTACGCCCGACCGCCAACATATGCCATGATCGAACGAAAAAATATAGAACATTTGTTTTTCGTAATGTCAATATGTATGATTTTCACACCCACCAAAATCTTGGCTGGGGATGCATGAAAACCTGCAACGTGGTAGCATCGCCGCGAAAGTGAGAGCACATGGATTTTCTGTTTCGGGATGAACTCGTCCACACGCCGGATTTGCGGCATCGGCTGCGGAGGCTGCGGTGGTTTCGCATGGCTTTCCGCAAGAATGCCGCATTGATCGCCGACCACTACGGCTACCAGTTCAGCATCGACGAGACCAAGCTCACCCGCGCCTTTCTCAACTGGATCGAGACGGTCGAGCAACAGAAGTCGTTTGCGCGTATCGACCGCAAGGATTTCATTATCTTTGCTGCGGGACTGGTCCTTAAGGAACTGATCACCGAAGCGCCCGCATCAGTGTTGGCCAAGGCTCAAGACGGCGCCGCGGCAAAAACCGAAATGCAGGATATCATCGCGTTCTGGCCGGAGGGCTTTCTCTATACCAACTTCTGCGTTGGAGCGATCGCGGCGATCCATGAGCAGGAATTTGGAACGGCTGCACGCATCGACGATTGTGCCGACGATCTGCGCACCTGGTGGTCTTATCGAGAAAACGTCGAGGAGATGCCGGGCTATGCCATCGCCTTCCTCGACAAATTCCTTGGAGCCGAACCCAACTGGGTGATGCCCAATCTCGCCTCCGCCCGCGGCGCTATCCGCCGCGCTATGGTCGCATCAAGAAACGATCGCCACGCGATCAGCGAATGAGACCCGAAATCAGCCGGCTGACCGGCTGACTTCGGCGAGAATGCGCATGACCTTCTCGCGCTGTTCGAGTTGCGGCATGTGGCCGGTGCCGGCAAACACATGCACAGCAATCTCACCCGGCAGGCCCGCTGCATGGCTTGCCGGTATGATACGGTCGCCCGCGCCGAAGATCACACGCACCGGGATGAGCAGACCGGCGAGGGTTTGCCTCGTGTCGATCACCTGCGTTCCGTCGGCAAAGAAGCGATCCGCCACCTGCTGCTGCGCGTCGCGCAGCGCCGTATCCTGCGACTGCGCCAGCGTCGCATTGACGAAAGGCTTGGTCAGCAGGCTTTCATCGTGGACAAGCTGCTTCATCCACGCGACGAGGCTCTCCTCGCTGCGCGCCCGGACGAAACCGGAAAGGAAGCCGCCGTTGATCTCCGGCCCGAGACCCGCAGGCGAAATCAATGTCAGCGCACGCACATCGAGATTGTTGCGTGCTGCGACCTCCGTTGCGACGGCGCTGCCGAACGAATGAGCCACGAGGATGACGGGACCCGAATGGTACGCAGCGACGGTCTGCTCGACGAGTTCTGCGATGCCGTCGAGATCGTCCGGTATGGCGCGGGTCGAACCGCCATGTCCAGGCAGATCGATGGCGAGGATCGGATTGTCGAGCGTGCCGCCGCCGAGCATCGGCCGCCAACTATTCAGATCGGAGCCAAAGCCATGGATGAGAACCACCGGCGCAAGTCCAGCGCCCTTGCCTTCGCGCAGCCAGACCGCGTTGAGCGGTGCTTCGCCTGTTATCTGGGCAGTCCGCGCCGGTGCAGATACTGGGGATGGTGAAGGCGCCTTGGCCGACGCTCCATCCAATTTGAGCGTACTTGCCTCGACATCCTTCTTCTGGATACGGCCTTTGGGCCCCGATCCCTTGAGCGAGGCGAGGTCGATACCGGCCTCGCGGGCAACACGGCGCGCCAGCGGCGTGGCGCGGACGCCATTGGTTTCGGCAACAGGAGGCGTCGCCGCAATGGGTGCAGCCTGAACCGGCGCCGTTTGGGCGGGTGCGGCTGCCGGCTTTTCAGACGTATCAGGCTTGCCTGCATCGACTTTTGCCGGGGCAGCCGCGTAGGCTTCACCCTCGCCATAGATCCAGGCGACGGCCTGCCCGACCGGCACGGTCGTGCCCTCCTCGGCCTTCACGTCACGCAGTATCCCGGTCGAGGGAGCGTCGACTTCCATGGCCGCCTTGTCGGTTTCGATCTCGAACAGAAGCTGGCCCTTGGAAACGCTGTCGCCTTCCTTGGCGTACCAACGCGAAATCTGGCCGCTTTCCATATCCATGTCGACCTTGGGCAGGATCACTTCGACGGGCATGACTAGCGTACCCCTTTGGCGAGATCGCGGGCGCTCGCAATGATGCCGGGGACTTGCGGCACCGTCGCTTTTTCAAGGTCGGGATTGTACGGAATTGGCGTTTCGGCACCACCGAGACGCACGATCGGCGCATCGAGATAATCGAAGGCTTCGCTCTCGGCGATCATGGCGCTGATCTCGGCGCCTACGCCCAGCGTCTTGACGGCCTCGTAAACGCACATCAGCTTCGACGTCTTCTTGACGCTGGCGATGATCGTCGCCTTGTCCATCGGCCGCACGGTGCGAAGGTCGATTACTTCAATGTTGATGCCTTCCTTGGCCAGCACCTCGGCAGCTTCCAGCGCCTTGTGCACCATGATGGCCGTGGCAACGATGGTCAGGTCCGTGCCTTCGCGCACGATAGCGGCCTTGCCGATCGGTACGGTATAGTGACCCTCAGGAACCGGCCCCTTCATCTTGTAAAGGAGCTTGTGCTCGAAGATCATGATGGGGTCCGGGTCCTCGATCGCAGCGAGCAGCATGCCCTTTGCGTCGTATGGTGTCGCCGGCTGGATCACTTTCAAGCCTGGAACGTGGCCAAGCCATGCTTCGAGGCTCTGGCTGTGCTGCGCGGCAGCACCGGTGCCGGAACCCGCTGGAAACCGCATCACCAGCGGCACAGAAACCGCGCCGCCGAGCATGTACCTGATCTTTGCCGCCTGGTTGACGATCTGCTCCATGGCGAGCGCGGCAAAATCGGAAAACTGGAATTCGAAGATCGGGCGCATGCCGGTCAGCGCCGCGCCGACCGCGACGCCGGCGCCGCCAAGCTCCGAGATCGGCGTATCCATGACCCGGTCTTCGCCAAAGCGATGAACGAGATCACCGGTCACCTGGAAGGCGCCGCCATAGACGCCGATATCCTCACCCATGAGGAAAACACGCTCATCCGCCTCCATGGCAATCGCCATGGCTTCCTGGATGGCCTGCGAATAGCTGAGTTCGCGAATGATCTCGTTCATTGAATATCAACCGTATAAACGTCGCGGGTGAGATTGTTCAAATCGGGCGACGGACTGTTCTTGGCAAATTCGATGGCTTCGGCGATTTCCTTCTCGGCGTCGGCGCGGATCGCCTCGATTTCGCCGTCGGTAACGAAGCCGAACTCCTTCAACTGCTCCTGGAACAGCAGGATCGGATCGCGGTTGGTGATCCAGTCCTCGATCTCCTCCTTGGTGCGGTAACGGTTGCGGTCGCTCTTGGAATGGCCGCGATGCCGGTAGGTCTTGCACTCGATCAGCGTCGGGCCTTCGCCGCGGCGCGCCCGCTCGACAGCCTCATGCGAGGCCTCGGCAACCTCGGAAAGGTTGTTGCCGTCGACAATGACGCCCGGCATGTTGTAGGCCACAGCCCGGTCAGCGACATTTGCAACCGCTGTTGAACGCTTGGTTGAAGTGGACATACCATAGCCGTTGTTTTCGCAGACGAAAACGACAGGCAGTTTCCAGACAGCAGCCATGTTAAGCGCTTCGTGGAAGGCACCCTCATTGTTGGCGCCATCGCCGAAATAGGAGATGACGACCTTGCCGTTCTTCTGCTTCTTGGCGGAAAGAGCGGCACCGACGGCGATCGGAATGCCGCCGCCGACGATCCCGTTGGCACCGAGATTGCCCTTGGATACGTCGGCGATATGCATGGAGCCACCACGGCCCTTGCAATAGCCGGTTTCCTTGCCGAAGAACTCGGCGAACATTTTCGAGACTTCTGCGCCCTTGGCGATGCAGTGGCCATGGCCGCGATGCGTCGAGGTGATCATGTCGTCATCGGAAAGCGGCAGCGAGATGCCGACGGCGCTTGCTTCCTGGCCGATGGAGAGGTGCATCGTCCCGTGGATGAGGCCGCGCGTGTAAGATTCCTCGGCCCCCTCCTCGAAACGGCGGATAAGGTACATCTTGCGCAGCGCCTCCTTCAGCTGTTCCGGCGGATAGTGCCGGAACGCGAATGGAAGATTGCTGCCATCGTCCTTCAGTTTGGCATTTGAACTTCTGGCGGAAGCCATTTCGGCGCTCCTTGTCTGATAGTGGCTGGCGTACGAATCTTGTTGCTTCTCGCTCACGCGCCGTAGACGAGCTTGTCCTGGCGGGCGCGCAGTTCGACGATCTTCGAGCCTGGCACCGGCGCGGCATTGGCGCTGGTGATGAGTTCGCCCTTGCGGATCGGCGCCGTGACGGTGCCGCCCTGCAGAAGCCCGCACGGGATCGCCCCGGCCTCGCGCGCTTCCGCCGCGGTCGTGATCCAGGCGCGGTAGCAATACTCGCCGATGGCATCGAGCTTCTCGCCCGGCTGCATGTCCTTCTTGGCGACGGCGCAGACCTCGGCAACGGGCTTGGCCAGCGGCACCATGTCGGGCTTGCCGTAAAGGACGACGCGGGCGCAGGTCAGCGGCACTTCGAGCGAGGTCAGGTGATAGGGCCGGTGGAAGGTGAAGTACGGACCCTTGCCCATCTTCAGATCTTCCATGCGCTCGGAAATGCGCGGATGCGACATGTCGGCGACGACGAAGACGCCGGGGGCAACGCCCTTGCCGATCGAATAGTCGACGACGCCGACCCGCGAGAGGACGCCGCCATCCTTTTCCGGGATCAGGGTCTTCGACAGCTGGTCGAGCGTTGCCGCCGGACCGTGCATGCCGGGCTTGTCGGGCACGAGCCCGGTGGCATTGGCGATCGCCGCCATCTCCACCATGGTCTTCGAGCCGTCGACGAACTCGACCAGCATGCGCACGTTCATGTGCCGGCGTTCGGCCTCCTCGGCATAGTCGTCGGGAATGGCGTCGATGTTGAGCGGGTTGTTCTTGCCCTTGCCGGCGGCGACGATCGGATGGCCCATGGCCGAGACGAATTCGATGAGTTCCATGCATGACGACGGCTCGTCGCCGGCGCCGAGCGAATAGGTGACGCCGAGCCGGTCGGCCTCGCTCTTCAGATAGGCGCCGATGGTCACGTCCGCCTCGACATTCATCATCACGAGGTGCTTGCCGTGCTCCATTGCCCGCAGGCCGATCTCGGCCCCGACCGCCGGAACCCCGGTCGCATCGATGACGACGTCGATGAGGTCGTTTTCAAGGATCAGATTGGCATCGTCGGTGACGGCGACCTTGCCGGCCTCCATCGCCGCCGTCAACGCCGCGGCATTGGCGACCTCGCGGCCATGGCCGCTCTCCTGGTAGGCGATGTCGACGGCTTTGAGCGCGTTCGGCAGCTTCAGTTCCGAGATCGCGCCGATCTCGATGCCCGGCATGTGTGCCACGCGCGTCACGATATCGGTGCCCATCTCGCCCGAACCGATCAGCCCGATGCGGATCGGCCGCCCGGCATCCGCCCGCGCCTGCATGTCTCGCGCCAGTCCCGTCAGTGCAACATTGCTCGCCATAACGCCTCCCTCAGCGGCCCCGCCGGCTTGTGCGGAGCCTTTCAAATTACAATCATCGAATATTGAACATTTGTATTTTAGTCAAGACCTATGTGCATTATAAGAGCGGTAAAGATCGATCATTAAGATGCCTGGAAGGGCCAACAACGAGGATGGAAATGCCGCAAAACCAATTCGAACTGGTGATCTTTGATTGCGATGGTGTGCTTGTGGACAGCGAGCCGCTTGCGGCGCTCGCCTATCGCAATATCTATTCCCAGCAGGGCCTCTCGCTGCCTGATGGCACGATCGCGCAATGCATCGGCCTGAAGCAGGCCGACATCATCGCCCGCGTCGCTGAACTCACGGGTTTGCAGCTTGCGGACGGAGCGGAGACCGGTCTCTGGCCGGAGACGAAGCGCATCTTCGGCGAGTCGCTGCAGCCGACATCGGGAATCGTCTCATTTTTGGAAGGCCTGGAGACGCCGCACTGCGTTGCCTCCGGCTCGTCGCTCGAACGCATCCGCTTCAGCCTCGAAATCACCGGGCTGGCGCGCTTTTTCGGCGATGCGGTCTACAGTTCGTTCATGGTCAAGCGCGGCAAACCGGCGCCCGACCTCTTCTTCCTTGCCGCCGAAAAGATGCAGGCCGACCCAGCCAAATGTGTGGTCGTCGAGGATTCGCCCTTTGGCGTCGAGGGTGCGGTTGCCGCCGGCATGACCGCGATCGGCTATACCGGGGGCACCCACACCCATGAGGACCACGCCCCCGGCCTTATCGCAAAAGGCGCTTCGGCCGTGTTTTCCGACTGGAACGCTATCGGCGCCTGGATGTCTAATCGTTGAAGCGGCGTCCCTCACGTTCGGGATCGCGCGCGATTTCCAGTTCCTCCTCGTCATCAGGCAGCGCTTCGTCGCTGTTCTGATAGGGGTTGTCGTCATCTTCCTCCGATACCTCGCCGGCATCTTCCGGCTCGACCTGACGTTCGCCGAGGATGGAGAGTTCGTCGTCCGCGATGAGATCGTCGTCGACGATCTCGTCCCGGTCGAACGATTGTAGGCCGGACGTCTCAGTCTCGGGCGATTCGTTCCTGCGGGGCTTTTGCTTGGGCTCGGTCCGGTTCATCGTCAAAACTCCTCTGACATTTGCTTGGTAACGTTCAGGATGCCGTTTGGATGCACAAAACCTATCCTGTTCAAAAGTTTTGTCTTTTGCCCTAATCCACCCATAATCACCTGCGACGCAGCAACGTCACTTCATCTGGGGAGTTATCCATGACATCGAAAATCCTGACGCTGGCCCTTGCAGTAACCACCATGGTCGCGGTGCCTATGGCTGCCTATGCCGAGGACGCACCGCGCCCGCGCATCACGGTCACGGGTGAAGGCGAAGCCGCGGCTGCGCCCGACACCGCGATCCTTTCGCTGGTCGTCATGCAGGAAAAGCCAACAGCCCGCGAGGCGCTGACCGCCAACAATGAAGCCATGGCGAAGGTACTCGATGCCATGAAAAAGGCCGGAATTGCCGAACGCGATCTGCAGACCTCAGGCTTCAGCATCGACCCGCGCTATGTGTTCCCGGAAAACAACAATAACCAGCCGCCCAAACCGCCGTCGATCGTCGGCTATGCCGTGTCAAATTCCCTGACGGTGCGCGTACGCGACCTCGCGAAGGTCGGCGACATCCTCGACCAGTCGGTCACGCTCGGCGTCAATCAGGGCGGCAACATCACCTTCACCAACGACAAGCCGGACACAATTCTTGAAGAAGCGCGCAAGAACGCCGTTGCAAATGCCGTTGCGCGCGCAAAGACGCTGACGGCCGCGGCCGGCGTCGAACTTGGCCGGGTCATCGAAATCAACGAACAGAGCTTCAGTCCCCGCCCGGTTCCGATGGCGGCGCGCGGCAAGATGATGGCGATGGACGCGGCATCACCCGTCCCCGTTGCTGCCGGCGAGAACACCTACAACGTCAATGTGAATATGACGTTTGAGCTTAAGAACTGAGTTCAAAGCGTAGAGCGGAAATAAAAAAGGGTGCCGACCGGCACCCTTTTCTTTGTTATGTCGCGCTTAGCGAACGACTGGGCAACCCGGTGCGCGGGCAAAGACGACTGCCGTGCGGTAGCCGCGCTTCCAGCCGGCGACGCGAACGACATTGCGGTTGACGACGACGCGGGTGTTATAGAGGCCCATGCGGCTTGCCTTGCTCGCAGCCTGTCCCGGCGTGCAAGCGGGAGCCGGCCGATAGGGCGGACGGTAATAATCGCGGCGATAATAATCGACCTTCACAAGCGGCGAAGCGCCATCGGTCATTGGTGCGGCCGCGATCGGCGCTGCTGAAGCGGCGTTGACGCCGATAATTGAACCGAGGGCGATGGTCGCGGTAACAGCCAACGTTTTGAATGAAACAGCCATTTGGCGTTCTCCTGTTTTTGTGTCCGCAATGGGGGGAATTTCCAAGCTTACTGGAATCCGGACAGGAGCGCTTTGTTCCACATTCGATCTGAACAATTCCTCAACGGAGCATTCACATTCGGTTTATCTCAGTCGGATTCTTCGAGCGTCATCATGTGATCGAAATAATCCTCATCGCTCTTCATTTCATGATCATAGGCGGTGACCTTGCCGCGCACGGATATCCCTGCCTCGTGCACGGTTTCCCGGCTTCCGGATACGAGCGGATGCCACCAGTAGAGGTCACGCCCTTCGTCGATCAGGCGATAACCGCATGTTTCCGGCAGCCAGTCCACGGTGCGCACGATTTCGGGGGTCAGGAAAACGCAGTCCGGGACTTTGGCCTTGCGATGTACGTAATCCGAACATTGGCAAGTGCCGGCATCGAGGAGGGTGCAGGCGACGGTGGTGAAATAAATCTCTTCAGTGTCTTCGTCTTCGAGCTTGTGCAGGCAACAGCGGCCGCAACCGTCGCACAGGCTTTCCCATTCGGAGCGGTTGAGCTCATCTAGGATCTTTGTCTTCCAGAAGGGTTCAGAGGGCATGCGCTGAAATACATCGCCAGCCGAGCCGCGTCCATTCTTAAAACATGAATGCCAGATGAACGGCGCCTTCATGGGGGATACAGGCGAAAGCTGCAAACGTGGGGTCGATCAGTTCGGTCAACGTCGGACCGACGCATTGCCACGGGCGATGAAAACTGAAACGAAGATCGCAATGGTCAAGCCGTTGCCACAAACCGGAACAAGGTTGCGATCGCGAACATTTGACGTGTTTCAACAAGAAGGAACGCGAGACAGGGATGACAATGAAACGTACAGCGCTCTTTTTTGCTTCAACAGCAATTCTCTTTTCCTCGCCCTATGCCATGGCGGAACAGCCGCCGCTCAACCGGCCCTATATTTCCTCCAACTCCAACATGCCGGTGGTGGTCGCGCAGGCCGAACAGCCCGCGCCCGCCCAGGAGGACCCGGCACAGGAGGAATTGAAGCGCAAGGCGGCGCAACAGGCTGAAGAGCAGGCCAAGCAACAGGCAGAAGAACAAGCCAAGCAGCAAGCCGAAGAAGCCAAGCGGGCTGCACAGGCGGAAGCCGAAAAGGCCGCCGAGCAGCAGAAAGCCATAGAAGAAGAGGCAAACCGCAAGGCTGCGGAAGCCGCGAAGGCTGCAGAAGCTGAAGCTGCCAAGCAGGCGCAGGAAGCCAAGCGCGCCGCTGAAGCCGAGGCGAACAAAGCCGCCGAACAGCAGAAAGCCATAGAAGAAGAAGCAAAGCGCAAGGCTGCCGAAGAAGCGAAGGCCTCGAAGGCCGCCGCGGAACAGGCGGCAGAGGACGCGGCGAAGGCCAAGCGCGACGCCGAGGCTGAGGCCAACAAGGCAGCCGAGCAGCAAAAAGCCATAGAAGAAGAAGCGCGAAAGAAAGCTGCCGCCGAAGCCGATGCGGCAAAGGCTGCGGAAGGCGAAACCGCAAAGCAGGCCGAACAGGCAAAGAAGGCAGCTGAGCAGGAAGCTGCAAAGGCGTCAGAAGCCCAGAAGGCCGCCGAAGAAGAAGCGCGCAAGAAGGCCGAAAGCACGCAGAAGGCTGCCGACAAACAGGCCGAACAAGCAGCGGAAGACGCCAAGAAGGCTGCCGATGAAGCAGCCAAACAGGCCGCGCCCGCAACCGCGGCACCCGCGACGGCCGAGCAGCCCGCAGCGACGCCCAATCAACCCGCGGCTGAAACTGCGCCCGCCAAGCCGGCTGACGCCGCGAGCGGCCAGCCGGCAGCACCAGCGCCTGCCGAAGCCGCGAAGCCGGCGCCGCAGGAAGCCTCGCCCCTCCCCGCCAATGCCGCGCCGGTGCTTGACAGCGACAAGCCCGCTCCAGCGGCCGAAGCAAGACAGAAGGGCGGCAAGCGCGGCAACAAGGCTGAGCAGGCCGGACAGCCTCCAGCCCCAGCCGAGCAACCTGTCGCCCAGCAACCGGCGGCACCCGCCGGACCCCCGCCGAAGACTGATGCCGACGTGCAGCAGACGATCGCGCCCGTCAAGATCGAGCCCGTGCTCGTCGAAAAGGGAACGCGCACCAAGCAGGCGCGACGCGACGAGCGGCCGACCGATGTGCAGGTCATCAAGCAATATGACAACCGCGCCATCGTCGAGGTCGACAACAATATCTTCGTCGAAAGTTCCGACCGCCCGCGCATGAGCCGCAACGCCCAGGACGTCTATTATGAAGACCTGCCGCGCCGCCGCACCCGCGAAACCATTGTCCGGGAAAATGGCGTGCAGATCGTTACGATCCGCAACCGCTACGGCGATGTCATTCAGCGCTCGCGCATTACCCCGGATGGTCGCGAAGTGCTGCTGACCTACGCACCGGATTATGACCGGGAGGAGCGTGTTAACTGGCGCGACCCCGGCGACGACCTGCCGCCGCTGCGCCTCGACATTCCGGTGCGCGACTACATCCTCGATGCCGAAGAGGCGCCGGAAGAAGAAGTCTATGACTTCTTTGCCCGCCCGCCGGTCGAACGTGTGGAACGCATCTATTCGGTCGATGAGGTCAAGCGCTCGGCGCGTATCCGCGACAAGGTGCGCCGCGTCGATCTCGACACGATCACCTTCGCCTTCGGGTCCGCCGAGATCGGCGAAGATCAGATCACGCGCCTGGATAGCGTCGCCAAGGCAATGGCGCAGACCTTGAAGAAGAACCCGGCCGAGACCTTCCTGATCGAGGGCCATACCGATGCGGTGGGTTCGGACCAGGCAAACCTCGTCCTTTCCGACAAGCGCGCCGAATCGGTGGCGCAGGCGCTCACCAACGTCTTCGACATTCCGCCGGAGAACATGGCAACGCAGGGCTATGGCGAGCGCTACCTGAAGATCAGGACGGAATCGCCCGAGCAGCAGAACCGACGGGTTGCGATCCGCCGCATCACGCCGCTCGTCGCACCGGTCGCCAGCAACAATTGAGTGCAAGGAGACCGTTGAAGCAAAAAACCCGGGCGATTGCCCGGGTTTTTTGTCGCTGCGGGTTGAGTTCGCATCATCGATTGCTATGTGTTGGCTGAACCCCTGGAGCATTTATTGGCTGAGCCCAGTTCGAGAAATTGGACCCACACTATGAAACGCATTGAAATACTTGTCGAAAATATCATTCTCGCCTCGCGTTGGCTGCTGGTGGTTTTTTACCTTGGCCTCGCTCTCGCGCTCGCAATCTATGCATTTTCGTTTGCCGGTAAGCTGATCGATTTCGTAGCCAAGGTCACCGTACTCGACGAGACTGACACAATCCTCAAGATGCTGGGCCTGATCGATGCCGCGCTGGTCGCGAGCCTCGTCGTCATGGTGATCATCTCTGGCTATGAGAACTTCGTGAGCCGCTTCGACCAGGCGGACGAGGTGCACTGGCTCGGCACGATCGACGCCGGATCGCTGAAGATCAAGGTTGCCTCGACCATCGTTGCGATCTCGTCGATCCACCTGCTCCAGGTCTTTCTGAACCTGACGCAGTTCTCAACCTCACAACTGACCTGGTTTACGCTGATCCACCTGACTTTCGTGTTCTCCGCGCTGTTTCTTGCCTATATCGACAAGCTCATGGTGAAGGACAAAGGCGAGAAGAAATCCGACGAGCCTTCGCTTTAGGCGCAACAGCTTCTGCTAAAATCCAAAAACAAAACGGGATGGGTTTGCACCCATCCCGTTTGCATTTCTAACAGCTTTATACGCGGCTCAGCTGTCCAGGAACGAACGCAGCTTGCGCGAACGGCTCGGATGCTTGAGCTTGCGCAGGGCCTTCGCCTCGATCTGGCGAATACGCTCGCGCGTTACCGAGAACTGCTGGCCGACTTCTTCCAGCGTATGGTCGGTGTTCATGCCGATGCCGAAGCGCATGCGCAGCACGCGTTCCTCACGCGGCGTAAGCGAAGCGAGAACCCGCGTCGTCGTATCGCGAAGGTTGGCCTGAATGGCGGCGTCGATCGGCAGGAGCGCATTCTTGTCCTCGATGAAATCGCCGAGATGCGAATCCTCTTCATCGCCCACAGGCGTTTCGAGCGAGATCGGCTCCTTGGCGATCTTCAGCACCTTGCGCACCTTTTCCAACGGCATGGCAAGCTTTTCAGCAAGCTCTTCCGGCGTCGGCTCGCGGCCGATCTCGTGCAGCATCTGGCGCGACGTGCGGACGATCTTGTTGATCGTCTCGATCATATGCACCGGAATGCGGATCGTGCGTGCCTGATCGGCGATCGAGCGGGTGATCGCCTGACGGATCCACCAGGTCGCATAGGTCGAGAACTTGTAGCCGCGACGATACTCGAACTTGTCGACCGCCTTCATCAGGCCGATATTGCCTTCCTGGATCAGGTCAAGGAACTGCAGGCCGCGATTGGTGTATTTCTTGGCGATCGAAATGACGAGACGCAGATTGGCCTCGACCATTTCCTTCTTGGCCAGAGCGGCCTCGCGTTCGCCCTTCTGGACCTGATTGACGATGCGGCGGAATTCGGAGATCGAAATGGCGGTTTCCTGCGCCATGTTCTGGATTTCCGTGCGAAGGTTCTTGATCGTGTCCTTCTCGTTCTTGGTGAACTCTTTCCAGCCACGGGTCGTCAGGTTCGAAACCGCCTTCAGCCAGTTCGGATCGAGCTCGTTGCCCTGATACTCTTTGAGGAAATCCTCGCGACGCACGCCGTAGGATTCGGCAAGGCGCAGCAGGCGCCCTTCGTTCTGCACGAGGCGCTTGTTGATGTCGTAAAGCTGCGCAACCAGAGCCTCGATACGGTTCTGATTGAGCGAAAGCGACTTCACCGCCTTGATCAGCTGGTCCTTGAGCTCCTTATAGCGACGCTCCTGGCTCGGCGAAAGCGAACCCGAGGCGGCAAGGCGGTTCTCGACCTGCTGGTCCTGAAGCTTGCGCAGCTTCTTGTATGTATCGGCGATGACGTCGAGCGTTTCCATGACCTGCGGGCGCAGTTCGGCTTCCATCGCGGCAAGCGACAGGTTGGCCTCGTCATCCTCGTCGTCTTCTTCCTCGACCGGAGCGTCGCCGCCGACATTGGTGATGTCGTCATCGTCGCGCGAGCGGCGCGACTTGTCGTTGCCGCCTGCGGGCCGCTCTTCTTCAACGCGTTCGATGACCGGAGCCTGCTTGGCTTCCGGTCCGGCATAGGTCGTTTCAAGATCGATGATTTCGCGCAGCAGAATCTTCGACTCGTTGAGATCCTCACGCCAGATGATGATGGCCTGGAAGGTCAGCGGGCTCTCGCAAAGGCCGGAGATCATCGTCTCGCGGCCCGCTTCGATGCGCTTGGCTATGGCGATTTCGCCTTCGCGCGACAGAAGCTCGACCGTGCCCATCTCGCGCAGATACATGCGGACGGGATCGTCGGTGCGGTCGGTCGGTTCCTTCTTGGTCGTAGTCGGAGCAACGGCGGTGCCGGTCGCATCGGCAAGCTCACGGGCATCGCTCTCTTCATCGGCGCTGCTGTCGGCTTCCTCGGCGTCTGCGTCCTGCTCGTCATCCTCCACGACATTGATGCCCATGTCGCTGAGCATCGCCATCGTGTCTTCGATCTGCTCGGAAGTGACCTCTTCGGATGGGAGAACCGCATTGAGTTCGTCCATCGTCACATAGCCGCGCTTCTTGGCGAGCTTGATCATCTTCTTGACAGCGTCATCGGAAAGGTCGAGAAGCGGACCGTCCGGCGCGCCCTCGCGCTCGACTTCTACTTCCTCGTTTTCCTTTGCCTTCGTTGCCATATTCTATATCTCCAAGCGGCCTTCGCCTTGTTCATGCATGGTGGAACGGTGCGGCGGCACCCCGGTTCCCCTGCACCATCAAGCTATTGAATGTTCGAGTAGCCGAAATCCTGTTAATGTCGGATTAACCTTGTTATCCCGGTGATGGCGAGCACATTGGATATTTGCCGCATTTGCAGGATTTTCTGCTGGACCCGCAAACATCAACGCAATATCTACAATTCCGCGCAATCTGATTCCGTCATTATTGACCCACGTCAACCCCGACTCAACTGATTCGCGGTAAAAAAGCGAATCAATTCGGTCAAAACCCCTTGCCCGACCGTCCCGAGGGTATTCCGAACCCTTCGATCAGTGCTTCGGTTGCCTGCGCACTTCGGATGGCATTCTGAATATCGAGCAGCCGGTTGAGATTTTCGTCGGTGGCTTCCGTAGCCAATGCAGTTTCAGCGACTTTCAGCTCCTTATGTAGGGTGCTGGCGCGCTGATGCAAGTGAATGGCCTGTCTTAAAGCTTCAAGCGCGTCTTCTTCCGCCGCCTCCGCTGTCGCCGTCCACATGCGGGCGCGCCTTACCAGCGCTTCCAGCGCCTCGATCAGCGCGCCGTGGCCGGTCTCGGCCATCGCCTTGCGCATTTCACGGCCGTCCGCCACGTGATGTTCAGCCATGGCGTTAAGCATAGCGGTATGGAAGCGTTTCAGATCGGGATGGCTGAATTCAAGCCGCACGATCGTCTCGAAATCATCCTCGATAAGCCGGGGATGGTTGAACAATGTCATAAGGATGGCGGTCTCGCGCAGGGGTAGCGTAGCGGAGCTTGTCTTGACGAGAACCGAGCGCGCCAGGCTCTCCGATACGGCGAGCCGCCCATTGGGAGGAGCCCCTCGCCCTCGCTGGCCATAACCGGATTGCGGGCCGAAGCTGTTGCGGTTGCTTCCCGCTTGTCCGGACCCGCGACGCTCATTGCCTCGCGTATTGGCGCTGAAAAACTGCTGGATGCGGTCACGAACGTCCTGGGCATAATGCCGGCGCACGTTCTCGTCGCCGATAAGGCTCGTCATCTGCTTCAGCCGCGCCTCGAGTTCGGCGCGCCGTTCGGGCGTGTCGAATATGCCGCCGCTCGTTTCCCGCGCCCACAGCATGTCCGCGAGCGGACGTGCATCGTCGAGCACGGCCTGGAATGCCTGCGGGCCGGACGCCTTGACGAGATCATCCGGGTCCTTGCCCTCCGGCAGCACTGCAAAACGCAGCGAGCGTCCGGGCTTCAACGCCGGCAAGGCGAGATCGATCGCCCGGTGCGCTGCCTTGATGCCGGCATTGTCGCCGTCAAAGCAGAGGACAGGCTCGGGCGACATGCGCCAGAGAAGATCGAGCTGATCCTCGGTCAAGGCCGTGCCGAGCGGCGCGACCGCCTGGGCAAAGCCAGCCTGCGCCAGCGCAATGACATCCATGTAGCCTTCGACGGCAATCACGGCTTTTGCCGGTTGCCCGCCTTGCGGCTGCGCCGCCTTGCGGGCGCGCAGCGCATTGAACAGGACCTTGCCCTTGTGGAAAAGCTCGGTTTCGTTGGAGTTCATGTATTTGGCAATGGCGTTCGGCGTCAGCGCCCGCCCACCAAAGGCAATGATCCGGCCACGCAGATCCTCGATCGGGAACATGATGCGGTCGCGAAACCGGTCGAACGAGACCGGCTTGTCATCGCCGTAGACGACGAGGCCGCACGCCTCGATCTGTTCCTTCGTCGCTCCCTTCAGTGCGAGATGTTCTTTCAGCGCATTGCGGCTTTCCGGCGCGTAACCAAGGCGGTAGGCATGCTGCGTTGCCGCGCTCAAGCCCCGATCGCGCAGATAGGCGCGCGCCTTGGCACCGCTCGCTGCCTGCAACCGCTCCTCGAAGAATTGGGTCGCCATTTCCATGACGTCATAGAGCGTCGCGCGTTTTGCCTC
Organism: Phyllobacterium sp. SYP-B3895; assembly: GCF_009647635.1. Lineage (NCBI taxonomy): Bacteria > Pseudomonadati > Pseudomonadota > Alphaproteobacteria > Hyphomicrobiales > Phyllobacteriaceae > Phyllobacterium > Phyllobacterium sp. SYP-B3895. The sequence goes on along the minus strand of NZ_WJIG01000003.1, from coordinate 343,954 downwards.
GCGAATCTCCGATTCAACATCGCGCGCGGGCATCGGAATGCCCGCCATGTCGGCGACACGCTGCACGGCCTCCGGAAAGCTCAACCCCTCGAGTTCCGTCAGAAAGCGGAAATGATCGCCGGTCACCCCACAGCCAAAGCAATGGTAGCGGCCCTTGCGGTCCTCGCAATGAAAACTCGGCGACTTCTCGCCATGGAACGGGCAGCAGGCCCAGAAATCGCCCTTCGGCGCATTGGTCTTCTTGCGATCGAACGAAACCCGCGTGCCGATCACGCTGGAAATCGGTACGCGTTCCCTGATCTCATCGAGAAAGGATGGCGAAAATCGCATGCTGCTCTTCGTTCGTCAGATTGTAAGCAAGGTCGGATCGCTGCGAACCCGATGTGCTGATCATACTGCAACAAATAAGGTTTGGGCGGAAGGGCGGCAACCCCGTCATCCCCTGTTCATCGCGTTATGATGATTCGGCTCGAACTTTACGAGTTTGCATAGCCGGCAAACCTTTGCCGGAGCGACACAAATCTGTCATCAAACTGATAAATTATGCCAAATGCGACATGATTTTTCTTAGCCGGAACATATTTTTTTCGCTTTTACCGCGATATGTTATCTTAACAATCGGCTGCTAGATTCTTCTGGCTGCTATACCGCAATCTCCAACACGAATGGATTGCACCAAGTGAACGGTTCCTCGGTTTTGTTGCATTTGGCCGGCGCGGTGGCGCTGCTCCTGTGGGCAACGCGCATGGTCCGCACCGGTGTCGAGCGCGCCTATGGCGAGCGCATGCGCCGCAGCCTGCGCGGCGTTTTGCACAATCCCGTGCTTGCCGTGCTTTGGGGCTTGATGTTGTCGATCGCGCTGCAATCGTCGACCGCAGTCAGCCTCCTCGTCGGTTCCTTTGTCGGGTCCGGCATTGTCAGCGGGATTGCCGGTCTGATGGCAGTGCGCGGCGCGGAGGTCGGCTCGGCGCTCGTCGTCAAGATCCTGAGCTTTGACCTGACGCTGCTGGTGCCGCTCTGCCTCGTCGCCGGCACGGTAATCTTCATGTCGACCGAGCGCAGCAACTGGCGGCAGATGGGCCGCATTCTCGTCGGTATCGGACTGCTGGTGCTGTCGCTCGAAATGACCGGGCAGGCCACCGAACCGTTGCGCAACAGCGAACTCCTGCCGGTCATCGTCAGTTACCTTAATACCGACCCGGTGACGGCGTTCCTTATCGCGGCCCTCATGACCTGGCTTTTCCATTCGAGCATTGCGGCGGTGCTGCTCGTTGTCACCTTCGCCTCGCGCGGCCTGATCCAGCCTGAGCTTGGCATCGTCATGATCTGCGGCGTCAATCTCGGCTCGTCGTTCATAGCACCGGTCCTTACCCGCAACGCCGCACCGAAAGCCCGTATCGTGCCCATGGGCAATCTCCTGATGCGCGGGCTCGGCTCCATCGTCATCCTGACGCTCTATCTCGCCTTCCGTCCGCCCGTTGCCGTTCTTGGCAGCACGCCGGCCGACCAGGTGATCAACGGCCACATCCTCTTCAATGTGATCATTCTTCTTGCCGGGGTGCCACTGTCCTCGCTCGTTCTCAAGGCGACGCGGGCGGTGGTGGCGCTCAACGCACCGGCTGGGCCGCAAAGGCCCATCGACCATGTCGGACTCAGTGCGCTCGATGAAAGCGTGCTCGATACGCCAAGCCTTGCTCTTGCCAATGCAACACGCGAGACGGTCAGCGTCTGCGAAACGGTCGAGATCATGCTGCGCGGCATTATCGACCTTTACGAAAATCCCGACCAGGCGCGGATCGATGAACTCTCGGCGCTCGATGACAAGGTCGACCGCAAGCACGCCGCCATCAAGCTTTACCTAGCCAAACTGACAACGCGGAAACTGTCGGATTATGAGGTGGGCCGGGCGCGCGAACTTCTCGGCGCCTGCGTCAAACTCGAGCAGGTCGGCGATATCATCGTGCGCAACATGCTGGCGCTCGTGCAAAAGAAGATGGACCGCAAGCTGCAGTTTACCGATGAGGGCTGGCGCGAACTCAGCGATTTCCATGCAAGGGTTCTGACCAATGCGCGGATGGCGTTCAACGTCCTCGTTTCACGAGATCGCGAAACCGCGCATCAGCTGGTATTGGAAAAGGACCATTTGCGCGACGCCGAGAAGCAAACGAGCGACAGGCATTTCAACCGCCTGCGCGAAGGAACGACCCGCAGCCTCGAGACGAGTTCAATCCACCTCGATACCATTCGCGATCTCAAGCAAATCAACTCCCTGCTCGCCGCAATGGCATATCCCGTGCTCAGGAACAGGGGCTCCTGAACACCACACGTTTGCGTGCGCTGCACAGCTGAGCAGATTTCTTGAGGCAACAGGATCAGTAGTCGCGATGGACGTGCGTGTTAGACCCGATGAAGGCGCCCATCGCCGAACCGATCAATAGGCCGAGCAATATATTTCCCATCATTGCTTCACCTACGCCTGCACCCACCGACAACCCTGCCAGTATTCCGATAATTGTCGACCACCGATGTTCTTTCATTGTCGCCTCCGTTATTTGCTGAACAACGTAGATGTAGGCGGCTGGTTCCATCCGACATTAACTATCACCTTCAGTTGATCGGTGTTGTCCACCTGAGGTTGTCGCTTCGAAAATGTAGGGCGAATGCTTCCGCGAATAACCTGAACCGGGCAACAAATAGCCGACGAATACATTGTTCCTGACGCGCCAGTTTCGGGAATTTGCTCGGATTATTGAAGTAATTTCAAACATTTGACTGCGTATATTTATTGATTGAGATTGCCGCCAGCATCCAACGTGGGGAGTTCGGAAATGGCGAATGTCACAGGTTCTGAGAATGTCGATGTGCTCAAGGGCACCGCCGACGAGGACACCATGTCCGGCCTTGCCGGCAATGACCGGCTGATCGGCAGCGCCGGTGAAGACCGCATTGATGGCGGGGAAGGACGCGACACAGTCGATTATCGCGGCTCGGAGGCTGGCATCAATGTCGACCTTGAGATCGAACGGCAGGCCGTAACGCCGGGGCTCAGCTATTCCAGCGGCGATACGCTGATCGATATCGAGAACGTCATGGGCTCGGCCCATGATGATTTCATCACCGGCAATGCGAAGGACAACGTTTTTACCGGGGGCGCAGGAGCCGACCGCCTTTTCGACAATTCCACCACCGACCATGATCGGGCGAGCTATACGACATCGTCCGAAGCTGTGGATGTCGACCTGCGTCGCACGGGCCAGCAGTTCGGCGGTGATGCCGAAGGCGACCGGCTGCACGGCATCGAGAATCTCAGCGGCTCGGCCTTCAACGATCGTTTGATCGGGGATGCCGGCAATAATGTCATCAATGGCGGCGATGGCGCCGATTTCATGGATGGCGGCTCCGGCACCGAGGACATCGCCGAATATACCGGCTCAAAGTCGGGTATCGATGTCGACCTCAACCGTATCGTCCAGCACGGCGGAGCAGCCGAGGGCGACCAGCTCATCGGCTTCGAAGGCGTTTATGGTTCGAAGTTCGATGACCATATCGTTGGTGATGCGGGCGACAACTTCCTGACTGGTAATGCCGGTAATGACACCATTGTCGGTGGCGGGGGTTTCGACCGCATCAATGCTGGCGAAGGCAACGATACCATCGAAATAAGCAGCCTGTCGAAGGTCTCCGGCGGCGCCGGCTTCGACACCCTCATCGTCAACGTGACCGATTACGATCGCTATGAGAGCCACAGCGACGGTTTCAAGGCCGTTTACCAGGCGTGGAACCACGGCGATATCCAGCTTTCAACTTCCGAATACCCTTATGCGTATCCTTCACAAACGAAGTACGCGACGGGCATAGAGCGTCTCGAATTCTATGGAAGCAAGCACGGCGATCTAGCGGTCGGCACTGACAATGACGACAAGCTCATCGGCAATGACGGCGACGATCTTCTGGTAGGCGGTCGAGGCGCCGATCATCTCGAGGGTGGCGCTGGCAACGATACTCTCTATGCGGGCGTACAGGGCCTGCAGAACGACATTCCCAACGCCGAAGATTATCTGGATGGCGGGAGCGGCGATGACATTCTCAATGCAGGCAATTCATTTGCGTTCATCGACGGTGGTGAAGGCGACGACCTTTTGCGGCTCACGGTCACCGAGCGGGATGGCGGATATATCGACGTGCGCACCACCGGGCTGCAAGGCCAGCACATCTTCAACGTCGAGCATTTCGAACTCTATGGCGCCCAGGGCGACGACGTTCTGATCGGCGGACGCCATGCGGATCTTCTGGAAGGCGGCGACGGCAACGATCTGCTGCGCGCCGGCTTCAGCAACGATACGCTGCATGGCGGCAATGGCGACGACATGCTCTATGGGGAAGACGGCAATGATGAACTCACCGGCGGAACCGGTGATGACGTATTGTCGGGCGGGGCCGGCGGGGACTATTTCATCTTCAACAGCATCGCCGGACAGGGCCATGATGTCATCACTGACTTCAATGGAGCCGAGGGCGACATTATCATCGTCCAGCGTGACCTCATTTCGACTTTGCATTCCTTCGAGGACTTCATGCACGCCGCCACCCAGACGGAGAACGGTGTGCTCGTCGATCTAGACGGCGACGGCGCTTCGACATCGAGCATCCTCATTGCCAATGCCTCGCTTGAAGATTTGACGCCGGACAACGTGTACGTCTGACAGACCTGACCTTGAAATCAAACAAGGGCGCCCGACGGCGCCCTTGCGTTACGCTACATCAACCCTGCGCAGCGACATCCGCCCGTCGTCTTCGACAACCACGTCGAGATGCCGATAATCGAACACCACGGCATGCGCGGTCTCGAGCGCATGCTTGTGGGTTGCCGTGATGACAAGCACATCCGCACCGGCCGCATCGCCGGCCAGGATGCCGGGCACCGCATCCTCGAAGACGAGACAATCGCCGATATCGACGCCGAGCTTTTTTGCTGCGAGCAGATAGCAATCCGGATTGGGCTTGCCGATTGCGACATCTTCTGCGGCCACCATCGTCTGCGGAAGTGGAACACCCGCCGCCGCAAGACGCCGCCTGGCAAGATCGAGCGGCGCCGACGTGACGATCGCCCATTGGGCCTGCGGCAGCTTGCCAAGAAATTCAACGGCGCCCTTGAGCGCGAAGATGCCGCCGACGTCGTCCATCTCGGCCCGCGTGATCTTCAACGCTTCGGCTTCCGGGTCGACGCCCGGCAGGCCGAGCCGGCGCACCGTATCGACAGCGCGCGCGCCATGCATCGTCGGCAGGAACGTGCGGACGTCGATCCCGTGACTCTCGGCCCACTTCGCCCAGACCCGTTCGGCGGCGAGGGTCGAACTGATGAGGGTGCCATCCATGTCGAACAGGAAAGCGGAATAACTCTTTTCGAACACGGCTGTTGCTGGCACTCTGCACGTCCTTTCAACTGCAATCATTTTGCCTGAGTTGTAGTGCATTTCCGTCATTGATTGCCAGTCCACGATCAGGTCTCAGTGAATAGGGGAGCACGTCCATGCCTAACGTCGAGCAAGTGAAGCGGGGTTTGCAGGAAGCCGAACTCAGGCTCCTGCATCATCTGCGTGCAGTTCGCCGTGAACATCGCAAGGAGAAGCCGGCCGATCGCGCGCAACTAACCCCGGGGCAGAAGATCGCCGACACGGTCGCCGCGACCATGGGTTCCTGGACGTTCATCATCATCCAGACGACGATCCTGTTCTTTTGGATCATCCTCAACATCACGGCATATGTGCGCAATTGGGACCCCTACCCCTTCATCCTGCTCAATCTTGCTCTCTCGTTTCAGGCAGCCTATGCGGCGCCATTCATCATGATGAGCCAGAACCGGCAGCAGGATATCGACCGCAAGGAAGCAGAGAACGACTACAAGATAAACATCAAGGCGGAACTCGAGATCGAGCTGCTGCATGAGAAGATCGAACTCCTGCATCAGAAAATCGACCAGATGCGCGAAAAGGAAGTTGTGACCCTTGCCGAGACCGTGCAGGAACTGGCCAAGTCACAGGATACGGCGGACAAATCGGAATGAGGCAGAAACGAAAAGGACCGCTGCGGGAGGAGGTGCAGCGGTCCTGATTGTAAATGTACCGCGGGAGGAGGTGCAGTACATTCCGGGTTGGGGTTTCTGGGAGGAGAAGAACCCAACAGTTTGGAGATAGTGTTCACCCGAGGATATTGCAATGCACAAAATTGCATGCGAGCCATGCAATCTGGAGCGTTGACCTGGATCCGCCACCGGGCAGCAAATGTGGATCACGTCGATGGATTCGATTAAATTTTTGACACGGCTTTGCGTCTATCTAGCGGTTGCGCCGGCAACCGTTACAGTGCCACGTTGCCTAAACCTCTGATTACGGAGCGATTTATTCCATGACGAACATCACGACAATCGCTTCCACCATGACGGCGGCTTTCCTTGGCTCCTTCGTCGAGGTCGTCGAAGCCTTCACCATCATTCTCGCCGTAGGCGTATCGCGCAGCTGGCGGCCCGCCATAATCGGCACGGTTCTCCCGCTCGTCGTCCTTGCTTTGATCGTCATAGTCCTCGGGCCGCTCCTTGGCCTGATTCCGGTGGAACTGCTGCAGTTCGTCATCGGCACGCTGCTGATCCTGTTCGGCATGCGCTGGCTGCGCAAGGCGATCCTGCGCGCGTCGGGATTCATTGCCCTGCATGACGAGACGGAAGCCTTTGCCAAGGAAACAGACTTGCTCAAGCGTCAGGCCGCCGAGCGCCGCGCTGACTTCATCGCCGGCACGGCGGCGTTCAAGGCCGTCCTCCTCGAAGGCATCGAAGTGGTCTTCATCGTCATTGCCGTCGGCGCCGGACGCGGGATGATCGGTTATGCGGCGCTTGGCGCGGCCGTTGCGTGCCTGCTGGTGCTCGCCATTGGCGCAGCGGTGCATAAGCCACTGGCTCGCGTTCCGGAGAACACGCTGAAATTCGTCGTCGGCCTGCTGCTGACCGCCTTCGGCGTTTATTGGACCGGAGAAGGCCTTGGGGCGCACTGGCCGGGCGCCGATCTTTCACTCATCGCCATCTTCGTCGTTCTTGCACTATTCTCGCTGATGGCCGTGCGTCTGCTGCGCGGCTATAACGAAGGTCAGGTAAAGGCAGTATTCCGATGAGCTTTCTCGCCTCCGCGTTGAAGGAATTGATCGGCATGTTCATCGACGACGGCGCACTGGCGCTTCTGTCGATCCTGCTGAGCGCTATTATAGCTGCAGCCGTGGAATTTGCGGGGTTGCCGGGTCTGACTGGCGGGCTGTTGCTGCTTGCCGGATGCATTCTCATTCTGGCAGAAAGCACCTGGCGCGCCGCCAGAGGGAAGCGGCCGTCAGCCACTTGATGGCATGACTTCAACCTGTGGCACTTGTGGGAGGGCACCATGGGAACTGATGCGATGCGGGACGTTTCAGCAGCGGGCGATTCGTGGCCCGTCGTGGTCGGTGCGATCGCCGCGCAGGTGATCGGCGGACTGGTGCCGCAAATGGCACCCTTCCTCGTCAGCGGGATGATGGACGGACTTTCGCTTTCAGAGCGCGACGCAGGCTTTGTCGCCTTCGTGGAGTTCGTAACCCTTGCTGCCACTGCGATCCTGATTGCGCCTGTTCTGCCCCGGTTTTCCTATAGGAGCGTCTGCCTCGCCGCCGTTGCTTTGACACTGTTGGCGCAAGGAGCGTCGATATTTACCACTTCTCTCGGATCGCTCGCATTTCTTCGCGGCTTCGCGGGTGTCGGGGAAGGCGCAATCTACGCTGTGTCGCTTTCCATTGTCGCTTCCCACTGCAGAAACCCGGATAAGGTTTACGGCTACTTTCAGGTCGTCTGGGCCCTTGGAAGCGTTGGGCTCTTCGCTATCGGCGGCCAACTCACCGCCGCATTCGCACATCGGGGCACTTTTGCATTTATCGCGGGGGTCACTCTCGCACTCTCCCCGCTACTACTCCTCATTCCGAACGACCGCGCCCGAAACGTCCACCGATCTGCGGCTTTGGTGGTGGCGGCCCCACCTTTGATCGGCGTCATGACGTTTGCGGCGATCATGCTTTATCTGGCTGCTTCCGCTGCGGTCTACACCTTCAGCGCGCCTCTCGGCGAGCGCGCCGGCCTTGACACATCGCAAGTGAGCTATGCGCTGACCATCGCATCCTTGATCGGACTTCTGGGCGCTGGTGCCGCCACCGTTCTCAACTTGCGCTGGGGCCGGGCAATCCCGATCACAGGGTTCTGTGTCGGTTTCGTCCTCATTACAATTGCGCTCTGCTTTTCGCAAAGCGCGATTGTCTATCTGGTCGCCCTCATCGCGTCGGTGGTGATCTACTATTTTTCGATCCCCTATCTTTTTGGTCTTTCAGCAGCACTTGACCGCAGCGGCCGTTGGGCGGCAGCGGCGGGTTCGGCCTATCTTCTTGGCTTCGCAGCAGGCCCCCTGCTCGCTGGTGCGACGATCACGTCTGCGGGCTATGCCGGACTCGCCGCAGCTTGCGTGGCAATCACCGCCGGGGCATGGGCGCTGGCGATGGCGGTCAATCGCCGCCTTCGCGAAACGACTGGTGCCGGAACGACTGAAGCTCCGGCTTGAAACTGCCGTGAAGCGTCGAGCGCGGCCGCGGCCGAACCCGCCGCCACATTGTTCAAACTGCCATGGCCGGTCGATGCGAAATCGCGAGGCGGCCGGCATCGGCAATTTTGGCAGGACAAGGCTGAGCTTCCACGGAATTGCGCACGCCTTCAGGCAGCGCCTCCCAGACGTGAACGAGTTCGCCGACTGAGGTGAGCTTCATCTTGCGCATGACGTTGCAGCGGTGAAGCTTTACGGTGATTTCGCTGATGCCAAGGCAGAATGCGATCTGTTTATTCAGACGGCCAATCGCGACTTCCTGCATCACCTGACGCTCGCGTGGTGTGAGCAGCGCAAATTTGCTCAGGTGATCGGTAACGATCCGCGCTTGGGCGCGCTGCTTGGCGTCGCGGTCAATTCCCGCGGCTATGGCATCGAGCAACGTCTGGTCGCGTACCGGTTTGGTGAGGAAATCCACCGCTCCGGCCTTCATCGCCTGAACGGACATCGGAATGTCGCCATGGGCGGTAAGAAAGATGATCGGCTTGACATCGCCGCTTTCCAGGAGCCGATGCTGGAGATCGAGACCGCTCACGCCGGGCATGCGCACGTCGGCGACAATGCATCCCGGCCGATCAGAAAGCTCGGCTTCGAGGAACTCTTGCGTCGAGCCGAAGCTGATGGTGTCGAGGCCCACCGACTGCATCAGTTCGTCGAGTGCTTCACGGAGCTTCGCATCGTCATCGACGAATATAACCAATGGATGCTCTGCCCCGCCCCAATCGCTCACGGTCTGCGATCGATCGGGTACGGTCTGCCCCAGGCTTACATTTGCATGATAGCTTATGCTCATTTTGGAGTCCCCTTTCCAGTCAGTGCATCGCCGATCGCTGCAAGCAACGCTTGCCCGTCGAAAGGCTTGCGGAAGAACCAGCCATGTTTGGGCTGCATTTGCTCTGCGAGTTCGTGCCTGCCCGTAATCAGGATCACAGGCAGGTCGGGGTGTTTGTCTTTCATTAAGCGCTGCAGTTCAAAGCCATCCATACCGGGCATGCCGATATCGGTAATCAGGCAATCGATTTCATGCGCAGCGTTGCTCTCCAGCAGTGTCCTGGCGGACGAAAACGCCCGAACGGCATGTCCCGCGGATTCGAGGAGATCCTCGAGCGAGTCGAGCAGGCGCTGATCATCATCGACGATCGCAACTACAGACTTCTGGTTGTACATTCGCGCGAGCTTCCGGATCGTCTGGAATGAGTGACAGGGATGCGCAGCTTCTCGGCGATCCTCACCAGGTCGGCGAGCGATGCCGCTTCCATCTTGTGCATGATCTTGCTGCGGTGGATTTCGAGAGTAATCTCACTGATGCCGAGTTCGGCTGCCGCCTGCTTGTTGAGAAGGCCGCTGACAACGAGTGGCAATACTTCTCGCTCGCGCGGCGTAAGCGCCGACAGGCGGCGCATAAGCTCAGCCAGTTCGGCGCGCGTCGTACGTTGTTCACGGTCGCGCCGGATCGCCGCCCGCACTGCCGCGACCAGATCATCCTCCCCGACCGGCTTGGCAAGAAAGTCGACCGCCCCACCCTGAATGGCCCTTACCGATGACGGAATATCGCCATGGCCGGTGATAAACACGATCGGAGGATGCGCGTCACTCGATAGCTGCTTTTGAAATTCCAGACCGTTGACGTCAGGGAGTTCGACATCGAGGATCAGGCATGCGGGGAGATCCGGCTTCGGACCGGCGACATAATCGGTGGCGGCAGCAAAAGTTTCGGTTCGCCACCCGAGCGATTCCAGCAGCTCGCCCAGCGCCTCGCGTACGCGTGCGTCGTCATCGACCACGAAGACGATTTCATCGCGCGGGTTCATGGCGTCTCGCTCGCCGCCAACGGCAGCCTGAAAGCGACGGTCGCCCCGCGCGTCTCGTTGTTGGCCATCCACAAGCGGCCCCCGTGCGATTCGATGATCGAACGGCAGATTGCGAGCCCCATACCCATCCCATGCGGCTTGGTCGTAAAGAATGGCTCAAAGACCCGCTCGGCGTCCTTGAAGCCCGTTCCGTCATCGCGAACCTCAATCCGAACGGCGTCGGGGCCATCGAATGAGGAAAGGATCTGCAGCACATGCAGGCTATCATCCGCGGCTTCTATTGCTTCGACGCCGTTGCGGATCAAGTTTACGAGCACCTGCTGTATCTGGACGCGATCGAGCGCAACCGACGGCAGGTCAGGGGCAAGGTCCGTCCTGATGCGCACGTTCTTGGCCGCGGCCTCATCAACCATCAGTTGGCAGACTTCACCGGTCAACCGGTTGACATCTTCAGGCGACCTGGCATGCGGCGTTCGGCGGAAGAGTGCGCGCACGCGGCTCACGACATCCGCGGCCGAATTCGCATCGCGAGTGATGCGCTCGGCCGTGATCTTGGCACGTTCGACGTTTGGAGGGGTCGCGGAAAGCCAACGGTAGCAAGCATGGGAATTGGCGACGATGGCTGCCAGCGGCTGATTTACCTCGTGCGCGATAGACGCAGACAGTTCGGCCAGGCTCGCTGCCTGCGTCGCCTGGGCGAGCTTGTCGTATGCGCGTCGAAGCGCATCTTCCGCGTGCATTTGATCATCGATATCGTGACAGAGGCCGAACCACTGGACAATATTTCCATCTTCATCGCGCAAAGGTTCGGCGCGACCGGACATCCAGCGATATACGCCATCCGCGCGGCGCAGACGATACTTCATCGAGAAGCGCTCGCCCGTGCGCAGACAGCTCCCGAGAACGGCCTCCACCTCCCCGGCATCGTCGGGGTGGAAAATAGTATCGAACACCACCGCCAGTTGTTGCGTGTCCTCCAAGTCCATCCCGAGGAAGTCCGCCATGCGTTTGTTGACGAGGGTGGTCTCTCCCTGCGGGGTCAGCCGCCAGAGATTGCTCGGGACCATGTCGACGAGCAGCGACAGTTCCCGCTCCCGATCGTGCAGCGCCTCCTGGGCCGTCACCAGGTCGTCGATGTCATGGCAAAGACCGTACCATTGAACGATGCGTCCGGTGTGGTCGCGAAGCGGCTCGGCGCGGCTTGACATCCAACGATAGAGCCCGTCGGTTCGGCGCAGGCGATACTTCAAGGAAAAGGCGGCGCCGGTTGCGAGACTGTGGCGGAGCGTTTCGCCAAACTCCACTGCGTCTTGTGGATGCAGCACCGTGCTTATGAGCACGTCCAGCCGGCTCATTCCGGGTTTGTCGGTATCTGGAACGTCCAGACCCAGGAAATCGGTCATGCGTCTATTGAAGAATGTCGGTTCACCCTCGGGTGTAAGGCGCCAGAGGTGACTGGGAACCATATCAACGAGCAAGGAAAGCTCGCGCTCCCGATCGCGCAGCGCCTCTTCGGCCTGCATTTGATTGGCAATTTCCATCTGCATAATCGGCTGCTCCTCCCCGACAAAGAAAACCATCGGGCCGCCTACGCTTCCTATACCATTGACTATCGATTTCAGAGCTGCCGACGTCATACGATAGTGTAATCTAGCACTACGCTTATCGCACCTCATGGAAATCCATGATTGCAGAAGGTTGTGGCGAACCAAACGTTTTCGTCCGATCCAAAAGCTTACAACAAAATGCGGGGGTTCCTCCAGAGCAAGGAGGCGCCCGTCAGTGAATATGGCCGAATGAACGGCGACAAGCCGCTAGCGCTTTACTGCACGAGGCCGGAGATAAGTGACTGAGGACGCTATCAACTTGCCTTGGCAGATCGATGGCTCATCCCATCAAGGCGCCTCGCTAAAATCGCGTGACTTTGTGTTCCGATATGCCAATATCAACTTCGCTGGCAAACTTCGCCGCAGCGTGACACCCGATTATGTTCCCTTTCAAAACGGAAAGCCTCACCATGAATCTGGTCCCAGACAATCGCGTTCAGCAAAACCAATATTCAATGCCAAAGTTCGTACTGACAGTCGCCCTCATCATGGGGTTGGCAGGCTGCACAACGACCGAAAAGGACCTCAGCGTCGGCACTGCGGCGGGCGCGATTATCGGTGGTATCGCTGATGGCGGCAAAGGTGCACTGATTGGCGCGGGCGTCGGCGCGCTTGGCGGCCTGCTGGTCCGCAACCTGCGCAACGGGTATTGTCAGTACCGCGACCGGAACGGCCGCATCTATACGGCGCGCTGCCGCTAGAGGCGACCCTTTCTAGAGACACAGGCGATGGCGGCACTGAACCGGGTTCGTGCCGCAATAGCCTGTGCTTTTTGCTTGTAGGGCCCGTGTGCACGGCTGTAAAAGCCGCCTCTCCGCCTACGTCGTAACAAGGCCCCCGTCGACGGCAATGACCTGCCCTGTCATCCATGTGGCGCGCGGATCGGCAAGGTGCACGATCCACATGGCCACGTCGTCCGGCACCCCGCGCCGGCCGAGCGGAATTGCCTTGCGTTCCTGCTCGATGACCGCAACGATTTCTTCTGGCGACAGGTTCATGCGATCACGCAGGAAATCGGATTCCACGGGCCCCGGCGCGATAGCATTGACGCGTATCCCCTGCGGGGCGAGTTCCAGTGCCCAGCAACGGGTGAGGTGCTCGACCGCCGCCTTGCTCGATCCATAGATGGAAAGCACTGCCGCTGCCTTGCTGCCGAATGTGCTCGACATGTTGATGATCGTGCCTTTGGTCTCCGCCAGGTGTGGGACTGCCGCCGCGGCAAGGAGCAGCGGTCCCGTTACATTGACGGCGAACACACTGGATATGGTGTCGGCATCGCTCTCGATCAGCGGCCTGATTGCACCAGCTCCGGCATTGTTGACGAGAACATCGAGGCGACCCCAGCGTCTGATGGCAGCATCGACCGTCTGATGTGCTGCTGCCGGATCGGCTGCATCCGCCACAAGGCCCTCGATGTTGGGATTTGCGGCAGTGATTTCCTGAAGAACGCCAGAGCGGCGTCCGGTAATGAGGACTTTAGCGCCCTGCGCCGCAAATTGCTTGGCTGCCGCCAAACCGATGCCGCTGCTGCCACCAGTTATGATGACAACCTTGTCGTGAAAACTTTCCATCTAACACCTTCGATTATTGGCGACCCATCATCGACTTGATGTCGGCAGCGACGCCCGGTCGCTGCCGATGCATCGCTCAGCTTCTTATGAACGCAAGCAGATCGGCGTTGGTGACGTCCGCATTGGTCGTGCACATCCCATGCGGAAATGCCTCGTAGACCTTCAGTGTGCCATGCTTCAAAAGCTTCACGGTCAACAGCGCCGAATCGGCAACCGGAACGATCTGGTCGTCGTCGCCATGCAACACCAGCGTCGGAACATCGATGGCCTTCAGGTCGCCGGTGAAGTCCGTTTCGGAGAAGGCTTTTATGCAGTCGTATTGAGCCTTCGCCCCGCCCATCATTGCCTGCCGCCACCAGTTTGCGCGCACGGGCTCAGATAAAGTCGCCCCCTCGCGGTTGAAGCCATAGAAGGGGATTGGAAAATTCCAGTAGAAATCCGCACGGTTGGCTGCGAGTTGATGGCGCAGGCCGTCGAAGACATCCAACGGGGTGCCGTTTGGGTTAGCGGCGGTTTTCACCAATATTGGCGGAACCGCGCTTATCAGGACGAGCTTCGCAACACGCCCCTTGCCATGGCGAGCCACATAGTGGGCTGCCTCGCCGCCGCCGGTCGAATGGCCGACATGAATGGCATCTCGCAGGTCAAGAGCATTTGCGAGCTGAGCGAAATCATCGACATAAGTATCCATGTCATTGCCGGTCGCCGTTTGGGTCGAACGCCCATGGCCGCGACGATCATGGGCGATGACCCGATATCCCTTGTCTAGGAAGAAGAGCATCTGCGTATCCCAATCGTCGCTGGAGAGCGGCCAACCATGATGGAAGACGATGGGCTGTCCCGTTCCCCAATCCTTGTAGAAGATTTCTGTCCCGTCTTTGGTCTTCAGCATTCCCATTGTGTAGTTCCTTTCTGTTTGGTTCGCGGTCATAGGTGAAACCCGCTTTGCGCTGAACGCCGTCGACGACATGGCCGCAAAGACCGTCGCGCTCGCCGCTAACAGCAGGACGTCGCGGCGGGATGCTTCGATCGCTTCAATCGGAGTGGGTTCTTTCATGGAGTTCTCCTCGATGGATTGGGCCGGACAGGTTCGATGCTCGCCTGCCAGTTCGTCGGCTGCAGGAAGAAACCGGAAAAACTCCTGCATTCATCATCCCTGTCGCGTCCGGTTAACACGGCTCGCATTTGAAAAATTAGCGGCTGAGCCGAGCTCCTGCATCCCATCCATAGGTTTGGATGGCCCATACCGAGGGTGACATTGAGCAGTTTGAAATTGAGGGGCGCGGCGGTTCGGTTACGCGCGATCGGCCTCGATCAGCAATCGTTTGCCGAAACGGGCGACCGGGGCCGCGCGGCCCCTGGCAATGCGGGATGGTTCACCTGAACGAAAGAATAGGATCGCTCCCCATCCGGTACGATAGCGATCGCGCCTGCCAGGGTCATGATGGGCGCGCAAATCACCTTTCAAGGAGGACCCGAAATGTCGCCCCGCTTCATGCCATTCAAAACTGCTCCCGAACTCATTGAAGCTCTTACCAAAGTGGAGAAGGTCCTCGCCACCGGCGGGCTCGAGCCCAGCCTGGGGGAACTCGTCAAGCTGCGCGCTTCCCAGATCAACGGCTGCGCCTACTGCATCTACATGCACGTGAGTGACGCCCGCGCGCGCGGCGAAACCGAAATGCGGTTGTTCATGCTCGATGCATGGCGCGAATCTTCGCTCTACACTGATCGCGAGCGCGCGGCCCTGGCGTGGACCGAGTCCCTGACCAGGGTTGCGAAGACCGGTGCCCCCGATGAGGATTATGCCCTTGTGAAAGACCAGTTCAATGAGGGCGAACTCACCTATCTCACGATAGCGATCGGCATGATCAACCTCTGGAATCGGCTGCAAGTTGGTGCCCGCGCCGCGCACCCCGTCCACGCTGCCACGGCGGCCTGACCATGCTTGGCAGATGCCATCCCGGACCACAGAGGAATAATCGATGAGCAATCCCGTCAAGGACAATGTTGCTGACAGTCGCTACGAGATGCCGATTGCCGATGGAGCAATCGCCGCCGCCTACTACAGGATTGAGGATAACGCGGTGGTATTGATTCATACTGAAGTGCCATTCGAATATTCCGGCCAAGGCATTGCCTCGAAACTGGCCGCGGGCGTTTTCGAACTCATTCGTGCGAGCGGACGGAAAGTCGTGCTAAAGTGCCCTTTCATGGCAAGGTTTTCGGCCAGTCATCCGGAATACCGTGATCTCGTTGCCGGCTGATTCCGACTGCTCCGTCGCGACCTATAATGCTGAAAAAGCCTTCGCTTCATCGCGAAGGCTTTTTCGGTTGCGGTATCAGTCCAACATCGAAGCTAACGTTGGCGCGGGGTGGCTGCCTAAACTTCCGGATAGGTCGACTAAACCCGGTGACTAGAGCGCTAGGCCCCGTGCACGATGGAATGATTCTCCCTCTCCAATCATTGTCGAAAGCGATCAACCAATCCGAACGCTCACTATCGACAGGAGAATTGCCATGAAGATCGTTCTTATCGGCGGAACGGGACTAATCGGCTCCAAGACTGCGGCGCGTTTGCGCAGCAAAGGCCACGATGTCCTGGCCGCCTCGCCCAACACCGGCGTGAACACCATTACCGGAGAAGGGCTGGCGGAAGCCCTGGTCGGCGCTGAAGTGGTCCTAGATCTGGCGAACTCACCCTCCTTCGAAGACAAGGCGGTCCTTGAATTTTTTCAGACGTCGGGGCGCAATCTGCTCGCAGCGGAAACCAAGGCTGGCGTAAAGCACCATATCGCCCTCTCGATCGTCGGAACGGAGCGATTGCCGGAAAACGGGTATTTCAAGGCCAAGCTCGTTCAGGAGAAGCTAATCAAGGAATCTTCGATCCCTTACACGATCGTGCATTCCACGCAGTTCCTAGAGTTCCTCAAGGGTATCGCCGATACGGGAACGGTGGGTAAGGTTGCCCGGATTTCACCCGCCTATTTCCAGCCTATCGCTGCCGATGACGTTGCCGATGTAATGGCGGCCGTTGCGGTCGGAAAACCGATCAACGGCATGATCGAGATTGCGGGACCAGAGCGCGTCCGCATGAACGAACTCGTTGCCCGCTACCTCAAGGAAATCAACGATCCGCGGACAGTCGAGGCCGACACCCATGCGCTCTACTTCGGGTCCGAGCTGAATGACCAGTCGCTCGTACCTGGCGATGGCGCACGGATCGGCAAGATCGGCTTCCGGGATTGGCTGCGCCAATCGCAGCTGACGCCAGCGAAGTAACAATTGAGCAAAACGGGAAGGGATTTCCCGGTGATACCTTCCAATTCCACAGGCTGAAGGGAAACCAAAATGATCAGAACTATCTTGTTATCGGCGATTATCGTCGCCGGAAATGCAGCGGGTGCCTTGGCTCACGATGCCGGCAAGGAATCGAAAGTCACGCTTGTCTACGAACATGAGCTGCCCAATGTGCCGGGCAAGAGCATGAAAGGCGTGCTCGTCGAATATGGTCCAGGCGGATCGTCCGCTGCACATACGCATCCCGATTCCGCTTTCATCTATGCAACGGTCCTTGAGGGAGCGGTCACGAGCAAGGTCAATGACGGCCCGGCAAAAACCTACAAGGCGGGTGAAAGCTTTTCGGAATATCCCGGCGACCGCCATGCCGTCAGCGAGAATGCCAGCACGACTGAACCGGCCAAGCTGCTTGCGGTATTCGTCGTCAATACCGACGAGAAGGATCTGGTGCTGCCCTACCATGAATAAACAGGTTGCCGAGGGTGAGGCATGAACATCGATCCAACCATCACGGACATGATGTCCTCGCCAATCATCCACGCCGGCTGGGTCGCCCTGGCCGGTGTTGCTGCCACACGCGCGCTCGTGCGCCGTCATTCGATCTTGAAACTGATTGCGCAGATTGCGTTTTTCATAGCGCTGACAGGAATACTGCTCGCCAACGGCATCCTGCCCTATGACATCGATCCTGGCCGCGGCTCGGCGGTCGAGACAGTCGTTCTCGCACTCGTCAAAATCGTGTGGTGGATGAATGTCGCATGGGCGCTTGTTGCCTTTGTTCGGTTGTTCCTCGTGCTGGAACATACGCCGCGCGAGGCACGCCTCATCCAGGATATCGTTGTCGGCTTGATCTATCTCGGCACTGCTCTGTCGATCGTCGCATTCGTATTCGGTGTGCCGGTCGGCACCTTGCTTGCAACATCCGGTATCTTTGCGATCATTCTTGGCCTTGCCCTCCAGAACACATTGAGCGATGCCTTTTCCGGAGTGGCGCTCAATCTCGGACGGCCGTTCGTCCTCGGCGACTGGATCAAGCTCAGCGATGGCACGGAGGGTCGCGTCGTCGAAAGCAATTGGCGCGCAACCCACCTCTTGACCTCCGGCAATAATATCGCGGTTCTGCCAAACGGCTTTCTCGCCAAGCTTGGGCTGACGAATGTCAGCCACCCGAACGAGACCCACGGCATTCCATTATCGCTGAGAATAGCCCCGACCAAACCGCCCGCAGCAGCCATCGAATGCATGGAGATGGTCCTCTTGAGCTGCAATTCGATTGTCAGGGACCCACCTCCGCTGGTTGCCTTGCGGGGGCTCGATGCCGCGGCAATCGAGGTCGATCTCCTGTTCCGCGTATCGAGCCTGGCTTACAGTATCTCGGCCAAGAATGAATTGATTGACCTCGTCTATCGTCATACCCGCTCGGCAGGATTGGTTTTGGCGAGCCCCGCCTCGTCACCGAGTGTAGGAGAAGCAAGCTCCGCCATCCCTGACGCGCCAAACTCGCCTGCCAGGGAACTTCTCGAATCGGTACCAATCTTCGCAGCGCTTTCCGGCGAAGAGCGACAGGCCCTGGCCGATGCGGGCTCAAGCCGGATTTACCGAAAAGACGAGATCGTCGCGCGCCAAGGGCAGACACTGGGTTCGTTAATGTTTGTCCAACGCGGAGTACTTCTCCTCACCCGGCAGGGTCAGCACGGCGAAGACGAGATCATGCGCCTGGCTCCAGGCGACTTCTTTGGCGAGGATGCTCTGCTTGCTGGAAGCGCAGAACCCGGAACCATGACCGCGATTGCGTCAACAGTAATCTTTGAGTTGGACAAGAAGCATTTGGCACCTCTCTTCGAAGAGCGGCCTGACATGGCCGGCGATCTTGCGGCGATGCTGGCGGGTCGATTTGAAATGGGCCTTCGCGACGCACATTCGACGCGGGACCGAACGCACCGCCGCTCGGTGACCGAAATGCTGAAATCCATGGAAACTGCATTCCTGGCGCCTAACGGCGGCCCCTAACGCAACTCTGAAAGGAAGCGACGATGAAAATCACGGTCATGGGAGCAAGCGGTCTCATAGGCACGCGTCTCGTCGAAAAACTTCGGCAAGCAGGCATGGAAGTGGTAGGCGCATCCCCTTCTCTCGGCGTCGACAGCGTGACGGAAGAAGGCCTGCGGGGCGCGATCGACGGCGCTGAGGTCGTCATCGACGTCACCAACACCACCTCGTTCGGCGACGATTCGGCATTGGCCTTCTTCAAGGCATCGACCCGGAACCTCCTCGCCGCGGCGGCTGATGCAGGCGTCAGCCATTACCTCGCACTCTCCGTGGTCGGAACGCCTCGCCTGGTGGAGAGTGACTATTTCCGCGCGAAGATGGTGCAGGAAAATCTCATCAGAGCTGCACGCAAGCCCTATACCATCCTGCATTCCACACAGTTTTTCGAGTTCATCAACGGGGTGATCGAGATGAGCGCCAAGGGAGATGAATTCCGGCTCCCCTCGGCCTTCATTCAACCGATCGCTGCCGACAACGTCGCCGCAATTCTGGCCGAACTGGCGATGGCAGCGCCGCGCAACGATACCGTGGAGATAGGCGGACCTGAACAGTTTGGTCTCGACGAAATTGCGCGTGTCCAGCTCGCCGCCGATGAAGATCGGCGCGAGGTCATCAGCGATGACAGAGCTCGCTACTATGGTGTGGAACTCAACGACGACACGCTTCTTCCGCTGAAGGGATCGCGCCTTGGCTCGCTGCGCTACGGCGACTGGCTATACAGCTCCATGGCGAATTGACGAGGCAAATCCACTTCAGTCGCTCGAAGAAGCGCTTATGAGATCGGGAGGCTCTCCGCCTCGACCTATACAAAATACAACTGGAAATTTATAACACAACCTTGTATGGGTTGTGTTATGAAAAAACCCAGGATTGAACGACCCGCGAAAACGGCAGACGGCGGTGCTGCCGGCCGAGTGAGTCTGTATGGGGCTGCGGTTGAGTATGGAATTCACTGCATGCTCTGGCTAATCGAGCCGCGTGCAAAGCCGGTCAGCAGCCGCGATCTTGCCGAGTTGCAGGGCGTGCCGTCCGCATTGATGTCGAGAATCATGCCCAAGCTTGAAAAGGCGGGGCTGGTCACATCGACCAGCGGCATCAACGGGGGTTACCGGCTCGCCAAGGCGCCGCAGGACATCACGGTCCTCGAGGTTGTCGATGCAATCGATGGCGGCAAGGGTGTCTTTGACTGCAGGAATATCCGCAAGAACTGCGTCTTGTTCCGCGGCAACGCCCCCGCCTGGATCACGAGCGGCGTTTGTGGGGTTCACGCCGTCATGCTGCGGGCCGAGAAAAGCATGCGCAATGAAATGAGCCGGACAAGCTTGCTCGACTTGGCAATGGGTTTCGGCGAGCTGGCCCCCGCTGATTTCGGACCAAATGTCGGTCAGTGGCTGGATGACCGCGCAACCAATCGCGAAATTGCCCGCATTTCGGCGGTCAAGGACAGTTCACGAAAGCGACGGCGCAGTACCAACGAGTGATCGTTGACGAACAACAGTTTGACTCCTTGCAACGCACTGGATGGACAAGATGAATCTTTCGACGGGGACTTTAGTGACTGCCAAACCAACTTATCCCGATCAAAATCCGATCGTCCTTGTTGTCGACGATGATGAATCGCTCCGGCTTTCGATTTGCGATCTGCTGGAATCTGTCGGTATCGAAGCCGCCGGTTTCGCCTCGACGCAAGCGCTGATGGATGCCGACCTACTCGACCGGCCGGGCTGCATGATACTCGATGTCCGCATGCCTGGCGTCAGCGGGCTGGATTTTCAATCACGCCTTGCCGCAAGCGGCATTTCAGCATCCATTATTTTCCTCACCGGCTACGGCGACATACCGATGACGGTGCAGGCGATGAAGGCGGGGGCAATCGAGTTCCTCACCAAGCCCGTTCGCGAACAGACGTTGCTCGACGCGGTGAACAAAGCCATCGAAATCGACAAGGAAAGACGCGCCGCGCAACTCACCAAAGACGCCAATATCGCGCTCTACGCGACGCTCACGCCGCGCGAACGGCAAGTCATGGAGGCTGTGGTGCGGGGAGCCTTGAGCAAGCAGATCGCCTTTGAGCTGAACATATCGGAAATTACCGTCAAGCTCCACCGAAGCAGCGTGATGCGCAAGATGAAAACCTCGTTCGTCACCCAACTGGTGCACGCCTGGCAGTCCATACCATCGGACATACGCAATGACTATGCGGCCTAGTCTTTGGTATGGCTGTGATGAAACCCGGACTCAGCAGATACTAAAACCGAGTTGTCACAGTAGGTTGCGCGAAAGTATTCATTTTGGCCCCAGTACCAGTTATTGCAGTCGTCGACGACGACGCAAGCGTCCGCGAGGCCCTGGCGGAATTACTCGAGGTGTTCGACTTCAGGTGCCGAGCGTTCGAAAGTCCCGAAACATTCCTGGCAGCGCATGCCCCAGGGCGGTTCGACTGCCTGATCACGGACCTTCACATGAAAGCTATAAGCGGGCTTCAATTGCAGCAGAAGCTTGCCGAGGTCGATCCCGGCTTACCCATCGTCTTCATTTCGGCACACTCGGACCCCGTAGCAAGGTCGAGGGCGCTTCACTGTGGGGCAATCGCCTTTCTGAACAAGCCGATCGACGACAATGTGCTCTATCGGCACATCATATCCGCCCTCAATCGTGGTTCGAAGGAGTAAGATCGATCACGAAGGACACCGCCAGCCGGTGAATTGAAACGCAATCGACCATCGCGTCAGGAAACGGAGGTCGCAGATGGAACTCGCAGATTACGCGACCGACAGTGTAATTCGCTACGATCTCGAAGGCACAATTCATTACTGCAACGCCGCCACGACAACCCATTATGGATGGGTTGTCGCGACCATGATCGGCCGGCATTTCCAGGATCTCATGCCGGAGCCTGACCAGGGCACCGTGCTTTGGAATGATCTGTTGAAGAACGGGCATTGGGTCGGCGCGTTGCAGCGGCTCTCGCATTCGGGCGCCGTAATCGACGCCAGTGTGCGGTTGGGACTTCGCAAGGACGGTTTGGGCAATGCACTGGATGTTGTCGAATTTTCCACGGTGCAAGCTAATGCCGCCGTCTCGCTGCCTCATAGCACGGCGTTGGGATCAGCAGCCTGCTGGCAATTCAACATGCGACGTGCCCTGCCCCTGTTTGCTCCCGTCGATGCACCGGCAAACCGGGATCCGAGCGCCGATGAATGGTGTCCAGACCGATTGGATACGCTCCTCACCGCCGTCCAGATAGCGGATGTCAATGACGAAGCCATACGCCTGTTCGGGTTGCCGGAAGATCGTGACCGGGTGATCGACCGGCCCGTCGCCAGCCTATGGCCCGAGCAAAGCCGGGCAGCACTTGGAGATTTGCTGACCGCCCTTATTGCAAAGACCGATGCGGAACCGGAGATACGGGAAATTCCCGTCGTTGGCCGATTGCAGCAAGTCGTTCTGACGGGTTGGCGAGCGACCGACCCGCGGTGCTCCGATACAGTCTTCGTCCGCGTCAAAGCCGTATTGAACGCGCCAAACGCGCTGATCGAACTGGAAGCGAGCCAGAGTCGATATCGCAATTTGATCTCCTATCTGCCCATCCCTGTCTGGCAGATCGACGCCCGTGCCGCAGGGCGTATTTTCGACCGCCTGAGGGAGGGCGGCCTCGACGACATGGCTGCCTATTCAGAGGAGCACCCCGATCTCGTCGATCTTACCTGCGAACTTGTGCAGGTATTCGACGTCAATGACGATGCCATGTCTCTCTTCGGGAGCAAGGAACGCTCGGACTTTACCGGTCCGGTCGGCTATCTGTTTGCAGGCACGCCGGGTGCGGCGCGGCGCGTCATGCTGGCGCATTTTTCAGGCGCGCGGAACCACGTCGAAGAACTCAAGGTGAAGACGTTCGATGGCCGCGTGATTGACGTGCTGCTGTTGGTGACCTTCCCGGTTCCCGGCGAACGGCTCGATACAACGATCATCATCATGATAGACAACACGGCGCGCCTTGAGGCGGAAGCAAAGCTGCGCAGGATTGAGACGGATTTCTCGCACGCATCGCGACTTTCGACCTTGGGCGAAATGACCACGTCGATCGCGCACGAGATAAAGCAGCCGCTCGCGGCAATCCTGATGAATGCCCAGACGAGCCTGCGATATCTGAGGAAAGCCGAGCCCAATCTTGAGAAGGCAGATCAACTGACGTCTCGCGTTGTCGACAGCGCCCAGCGCGCCAGCGATATTATCGGTCGGATCCAGGACATGGCGCGCAAGCGTGCCCCGTCTTACGCCTTGCTTGGTTTGAACGACGTCGTGCGCCAATGCCTTATCTTCCTTCGCCACGAAAGCGAAGACAAGGATGTGATGATCAAATCCAGTCTTGAGCCGAACCTCCCGTTGATCGAGGGCGATCGAATTCAGTTGCAGCAGATCATTGTCAATCTGATCGTCAACAGCATCCAGGCGATGAAGTCGGCACCGAAAACCCGACGCGAGATTTACCTCGAGACCAGCCTGGACGACAACGATCAGGTTGTTTTCTCGATCCGGGATACGGGCACGGGCATCGCCGTCGATCACATGGAACGGATATTCGACAGTTTCTTCACGACCAAGGAGGGCGGCCTCGGCATAGGACTTGCCATATGCCAGTCGATCGTCAAGGCCCACGGCGGAACAATCGAGGCTTTCAACCATCCGGACGGCGGAGCGGTATTTCGCTTCGCGATTCCGTCCAAAGGCGCTTTCAAAGCATCCGGCAATCCGGCTTCTTCCGAGCAAGCGGCATCAGAAAATCGCCCCTATTGAGAACAAAGGGGCGCGGCGCCCCCTCAAGAAAGCCTAATGAAGGAACACGGTATCGGTCCTGTAACCGTAACGTACTTCAACTGGCATCGATAGCTTGGCAATGACCTTCCGAAGCTAATGCCGCCCCAAGCGGCATCGTTGGAAAGGTCGATCCATGTTCAGATTTTGCCACGCACCGCTAGCCGCGCTGCTCATCGCCGCCGCCTCGCCTGCCCTGGCGCAGCAACAACCGCCAAAGTTTGCCGCCAAGGTTCCGGCGGATATCCAAACGCCAAACGCGGTGCAGACGCGCATTGGCGGACTGAAGTTCTTCGATGGGCTCCCCAGCGACGAAACCGTACAGAAGGTCTATGACAACATCGATTTCTCGCGCGGTGTCGAGGCTTTCCTCTCAGGTGTTCCAGCCGCGTCGGTGCACGCGGCCTGCAACGGGCTGAAGAGCATCGGCGTCAACCCAAACAAGGCGGTATCGATCAGTGAAGACCTTCTTGACGCGCGCTCCCTGTTCCTGACAGCCAATTCGACCACGGTATACGTGTTCTTCTGCATCGACCTGAAGGACGGTCCCGTCGTCGTCCAAGTACCGCCGGGTGTTCTTGGACCTGTGGACGACGCCTATTTTCGCTATGTCACAGATGTCGGCCTGATCGGCCCGGATAAGGGCAAGGGCGGTAAGTATCTGTTCGTCGGTCCCAACCAGGAAGGACAATTGCCGGATCAGGGCTATTCGTCACCAAGACGCCGACCTTTACCAACCTCATCTTCTACCGGGCATTCGTAAAGGACGGCGACATAGCCGGAGCGGTAAAAAGCGTCAAGGCACATGCCCGGGTCTATCCGCTGGCGGCTGCCAAAAATCCGCCGGAAACCACATTCGTCAACAGTTCGGGCAAGCAGTTCAACACGATCCACTCCAACGATTTCAAGTTCTATGAAGAAATCAATGAGGTGATCCAGACCGAGCCAGGCGATGCGTTCGATCCGGAGATTGTCGGTCTGTTCGCTTCCATCGGCATAAAGAAGGGCAAGCCATTCGCGCCTGATGCACGGATGAAAGCCATTCTCACCGACGCCATTGCGGTGGGCAACGCGACGGCGCGGGCGATGGTGTTTGCTCCACGCGACGAGCGCGCCAAATTCTATCCTGACCGCCAGTGGAACAACGGGTTCATCGGCAACAGCTACCAGTTCCTGAACGATGGAGAACGCATGCTCGATCCGCGTACCATGTTCCATTACATGGCAACCGGAATAACGCCGGCCATGGCAGCCGCGAAGCCCGGCACCGGATCAGCCTACGCCTTTGCCGTTCGCGACGCGGCCGGGACATTTCTTGATGGCGGAAAGACCTACAAGATTACGCTCCCCGCACCGATACCCGCCGGCCAGTTCTGGTCGTTCACAGCCTACGACAATCAGACCCGCTCCATGCTCGAAACAGACCAGAAACTGGCAGGTATCGACAGCAATAATCCCGACATCAAGAAGAACGAAGATGGATCGGTGACAGTCTGGTTTGCGCCGAAAGCGCCCGCCGGGCACGAAAGCAACTGGGTGCAGACCGTGCCGGGCAAGGGCTGGAGTTCCATCCTGCGCCTGTACGCACCGCTCGAACCGTGGTTCGACAAGAGCTGGAAGCCCGGCGATTTCGAATTGGTGAACTGATCTGACGAGGGTGCAGGCAGGTTTCGCCCGTCAGGCCGGGACTGCCTCGTCGGCCCACACCTTGAATTGCGTCAGGACATTGGGACCGAAGACGTTCGTGAGCGGGACGTCCGCAGCATCGCGCCCATGCGCGACCTTGATGCGTCCAATGCGCGGCGCGTTGTTTCGCGGATCGAATGCATGCCACTCTCCGCCGAGGAAGACCTCCATCCACGCACAGAAATCCATCTCCGAATGCGGCGGTGGAACCCCAATATCGGTTATATATCCGGTGCAATAACGTGTCGGTATGTTGAGACAGCGGCAGAATGCGACCGCGAGGTGCGTAAAGTCCCGGCAGACACCAATGCCCTCGCCAAAAGCACCGCTCGCCGTCCGGGTCGGATTGGAATATGCGTAACCGAATTTGATATGCTGGTGCACGTAATCGCAGACGGCCTGAACGCGTTGCCAGCCGAGCGGGAATTGTTCGAACAGCCGCCAGGCCTGATCGCTCAACAAGTCGGTCTCGCAATAGCGGCTACCCATCAGGTAAACCAGCACCTCATCGGGAAGATCCTGAACCAGATGCTGCACGGCATCGAGGTGGATCGGGTCGGGTGAGCCGCTGTCGTTGACAACAGCATTCGTGCTCAAACTGAATTGGCCTGCGGGCGCCAGGATACGATTGCACCAGTTTCCAAATTGGTCGTGGTAGCCATGGGCATGGATAAGTGGTGCTGTCTTGAACGTCTCTATACCGATGAGATCGTCAACGCGCGAGTGATGAACATTCAGTATGGCGATAATCGGTGTTTCCTGCGGAAACTCGAAGGTCAGCTTGCATCCGACTTCAATCTTCATTCGTGGCGCTCCGGGTCTAAAAATCGAAAACAATAAAAGCAGACGACCGATGTATCGCAGTGGCCTGCGCCTGATCATTAATTACGTTGGAAGAACGTCCACTCCGGCAAGCAATAGACGGAGTGGCTCAGTGCATCCTACATGGTTTTTCGCCAATGACGCCTAAAAATTGCGCACGATGACAATATGCCCATCTTAAAGCTTTGACCTTTCAAATCCCGATGGCCTGCGAGCCCGCCTTCTCCTCAGAAAACCCTGAACTGCGATAAGTTCCCGGCCACAAAGCAGGTCGCACACTTTACTCGAGCGCAGCTACTGCAGCAGTTCCTTGACCAGGGCGCTTGCCTTGCTGAAGTCCATCTGACCGGCATATTTCTCCTTGAGCGCATTCATGACCTTGCCCATGTCGCGCAGGCCGCTTGCCTCGGTTTCCGCGATGACTAGCGATGTCGCGGCGCGTATTTCGGCCTCGCTCATCTGCTTTGGCATGAAGTCGCGGATAATCTCGATCTCGGCGCGCTCCTGCTCGGCCAGCTCCTGGCGGCCGCCATCTTCGTAGAGCTTCGCCGATTCCTCGCGCTGCTTGATCATCTTGGCGAGGATTGTGCTGATCTCCTCGTTCGTCACCGGCTCCTTGCCCGTTCCCCGGTTGAGAATGTCGCGATCCTTAATAGCCGCCATGATCAGGCGCAACGTCGGGACCCGGCGCTTGTCCTGTGCCTTGACGGCGGCGGTGAGTGCTTGTGCGATCGTATCGCGCATATTCGTCGTCTCCTGTTTGCGAGTAACCTAGACGCGGAGCCAGGCGTATACAATTGGTGTCAATCCCGACGCCTGGAGAATTCACCAGGAGTCTTCGCGTTCCAATTGACCGCGGGCGCGGCTTTGTCTATGGAGTGGGCCTTAGCCAGACTATTATTGTTGTTGCTGCGGTGGAGAGCTTTCCGGCCACCGCGTTCAGTCACGTCATATGGACGCATGGACGGCATTCTTCAATGCCCCGCAACGACAAGGACAACAACGACGCAAGCCCACGCCAGGAGTGCCGCATGAACCCCTCGACAACGACAGACGCTGCAGCCCAGACGAGCCCCAAGACCGCCGGCTGGACGCAAGCAAAGCCGACGGCAGTTCTCGTCCTCGCCGATGGCACGGTCATCGAAGGCAAGGGCCTCGGCGCCACCGGCAGCTGCGAGGCGGAGGTCTGCTTCAATACCGCACTTACCGGTTATGAAGAGATACTGACGGATCCTTCCTATGCGGGTCAGATCGTGACCTTCACCTTCCCGCATATCGGCAATGTCGGCACCAACAAGGAAGACATCGAGGATTTGACGCCCGCCAACCGGGCTGGCGCTGTCGGCGCAATCTTCAAGGCGGACATCACCGCGCCGTCGAGCTATCGTGCCGCCGACAACCTTGATCATTGGCTAAAAGCGCGTGGCATCATCGCGCTTGCCGGCGTCGATACCCGCGCGCTCACCGTCCTCATCCGCGAAAAAGGCATGCCGAACGCCGTGATCGCCCACGATCCGGACGGCAAGTTCGACATCCCGGCGCTGAAAGCACGCGCTGCTGCATGGCATGGCCTTCTCGACCTCGATCTCGCCAAGGACGTCACGTCCGGCCAGAGTTCGGTCTGGACCGAGAAGCCATGGGTCTGGAATGAAGGCTTTGCCGAACAGTCGGCGCCGGAATTCCACGTGGTTGCCATCGACTATGGCATCAAGCGCAATATCCTCCGGCTCATTGCCGGCCTTGGCGCGAAGGTCACCATTCTTCCGGCGACGGCCACGGCGGACGACGTTCTCGCCCACCAGCCTGACGGCATTTTCCTTTCGAACGGCCCGGGCGACCCGGCCGCAACCGGAAAATATGCGGTCCCCGCGATCAAGCAACTGATCGAGACCGAAATCCCGATCTTCGGCATTTGCCTCGGCCACCAGATGCTGGCGCTCGCGCTGGGTGGCGACACGCAGAAGATGCACCAGGGCCACCACGGCGCCAACCATCCGGTACGCGACGATACCACCGGCAAGGTCGAGATCGTCTCGATGAACCATGGCTTTGCGGTCGACACCAAATCGCTGCCCGCTGGCGTCGAAGAGACCCATGTCTCGCTGTTCGACGGCAGCAATTGCGGCTTGCGCGTCACCGGCCGCCCGATCTTTTCGGTCCAGCATCACCCGGAGGCCTCGCCCGGCCCGCAGGACTCGCACTATCTCTTCCGCCGCTTCTTCAATCTCATTCGCGCGCGCAAGGGTCTGGAACCGCTGCCGGAGCGGGACCAGGCGGCCTGATCAGGGCACGTCCCGTCCCGTAGCAGCTTTGAGGATTTCGAACCATTGCTGGCGGTCGAGTTCGATGTCGAGCGCCCGAGACATTGCTGCGAGACGATCAAGGTTTAAACTGCCAAGCACTGGGATAAGCCTCGCCGGATGGCATAGCAGCCAGGCGATCGCGATCGCGGAGATGTCCTCCACGCCAATTTTCGCTCCCACTTCGCCCAGGACATCACGAACGCAGCTTTCACGCTGCCCGTTACTGCTGAAGAGCTTGCCGCCGCCAAGTGGGGACCAGATCATCGGCGCGTAGCGCAACCGTTGCGCATGGTCGAGGCTGCCGTCAAATAACGGCGATGTTTGAAGCACCGACATTTCGATCTGGTTCGTCACCAGTGGAAACGACAAACGCGATGCCAACAGGTCGAACTGCGATGGCGAGAAATTCGAGACGCCGACAGCGCGAACCTTCCCTGCTTTTACGACGCTTTCCAGACCCGAGGCCGTCTCGTCCGCATTCATGAGAGGGTCGGGACGATGGATCAGCAAAATATCGAGATAGTCGGTGTGGAGATTGGTGAGCGAGCGTTCGACGGAGGCCCTGATATGCGCGGCGCTCGTATCGTAGTGTTTGAGACGATTGTCGGGGCGGGCATTTGATTTCAGCATGATATCGCATTTGCTGATCAACTCTATCGTGTCCCGGGGACCGCCCCAATCTTTAAGCCCCTCTCCGAAAGCTTGCTCAACTCCGTAGTTGCCGTAGATGTCCGCATGGTCAAAGCTCGTTATTCCAAGGTCGATTGAACCCTGAATGAGCCGCGCAACGTCGGAGGCACTTGGTTTCGAAGTTCCATCCAGGAGGCGCCATCCACCGAGGACAATCCTCGACAGGCTGAGCCCTGCTCCATCCAGCGTAACGCGCGATCCTTGGGACATTTTCTCACCTCACCTTCCAACGGCGCCCATTTTCTAGAGCAAATGTGAAATGGTGAAAATGGCTGAAGATAAATTCGCTTGCGCAGGAAACTACCGAGTTTGCTCTTGACATCAAAGGCAACAACTGTACCAATCACTCAAGATTTTACCTTTCGGTACACAAGGGAACCGACCATGTCAGAGCAACGTCCGCCGCTGCCGCCCTTCACGCGCGAAACAGCGATCTTAAAAGTTCGTGTCGCGGAAGACGGCTGGAATAGCCGCGATCCGCAGCGCGTCTCCCTCGCATATACGCTCGACAGTTCGTGGCGCAATCGCTCCACCTTCATCAGCGGGCGCGAAGAGATTGTTGCCTTCCTTACCGCAAAGTGGGTGCGCGAGCTTGATTATCGCCTGATCAAGGAGCTTTGGGCGTTTACAGACAACCGGATCGCCGTTCGCTTCGCCTATGAATATCACGACGATTCGGGCAACTGGTTCCGTGCCTATGGCAACGAGAATTGGGAGTTTGACGAGAACGGGCTGATGCGCGAACGCTACGCATCAATCAATGACCTGTCCATCAAGGAATCGGAACGGAAGTTTTTCTGGGAACGCTCGAAACCCCGCCCGGCGGACCATCCGGGGCTAACGGATCTCGGTCTGTAGGCTATGGCCAAATCCGTTGCCGAACGCGCCGACGTCGTTCCAGTTCTTGCCGAAATCTTCCGTGAATATGGCTTCGAGGGTGCAAGCCTTGCCATCATCGGTGAGCGCACCGGCCTCGGCAAGGGGAGCCTCTACCACTTCTTTCCTGGCGGCAAAGAGGAAATGGCAACGGCGGTCCTTGCCGAAATAGATGCCTGGTTCGAGGCGAATATCTATCGGGTCTTGCGGGAAGATGCTGATCCCCGCGCCGCTATCGAAGCAATGTGCCGCAGCGTGACCGCATATTTTCACTCGGGGCGGCGCGTGTGCCTTGTCGGCGCATTTGCTCTCGACAACGTCCGCGATCGGTTCGGCAATCGGATCAGCGCCTACTTTTCCGATTGGCAGGCGTCACTGGCCGCGGCCCTCGTCAAAAATGGCTGCAGTGCGGGGGATGCGGCAGATCTTGCTGAAGAGTCCGTAGCTGGCATCCAGGGTGCGCTGGTATTGGCCCGGGCCCGTGGGGATGCTTCGGTCTTCGAGCGCGCCATGATCCGGATCGAACAAAGGCTCCTCGCCTGAGCTACTGTGCCTCGTTGGGCGCAAGCGCGCCCGGTGCAAGCGCGCCATCCTTTGCCGGCGAAGGTTTTTCGACGCGCAGGACAAAAACGATGACGGCAACGAGCACGAACAGACCGCCAAGCACGTAGGCGGCGCCGGCAAATTTCACCGGCGCATCCGCCGCAGTGAAAACCGCGAAAATCTGCGTGAAGATCAGCGGCCCGATAATATTGGTTATGCTGAAAAGGCTCGTCATCGCGCCCTGGAGTTCGCCCTGTTCGGAGGCCGGCACCTTGGCTGATGCGATGCTGCGCATGGCCGGGTCGGCCAGACCTTCCAGGCAGGTCGCGATGATCACCGCATAAACCATCCAGCCCTGCCAGGCGCTCGCATAGCCGAAGAAGCCGAGCATGGCGAAGGTCAGGCCAATGACCGCGGTTCGCCACTCGCCGAACTTCGTGACGACGCGCGGCAACACCAGCCCCATAACGAGGGCGCTGCAGAGGCCATACACGCCAAGCGAAAGGCCAATGTCACTCTCGCTCCAGCCATAGCGAAAAGTTCCGACATAGGCCCATACCGACGGGTATGCCATATGCCCGAGCGTAAGCATGAAAAACGCAAGTCCGATAGCGAGGATGCCCTTGTGCTGGCGCATCTGTCTCAGCGCGCCAATGGGATTGGCGCGCTTCCACTCGAATGCCCGGCGGTTCTTGATTGCGAGTGTTTCAGGCAGCATGAACCAGGCAACGACGAAATTGACGAATGAGATTGCTGCGGCGCCAAAGAAGGGAACCCGCGGACCGAATTCACCGAGGAAGCCGCCTATGATCGGGCCGAGAATGAATCCAATGCCAAAGGCGATGCCGAGCAGGCCGAAATTTCGGGCGCGGTTCTCGTCGGTGCTGACATCGGCAATATAGGCCGAAGCCGTCGCGTAGCTGCCGCCGCTTATCCCCGCGAGAATCCGTCCGAGCAACAAAATGGCGAAGTTGGGTGCAAGCGCGCAGATCAGATTGTCAAGTGAGAAGGTGATGATGGATATCAACAGGATTGGTCTGCGGCCGAACCGGTCGCTCAGATTTCCAATAAGCGGCGCAAATGCAAACTGCATGCCCGCATAAACGAAAAGCAGCCAGCCGCCGTAGATTGCCGCCTGTCCGACATCCGTGCCGGTGAGTTCTTCCAGATATTCGGGGAGAACGGGAATGATGATCCCAATGCCGATGATGTCGAGCAGGAGGATCGTAAAAACGAGAATGAGGCCGCGTTTGGCAAGGACCGGGTCGATCATTGGAAAACTCACAAACAGCCCTCATATGCGCAGCGGAGGCGGAAAGGGCGCATTTTCAGTCGTCAGGCGCGAAACAATTCGTGAACATGAACAGGAAACGGCGCAAAATACCATCGATTTCTGGCTGAAAGCGAGCTTGCTCCTGACAACTGCTGCCAAATGCTAGCGCACGTAACGCGTCGGCACAGCAGTTGTAGTCTTCAGGATCTCCATCGAAACCGAAGCGGAAAGGTCGAAGAACTCGACTCTTTCGACCAGCGTCCGATAGATGCCGTCGTAGGCCTCGACGCGTGGCAGGACGAGTTTCAGGATATAGTCGATCGTACCGGTCATGCGATGCACCTCAACGATTTCGGGAATGTCGTTGATCGCCTTGCGGAATTGTTCGAGCCATTCGGCTGAATGGCGTGCAGTGCGGACGATGACGAACATCGTCGTCGGCAATCCCATCAGCGGACGATCAAGGAGGACCACGCGTCGCGCGATGAACCCCTCCTCTTCGAGGCGCTGGATGCGGCGCGAGCATGCCGATACCGAAAGGTTCACCCGTTCAGCAAGTTCAGATACGCCGAGTGACGCGTCATTCTGCAGCAAATCAAGGATTTTCCGATCGCGATCGTCGAACATTGATTAAACCGAGCCCATTTATTGCACGTTAGACATATAATACGCTGATTTTTTGCAAAGCCGCAACCAAAAGGCGCCAAGTTTGCGAAGCTTTTGCGCGTGTTCCCGACTATCCTTTGCCCAAGTCACAAAGCAAGGGGATGGTATGCGCACTATCGGATTGATTGGCGGGATGAGCTGGGAAAGCACCGCTGTTTATTATCGCCAGATCAATGAGATGATCCGCGAGCGACTTGGCGGGCTGGTCTCGGCAAAGATTGCCATGCAGTCGCTCGACTTCTCGGAAGTCGTTGCCTTGCAGAAAGCCAATCGCTGGGACGATGCCGCTGTGCTCCTCTCCGGTGCGGCCCAGCACCTCGAAGCTGCCGGCGCTGATTGTGTGCTCATCTGCACCAATACCATGCACCTCGTCGCCGAACCCGTCGCAGCCTCTATTCGCGTGCCGCTTATCGATATCCGCACCGAAACCGCGAAAGCGCTGGCTGCCGCAGGAAAAAGCCGGCCGCTGCTGCTCGCGACCCGCTATACGATGGAACACGGCTTCTACGCCGAATTCATGCGCGATCACTTTGCTATCGAGGTCATGGTGCCGAACGAGATCGATCGCGCCAAGATTCACTCTGTGATCTTTGATGAACTGTGCTGTGGCATCGTCAAGGATGATTCCCGCCATGCGCTCGAAAAGATCGTTCAGCGCGGCAAGGAAGCCGGCGCCGATTGCGTCATTCTTGGCTGCACGGAAATATGCCTGTCGCTTACCGACGATAATCTGGCCCTGCCGGCATTCGACTCGACGACGATCCACTCTAGAGCGGCCGTCGCCCATGCGCTCGGCCTTGACCTGGTCAGCGAGCAAGAAGCCATCTAGCGGAGTGCCTCCCGTCACGGGAGGCAACCGGCCACATCAGATCTTGCTATTGAACGTATCGCAGCTATCGAGCTTGCCGCTGTCGAATCCGCGCTTGAACCAGGTCGCACGTTGCTGCGAGGTGCCATGGTTGAAGCTCTCCGGCACGACATAACCCTGCATTTTCCGCTGCAGCGTATCGTCGCCGATCTTCTGTGCGGCATTCAATGCCTCTTCCAGATCGCCTGTTTCGAGAATGCCCTTCTGCTCGGTGAAGTGACCCCAGATGCCGGCGAAACAGTCGGCCTGGAGCTCGACGCGAACAGACATGGCATTGGCATCTGCCTCGCTCATGTTCTGCCGCATCTGGTTGAACTTGGGCAGCACGCCGATCAGGTTCTGCACATGGTGGCCGACTTCGTGGGCAAGCACGTAGGCCTGGGCGAAGTCGCCCGATGCGCCGAACTTCTTGTCAAGTTCGTCATAGAAACTCAGATCGATGTAGAGCTTGCGATCACCGGGGCAATAGAACGGCCCGGACGCTGCGCTGGCGAAACCGCAGGCGGACCGCACCTGCCCGTTGAAGAGCACCATAGTGGGCGCCGGATAGGTCTGGCCCTCGGCCTGGAAGATGCCGCTCCAGACGTCCTCGGTCTCGGCAAGGATCGTCCGGACGAACTGGGTCATCTCGTCATTGCTCTTGACAGACGTGTCGCCGCCCGAGGGCAACTGGGTCTGGCTCGGCGAAAGCGATCCGCCATCTTCGCCGGAACCGACGAGGATCTGCATGGGATCGATATTGGTGCAGAACTTCAGAAACAGGAAAATTGCTGCGAGGATGACGATGCCTGAAAAGCCGCCGCCGCGCGCCGTGCTGAAACCGCCGCCTGTCGGCAATCGAAACCCGCCGCGCCCGATGCCTCCGGGAAAGCCGCCGTCGCCCTCGCCGCGTTGATCCTCAACATTGTCACTTTGCCTGCGGCCTTGCCAACGCATGTCCATCTCCCCAAAGCCAGCCGACGAACCGGCCGATATGCTGCACTATCAACAGTATAGTGCGATATTTGTTTCACGCATGCGGCTATTTTTCAACGCACGGGCGCCGGCCACACATAATCAACTTTCATGACCGATTGATGCAGCGGCAAGGCCGAGCCACAAACGAGCCCCAAACTGCGGCGAAAAAGCATGAAATGCCGCGTTTTTGGGGTTACGTAATGCGATTCCTTTGCCTATAAGGCAGCCTTAGCCTCGCATCTGGAACTTAAGTGTCTGTCCGTACGGTCGAAACCCGTGCGGTTTTTTGTGCAGCACGCTATGGATAGGAACCGACCATGCCAAAACGCACCGACATCAAATCTATTCTGATCATCGGCGCTGGCCCGATCATCATCGGTCAGGCATGCGAGTTTGACTATTCCGGCACGCAAGCCTGCAAGGCGCTGAAGGAAGAAGGCTACCGGGTCATCCTCGTCAATTCCAATCCGGCAACGATCATGACCGATCCGGAACTAGCCGACGCCACCTATATCGAGCCGATCACCCCGGAAGTCGTCGCGAAGATCATCGCCAAGGAACGTCCGGACGCGCTGCTGCCGACCATGGGCGGCCAGACCGCGCTCAATACCGCGCTTTCGCTGCGCCGCATGGGCGTTCTCGACCGGTACAATGTCGAGATGATCGGCGCCGATGCGGCCGCTATCGACAAGGCCGAGGACCGGGCGCTTTTCCGCGAGGCGATGGCCAAGATCGGCCTCGAAACACCGCGCTCCATGCTCGCCAATGCCACGGACGTCAAGGATCATGACCGCCGCCTGCACCAGGAGCAGCGCGAGGCGGTGAAAGCGAAATATTCCGGCGCGGAACTCGACGCGGCGCTCGACAAGCTTGAGACCGAATGGCAGCTCGGCGAAGGCGACCGCAAGCAGCGCTATGTCTCGCATGCACTCGGTATGGCCGGGGCCGCGCTCGACCATGTCGGTCTCCCGGCAATCATCCGCCCTTCCTTTACCATGGGCGGCACCGGCGGCGGCATCGCCTACAACCGCACCGAGTTCTATGAAATCATCGGCAGCGGCCTCGATGCCTCGCCGACGACCGAGGTGCTGATCGAGGAGTCGGTCCTCGGCTGGAAGGAGTACGAGATGGAGGTTGTTCGCGACAAGGCGGACAATTGCATCATCATCTGCTCGATCGAGAACGTCGATCCCATGGGCGTCCATACCGGCGACTCGATCACCGTTGCCCCTGCTCTGACCTTGACCGACAAGGAATACCAGATCATGCGCAACGCCTCCATCGCGGTGCTGCGCGAGATCGGGGTCGAGACCGGCGGCTCGAACGTTCAGTTCGCCGTCAACCCGGAAAACGGGCGGCTGATCGTCATCGAGATGAACCCGCGCGTGTCGCGCTCCTCGGCGCTGGCGTCGAAGGCGACGGGCTTCCCCATTGCCAAGGTCGCAGCCAAGCTCGCCGTCGGCTACACGCTCGACGAACTCGAAAACGACATTACCGGCGGCGCGACGCCGGCATCGTTTGAACCGTCGATCGATTATGTCGTCACAAAGATCCCCCGCTTCGCCTTCGAAAAATTCCCTGGCGCCGAACCGATCCTGACGACGGCAATGAAGTCGGTCGGCGAGGTCATGGCGATCGGACGCACCTTCAAGGAATCGCTGCAGAAGGCGCTGCGCGGCCTTGAAACCGGTCTGACCGGCCTCGACGAAATTACGATCCCCGGCACCGGCGAGGGCAACGACAACAATGCGATCCGCGCCGCCATCGGCACGCCCACGCCGGACCGGCTGCGCATGGTGGCGCAGGCGCTACGGCTTGGTCTTTCCGTCGAGGAAGTTCACGAAGGCTGCAAGATCGACCCGTGGTTCCTCGAACAGATGGCTGAAATCATCGCCACGGAAGAACGGGTGCGCGAGCATGGCCTGCCGCAGGACGCGCAGAACCTGCGCATGCTGAAGGGCATGGGCTTTTCCGATGCCCGTCTCGCCAGTCTCGCCAAGGTCGAGGCCTCCGATGTCAACAAGCTTCGCAACAATCTCGACGTTCATCCGGTCTTCAAGCGCATCGACACCTGCGCTGCCGAGTTCGCCTCGCCGACCGCCTACATGTATTCGACCTATGAAGTACCCTTCGCCGGCGCGCTCGCCTCGGAGGCCGAGGTTTCCGATCGCAAGAAAGTGGTCATCCTCGGCGGCGGCCCGAACCGTATCGGCCAGGGTATCGAATTCGACTATTGTTGCTGCCACGCCGCTTTCGCACTGCGCGACGCCGGCTACGAAGCCATCATGATCAATTGCAACCCGGAGACCGTTTCGACCGACTACGACACCTCGGACCGGCTCTACTTCGAACCTTTGACGGCTGAAGACGTTCTCGAAATCCTGCGCACGGAACAGAGCGCCGGCACGCTCCATGGCGTCATCGTCCAGTTCGGTGGCCAGACGCCTCTCAAGCTCGCCGATGCGCTGGAAAAGGCCGGCATCCCGATCCTCGGCACGTCGCCGGACGCGATCGACCTTGCAGAGGACCGCGACCGCTTCCAGAAGCTTCTCGTCAAGCTTGACTTGACCCAGCCGAAAAACGGTATCGCCTATTCGGTTGAGCAGGCCCGCACCATTGCCGGCGAACTCGGCTTCCCGCTTGTGGTACGCCCATCCTACGTACTCGGCGGACGCGCCATGCAGATCATCCATGACGAGCGGTCGCTGCAGAGCTACCTTCTCGACACGGTTCCGGAACTCGTGCCTGAGGAAATCAAGCAGAAGTATCCCAATGATAAAACCGGGCAGATCAATACGCTCCTCGGCAAAAACCCGCTGCTTTTCGACCGCTATCTGACAGAGGCCATAGAGGTCGATGTCGACTGCCTGTGCGACGGCAAGGACACCTGGGTTTCCGGCATCATGGAGCACATCGAGGAGGCCGGCATCCATTCCGGCGACAGCGCCTGCTCCCTGCCCGTCCACTCGCTCTCCGCTGAAACCGTGGCCGAACTCGAAAAGCAGACGGCGGCGCTTGCCAAATCGCTCAATGTCGTCGGCCTGATGAACGTGCAATACGCCATCAAGGACAATACGATCTATGTGCTTGAAGTGAACCCCCGCGCCTCTCGTACAGTGCCCTTCGTCGCCAAGACCATCGGAACGCCAATTGCCAAGGTCGCAGCACGGATCATGTCCGGCGAAACGCTGGATCAGGCGCTTGCCAATTATGGCGGCAAGCCGTCAACGACGGGCCGCAAGCACATCGCCGTCAAGGAAGCGGTATTCCCGTTCGCGCGCTTCCCCGGCGTCGATACGCTGCTTGGGCCGGAGATGCGCTCGACCGGTGAGGTCATGGGCCTCGACTATGACTATGCGCTGGCCTTTGCCAAGTCACAGCTCGGCGCCGGCGTCGATCTTCCGCGCGATGGTACGCTGTTCGTCTCTGTCCGCGACGACGACAAGCCGGGTATACTTTCGGCCGTGAAGCGTCTCTCGGGGCTCGGCTTCAAAATCATGGCGACCGGCGGCACCGCCCGTTTCCTTTCGGAAAACGGCGTCGCGGCCCAAAAGATCAACAAGGTTCAGGAAGGCCGCCCGCATGTCGAGGATGCCATCCGCAACCGGCAGGTCCAGTTGGTCTTCAACACCACGGACAGCGCCAAGGCGATCTCGGACTCTAAGTCCCTCCGCCGCGCAACGCTGATGCAGAAGGTGCCGTACTACACCACCCTCTCGGGCGCCGATGCGGTCGCCGAAGCAATCGCAGCATTGAAGGCGGGTTCGCTTGAGGTCAGGCCGCTGCAGGATTATTTCGTTTGACTGTCTAGGCCGGTCTGGCGGCACCGCTACCAGCCTTGCCTTGTAGGACAATACAAAGTAAAATGACCATAGGCATCTGACTATGGTCACAAATATGAGCAGACAGGTATCCAAATCCGAATTCAAGGCAAAGGCGCTTGAATATTTTCGGCAGGTCGAAGCGTCTGGCGTTAGCCTTGTCGTGACCGACCACGGCAAGCCGGTGCTCGAAGTGCGACCTTATCGCGACGGAACCGAACGCAGCGCAATGGACGTGTTGCGTGGCTCGGTCATTCAGTATGACAAGCCAACCGACCCGGTCGGCGACGATGACTGGGCCGAGGCGCAGTGATCGTACTGGACACACATGTCCTGGTCTGGTGGGTGAGCGGCGATCCCGCCTTGAGCAGGGCAGCGCGAAACGTGATCCAAGAGCAGCAAGTGAGTGGCGAGATCATTGTGTCGGCCATCTCAGCGTGGGAAATCGCCATGCTGGTCGATCGAAGACGGTTGGTGCTTTCGATGGATGTCGATTCCTGGCTAAGCGCAGTCGCGCGAATCGAGCGAATGCGCTTTGTCGCCGTAGATCGCGAGATCGGAGTAAAATCGGTGACATTGCCCGGCGACTTTCACAAGGATCCGGCTGACCGCATGATCGTCGCCACGTGTCATGTCTTGAGCGCGCCGCTGGTCACAGCCGACAGCAAAATTCAGGAATACGCGCACATCACCACAATCTGGTAGCCACTACACCCCTTCGATCCCTTCGTTCTCGAGCCCGTGGCCTGAGGGGTCGCTGACGAAATGCAGCACCTTGGCGAAGAGCTTTTCGTCCTTGTCCTCCCGCCCGATATGCACCACGGTCGATTTGGCGAGATGATTGCGCAAAACCTTCATGACCCGCTCATGCGCAGCAGGTTCCATAGCGTCGAGGGCCTCGTCGATCACCACCCAGCTTGGTTCGTGCAGTTTGAGGCGGGCGAAGGCCAGCGATTGCTGTTCGTCGTCGCTGAGCTCCCGGTCCCAGCGCGCGCGGAAATCAAGCATCGTTTCAAGCCGGGTCAGGCCGAGCTCATGAAGGGCCGATACCAGTTGCTCGTCGGAAAATGCTTCCTCGCCTTGCGGATACGACATCGCTCCCCGCAGGCTTCCAGGCGGAAAATAGGGCGAACGCGGCATATAGAGGATCGAGGTGTTGGCTGGCAGGCTGACCGTTCCGGCACCCCACGGCCAGAGGCCTGCAATGGCGCGGAACAGCAATGTCCTGTCTATCCCCGCTTCACTGGTTATCAGGACGCGCTCGCCTTCCTTGACGACCGCCTTCTTTTCCTTCAGCCGGACCGTTGCCCTGGGCGCGGTGATTTTCAGCGATTCTAGGACGATCTGGTTGGAATCCGTCTCGGTGAATTTGATGCGCTGGTCAACACTGTTCATGAGGTCGGTCGCTTGGACAGCCTGGCGGAATGACGTCACGCGCAAAAGCGTGGCGCGCCAATCGGCAATGGCGCCGAAATTGTTGACGAACCATTTCAATGCGTCGTGCACCTGGTTGAACGCCCCGATCGCAGCCATCAAGCCGCCAAAGGACAGGTTACCGGCAAAGTAGACCGGCGCTGCAACGAGGATCGGGGCAACGATTGTGATCCAGCCGTAACCGGAAGTGACCCAGGTCAGTTGGGTCAAGGCGGTGACCAGCAGGCGGATTGCGCCAAGCAGTCGGTCGATATCGAAACCGAGCCGGCGATTCTCGTCGGCCTCACCGCGATAGAGCGAAATCGCATCGATATGTTCGTTCACCCGCATCAGCGAGAAGCGCAGTTCGGATTCCTTCTGATATCGGTCGGCATTGAGATGGATGAGCCGGCGTCCGACGAGCCAGCTGATCCACGAAGCGATGCCGGCATAGAGAAATGCTGCCCAGACCATGTAGCCCGGTATGGAAAAACTGTAGCCCGCCACGTTGAAGACGAAGCCGCTGGAAAACGTCCACAACACGCCGACAAAGCTGATCAGCAATATCGACGCCTGCAACAGCCCGAAGCCGAGATCGGTCGACATTTCGGCGAGGTGGCGGGCGTCCTCATGCAGGCGCTGGTCGGGATTGACGCCGATTGGACCGGAATTGGAGAGCTTGAATGCCCGTCGTGGTTGCAGCCATTCGCCGACGAGATCGCGCGTCAGCCCCTCGCGCAGCTTGAGGCGCGCCATCTGATTGAGCCAGGTCTGCGCCACGTTGAGCACGAGCAGCACCGAGGCAATGGCGAAGAACACCATAAGCTGATCGACGAACGCCGAAAAATCACGTCGCGACAGGGCATCATAGAACGGCACGTTCCAGCGGTTGAGAAGGACCTGCCCCGCCGAGGTGACGATGATAATGGCGAAAACGCCGAGGATGAGGAGAATAAGGCGGTTACGAACCGGCGAAATCCAGTAGATATTGCCGATGACGCGAAGCTGCGCCCAGAGACCCGCTTCCACTTCGCCCGCGACGGAGGTGGGCGTGGATCGGTTCGGTTTCTGCTCCGCCATGAGTTTCCCCTGTGGGCGACCGCGAGTCGGCCTTGTTCTACCTTCTAACACACGTCGGATAATGCGCTGAAATGCAAGACGGAATGTAGGGGCAAAATTTACGCGCGCAAGCGCTGCGCGGTAACCTCGATGGCAGGCCATTTTGAATCCGGCTTGTTTTGGGCCGGAATCTGTCATATGTATCCGTCATCGATTTTATCGGTCGAGTGACTTTGCGACCTGCGTAACCCGTTGCGCTTCCTGATGAACTCCATTGCATAGGTTCGATTCCCTGGGCTGCATATGTGCATGCTGCCTGTCTTATACATCTGAAAGGAATTTCCCATGGCTACGGGAACAGTGAAATGGTTCAACAGCACTAAGGGCTACGGTTTCATCCAGCCTGATACCGGTGGTGCCGACGTATTCGTCCATATTTCCGCTGTTGAACGCGCAGGTCTGCGCGGCCTCAATGACGGTCAGAAGGTCAACTACGAGATCGTTCAGGACCGTCGTTCGGGCAAGTCGTCCGCTGACAACCTCAGCGTCGCGGGTTGATGCCGCAAACCGGGAATCGTTCGATTTCTGAAGCACAGAATTGAGAAAGGCGGGTTCACCCCGCCTTTTTCGTTTTTTATCAAGAGATTCGTCGGCCCGCCGGACTCAACTTCTAAGCGAGTTCAACAACAACTTTACCAAACGGTCCCCGATCAAGATGATCAAGCGCCGCGTTGAGTTCAGCCAACTTGTAGCTGGCCTCGATGATCGGCTTCAGGCCTGAAACGTCATAGGCTCTTGCGAGATCTTCAAGTCCCCGCCGATGGCCGACCTGAATACCTTCGACGATCAGTCGCTTGCGGGCGAATGCGCCAAAGCTCCCGGACACATCCAGCCCTTCGAGAATGCCGATAAGGGAGATGCGCCCCGCG
This sequence comes from Phyllobacterium sp. SYP-B3895, assembly GCF_009647635.1. Lineage (NCBI taxonomy): Bacteria > Pseudomonadati > Pseudomonadota > Alphaproteobacteria > Hyphomicrobiales > Phyllobacteriaceae > Phyllobacterium > Phyllobacterium sp. SYP-B3895. The sequence goes on along the minus strand of NZ_WJIG01000003.1, from coordinate 302,241 downwards.
ACTGCGGCAGCCTCCAGCGATTTGCCAAGATGGGCGCCGCCCACGGTTTCGAGAATATGATCGGCGCCGTGATCGCGCGTCAGGCGATGAACGGCGGCAACCCAATCCTCTTTGTTGCGGTTAATGCCGTGGCGGGCGCCGAGTTCGCTCGCGCGAGCCAGCTTCTTGTCGTCGCCTGAAACGACGATGATTTCGGCCCCGTGCATCAGGCCGATTTGAAGGCCGAACAGCGAAACGCCGCCGGTGCCGATAATGAGGACCCTCTGTCCCGCCCGCAACCATCCACGCTCCACAAGCGCCGTCCACGCGGTCAGTCCGGCGCAGGGCAGCGTGCTGGCCTCGCTGTGCGTAAGGGTGGCAGGGCCTCGCACCGCCCAGTCTTCGTGGAGAACGACATACTCCGAAAGGACGCCCTGCACCGTGCCCCCGAGCGTGCGCCCGTTGGGCTGTCTCGCGGTACCGGGGCCGTCGCCATCGATCCAATCGGGAATAAACGTGGAGATGACGCTGTCGCCCACGGCAAAGCGCGTCACGCCGTCGCCGACCCCGGCGACGATGCCGGAAAGATCGGAAGCAGGAACCACCGGTTCCGTCAGCGGCTCGGGCAAGCCGAAACCGTCATCGATGAGGAGTTTGTCTCGATAGTTCAACGACGCGGCGAAGACCTTGATCAATATTTCGCCGGGCCCTGGTTGCGGAACCGGTACCTCCGCCAGTGTTAGATTTTCCCTGCCGGCCGCGGTCAATTGCCAGCGTCGCATCGTCATTGTCATGGATATACCTTTTCTATGGCACCCGCCTCCGGGTTGAGGTGTCGACCATATATGCGCCAAGCACACAACAGTTGCGCCAATGAGCATCAATATTGTATCCCTGTTGTCTACAATGAGGATCGAGGACTTTGAACAAACTCGCCGGCATTCAGGAATTTGTTGCAGTTGTCGACGCGGGCGGATTCTCGGCAGCCGCCGAACGTCTGCACATGTCGAGGTCTGCGGTGGGCAAGACCGTGGCACGCCTTGAGCAGCGGCTTGGCGTCAGGCTCTGCCATCGCACAACCCGGGCATTTGCGCTGACTGCAGAGGGGCACGCCTTTTACGAGCGCTCGCTGCGCGTCCTCGCTGAAGTCGAGGCGGCCGAATTTGCTCTGACTTCGGAAATGGCCGAGCCAGCCGGCCGCATGCGGATCAGCGTGCCGGCAATCTTCGGCAGGCGCTGCGTGGCGCCGGTCGTCTTCGATCTCGCCCGGCAATATCCGCGACTGCGGTTCGACGTCTCCTTCACCGACCGGACCGTGGACCTTATCGAAGAGGGTTACGACTTGATCGTGCGCAACACCGTGCTTCCGGACAGGGCTGGATTGAGCGCGCGCCGTATCGCCCGCCAGCGCATGGCCATCTGCGCGTCGCCGGACTACCTCGCCGCGCGCGGAACACCGGGCACACTCGATGACATCGCTGCACACGATGCCATCACCTATGGCCGCGACGGCAATGCCCGCCCCTGGCTGTTCCCTGACGGGCGCGGCGGCACCTTCGCTGCCCCGACGCGAAGTTTGCTCATCGTTGACGATCTTGAGGCTGCGGCGGACGCTGCCGCGAGCGGTCTTGGCCTCGTATGGTCGCCGTGCTGGCTAATCCGCGAACACATTCACGCAGGCCGTCTGGTCCAGGTGTTGACCGGGCTTGAGCCTCTGATCTTCGACACATTCGCCGTATGGCCGACCGCGCCCTTCATGCCCGCCCGCCTGCGCGTCCTCGTCGACGCTTTGGCGAGCCGCCTTCCGGGCATGACCGGCGCAGACCGCGAGATCAAATGACTTCGGCGAGTGGGATAGTCCCTACGGGATCCACGTGATTGGCACGTGTCCTTCGTCTGCAGCAACCCGGCTCAGCCATTTTGCAATCGACGGGTAGGCTGAAAGATCGTAGCCGCCGCGATTGGCTTCGTGTGTATAGGCGTAGAGGGCGATGTCCGCGAGACTCATGCTGCTGCCCACCAGATATGGCGTTTTTTGAAGCTGCGTTTCCATAACGAGGAGCGCCTTGTTTCCACCTTCGAGCGTTGCCGCGAGCCGCTCGGGCGTCGCCTCCTTGGCCCGTTCCGGATAGACGAACAAGGCCTTTCGCACGGCGATGTTCGGTTCATGCGTATACTGCTCGAAGAACAGCCACTGATACATCAGCGCCCGCTCGTAGGGGTCCTCGGGAATGAAGCGGCTGCCTTCGCCAAGGTGCAGCAGGATTGCGTTTGATTCTGCGAGGAGCCGCCCGTCGTCGAGTTCGAGCAGGGGCACCTTTCCATTCGGATTTTTTGCCAGATATTCAGGCTTGCGCGTTGAACCATCGACGGAAGACACATGGATATGCTCGAACGGCATCGCCAATTTCGCCATCAAAAGCCGTGGCTTGTAGCAGTTTCCGGATTCGGGCTGTGAATAGAGTTTCGGCATATGGCTGGTCTCCTGTGGCAGGCGAATATTTTCGCTCCTTCGCGCAATGTCCAATCATTTTGCTTGAAGGATGGGACAAGCGAAGCTGATGCTTCGTCAGTTCGATGTCACACCCTGCATAGAAAGTGCGCGATGAAAAGCCTTCAGGGCATGCTTTTGCTTGCGATTCGCCCTCCATTGCGACATACGAACCCCGCAACCGCCCGGCGGTTATCAACCCTCGTTTCTGGAGAACGACAAAATGGCATTCCTCGCAGACGCCCTTTCCCGTGTGAAGACTTCCGCAACCATTGCGATCACCCAGAAAGCGCGCGATCTGAAAGCCGAGGGCCGTGATGTCATTTCGCTATCGGTCGGCGAGCCGGACTTCGATACGCCCGATAATGTCAAGGAAGCCGCAATTGCCGCCATCCGCCGCGGCGAAACCAAATATACGCCTGTCGCGGGCATACCGCAGCTGCGTGAAGCGATCGTGCGCAAATTCAAGCGCGAGAACGAACTCGAGTACAAAGCCAACCAGGTTATCGTCAGCACCGGCGGCAAGCACGTCATCTATAACGCGCTGCTTGCGACGCTCAATCCAGGCGATGAAGTGATCTGCGTTGCGCCCTATTGGGTAAGCTACCCGGAAATGGTGGCGCTGTGCGGCGGCACCCCCGTGATCGTCTCCGCGCTGCAGAAGAACGAATTCAAGTTGCAGCCCGAGGATCTCGAGCGTGCGATCACGCCGAAGACCAAGTGGATCATCATGAATTCGCCTTCGAACCCCTCGGGCGCGGCCTATACGTGGGACGAAATGAAGAAGCTGACGGATGTGTTGATGCGCCATCCGCATGTCTGGGTGCTGACCGACGACATGTACGAGCACCTGACCTATGGCGACTTCAAGTTTGTCACGCCGGCGCAGGTCGAGCCGAACCTCTACAACCGCACCCTGACGATGAATGGCGTTTCGAAAGCCTATGCCATGACCGGCTGGCGCATCGGCTACGCCGCCGGCCCGCTCGAACTGATCAAGGCCATGGACATGGTCCAGGGCCAGCAGACCTCCGGGACGAGTTCCATTTCACAGTGGGCGGCCGTGGAAGCGCTCGATGGAACGCAAGAACATTTGCCGGTGTTCAAGAAGGCCTTCGAAGGGCGTCGCGATCTGATCGTCTCGATGCTGAACCAGACCAAGCTCCTCGAATGCCCGAAACCCGAAGGCGCATTCTACGTCTATCCGTCCTGCGCGGCCGCAATCGGCAAGACCGCGCCGTCGGGCAAGGTCATCGAAACCGACGAGGATTTCGTCAGCGAACTGCTGGCGACCGAAGCTGTCGCCGCCGTACATGGCTCGGCATTCGGGCTCGGCCCGAACTTCCGCATTTCCTATGCAACCTCCGACGCCAACCTCGAAGAGGCCGGCAAGCGCATTCAGCGATTCTGCGCCAGCCTTCGCTGATTGATGAAATGAGGAGGGCCACAGGGCCCTCTTTCACTCCTGGAACATTGTGCACAACGTGCTCAGCGTAGCCGTCAGCGTGTTCGGTGATACGCCACCCAGCTTCTTTACCAGCCGCTGCTTATCGATCGTGCGAAGCTGGTCAAGGAGGACAAGGCCATCCTTGCCTTGAAAGGTTACGGCAATACGAAATCCGGCCGGACGGCTCCCGGTCGTCATGGGCGCCGCTATGACCGTCCGCAGGTGGTCGTGCATTTCCGGCGGCGAGATAATGAGACAAGGGCGGGTTTTCTTGATTTCGCTGCCAATCGTCGGATCAAGATTGATGAGCCAGACGTCGCCGCGACTTACCATTTAAGCTCGCCATCAGCTTCATTGGGAAACTCCGGCCACAGAAGTTCATCATCTCCTGCAGCAGCGACCCGTTTCGCATCCTCGGCCCAGCGCGCGCGCGGCGTGCCAGGTACCGGAGAAATGACTATACGTCCGTCCTCCACCACAAGATCAACCTCATCACCCGGTTTCGATCCAATCTCGACCAGGAACGGTTTTGGTATGATAATCCCTGAAGAATTGCCCATCTTTCGAAGCGAACTGCGCATATGAAATGTCCCGGTTGCAACATTGTTGTAACTTAATTTGAGCCTTTTAGCAAACGTGTTCCAATCACGCCATTGTGTGAGAACGGCCTGCGATTACTGGCTATTTTGCACACCGCAAACCGGCACAACGGAGTGGTCATGGCCGTAATAATTCGCAAGCCCAACTGGGCGATTTCCGACGCCTTGGCGACCCCTGAAAGGGCATTTCTCGATCGCAGGGACATTTTGAAGGCCTGGGGCCTCGGGGCACTGGTGCTTGCCGCGAGCGCGAGCCTGCCGAAAGCCTTGCGGGCTGCAACCCTTCCCGCCGGCAACCCGGCGCTCTACCCCGCGAAACAGAATACGGCCTATAAACTCGACCGCAGCCTGACGCCGGAAGAGATCAATTCGAAGTATAATAACTTCTATGAGTTCGGTGGCGATAAGGACATATGGACCGAGGCGCAGACCCTCGTCACCAATCCATGGGACATTGAAATCGGCGGCATGGTGGAAAACCCCTTCACCATCGCCTTTGCCGAACTTGAGGCAAAAATGCCGCTGGAGGAGCGCCTCTACCGGCACCGCTGCGTCCAGGCGTGGTCGATGACCATACCCTGGACCGGCTTCTCGCTGGCTAAGCTTGTGGAACTGGCAAAGCCGACCGCCTCGGCGAAATATATTCGGTTCGAGACATTCTACGATCCGGCGATGGCGAGCGGCCAGAATGGCTTCCTGTATACCTGGCCCTATGTGGAGGGGGTAACCATGGCGGAGGCGGCCAACGAACTCGCCTTCATGGTCACGGGCGCCTATGGCAAGCCGCTCCTCAACCAGTTTGGCGCGCCGCTTCGCCTTGCCCTGCCGTGGAAATACGGATTCAAATCCGTCAAATCGATCCGCAAGATCAGCTTCACCGACAAGCAGCCGGTAAGCTTCTGGGAAGGGCTCGCCTCGAACGAATATGGATTCTGGGCCAACGTCAATCCGGATGTCGCGCACCCGCGCTGGAGCCAGGCGCAGGAGCGCGTGTTGCACACGGGCGAGACTGTGCCGACGTTGCTGTTCAACGGATATGGCGAACAGGTGGCTGGATTATATGCGGGGATCGAGGGCGAAGAACTCTATCGCTAAAAAGCGTACCCCTGAAAAGAAAAGAGGCCGGACAAATGCCCGGCCTTAAGTTTTGAAGGTGCCGTTTCCGGCTGAAACCTCCAGAGGGGAACACTTGCGGGCGCGCAATGGGAGGAGGAGACGCACCGGCAAGTGATGTGGATATGAAGGTTTTGGCCCTTTCTCGCAACATCCAATTGTGCATTGCACCCATGCATCTGATGCATAGCGCGCCAATCCGCTTAAGAATTCATCATTTTTGCATATTGAAATCGCAATGCCGAACGATTTGTCCCGCCGAAAACTTCGCAGCGCGCCGCCATGCTTCGTCGGTATCGCCGCGATAGGTGATGAAGTCGCCGCAGACGGCACGGCTGTCCCGCACGTCCAGCACCGAGTATCGCAGCCAGCCGATGAGCGTGCTGGTTTTCTGCACGGCGCCAATGACGACATAGGTCGCGCCGTTCTGCCTCGCCATTGCCGAGAGCGCTGCAAATCCCGGGTCGGTCGCCGTGCATTGGTCGTCCTGGCATGGCAGCGGCACCAGCTTGAACTTGCCTTGCTCCGCCAGTTGCTGGCGCAGATAGTCGGCAAGCTCCCGGAGCCGCCTCTGATGATCAGCGGATTGGTCCCGGGGCTCACCGGACGTATCGACGAAATCGAAATTGGCCGAGGCGATCGGCGTTTGTGTTTCCGCATCGCTGTGACCAGAGGCCAAGAGCAGACTCAGAAACGCAATCGATATGCGAGCAACTGCAGGCATGACACACCGTGCCGGCGCAATGGCCGGTCCGTTCGAAGGTGCCTCACGGCGGACTATAATTCGCCTGCGAAGAAAGGATAGTCTAATACGCCCAGGTGCGCGCCTTGGAAAACAGGAAATCGCGGAAAACATGCAGCTTTGCGGCGTTCTTGATGCCCTCCGGATAGCAGAAGAACGTATCGAAGGACGGCAATTCCATCTCGGGCAGAAGCCGAACAAGGGTCGAGTCCTTCTCCACCATATAGTCCGGCAATACACCGATGCCGACGCCTTTCTGGATGGCACGCTTGATCGACAAAAGGTTGTTGATCTGCAGTACCGCCGGCCTGAGGTTCCCATCCGATCGGCCGATGACCTCCAGCCAGTTCAGATTGGTGAGGTAGGAGGGCGCGGGTTCGCCGAAGCTGATGATGCGATGCGAATCGATTTCGTCGATGCTTTCGATCTTGCCATATTTGGCAATATAGCCCGGCGCCGCATAGACGTGCATGTGCACGGTAAAGAGGCGGCGCTGGATAAGATCCGGCTGTTGCGGCTGGCGCAGGCGAATGGCGCAATCGGCATGGCGCATCGTCAGATCGAGTTCCTCATTGTCGAGGAGCAGTTGCAACTGGACTTCAGGATAGAGTTCGATGAACTCCTGAACGCGCTCGATAAGCCAGCCCGAACCGAGGCCGACCGTCGTCGTCACACGCAGCTTTCCGGAAGGCCTGTCCTTGCTTTCGGTGAGCCGCGACCTGACGTTTTCAAGCTTCATGAGAACTTCGTGGGCGGTGCGATAAAGTACCTCGCCCTGTTCGGTCAGGATGAGACCCCGCGCGTGCCTGTGGAACAGCGGCACGCCGACATCCTGCTCCAGGGCGCTGACTTGACGGGAAATAGCCGATTGCGACAGGTGCAACGTCTCGGCAGCATGGGTGAACGACCCAGCTTCTGCCGCAGCATGAAATATTCGCAACTTGTCCCAATCAAGCGACATCGCGCAGTTTTCTCCCCACTCCGGCCGCGCCATCGCGGCCAGCTCCATTTGACCCATTGCCCCCAAAATCATGTTTGATTGTCTGGGGTTGGGCCACTCAACATTCCGCCGCAGCCCCGCGAGCCATCAGGCGCGGTGCGCGGCGGCCATTCTTATTCAGCAGCTTCGCGTACTGGTTCCTGGGCGGCCAACCAGCGTTCGGCTTCAAGTGCTGCCATGCAACCCATGCCTGCTGCAGTTACCGCCTGACGGTAGATGTCGTCCGTGACATCGCCGGCAGCAAAGACGCCCGCAACATCGGTTGCCGTGGAATCCGCCGCCGTCCAAAGATAGCCGTTCGGCTTGTGCTTGAGCTTGCCCTTGAAGAGCTCGACGGCCGGCGCGTGGCCGATGGCAACGAAGACGCCATCCGTCTCAAGATCAGTGGTTTCGCCAGTCTTGATATTCTTCAGGCGCACGCCCGAGACAGATGCCGGCAGCGGCGTCTTGGCTTCGGTGCCCGTGATCTCGTCGATGACATTGTCCCAGATGACCGTTACATTCTCTTTGCTGAACAGGCGATCCTGCAGGATTTTCTCGGCGCGGAACTGGTCGCGGCGGTGAACGATAGTCACCGACTTTGCAAGATTGGCAAGGTAGAGCGCTTCCTCGACGGCAGTATTGCCGCCGCCGACGACGACCACGTCCTTGTTGCGATAGAAGAATCCGTCGCAGGTGGCGCAGGCCGAAACGCCAAAGCCCATGAAGGACTGTTCGGTCGGAATTCCGAGCCACTTCGCCTGTGCGCCGGTGGCAATGATCAGCGCATCGCAGGTGTATTGCGTTCCACCGTCACCGACCAGCCGGAAGGGGCGCACCGACAAGTCGACCTCGGTGATGATGTCATGTGCAATTTCGGCCCCGACATGTTCGGCCTGAATGCGCATCTGTTCCATCATCCAGGGTCCCTGAACGGGATCGGCGTAGCCCGGATAGTTCTCGACATCGGTGGTGATCATCAACTGGCCGCCCTGCTGCAGGCCCGCCACGATAAGCGGTTTCAAATTAGCGCGAGCAGCGTAGATCGCAGCGGTGTAACCCGCGGGACCGGAGCCGATAATGAGAACGGGCACATGGCGCTTCGACATAACAAGACCTTAAATTCATTTCTCACAAAAGTTGGCGCGGGCCGCAGCTCGCGTTCGACCGCCATAAGGTAGTGGCTCAGCCCCCGGTGTTGCAAGGTCTGTGCAAAACATAGGCAGGTTAGCCACAGCTTGCTGCTGCCTTTCCCGCCTCTTCGTTCCATTGTGCGCTCTGCGCGAACCAGTTATGAAACTGAAGATGTCAAAAATGCGGACCACCGCCCTTTCCAGAACGTAGCGACCGATTTCTGACGGATGGAGGTCAACGCCATTTTTCGCACCATCATCAATCTATGCGCGCGGTTCGGCCTCATCATGGCAGCGACGATGCTCATACCGGCCCTCATCGACCTCAAGGCCGGCAGTCGCGATTGGCTCGTCTTCGTCCAGGCAGCAGGTCTTACCGCTGTCCTGTGCTGGCTGACCAGCCTTGCCACCCATCACCCCGAGATCCGCTTCACGCCCCGGCTTGGATTCCTGCTGATTGTCGCCCTCTGGCTTAGCGCGGCCGTGTTCGGCGCCCTGCCCTTCATCTTCTCGCCCCTGCCGATCAGCATCATCAAGGCCTTCTTCGAGTCGATGTCCGGTATTACGGCTACCGGCGCCACCGTTCTGACCGGTCTCGACAGGATGCCGCGCGGTATCCTGCTCTGGCGCTCGATGCTGTGCTGGTTCGGCGGCCTCGGCTTCATTGGCCTCGGCCTTTTGCTGCTGCCGTCCTTGCGCGTCGGCGGCATCCAGCTGCTGCACATGGAGTCTTCGGACAAGTCGGAGAAGATACTTCCGCGTATCCACCAGATCGCGACCGGCATCGTCCTCGCCTATGTCAGCCTGACGCTGATTTGCACCATTCTCTATTTTGTTGCCGGAATGGGCATGTTCGACGCCATTAATCACGGCATGACCACCGTTGCGACGGCGGGCTTTTCGACGCACGATTCATCGCTCGGCTTCTACGCGCACAACCGCGCCATCCTCATCATCGCCACCGTGTTCATGATCCTCGGCGCCCTGCCCTTCGTGATCTATATCAAGGCGGCGATGCCGCAACGCCGAGTATCGATGAGCGATCCGCAGGTTACGCTGTTCTTCATCATCATTATCGGCTTCAGTGCGATCCTTGCCACTGGGCTGATGCTGGAAACCGGCATAGGGCTTGTTGACGCGATCATCGCGGCAACGTTCAACCTTGTCTCCGTGATCACCACGACGGGCTTTGCGACAGAAGACTATACGCTTTGGGGCGCAGAGGCGCTCGGCATATTCTTCCTCGTGACGTTCATCGGCAGCTGCTCCGGATCGACTTCCGGAGGCATCAAGATCAATCGCCTCATCATTCTCTGGCAGATGGCATCTGCGAGCCTGACGCGCCTGATCCTGCCCAACGCCATCGTCAAGATGCGCTATGGAAAATCGGAAATCACCGACGAAGTCGCACAATCGGCCCTCCTGTTCATCTTTCTCTACATGGCCTCGCTCGTCGCAGGCGCCACGGTCCTTGCCATGCTCGGCAATGATCTCGGGACAGCTTTCACCGGCGCCCTGACTGCGCTTTCGAATGTCGGCCCAGGATTTGGCGAAACGATCGGCCCGGCCGGCAATTTCTCGACAATCGGCGATCCCTCGCTGCTCGTTCTGAGCTATCTAATGCTCGCAGGACGGCTTGAAATCGTCACCGTCGTTATTCTCTTTACCCGTCGCTTCTGGACGAGATAAATCGCAACCTGTTTGCAACCGGCGGGCAATGCATTACACAGCAGCAGGAATCGCATATGTATAACGCACTTACCGTGTGAAACAGGATAAAGGCACCCATGCCTCTGAAGGCGGAACTCGACGCGATCGACTGGAAGATCCTGAAACAATTGCAGGACAATGGCCGCATCACCAATGTGGAGCTCGCCGAACGCGTCGGTATCTCGGCGCCGCCTTGCCTGCGCCGCGTGCGCAAACTTGAGGAAAGCGGCGTCATTCAGGGCTATCGCGCGATCCTGAACGGCGCGGTTCTTGGCCAGGACATCGTCGCGTTCTGCATGATCCGCCTGCACCGCCAGTCCGATGCCGATCTGAAGAGCTTTGCCGAGAAGACCCAGAACTGGACGCTCGTGCGCCGTGCCTGGATGGTTTCGGGTGAATCGGACTTCCTGCTTCACTGCGTTGCGAGCGATCTTTCCACCTTCCAGAACTTCGTCATCGAGGAACTCACCTCGACGCCGAACGTCGATTCGGTGCGCACATCGCTGACCATCCGCTCGGTAAAGAACGAACCTTTGATGGTGCTCTAGGCCCGTCGCGTGCGGCTGTAGAGGTTCAAGGCGACCCGGTAATACGGTCTTAGAATTTCCCGTTTCAAGCGGGCGCCGAAACTCTTGTTCTTGCCCTGAACGATCGTACCCCCAAGATCGAAATCGATCTCGCGAATGGTGATCGGCCGCGCGGAAAGAATGCGCGCGGTATGCAGCCAGCGCATCTGTATCGTCGTGTCGACCGGACGATCGAACCGCGCCGTCGCCTTCAGCAGTTCTGCGGCCGCCTCGCGGCCGACAAGTTGCATCTGCATGCCAAGGCCGGGCAAGCGCGGCTGCATGATCGAACAGGTGCCCTGGCGCGCAATACCGGCCCCATGTTCGCCCCGCGCCCAGCGCGGAAAGCGGATATAGTCACCGGGCTGAATTGCCTCGAGCGCCAGTGCCAGTTGCTGGCGAAATGCACTGTCGTCGATATCGACATCGTCCTCGATGACAAGCCCCGCATCGAGATCGCGCTCGACGATCGTCGCCCAGGCCTTGCGGTGCGACTGGAAGCAGGCGATTTCCGAAGGACGCAGCTCGAACGGGTAGTACGGCTTGTGCAATGACCGGGCATAGACCGCATCGATTTCGCCCGGCGTCATGTTCATGGCGTCAATGGCATCAAGGATTTCGGCCTCGATCGGCAGGCGTTTGATCAGCTTCTCGACGTGTTCGCCGCGCTTTGTGGCGCGCTTTAGATGGATGATCAGCGCCGCAGTCTTCACCGCAGCCTGCCCGCAAACATGGCCTCGTAGACGTCGAGTATCTTTCCGGCTTCCTTTTCCAGCGGAAAATTCTCCCGGACATGCGCAAGGCCGGCCTTGCCCATATCGTTGCACTGAGAGGGATCGGCGAGATAAGGCGCGATCGCGGCTTCCAGGGCCTTGCCGTCACCCGCAGGAACCACCGATCCTGTTTCGGGCGTAATCATCTCGGCATAGGCGCCCGCATCGCTCGCGACAACCGCCGTCTGCGACGCCATGGCTTCGAGCGGCGTCAGGCCGAAGCCTTCCTTGCGGGACGGGGCAACGTAAAGCGTCATGCGGCGATACCAGATGCGCACGTCCGGCACTTCGCCGAGGAAAAGAATACGGTCATCAAGCCCGGCGGCGGCGATCTTCTGCCGCAGTTCCTGCTCGAAACCCTTGTTTTCAACGGTCGTGCGGCCGGTCATGATTGCCGTCCATTCAGGATGGTGCGGCAAAAGGCTGATCATTGCGTCGACGAAGAGATCGGTTCCTTTTGAATGCCGAATCCGGCCCGAACAGCCGATGAGATATTTCCCCGCCAGGCCAGAGGCCGCAAAGCTGTCCTCCTCACCCAATGGCGGGTGAAACCGCTCCGTGTCGACACCGTGCATGATCACCGTGTGCGGCACCTCAAGGAAGCTGCCAGATTTCCCGCTCGTCGCGATGACGGCGTTCATTCGCCGGATAAGCCACTTTGTGAAGGACCTGTGGTCACGCTGCGCCGCCGAGGTAAAAAGCAGCTTCAGCCGCATGCGCAAGACCGAACGCATGAAAATACCTGCGACCATCTCCGTGTTGCGCCGGGCGTGCCAGATGCGGAATGGACGGGTCCGGGGCTCGAGCCATAGGCCGGGTAGCCCCAACCACCTGAGCTTCGGCAAATCGTCCGGCAGGCCCGGCCCCAAGGTTGCTATCTTGAGGCCGTTCGCGCGTTGCAGTGGAATAAGCTGGATGATGGTCGAGGTGACGCCAGAAAGCGTGCGCTTGAAGTTCGGCGCGATCACCTCGACGTTTGACACGGTATCGAACGACACCGCTTAAACGAATCTGAAGCCGAGGATCTCGTAGGACCGTGCGCCGCCCGGCGCATTGACTTCGATCGTGTCGCCTTCGCTCTTGCCGATCAGGGCGCGGGCGATTGGCGAGGAAACGGAAATCCGGCCCGCCTTGGGATCGGCTTCCTGGTCGCCGACGATCTGATACGTCCGCTCTTCCTCGGTGTCCTCGTCGACAAGACGGATCGTCGCGCCGAACTTGATCTTGTCGCCGGAAAGCTTGGTAATGTCGATGATCTCGGCGCGCGCCGTATAGTCCTCAAGTTCGCCAACGCGACCTTCGTTGTGGCTCTGCGCTTCCTTGGCAGCGTGATACTCGGCGTTTTCCGAAAGGTCGCCATGAGCGCGCGCCTCCGCAATCGCCTGGATGATGCGCGGCCGTTCTTCTTGCTGGCGCCAGCGCAGCTCTTCCTTGAGCTTGTCAAATCCTGCCTGAGTCATCGGGACCTTTTCCATGTCCTCTCCTTTCGTTGTAGTGCCAAAACGGGCCAAAACAGAGCCGCGCGGCACAAAAAGAAAACGGTCGCCGGAGCTCAAAGCTTCGGAACCGTTCAATCATTCCTGACTCAATATAGCATCGTTTCAGGCAATTTCACGAAGAAAGTGGAAATAGTGCCGGCAAATGGATTTGGGGGGGATGCATTATCGAATCACGAGGGACTCACATCACTGTGAGGCGACCGAACCGTCGAAATGTGTTCTCAGTTTCCCAAACTGACTCGCCACGCCCGACAACGCCCACGATGAAAGGACCCTCATCGATGCGACGGAGAATAGCCATTTTGCTGGCAAGCGCCATTTGTTGTGGCGCCCAGATGGCACAGGCCGAGACCTTCGACACCGAGAAAGCGCCCGTTGCCTCCGAGACGGTCGCGAGCAACCTCGACCACCCCTGGAGCCTCGCCTTCCTTCCGGATGGCGCCCTTCTCGTAACGGAGCGCGCCGGGAATATACGTATCGTCAAGGATGGCAATGTATCGGAACCGCTGAAAGGGGTGCCGAAGGTCGCCGCGATGGGCCAGGGCGGCCTGCTCGATGTCGTGATGGCGCCGGATTTTGCGCAAAGCGGGCGCATCTTTTTCACCTTCTCAGAACCTGGCAAGGACGGCGCGGGCACTGCGATTGCAAGCGCCAGACTCGTGCGCAGTGGACAGGGCGGAACCCTCGAGGACGTCACCGTCCTCACCTCGATGCGCAAGAAGACCAGCAAGGGCCAGCACTTCGGCTCGCGCATCGTCATTACGCCCGATGGCAAGCTGTTCGTCACGATGGGCGAGCGCGGCGACCGCAACCGCGCCCAGGATTTCAAGGATGAAGCAGGTTCCGTGCTTCGCATCAATGCCGACGGTACCACGCCGGCGGACAATCCTTTCGCCGATGGCAAGAACGGGCTGCCGGAAATCTGGTCGAAGGGCCATCGCAATCCGCAAGGGGCGACCTGGGATCCAGTCACGCAGACGCTCCTGACAGTGGAGCATGGCGCAAAGGGGGGTGATGAGATCAACCAACCCCAGGCAGGCAAGAATTATGGCTGGCCGGTCATCTCCTACGGCAAGGATTATTCCGGCGCCAAGATCGGCAAGGGCACGAAGGCTGAGGGTTACGAGCAGCCGATCTACTATTGGGATCCGTCGATTGCGCCGTCGGGGCTGGCCGTCTATGAAGGCGAGATGTTTCCTGAATGGAAGGGCGATCTCCTTGTCGGATCGCTGAAGTTTGCAACGCTGGTGCGGCTTGAACGCGATGGAAAAGGCACGATCGGAACCGAGGAGCGCATGCTCAAGGACGCGTTCGGCCGTATCCGCGACGTCCGCGTCGCGCCGGATGGCTCGGTCTATCTTCTAACCGACGATGCTGATGGCAGGATCGTTCGATTGACACGCGCGCGAGCGAGCTAAGCGTCTTGCAGTCGGCGGTTGCAGCAGTTAGAGCAATTGCGGCTGCGGAACCTGATGTAACCGCACCAACTTGTGGGATCGTCATGACGCATGGCCGCGCCAATATTCTGCTGCTTCTTGCCGGAGCGATCTGGGGCTTCGGCTTCGTTGCCCAGTCGACGGCCATGGCCAGCGTCAAGCCGTTCATGTTTGTCGCCATCCGCTTTTTTCTTGCGGCGCTGACCGTCCTGCCTCTCGCGATTCGCGAGGCAAAAAACGCGCGCCAGGTACTGAAGCAGCGCGATTATCTCGGCTTTGTCTTCATCGGCCTCCTGCTCTTTTCCGGCGCAGCCCTGCAGCAGGTTGGCATGCTCACATCGTCGGTCACCAATGCCGGGTTCCTGACCGGGCTTTACGTCGTCATGGTGCCGATCCTCGGCGTATTCCTGTTTTGGCAATGGCCGCATCCGGTCGTCTGGCCCTGCGCCATGACAGCGCTTGCCGGAATCTACCTTCTTTCCGGGGGCCGGCTCGATGGTCTGACCGTTGGAGACTGGCTTATCGTGGGATGTGCGGTTTTCTGGGCACTGCAGATCATCTTCATCAATCGCATCGGCGTTCAGAGCGGGCGCCCGATCATGCTGTGCCTCGTGCAGTATCTGGTTTGCGGCATCCTCGGCCTGCTGGTCTCGATGACAAGCGAGCGGACCGAACTGTTTTCGATCCTCGCGGCCGGTCCGGAACTCATTTTTGCGGGTGTCCTGTCGTCGGGCGTTGGCTTCACCCTGCAGGCCGTCGGCCAGCGTTTCACAACGGCGCCGCAGGCCGCCATCATGCTTTCGTCCGAAGCCCTTTTCGCCGCGATCTTCGGCATGATTCTGCTCGGCGAGCGCCTGACGCTTCAGGGCCTTGTCGGGTGCGCCCTCATTTTTTCGGCAATGATCGCTGTCGAACTCATCCCGATGCTGCGCAACAAGTCACGCCTTGAAAATCAAGGTCGCACCGCCGGCAATCAGGGCAAATCCGGCCACGTGCTGCCAGGTGAATGATTCCTTGAGATAAAACACCGAAAACAGGCTGAAGACGACGAGCGTGATGACCTCCTGCATCGTCTTCAGTTCAGCGGTCGAATAGACCGTGTGGCCGATGCGATTGGCGGGAATGGCCAGCCAATATTCCATCAGCGCAATGCCCCAGCTGATGAAAACCACCTTCGCCAATGGCGCTGACGGAAACTTGAGGTGACCGTACCAGGCGAAGGTCATGAAAACATTGGAAGCAATAAGCAGGAAAATGGGCGCAATGGATGGCGATAGAAAATTCGGCATGATCGCTCTTTCAGGAAGCTAGGGCGTTGGCTACGGCAGGCTAAATGCACCGGCAATTGCAGCAAAATCAAGCCATTTGCGGGCCCGGCAAGTTTCGATCCCAAATGTTAAGAAGCCGCTGACCTTTCCTTTACGATTTGCCTCTACTTTCACCCGTTGCTGCGCCTCGATTCAGGCAATGGGATGTGGTGACATGAGTTGTGCGTTGTCGTCCGCTGTGCGCTTGAAGCGCTTATCCACGATACTGCTCCTGTCTGTGTCGACGACCCTCAGTGGCTGTGGCATGGACGAGGTGCGCCGTCCCATGGCCGACGTCGGCAGCGGTTCGGATACCGCCATTGCCAGTAGGTCGCTTGCCAGCGAGGAAAATCAGGTCGCTGTCGAAACGCAAACGCTGCCGAGCTCCGGGATGGACCAAATGGCCGGGCCACCCCCCGACGTCATTTCTGTGCCCGACACCAGCCAGGCGGCAAGCGAACCGATGGAGCCGGCGACGCCGACCTTGCAGCCGCCCGAAGCAGCGCCGGAAATTCCGCGGCTTGGCGAGACCAAGCCCTATTCCCTGCCGGAAATGGAACCCCCATCGGACGATGACAAGAGCTATGGGTATCTGAAAAATTACAGCTATCCCAATGCGATACACGATCCTATCGCGCGCGGCGAAAGCGTTCTCGGCATGTCCGGCGGCGAGATGGCCTGCCGCACCGAACTCAAGAAGCTTGGCGTGGTGTTTCAGGAAAAGCCGCCAATCAACGATGGCGGCGCTTGTCGCATCGACCATCCGCTCGCGGTCAGCGGCTTTGCCAGCGGCAATATAAAGTTAAAGCCGACGGCTACCCTGAATTGCCAGATGACGCTTGCATTCGCTCGCTGGGTCAAGGGCGACCTCTCGCCCTCGACGCGGCTTCGCTACCTTTCGGGCATCAACACCATACACCAGGCGTCGAGCTATTCCTGCCGCACCATGAGCAGCCAGCGCGGCCGGCCCATGTCCGAGCACGCCAGGGGCAATGCGCTCGACATTGCGAAAATCACGCTCAACAACGGCCGCGAAATCGAGGTCGAAAGGCGGGGGCTCTTCTCGTTCCGCCAGCGTGGTCTTCTCAACACCGTTCGTTCGGATGCTTGCGACTATTTCACCACGGTGCTCGGACCCGGCTACGACCGTTTTCACAGCACGCATTTCCATTTCGACCTGATGCAGCGGCGCAGCGGCCACCGCGCCTGCCGCTGATCAGTGCGGATTTAACTGCCGCTGCTTGTAGCTCCGATATTCCCAGACCGTGACGACGATTAGGATGGCGCTGGTCGCGGCGCCGATCGCCAGCGGTGAAAGTGCCGGGCAAATGACCGCCAATCCGGCACACAGCACGAGCCCCACGAGATGGGATAGCGGCACCCGGCCATTGACGTAGCGCTTGAAGAGAAGATTGCCGACAAGATAAAGCGCCGTGCCGCCGACCGACGTCCAGATCATGGCAGCTTCCGCATGGCCGAGCGGATGATCCAGTACCAACTCGTCCGACACGGCGACGACGATGATGCCAGCGACCAGCAAGACGTGGACATAGGTATAGGCGATGCGGGCGATTCTCCCCGGATCGTCGGTCTCTGCAATCTTATGATGCGCCGCCGACTGGCCGAGATTGAAATAGATGAGATACATGGCAACGGACGCGACGAAAGTCGTCAAGAACGCCGCCAGCGAAACCAGGCTCCATTCTTGCTCCGAAAAGGTGGCGCCGGATACGAGGATGGATTCGCCGAGTGCAATGATGATGAAAAGGGCAGCCCTTTCGGCCATATGGTCGCCGCTGACATTCCAGTCCGTGGTGATTGAGGCGCCAAGCCGGGGCGCCCAAAATCCCACGGCCGGCCCAAGGATCTCAATTGCCAGCGCCGCTGCCCACAGCGGTAGACGATATTCCTGCATGGCCAGGCCACCGGCCAGCCAGAAGATCGCCGAAATACTGAGCCACACGGCAATGCGCTGGAAGTTGCGGAAGTTGGCGTCGTCGTGATGCCGCACGGCCCACAGCATGAACAGCGTGCGTCCAAGTTGCATCGAGACATAGGCGAGCGCAAAGACGATGCCGCGCCCGGCAAAGGCGG
This sequence comes from Phyllobacterium sp. SYP-B3895, assembly GCF_009647635.1. Classification (NCBI taxonomy): domain Bacteria; kingdom Pseudomonadati; phylum Pseudomonadota; class Alphaproteobacteria; order Hyphomicrobiales; family Phyllobacteriaceae; genus Phyllobacterium; species Phyllobacterium sp. SYP-B3895. Next base: position 284,373 of record NZ_WJIG01000003.1, on the reverse strand, counting down.
CGGGGATCGAGGTGGAGAGCACAAGCCCGGCGAGCATCAGCGCGAACAGCATCGTGCGGACTGGCGCGGTCGCGGGGTCAAGCCAGTTGGTCACCCACATCGTATAGACCCATACCCACCACACGGCGGTGAGCAGCAGCGCGCTTTCGGCAAGGCCCTTGAGGCTCAGATCATGCAGGAGGAAATGCGATATCTGCGTAATGGCGAATACAAAGACGAGGTCGAAGAAGAGTTCGACAAAATCGACCTTCGCACTATCAGCAGCATCCCGCTGACGGGAATAGTCCCGAATTGCCCCAAAGAATGCCACGCCCATCTCCCAAATCATTGGCCTGCCCGTAAGATGAAGCGGTTCCAGCCAAAAATGAAATGGTTTTTGCCGCAGCCAGAACCTGAATGCGCGCTTCACACTCCTGACAATTTGGGGTTGCGCTCGCGCGCCGCTTTCCCACTTTTAGATGATCAAACAACTCCGGGAGGAACCCATGCGCTTCGTTGACCGCTATCCAATCATCGTCACAGACCGCAAGGAGGCCTGCCGCGACTTCTGGATCGAGCATCTTGGCTTTGTCAGCGCATTCGACAGCACCTGGTTCTCTTACCTCATGGCCGAAGATCAATCGGCCAGTATCGCTTTCATGACGCCGGACCACCCGTCCGCCCCGCCCGGCCCGGAAAAGTTCAGCGGAGCCGGCATGTGTTTCGAACTCCAGGTGGAGGATGCAGGGGAAGCCTTCGACAAGATCGCATCCACCGGCCTCAAGATCGAATACCCGCTGACCGACGAGCCGTTTGGCCAGCGCCGCTTCGGCTTTCATGATCCATCGGGCCTCTGGATCGACGTTGTCGAGCAAATCGAATCGGCAGCTGGATTTTGGGATCGCTACATGATCGGCAGCCAGAGCTGATCGGTCAGATTTCCTTCGGAACCGGGGTGGGCTTGCCGTCCTTGTCCAGCGCAACCATGATGAAGTCGGCGTGGGTGACGAGTTCCATCAGATCGGACAGGTAACGTTGCGCCCAGGCCTCGACCTTCAGCGTGATCGAGGTGCGCCCGACATGGGCGATATGGGTGTAGATGCACAGCGTATCGCCGATCTTGACCGGTTTTGCGAAGGCCATTTCCTTGACGGCAGCCGTCACCACGCGTCCCCGCGCCCGTTCCGCGGCCCGAATGCCGCAGGACAAATCCATCTGCGCCATGACCCAGCCACCGAAAATGTCCCCGGCCGCGTTGGCGTCCGCCGGCATCGCCAGCGTGCGCAGGGTGAGTTCGCCGATAGGCTTCATCTCTTCGGTCAATTGCCGTCTCCGTCAATGAATTGCGTTGCCGCCATGATGGGGTGCGGCCGCAAGATTGAAAAGGGGCCTTCGCCCGCAACTGTCAGAAACCCGACATTGCGGGTCGTTGACCGGTATCGGTTTCGTATCGCCGCTGGCTTAGTCTGGCAATACAGCGAACGTACCGGAGGAGAACATGAAAATAACCGATGTCAGGACCTTCGTGGTCGGCAATCCGCCGCCCTCGTTCGGCGGCACATGGTTCCTCTTCGTCAAGTTGACGACCGACTCGGGCGTTGTCGGCTATGGCGAGGCCTATAATTCCACGGTCAGTCCGCAGATTATGCGCAAGGTCATCGAGGACGTCGCCGAGCGCTGGCTCATAGGCGAAGACCCGCACCACATCGAACGATTTTTCCGCCGCGCCTATTCGAGCGGCTTCACCCAACGTCCTGACGTGACGGTCATGGGAGCCGTCTCGGCGCTGGAGATGGCCTGCTGGGACATCATCGGCAAGGAAGCCGACAAGCCGGTCTATGAACTGCTTGGCGGCAAGGTGCACGAGCGGCTGCGCAGCTATACTTACATCTATCCCAAGCCCGAACTCGGCGAGACTTCCGCCATCTACTGGAACGCGGAAGCGTCAGCGGAGCGGGCCGCCGAATATGTGGCGGAAGGCTATACCGCGGTGAAGTTCGACCCCGTTGCCCCCTATACCTCGTTCGATCCGCGCCAGCTTTCGCTGGAACAACTCGATCTCGGCGAGAAATTCGTTCGCCTCGTGCGTGAAGCCGTCGGCAGCAAGGCCGACCTTCTGTTCGGCACCCATGGCCAGATGACGCAGACCAGCGCGGTGCGGCTGGCCAGGCGGCTCGAACCCTATGATCCGCTATGGCTGGAGGAACCGGTACCACCTGATATGCCGGAGAACATGGGGTATGTGCAGCAGCACACCTCGATCCCGGTGGCGGCGGGCGAACGCCTGACGACGAAGTACGAATTCCAGCGCCTTCTTGTCAATCGTGCCGCAAATATACTGCAGATGAATCTCGGCCGCGTCGGCGGCATTCTCGAAGCCAAGAAGATCGCAGGCATGGCGGAGACATTCCATGCGCAGATCGCACCACACCTTTATTGCGGCCCCCTCGTCGGAGCCGCCAACATCCAGATCTCCACCTGCAGCCCGAACTTCCTGATCCTTGAATGTATCCAGGGCTTCGGAGGGTTCCACGCCGATATCCTGAAAAAGCCGATCAAATGGGAGGATGGCTACGTCATTCCGTCTTCGGAACCCGGCCTCGGCGTCGAACTTAACGAGGACGTCGCCGCCGCGCACGCCTATGACGGCCATGATCTGCATCTCGGCATGGGACGCGATCCGCTGATCGTATGACCTGATGGACCTATCGATCTGGGCTCTAAGGCCGGTCGCGATCCCGCCTCGGCGCGCTCAGCCATAGCCGTCAAAGCTGCCTTCCCGCGTTCCACGAAAATAATTGTCGCATGTAAAGCTTGATGCCATTATTCCGCTGTATTTCAAGGAAAAATCAGCTCATATATTAATCGCATTTTTCTTCGAAAGACCCGATCCGTGCCGCTCCATATCGAACTTGTCGGTAGCCTTGCTGCCGTGATCACCACGCTGTGCTGGATCCCGCAGATCATCAAGATCATGCGGCACCGCGAAACGGCCAGCATTTCCCTTGTTTCCAACGCTTCGCTGATGCTCGGCGTTTTCCTGTGGCTGATCTACGGCATGATGATCGGCTCATGGCCGGTGATTATGGCCAACGGCGTCACTTTCCTGCTCATTCTCGCCATTCTCGGCCTGAAAATCCGTTACGGCTGAATTCCAGCAACCGGCCTGACTTGGCCGCCCTCCTGACAACCTGTTGTCAGGAGCCTGTCAGTTTTTGCCGGGCCGCTCTTTCCATTTTGCCTGACTCTTACCATATTCGACGAATGGCTAAATCTCCTGACAAGTACAATGTAACAGGTTTCGGCGAAGCGCCCCAACCCGAGCTGGAAGGCACGCCGCTTTCCGGCTCGATCAGCGATTGGGCGAACCAGATCACCGAAGCTTCGGCCAAAGCCAAGCCAGCGAAGGACAAGGCAAAGCAGGGCGCCAAGACGCAATCCAGCGCGTCGCGGACATCGCGCGGGACATCGATTGGCGGATCGACCGACCCGAAAACGCGCGCGGCCGCCGGTCTCAATCCCGTTGCAGGCCTCGATATCGGGCTCGAAGATGCTGGAAGTATCGCACCGGGCGGAGCCACGGCAACGGTCGCAGCGCTGGCGGCGCTCATCGAGAGTGGCAATCCGCTCTTCAAGAACGGAGCCGCATGGCAGCCGCACCGACCGGCCCGCCCGGAGAAATCCGAGGGCGGCATCCAGATCAGCATGGAGACCGGTTTCCAGCCATCCGGCGACCAGCCGACGGCAATCCAGGATCTTGTCTCCGGCATCAAGGATGATGACCGCACCCAGGTCCTGCTCGGCGTTACGGGTTCCGGCAAGACCTTCACCATGGCCAAGGTGATTGAGCAGACCCAGCGTCCGGCGCTCATTCTCGCGCCAAACAAGACATTGGCCGCGCAGCTTTACGGCGAGTTCAAATCCTTTTTTCCAAACAATGCGGTAGAGTATTTCGTTTCATATTACGATTACTACCAGCCGGAAGCCTACGTTCCACGCTCGGACACCTATATCGAGAAGGAATCCTCGATCAACGAGCAGATCGACCGGATGCGCCACTCGGCAACCCGTTCGCTGCTCGAGCGTGACGACGTCATCATCGTCGCTTCCGTCTCCTGCATCTACGGTATCGGCTCGGTCGAAACCTATACGGCGATGACCTTCGAGATGAAGATCGGCGACCGCCTCGACCAGCGCGCCCTGCTCGCCGATCTCGTGGCGCAGCAATACAAGCGACGCGACATGGACTTCACGCGTGGCTCGTTCCGCGTGCGCGGCGACACGATCGAACTCTTCCCGGCCCACCTTGAGGATCGCGCCTGGCGCATTTCCATGTTCGGCGACGAGATCGAGGCAATTACCGAATTTGATCCGCTGACCGGGCAGAAGACGGGCGATTTGCGTTCGGTAAAGATCTACGCCAACTCGCACTATGTGACGCCGCGCCCTACGCTGAACCAGGCGATCCGGTCGATCAAGGAAGAGCTCAAGCATCGGCTTGTGGAACTCAACGCCGCTGGACGCCTGCTCGAAGCGCAGCGCCTCGAACAGCGCTGCACCTTCGATCTGGAAATGCTGGAGGCCACTGGCTCTTGCGCCGGCATCGAGAACTATTCGCGCTATCTGACCGGCCGCAAGCCCGGCGAACCGCCGCCGACGCTGTTCGAGTATATTCCCGACAATGCGCTGGTGTTCATCGACGAGAGCCACGTTACGGTTCCGCAGATCGGCGCCATGTACAAGGGCGACTTCCGCCGCAAGGCGACCCTCGCCGAATATGGCTTCCGCCTCCCCTCGTGCATGGACAACCGTCCGCTGCGCTTCGAGGAGTGGGACGCCATGCGCCCGCAGACCGTTGCGGTCTCGGCCACACCGAGCAACTGGGAGATGGAAGAGTCCGGCGGCGTCTTTGCCGAACAGGTCATCCGGCCAACCGGCCTGATCGATCCGCCTGTCGAGGTGCGCCCGGCGAAGAGCCAGGTCGATGATGTGCTCGGCGAAATTCGCGAGACGACCGCCAAGGGTTACCGCACCCTCGTTACGGTTCTCACCAAGCGCATGGCCGAGGATTTGACCGAATATCTGCATGAGCAGGGTGTGCGGGTGCGCTACATGCACTCGGATATCGACACGCTCGAACGCATTGAAATCCTGCGTGACCTGCGGCTCGGCGCCTTCGACGTTCTCGTCGGCATCAACCTTCTGCGTGAGGGTCTCGACATTCCCGAGTGCGGTTTCGTCGCCATTCTCGATGCCGATAAGGAAGGGTTCCTGCGCTCCGAAACCTCGCTGATCCAGACGATCGGCCGTGCCGCCCGCAATGTCGACGGCAAGGTCATCCTCTATGCGGACCACGTGACAGGCTCCATGGAGCGGGCGATGGCGGAAACCAACCGCCGCCGCGAGAAGCAGGAGGCCTATAACGCCGAGCACGGCATCACGCCCGCCAGCGTCAAGAAAAACATCGCCGATATTCTCAACAGTGTTTACGAACGTGACCACGTACGGGCTGACATTTCCGGCTTTGCCGAGTCCGGCGCCATGATCGGCAACAATCTGAAGTCGCATCTCGAGCATCTCGAACGGCAGATGCGCGAAGCGGCCGACGACCTCGACTTCGAAGTGGCGGCACGGCTGCGCGACGAGATCAAGCGCCTGCGCGAGACGGAACTTGCGATCGCGGACGACCCGATGGCGCGCGAGGTGGAACTGGAAAGTCCGGCCACGGGACGCACCAAGGGACGGCACAATGCCGGGCGGGCGATGCACCGCGTCGTCACCGACGATCAGGACCAGGACTCACAGCTGTTCCGCAAGCCGCATCTCGACGAGATGGGCGGCGACACGACGCGCCCGCTCGGCGTCTTCCGCAAGAATACGCTCGACGAGATGACGGTCGGTCGAACGGAAAAGCCAGTCGTCGGTTCAGTGCCGCAAAAGCCCGCTTTTACCGGCACGAACAGGAACGACCACGAGATCGTACGGCGTGAACGTTCGGGCGTCGGGTCTTACGAAGATGCAGGCGATGCGCGCAAGAAGCGGCGGCCCGGCAAGACCGGCCGGCCCGGGCGGTAATCAGGCAGCGCAGTGACTGCTGATTGATTAGTCCCGTTTGCCGAAAGCCGCCTGCCCTGCCGCAAGGATTTCGTCGGCAAATGCCGGATCATCGACGGCGCGCGAAAGAACCAGCGTGCCGACGAGACCCGCCATGGTGGCAAGCGCTTTCTCGCGTTTCGCCTGTGCGGATACGCCCGGGATGATCTTCGCCAGAATATCCAGCAGGGCACGCGTTCCATGCGTAAAGCGCTCGCGGACGCGTCCGCTCTGCCGCGCGATGTCGGGAGCAAGCGCCGCCATGGTGCAACCCGTTGCCCGGTGATCGCGATGCTCCTTTAGGAGATAGGCATTGGTGAGGGCTGCGAACGCCTCTTCGGGCGACCGATCCGCCAGTTTGCCCCACTTTTCCGCCGATTGGTCCATGGAAGCCGCACAGGCTTCGGCGATCAAATCGTCCTTTGAGGCGAAGTGGCCATAGAAGCCGCCATGGGTGAGGCCAGCACTTTTCATAAGATCCGCGACGCCGATGCCATCGAAGCCCTTGTCGCGAAATTCGCGGCTCGCAACTTCGATGATGCGGTCCCGATTCTTGGCAGCCTGTTCCTTGCTCACACGCATGACACCATCCTCACGAAAATTCCTTATTGACATTTTATATGATGAACGTCATTTATAGTCAATCATTATGATCATCATTTAAATGCGGCTGCGATACGCCCGCACAGGAGCAGTTCATGCGCTACAAGCTTTTCGGCAACCATACGGGCCTGCGGGTTTCGGAATTTGCGCTCGGTACCGGCAATTTCGGTACCGGCTGGGGTTACGGCTCCACTCCCGACGTCGCCAAGCAGATATTCGACGCCTATGCTGAATCGGGCGGCAATTTCATCGATACTGCAGACAGCTATCAGTTCGGGCAGTCTGAGACTATCCTCTCCGATCTCATCGCGGTAGAGCGCGACAACTTCGTTCTCGCCACCAAATATTCCCACGGCGCGTCTGCGAATGTCGGGCCATCGGTTGTCGGCAATAGCCGCAAATCCATGATCCAGGCAGTGGAAGCAAGCCTGAAGCGGCTGAAGACGGAGCGTATCGACCTGCTTTGGGCCCACATGTCCGATGAGATGACGCCCATTGACGAGATCGTGCGCGGCTTCGAAGACCTCGTTCGCGCCGGAAAGATTGTCTATGCAGGCTTCTCCAATTTCTCCGCCTGGCGGATCGCCAGCGGCGCGACAATCGCCGCGCTGCGCGGCTGGACGCCGATTGTCGGCCTCCAGACCGAATACAGTCTTGTCGAGCGGACTGCCGATCGTGAACTGCTGCCTATGGCGCGCGGTTTCGGGCTTGGCGTCGTCGGCTGGTCGCCGCTCGGCGGCGGACTTCTGACCGGCAAATACCGCAAGGGTGAAGAAGGCCGCGCAACTGGTCTGGGTGTCGTCATTCAGCACGAAGACAGCACACAGCGCACGCTCATCATCGATGAAGTTATTGCAATCGCTGCAGAAATCGGCGTAACGCCGAGCCAGATCGGCATTGCATGGGTCGCCGCCAAGGGCGTCCTGCCGATCATCGGCCCAAAGACGCTCGATCAGTTCCGCGACAATATCGGCGCCGCAGCACTGGTTCTCACTAGTGAACAGGTAGAAAGGCTTGACCGCGTCAGCGCAATTGCATTGGGCGCGCCGCATGGACTGATCGGCAGCGAGCGCACGCGCCAGCGGCTGACCGGCGGCAAGCTCGAAGTTCTCGACCTTTCTTCGGCTCCCCTCATCTGATAGACGCCACACCACATTTGCGAAAGCGCCGACCATGCTCTCCACACCTCTCGCCGCCCTGCTTGCCCGCCGCAATGTTCATTATGGCTGGGTCGTTGTTGCCGTCACCTTCATCACAATGCTGGTCACCGCCGCGGCGGTGGGCGCGCCCGGCGTGCTCATCGTTCCACTTGAAAAGGAGTTCGGCTGGGAAACGGAACAGATCGCGACCGCGTTTTCCATCCGGCTCCTGCTGTTCGGCCTCATGGGGCCGTTCGCTGCTGCTTTCATGAACTATTTCGGCGTCAGGCGTGTCGTCTGCGTCGCGTTGATCCTCATCACGGCCGGGCTGTTTGCTTCGCTGGCGATGACACGGATCTGGGAGCTGGTGCTTCTGTGGGGCGTCGTCGTCGGCTTCGGCACCGGCTTGACCGCCATGGTGCTCGGCGCAACCGTGGCGACTCGCTGGTTTACGGAGCGGCGCGGCCTCGTACTGGGCATGCTGACCGCAAGTTCCGCGACCGGTCAGTTGATCTTCATGCCGCTGATGGCTTCGTTAAGCGAAAACTACGGCTGGCGCACGGCAATCGTGCTGATCTGCGCCATGCTGCTCGTCGCTGTTGTGGGTGTCTTTTTCCTGATGCGCGATCGCCCGTCCGATCTAGGCTTGCCGGCCTATGGCGACAAGCTCGTCGCTACCGCCTTGCCGGTGACCGGCGGCCTCATCTCGCTCATTACTATGCCGCTGCTGGCGCTGAAGGAGGCATCGCGCAGCTCAACCTTCTGGGTGCTGTTCGCCACCTTCTTCGTTTGCGGCGCAAGCACCAATGGCCTCATCGGCACGCATTTCGTGGCGCTGTGCGGCGATTACGGTCTTGCCGCCGTTGGGGCGGCAAGCGTGCTCGCCATGATGGGCTTTTTCGATTTCTTCGGCACAATTGGATCGGGCTGGCTTTCCGATCGGGTCGACAATCGCTGGCTGCTCTTCTGGTACTACGGCCTGCGCGGCTTCTCGCTGCTCTATTTGCCCTATTCGGACTTCTCCTTTTATGGCCTCTCCCTTTTTGCCATGTTCTACGGGCTCGACTGGATCGCCACCGTGCCGCCGACGGTCAAGCTGGCGACCGAGCGTTTCGGCCGGGAAAAGGCAGGCCTGATGTTCGGCTGGATCTTTGCCGGACACCAGCTCGGCGCGGCATCAGCGGCCTATGGCGGCGGCTTTGCCCGCACTGAGTATGCGACCTATGTCCCCGCATTCCTTGTCGCGGGCATCCTGTGCCTCATTGCAGCACTGCTGGTGCTCACATTGAGCAAGCAGAGCAAGGACGATGCCGTCCCGGAACCCGCACCGGCAGGTTGAGCCCCGGGCGACGAAACGAGCTGTGGGTTTCGGTCGAAAACCCTGCATTGAGGACATCGACCGATGCTAAGAGAGTCCGCGCGCCGGTTTGTTGCGCGGAATCACTTGAAGCAACTGGAGCATGGATGAAGGTCGACATCGACATGGGAGCGGCGCCCGCCGGCGCAAGAGCCATGCTCGACCTCGAAGAGCTTCTGGCCACGCGCCTTCTCGTGCAGGGCAATTCCGGTTCCGGCAAATCGCATCTCCTGCGCCGCCTGCTCGAACAGAGCGCGCAATGGGTCCAGCAATGCGTGATCGATCCGGAAGGCGATTTCGTCACTCTTGCCGAGAGATACGGCCATGTCATTGTTGACGGCGCACGCACGGAAAGCGAGCTGACGCGCATTGCAGCACGTATTCGCCAGCACCGCGTTTCAGTGGTCCTCGATCTTGAAGGCCTTGATGTCGAGCAGCAGATGCGCTGCGCGGCGGCCTTTCTCGGCGGCCTCTTCGATGCGGAGCGCGACTACTGGTATCCGATGCTCGTCGTCGTCGACGAAGCCCAGCTTTTCGCTCCGGCAGTCGCCGGCGAAGTGTCGGACGAGGCCCGCAAGCTGTCGCTCGGCGCGATGACCAACCTCATGTGCCGGGGGCGCAAACGCGGCCTTGCCGGCGTTATCGCCACCCAGCGTCTCGCCAAGCTCGCCAAGAATGTTGCTGCCGAAGCCTCCAATTTCCTCATGGGGCGGACGTTCCTCGATATCGACATGGCCCGCGCTTCGGATTTGCTCGGCATGGAGCGACGCCAGGCCGAACAGTTCCGCGACCTCGCCCGCGGTCATTTCGTGGCACTTGGACCCGCCCTCTCGCGAAGGCCCTTGCCGGTTACAATCGGCACGGTCGAGACCTCCGCGCGGTCATCGAGCCCCAAGCTCACGCCGCTGCCGCAGCCCGGTGAGGATGCCCGAGACCTGATCTTCACGCCGGCCCCGGAAGAGCGCAGGACGCCAATCCGGCGTGCGCCCACTCCGCCGCCGACAACGCCGACTGCGGACATTCTGAGCCAGCTCAACCAGGCGGCAAAGGGGGCTGCCCAGCCGGACAACCCTGCCCCGATGCTCTTCCCCGAAATCGACGAGGCGGAGCGCAACGCGTCGATCAGCGCCGTCATGCAGGAAATGCTGGCAGATCCGGACGCCTCATTCCGCACCGATGCCGTCCTTTACCAGGATTTCCTCGTCCGCTGTCGCATTCGCCGCGTGCCTGGCGATGCGTTGACCCTGCCAGAGTTTCGGCGCCGCCTTGCGGTCGCCCGCGCCGGCATCGATGGTGAAACGGCGCAAAGCGAGCCATGGCAGCAGGCGCTCGAACTTTCCAAGACATTGCCGGACGACGTTCAAGGCGTGTTCTTCATTGTCGCGCAGGCGGCGGTTAAAGGCAGCAGTTGCCCGTCCGACGCTACGCTGGCGCGAGCCTATGGTACGCACTCGACCCGACGTGCCCGCCGGCTGCTCACCTATTTCGAGGAACAGGGCCTGATCGTTGTCCGCACCGATTTTACCGGCAATCGCATCGTTGCCTTTCCCGATCTTGGCTGCGAGACCGGCCCCGGCGATCCAAACGGCCCCGAGGAAGCGCCCGAACAAGAGGCCGCAGAGTAGTCAGGTCAAATCGCCCAAGAGCGGCAAGAGTTCGCCGAGATGGTTGATCTGCCGGAAGCGTGGCTCCTCAACGGGCGCATCGACGTGCTCAAGCACCCAGGTGAGTTCGTGCGGCACGAAGACGCCCCAGCTCCCCGCCTCGAGCGCCGGAACCACATCGGATTTCAGCGAATTGCCGATCATCATCGCCCGCTCCGCGCCATCGCCATGACGCCGGAAGATGGTCTCGTAGGCCGCCTTGTCCTTGTTGCTTACGATCTCGACCGCATCGAAAAAGTCGCCAAGCCCCGATTGCGCCAGCTTGCGCTCCTGATCGAACAGGTCGCCCTTGGTGATCAGCACCAGCCGGTAGGCATCCGATAACGCCTCCAGCGTTTGCGTAACGTGCGGTAGCGTCTCAACGGGGTGGCGCAGCATTTCGCGCCCGGCCGCAAGAATATCGGCAATGATCGATGCGGGCACCCGGCCTTCGGTGACCTCCACGGCGGTCTCGACGAGGGACAGGGTGAACCCTTTTATCCCGAAGCCGTACAGGTCGAGATTGCGCTTTTCGACGGCAAGAAGCCGCCCAGAAAGGTCAGGGACGTCGGCATAGGGCGCGAGGAGATCGGCAAAGTGACGTTCTGAACTGCGGAAAAACTGCTCGTTCTGCCACAGCGTGTCATCGGCGTCGAAACCGATCGTGGTAAGAGCGCCAGGGGCAAGCATATCGCGTTCCACTTGCATGATTATTTTCCTTCATTCAAACATTGTCTGCAGCGCCCGCATGTGGAATCGGGCGTTCGACCTTTTAGCAGATTTGGGGCCATGCTTGGCATCTTCCGCCGAAGCATAAACGGGGAATGGTATCAGAGTGAATTGGCTCGCAAAGCCCGGCATGCTCCTGGCATTGATGCTCCTGCCTTCGCTGGGTGCGTCGGCGGCCGAATCCCCTACTGCCGCGCCACCGCCGCCTCCGACGATCGGGCAGATATGCGCAGCCATTGCGACCCATGCCGACGGTTTCGGTGTGCCACGCGATTTCTTCGCCCGGCTGATCTGGAAGGAAAGCCGGTTTGATGTGCAGGCGGAGAGCCCGGTCGGCGCGCAGGGTATTGCCCAATTCATGCCGCGTACCGCCAAAGAAAGGCGCCTCGACGACCCCTTCGACTTTCACAAGGCGTTGCCGGCTTCCGCGAGCTTTCTCAAGGACTTGCGCAAGGCATTCGGCAATTGGGGATTGGCCGCTGCCGCCTATAATGCCGGCCCGACGCGCGTTGCCAACTGGCTGGCCAGCGGCGGATTCCTTCCCCTCGAAACCGAGGAATACGTCCTCGACATAACCGGGCAATCGCCCGATGATTTTGCTGCGGGCGCCGACATCAACAAGCGTCCGCTCAACGCCAAACTCAGCTTCGATGCCGCGTGCCGCCAGTTGCCGATCGTCCGGTTTGAGACAGTTGCCATGTCGCAGATCAAGCCCAAGCCCTGGGGAATTCAGATCGCCGGCAATTTCCGCCGCGCTGCCGCGGCGCGCCAGCTCGACCGCCTGCGCCAGAGCTTCCCCGCCATCCTCGATACGCATGAGCCGGTCATCAGCCGCAACCGCACTCCGATGGGAAGGCGCGGCATCTATGCGGTGCGGATAGGCGCCGACAGCCGTCCGGAAGCCGACAAGATCTGCGCCCAGTTGCACAGCGCGGGCGGAGCTTGCATCGTGCTGCGCAACCGCTGAGCGGGCGCGATACACCCCTCGGAACATCCCGTTTCTTTCGCGTCAAAGGTGTCATCGGGCGAACTTCACGCGATTTTTTACTTCGCCAAGTATGCAGCCCGCAATGTCCTTCGATATAGTCGACTAAAAGGTAGTAAAACTTTTGCTTGCCAAAAAACACTTATTCTAGCAGTCTCAAAGCGTTCGGGCATCTGCGAACACTGGAAGACTGGAAGAACGGCGCGCCGGAACCGCAAGAATACCGGGTCGGGAGCAATCCCGGCAATGATCGGCTCCTTTCCTGAATTCGAGAACTGCCTGCATGACACCGTTGGACGTAACGCACCGAAAACGGCTCTACCAATCCCGCTAACCCGAGGGGGGACGCGGTAAGTAAGGAAAAGGAACGAAGCATGGCACAGACCGGTACGGTCAAATTCTTCAACAGTGAAAAAGGCTTTGGCTTTATCAAGCCCGACGACGGCGCAGCGGACATTTTCGTCCACATTTCCGCCGTACAGGCTTCTGGGCTCACAGGTCTCGCGGACAATCAGAAGGTTTCCTTCGATACCGAACCGGATCGTCGTGGCAAAGGCCCCAAGGCCGTCAACATCACGATCACCGAATAATACCGGCAGCTTGCGCTGCCAAAGATCCCCGATCGGCTGTCGGGGATTTCAGACGGCATCATTTTGGCGCGCCATTCGGCCAGTCGCCACGTTAAGCGTTTTGTGCTTCGATGCCTTGGATTTGCTAAAATTCTATGTGCTTTCTCGGGCTGCCGTCAGAAATGACCGGCAGGCGAGCGCACTGGCATTTGTTCAGCCTGCATTCATTCTGAAAGGCTTAAAACGGAACTACAACTGAGGCTCCAGCATTGTCTCAGTCAGGACTACGCCAGAGCGCATGGCGCTCTGCAGCATGCTTCAAGGAGGCACACATGAATATCGGCACCAAGATTGCCATTCTCACCACCGCCGCGCTTGCAACCGTCGTTGCACCGCTGACCTCTGCCTCCGCCGACAACTGGCGCTGGCGCCATGGCGGTTACTATCATCACGACAACAGCGATGCCTGGGTCGCAGGTGCCGCAGGTCTTGCTGCTGGCGCCCTGATCGGTGGCGCTCTCGCCGCGCCGCGCCAGCCCGACGTGATCTATCGCGACTACGATGACGGCTATTATCGCCGCCCTGTAACGGTCTACCGCGAAGCTCCGCGTTATTACGGCGCCGGCGCACGGCCATGGTCGCGTGAATGGTACCGTTACTGCTCGAACCGTTACCGGTCATTCAACCCGGAAACAGGTACCTTCCGCGGATATGACGGCCGCGACTATTTCTGCAACGCCAACTGACTTGCAGCCATAAACATTCGAAAACCGCCGGCCAGTCCGGCGGTTTTGCTATGCGCTTGTCAGGAAGGGGTTGGTCCGGCGCTCCTCGCCAAAGCGCCCGCCCGGGCCATGGCCGCAGATGAAGCCAATATCGTCGCCAAGTGGCAGCAGCTTCGTCTTGATCGAGTTGATCAACGTTGCGTGGTCCCCGCCCGGCAGATCGGTCCGCCCCACCGAACCATTGAAAAGCACGTCACCCACATGCGCAAACTTGGCGGCGCGGTTGTAATAGACGACATGTCCCGGCGCATGGCCTGGGCAATGCAGCACCTCGAAAACATGAGTGCCGAACGACACCGTATCGCCGTCCTTCAGCCACCGATCCGGCGTGCAGTTGCGCACATTATCGGTGATGCCGTATTGCACTGCCTTCGCCTCGATACTGTCGAGCAGGAAGCGGTCCGCCTCGTGCGGTCCGATGATATCGACGCCGAGCGCTTCCTTCATATCCATTGCGCCGGCCGCGTGATCGATATGTCCGTGCGTAATCCAGATCGCTTCGATGGTGATGCCGTTCGACTGGATTGCGCCCAGCACCTGTTCATTGTCGCCGCCCGGATCAATGAGCACGCCATGCTTGTCGTCGCTGTCAAAAAGGATCGTGCAATTCTGCTGGAAGGCCGTAACGGGGATGATTCCTGCCTGCAACTGTCCCATTAATATGCCTTCCTGTTTCTGTTCAACATATCACCAGCGGGCCTTATCATCGCGGAAAAGCCCTCTCATTTCAGATGGCGGGCCGCTTACGGAGCGCAACCATCCTCTATTCGCTCAACCTTATAAGCCTCAATCCGCAAATGAAAAGGGCGGCCAGTGGCCGCCCAAAACCCGTTATGTCGCGAAACCAGATCAGGTCTTCGCCATCGAATTCTTGATCGCGCCGATGATCGCCGTCAGGATAATGCCGCCGATACCGCCGCCGGCGACCTGGCCGATGATCGCGCCGAGATCGAGCCCCGACGATGCTGCTGCGTTCGCGACCGCCTCGGCACCGCCGGCGCCGAGAAATTGCGTCAGATATCCGCCAATGAGACCCCCGATACCGCCAGCAACCGTGTTGCCGGTTGTGCCGAGGCTCAGGTTCTTGAGAAGTCCGCCGACAATATTGCCGCCGACGCCACCTGAGATAAGCTGGATAATGATAGGAAGAAGCGCTTCCATGATTGACACCCCGTCAACGTTTCATGCCAGACTCATGCCTGACATGGTCATGATGACTATGTTTTAAGCAAAGTCAAACAACTTGGCGTCGTTTTAACAGGGTATCAAACACTAATTTCATTAGACTTTCGTCTACTCTGCAGCCGCTTTCTTTGGCATTACTTCCGCAGCGTAATCATTCATCAGGTTGATTGCGATTTCACCAACGCTGAAACGATACGGTCCGATCTCGGA
The DNA here is from genome assembly GCF_009647635.1 of Phyllobacterium sp. SYP-B3895. Lineage (NCBI taxonomy): Bacteria > Pseudomonadati > Pseudomonadota > Alphaproteobacteria > Hyphomicrobiales > Phyllobacteriaceae > Phyllobacterium > Phyllobacterium sp. SYP-B3895. The sequence goes on along the minus strand of NZ_WJIG01000003.1, from coordinate 269,096 downwards.
GACTGGCGTCACTTCGGCGGCGGTTCCGGTCAGGAAGCACTGTTCGAAACCTTCCAGTTCCTCGGGCAGGATCGCCCTTTCGACAACCTCGTAGCCGCGCCGTTTGGCCAGATCGATGACGGTGCGCCGCGTGATGCCGTCGAGGAAGCAATCGGGCGTCGGTGTGTGAATGACGCCGTCCTTGACGAAGAAGACATTCGCACCCGTGGCTTCCGCGACTTGTCCGCGCCAGTCGAGCATCAGGGCATCGGCGTAGCCCTTGGCTTCAGCGGCATGCTTGGAGATGGTGCAGATCATGTAGAGGCCGGCGGCCTTCGACTTCGATGGAGCTGTTTTCGGATCCGGCCGGCGATACTCGGCAAGATCAAGACGAATGCCCTTCAGCTTTTGCGCAGGATCGAAATAGCTCGGCCATTGCCAGATGGCGATGGCGACATTGATCTTGTTGGCCTGGGCGGAAACACCCATGGTCTCACTGCCGCGCCAGGCGACGGGACGTATATAGGCATCCTTGAACCCCTGCTTTGCCAGAAGCTTGCGGCAGGCGTCGTTCAATTCTTCCACAGTGAAGGGTATCTTGAAGCCGAGGATGCGCGCTGATTCGTGCAAGCGCTCGGTATGTTCATTGAGCTTGAAGATCTCGCCGCCATAGGCGCGTTCACCTTCAAAAACCGAGCTTGCATAGTGCAGGCCATGGGTCAGCACGTGAATTTTTGCATCCGCCCAGCGAACGAATTCGCCGTTCATCCAGATGTAACCTTCAAGCTGATCAAATGGGACGGATGCCATGTTTTTCCTCCAGGCGTTGGATTCCTGTTATTTTTTCAAGTTCGAGTTGCTACCAACTGGTCCAGAATACCGATTGGTGTACCATTGCCGGCAGGCACAAACAGGCGTTTCGAAGAGGAAAATGTCTCGGAAACACTCATCAGCTTTTCGTTTTGTTCAAAACGCGGCCAACAGCTTGCCAAAAATTATCAACAGTCTAAAATTATGTCAACAACGCTGACATAATTTTCCAACTGGAGCGGGAAACCTGCATGAAATCTTATACACCCGATCGGCATATCGAGACAGCCCTGACGAAAAGCGACGCGCGCGAACTTGACATCATCGAGCTGTTCTTCTTTGCCTATCGCGACTTCACAGCCGATCCCGACATGATTCTCGAGAAACTTTCTTTCGGGCGCGCCCACCACCGCGTTCTCTATTTCATCAATCGCAAGCCGGGAATGACCGTGGCCGAACTTCTGGACGTTCTGCAGATCACCAAGCAGAGCCTCGCCCGGGTCTTGAAGCAATTGATTGATACCGACCATGTGGTCCAGATACCGGGCCCGCACGACCGGCGCCAGCGCGAATTATACCCCACACCCAAAGGGCGCGATCTCGCGCTCGAACTTGCGGCACCGCAATCACGCCGCATTGCCGGTGCATTGGACCAAATCGGTCACTCCGACCGCGCCGTGATCGAACATTTCCTCAAAGCAATGGTCAATCCTTCACAATGGCAACAGATCGACAGTCTACCCAAGGCAGGATAGAAATTTAGTGCACGAAGAATTGGAATTGAAAGAACAAGGGACGCAAGACCCGGCAATCAGAGGGACACACCTGGTGAGTGAAGAACATCCGCTATCGGACGATGCGCCGCATCTGCTCATCGTCGACGACGACACCCGAATTCGCAATCTACTGTCGCAATATCTTACCGGCAGCGGCTTTCGTGTTACGGTGGCCGCCAACGCCGACGACGCCCGCCGCAAACTTGCCGGCATTGATTTCGACCTCCTGATTCTGGATGTGATGATGCCGGGCGAAACCGGCGTTGCCCTGACGCAGTCGCTGCGCAAGGAAAAGACCGTGCCGATCCTGATGCTTACGGCGCTGTCGGAAACCGACAGCCGCATCGCCGGGCTCGAAGCCGGCGCCGACGACTATCTGCCGAAGCCGTTCGATCCGCGCGAACTGATTCTCAGGATAAACAACATATTGCGCCGCGGCGCCCCGGCAGCCCAGGCCAAGATCGAACAGATCGTATTCGGTCCCTATACGTTCATCATCGCCAAGCGCGAACTGAAACGGTCCGGCGAAATCATTCGCCTCACCGATCGCGAACAGGATATCATGGCGATCTTCGCCGCGCGCGCCGGCGAGACCGTGCCCCGGCACGAACTGACGGGCCAGGAGGGCGATGTCGGCGAGCGTACGATCGACGTCCAGATCAACCGCCTGCGCCGCAAGATCGAAAACGATCCAGCCAATCCGGTTTGGTTGCAGACCGTGCGCGGCGTCGGCTATAAACTCAGCGTGGAGTAGGATCCCGACCCTCGTGATCCGCGCCATTACAATGCGTGAGCGGACAACGAGTAATGGCACAGACTGATTCCGCAAAGCGCGCATTGGCCGTCAGAAAGCGTCACTGGCGGCGCAGGCGAAGCACGCTGCTCGGTCCCTGGCGAAAGTTCACGCGCTGGCTCGCGCACTGGATGCCGAAACGGCTCTATGCGCGATCCCTGATCATCATCATCGCTCCGATGGTGCTGTTGCAGTCGGTAATCGCCTTCGTGTTCATGGAAAGGCACTGGCAAACCGTTACGCAGCGCCTTTCCACGGCTGTGGTGCGCGACATTGCCGGCATAATCGACCTGATGGACACCTATCCACAGGATCCCGGCTACGAGAATCTCATTCGAATCGCCCGCGAACGCCTCGCGCTCAACATCTCCATATTGCCGGGCGATCCGCTGCCCGCACCAGGCCCGAAGCCGTTCTTCTCGATTCTCGACGGCATCCTCAGCGAGGAAATCACGCGCCAGATCAACCGTCCGTTCTGGATCGATACGATCGGGGACTCCGACCTCGTGGAAATTCGTATCCAGCTCGACAACAAGGTCCTGCGCGTCTTCGCGCGCCGCAGCCAGGCCTATGCGTCGAACACATTGATTTTCTTGGTCTGGATGGCAGGCTCCGCCCTCGTTCTCCTGGCGATTGCGATCCTCTTCCTGCGCAACCAGATCAAGCCGATCCAGCAGCTTGCATCGGCGGCAGACAGTTTCGGCAAGGGACGCTCGCCGCCTCCCGACTTCAAGCCGCGCGGTGCCGAGGAAGTGCGGCGCGCCGGCGCCGCCTTCATCGTCATGCGCGAGCGCATCGAACGGCAGATCGAACAGCGCACGACCATGCTGAGCGGGGTAAGCCACGATCTTCGCACGATCCTCACGCGCTTCAAGCTGCAACTCGCCCTCGTCGGCAACAGGGTCGATACCGAGGCCATGGAGCAGGATATCGACGACATGCAATCGATGCTCGAAGGCTATCTTGCTTTTGCGCGCAGCGAGGCCGAGGAGGAAACCGGCGCATTCAGCCTCGAACGCTTCTTCGCCAAGCTCAAGGAGGAAGGAACGCTGCTCGACCGTGGCTTCAGCTCGATCATCAAGGGCGAGCCGGTCATTCAGGTCCGCCCCAATGCTTTTTCGCGGCTGATCTCAAACCTCGTGTCGAATTCGTTCCGCTACGCCAGGAATGTCTCGGTTCTGGCCGACCATCGTGAAGGCTGGCTGACGATCACGATCGACGATGATGGTCCCGGCATTCCCAAGGAGATGCGCGACGAGGTGTTCAAGCCATTCTTCCGGCTCGACGAGGCACGCAATCAGGACTCGAGCGGAACCGGACTCGGCCTTGCCATTGCGCTCGATATAGCCCGCAGCCATGGCGGCGACATTACGCTGGATGAAAGCCCGGCCGGAGGGCTCAGGGCTGTCGTGCGAATTCCGGCCTAGGCCTGTTGCGGCAGTCAGGCCGCATGTTCATTGATCAGCGCCGACCCGCATTCTCCGGGTTTTTCGGCTGCAATCTGGACGCCGCGCAGATAGAGCGCACATGTCGTGCGCAGCATTGAAGCAAAATTGGGTATCTCTCCCTGTGCTTGCAAAGCCTCGTCGTAGAGCGTCGAAATGAAGCGTGGCGTGGTCATTTTCTGGCTTTCGGCAATCTCGTCGAGCAGTTGCCAGAACGTCGCTTCGAGTTGAATGCTGGTAGAATGTCCGCCGATGCGCACAGAACGATTGATCTGCCGATAACCCTGCGGATCCTGTTCTGCAAATACCTTGCACATTATCAAGACCTCCCTTTCTGCCTGATGACCGCGTCCGTAATCGGTGCCCGAACGGACGGAATGGTCATTGGTGCGTTTTGAGAAAATTTATTCCGCTTGCAAGGCGGTGTGGTAGCCGATTGCCACCACTTTTCTTCTCCCAGGCGCATAATCACCGACAAGTCTCGACACTGCAACCTCGTTTTGAGACGAACCCGTCAACCCCCATGGAGGCGCCCTTGGCAAAAGCCATTCATTCGATGATCCGTGTTCTCGATGAGGAAAAATCGAGGTCATTCTATAAGTCGGCTTTCGGTCTCGACGTCGCCGACCGGCTGGACTTCGATACGTTCACGCTCATTTATCTGCGCAATGAAGAAACGCCGTTCGAACTCGAACTGACGATCAACAAAGGCCGGACCGAGCCCTATAATCTTGGGGACGGATACGGTCATCTAGCGGTCAGCGTCGACGACCTCGACGCCATCCACGCGCGGCTGAAAGGCCTCGACTACAAGGTCCGCGACATTGTCGAATTCAAGCGGGAGGAAACGATGATCGCGCGCTTCTTCTTTGTCGAAGATCCGGACGGATACAAGATCGAAGTACTGGAAAGACAAGGCCGGTTCGTCTGAACCGGCCGAGCGGCGTTGGAGGAACGCCGTCATAGCCAGCAAGGGCATTTCGCCGGTTCTCCGGCGGGTGCCGATAGCAAGCAAGGGAGGAATTCAATGGTTACAATCTTCAACCGCAAGCCGGATCTGGACGAGTCCGGCCCGAGCGGCAAGGGCATATCCCGGCGCGATCTTCTGAAAAGCGGCGGCAGCGCAAGCCTTGGCGCCATTCTCATTATCAGCGGCAGTTCGATCATCCATCCAAAATTCGCCTGGGGATTGGAGACGACAAATCTCGATCCGCAGACCATGGCGACCCTGATCCAGATGGCGCGCGACGTCTATCCGCACGATCAGGTGCCCGACCGCTTCTATGCGATCGCCGTCAAGCCTTACGACGCCAAGGCCGGTGAGGACCCGAAAACCAAGAAGCTTGTCGTCGACGGCGTCGCCGATCTCGACAAGCGTGCCGGCAAGGGCGGTTACCTTGGTCTCGGCTGGGAAGAAGACCGCCTGGCCATTCTTCGCAAGATCGAGGACACGCCGTTCTTCCAGACCATTCGCGGCGGACTCGTAACGGGCCTCTATAACCAGAAGGACCTTTGGCCGATCTTTGGCTACGAAGGCGAATCCTTCTCGAAGGGCGGCTACATCGCCCGTGGCTTCAGCGACATTGAGTGGCTCTGACGGCAAGTCCGATAGAACCGAAGATTTGGCTAATGGGAGGAAACCATGGCTGCACCCTATGATCTCAAAGACGACAGCGTCGTCGTCATCATCGGCTCTGGCGCCGGCGGCGGCACGCTTGGCAACGAACTTGCACAAAAAGGCATAGACGTCGTCATCCTCGAAGCGGGCGCGCGTCACGAATATGATGATTTCATCAATGACGAGTGGGATAGCTTCGGCCAGCTTGCATGGGTCGACAAGCGCACCACCTCGGGCGATTGGCGCGTCGCCAAGGACTTTCCAAACCTTCCAGCCTGGATCGTCAAATCCGTCGGCGGATCGACCACGCACTGGGCCGGCGCATCGCTGCGCTTGCAGGACCACGAGTTCGAGGCGCTGACGCACTACGGCAAGGTCAAGGGTGCGAACCTTCTCGACTGGCCGATCACCCTTGCCGAACTCGAGCCCTATTATGCCAAGGCCGAGGACAAGATGGGCGTCACGCGCACCAATAATATCGAGGGTCTGCCCGGCAACAACAATTTCAAGGTGTTGAAAGCCGGCGCCGACAAGCTCGGCTACAAGGAATGCAATACCGGTCACATGGCCATCAATTCGGCCGAGCGCGACGACCGCATGTCCTGCCAACAGACGGGCTTCTGCTTCCAGGGCTGCAAATGGGGCGCGAAATGGTCGACGCTCTATACGGAAATTCCTAAAGGGGAGAAGACCGGCAAGCTCGAGGTCCGTCCCAATTCAATGGTGCAGAAGATCGAGCACGACAAGAGCGGCAAGGTAACCGGCGTCCTCTACGTCGACAAGGATGGCAAGCAGCAATTGCAGAAGGCTCGCATCGTCGCCGTTGCCGGCAATTCGATCGAGAGCCCGCGCCTGTTGCTGAACTCCGCGTCGAGCATGTTCCCGGACGGGCTCGGCAATTCCTCCGGGCAGGTCGGACGTAACTACATGCGCCACACCACCGGCTCCGTCTACGCCGTGTTCGAGAAGCCGGTGCACATGTATCGCGGCACCACCATGGCCGGTATCATTCGCGATGAGGCAAAACACGATCCGTCGCGCGGCTTTGTCGGCGGCTATGAGATGGAAACACTGTCCCTTGGCATCCCCTTCCTGGCGGCCTTCCTCGATCCGGGCGCGTGGGGCCGGTCTTTCACCTCGGCGCTCGATCAATATGTAAACATGGCTGGCATGTGGATCGTCGGCGAAGACATGCCGCAAGAGGATAATCGCATCACTCTGCACAAGGATGAGAAGGACAAATATGGCCTACCCATCGCCAATGTGAACTTCAGCGACCATCCCAACGACAAAGCGATGCGGGATCATGCCTATAAGCAGGGTCAGGAACTCTATAAGTCCGTCGGTGCAGCGCGCACCTTCCCGACACCCCCCTATCCTTCGACCCACAATCTCGGCACCAACCGGATGAGCGAGAAGGCAAAGGACGGCGTCGTCAACAAGAACGGGCAGAGCCACGACATCAAGAACCTGTTTATCGCGGATGGAAGCCAGTTCACGACGGGCGGTGCTGAGAATCCGACGCTCACAATTGTCAGCCTGGCAATCCGCCAGGCCGACTATATCGCACAGGAGATGGCGGCCAAGACTATCTGAAAACGCCCGGTCGATTTCTCCCAAGCAGACCGGGCTACGCCATTGGCGCAATTTCCCGTCGAGATTGCGTCAATGGTGTAGCTAGCCCTTGACCACCGGTCCTATTCTTCAGTGCGGGGCTGTAACAGCGCCAGCACGGCTGTCGCTGCGGCAAGTATGCCGGTAAGCGTCAAGGGAGCCGTAGCGCCATAGGTATCGACGACATAACCGCCGACAACCGCGCCAATCGTGATGGCGACCTGGAAAGAGGTGACCATCAGGCTGCCCGCCGCCTCCAGCGCGTCAGGCGCGGCGCGGGACAAGTTTGTCGGCAGCACCACCGGAGCCATGCCGAAGGCAAAGCCCCACAGCGTAGCGAAGCCGAAGGCAACGCCAATGTGCACGCCCCAAAGTACCAAGGCGAGTGCCGCAAATGCCATCAGGGCGGCGGTGATAGCCAGCGCCATGCGGATATTGGTGTCGGCCAGGCGGCCGCCGGCGATATTACCGACCACGGCGGCGACACCGAAGCCGAGCAGCGCCAGGGCAATCGGTCCGGTTGCAAGGAGCGTTACGTGTTCGAGGAATGGGCGCACATAGACCGAGCCGGCAAAATGCCCCGTCATCAGCAAAAGAATGGCTAGCATGCCGAGTTGAATGCCGCGCCTCCGTGTCAACCGAAGGACATCGGCAAGGCTGTTGCTTGTGGTTGCAGGCAAGGTCGGCAGGCTGAGCAACTGCAGCAGCATGGCAAACGCCGCCAGCCCCGCGGTCATGGCCATGGCGCTGCGCCAGCCCAACCAGTCGCTGATCAATGCACCCATGGATGGTGCGGCAATCGTGGCGAGCGATACGCCAAGGGTGACGATAGCCATGCCCCTGCCTGTCGCATTGGCGCCGACCAGCCTTGCCACGACGGCGACTGAAAGCGCCCAAAACGCGCTGAGGGCGATGCCCAGCCCGGCCCGGCCCAGCAATAATAGCCAGAAATCGGTGGCTAGCGCCGCAAGAATGTTGGAACCGATCGCAAGGGCGCTGAGGCCGACCAACACGGTCTTGCGGTTCAAGCGGCCGATAAGAACATTGCTCAACATGGCCGTGACGGCGCCGACGGAAGCAGTGGCAGTGACGACCTGTCCGGCCGTCCCCTCGCTGATGCCGAGATCGCGCGCCATCGGCGTCAACAGGCCGGCCGGCAGAAACTCGGCGGAGACGAGAGCAAAGCTGGCCGCCGCCATTGAAAGCACCGCGAACCAGGTACCCCGGCTCCACGCAACTGGCGCGGCGCCATCAAGCTCTATTGCCGCGCCTTCAAGCTGTAGTGTTGTGTCTGTCATCGAAGCATCTCCAAGGTTTGTAGATACTTCATAAATCAGTTTCCTCGGATGATCTGTATCCTAAAATCCGAAATTCATGTCTGTTCGTCCGGAAATTGTGCGGCGCACAACGCCCGGCGAGACGTTGGTGATCCGCTTGAATGCGCGGGCGAAGGATGCCTCGGATTCATAGCCCAACCGGGTAGCAACCTCGGCAACCGACATGCCGCTTTGCCCCAGCAACTCCCGGGCAAGCTGCATACGCAGACGAGCGAGATAGCGTGCCGCGCCTTCACCTAAAACAGCGCTGAATCGTTCGGCGAAAATCGACCGCGACTGGCCGGCAAGGCCGGCGAGACTTTCGAGAGTCCAGTTACGGCCGGGATCCCGATGCATGGCTGCCAGGGCGCGCCCTATATGCGGGTCTCGGATGGCGGCGAGCCAACCGGTTGTCGAGGCTCCGTTGCAATTGACCCAGCAACGGATGAGCCGCGCCGTAAGGAGATCCGCCATGCGCGACAGGATGGTGGCGCTCCCCATCTGCGGTTGCGCGGCCTCGGTCGTCATGGCCGCCAGCAAGGGACCGACGATCGGGTCATTTCCGGCTACGTCGCAGCCCTTGATGATGGGCGGCATCAACGTGATCAATGGGTTAAGCGCACAGGCGTTCAGCGCCATGGAACCGCAGAAAAGGGTGCTGGTCGCCCCGGTACCTTCGCGCACAACTTCGCAGACATTGCTCCCCAACTTGGTCACCTGGCAACTCTCGAGCGAGTCGCCCGACACGTCCGGCGCGCTGGCGAGCCGATGGGCGATGCCCTGCGGCAGCAGCACCAGGTCGCCATCGTGCAATTCCTGCCAGCCGTGCACTTCCGTATGCATCCAGCAGGGACCCTGCCCGACAAAGTGAAAACGAAGGAGCGGTTGTTGCGGAAAGGCGATGCTCCATGGATGTCGGAGCTCGCAACGACCATAATTGACGCCATTCAAGCGAAAGTCCTGCAGGACCTCGCTCAGCGCATCCATCGGAATATGTGGCGGCGAATTTGGTCGGGACGAATGATCAAGCATTTCGCTAATCTATATGCTGAACGTCCGACAGGCAAGTGGGGCCGATATTCTGCAATAGCCTTTCCAGCCTTCGGCGCGAAGGCGAGACGGCCGCCAACTAGAAGAGCTTGCCGCCATTCGGCACTGGCTTGCTGACCGCCGCAAGCACGACGGCGCCTTCCTCATCCGGAAATCCGAGCGTCAGGACTTCCGACATGAAGGGCCCGATCTGGCGGGGCGGGAAATTCACCACCGCCATGACCTGCCGGCCTTGCAATTCCTCGATCGTATAATGCTTGGTGATCTGCGCCGAAGAGCGCTTGATCCCGATCTCGGAGCCGAAATCGATCTTCAGCTTAAAGGCGGGCTTGCGTGCCTCCGGGAATGCTTGGGCCTCGATGATGGTGCCGACGCGGATATCGACCTTTTCGAAATCGTCAAAACTTATCGTCATGATATTTGGATGCTGCCTGAACGTTGAACCGATCAGGCCGAACCTACCGTCTCGAACAGGATGCTGTCGAGTGATTCCCGTGCGGTCGAGCCCGACCAGACGACGAACTGGAAGGCCTGGAAATAGGTCTCGCAGGCATCTAGCGCGCTTGAAAGCAGAACTTCGACCTGTTTGCTGGTTGGCTCGGCGCCGCCCGAAAGCAGCAGCGATTGACGGTACATGATGGCGCCTTCCTGGCGCCAAAGGTCGAAATGGCCCATCAGCAATTGTTCGTTTATCAGGGAAAGCAGGCGCATGACCTCGTTGACCCGCGGCTCGCTGATCGCGATGTCGAAAGCGCAGGCAAGATGCAGCGCCTCGAAATCCTCCATCCACGAAAAGGAAATCTGGTAGTCGGTCCAGCTCCCTTCGACGGTTATGGCAATTTCATCTTCCCCGGTGCGCTCGAATGCCCACTCATTGGTGTGGGCAACATGTTCAATCACATCCACTGGATGGAGATCACGCGCAATTTCTATTTCCAGAAGGCTCATCGCCATTACCTGCTATTTCGAATCCCATCGACGCTGCGGGAATGCAGCACCCACCCAAAGCACACATACGCTTGAAACCGCACCGACAGGCAGAACGCACCAGCCGGATGACGGCTGGACGCCAGCCCAACCGCTGCATGATCCCTTTTACGAATCATGCTGTAATTTCAGTGTATTGATGCTGAGTCCGAGCGCCAGCCCCCTTTTGGTCGAATGGCGCGAATGGGTGTGGAAAGACGCTGCCAAAAAGATTCACGAGCCCCCTTTAACCGACTCTAAGAAAACGATTTTCGGCGATTTCCACCTGTTGATAAATTCTTAAGATTTATTTTGGGGATTGCGCATTGGCGGCGGAAATACACAACGCCGGCGATGAAAAGCCAGCTTCATTTTCGTAAACTCCAACGACCCGGTCCATTCTCGCGATAAGGCCAATGCATGGTTTCGTCATATGTCCGATATCGTGGGCATTTAACCTGTCGTTCGGCAAGGCGATCAACAAACAACGGAGACGTGCGATGTCCAGTGAATCAGGTGCAAAAGTGACCGTAAGCCAGAAAAATGACGACGGGCTCTGGTACTATGCGATAACCGCCGAGGGCAAACAGGGACCCAAGGTTGGCCCTTTCGATACGGAGGAAGCGGCGCTCGCAGCCGGCGAAGACAGATTGGCAAAAGGCGAATCGGCCTAGCTCGAATCCCGCACGCAGAAAGGTCTGACGAGCCGGTTCAGATCGAGATCGCGGCGCTGGACGCTATGCTTTCTTTGCCCTGGCCCTCGACACGCCGGGTTTCTCGGCGTCCGCGGTTTTGCCATCGGTGCCTACGAGAGCCTCCAGCGCCTCGATCCGCGCCAGCAGCGCGGTGTTTTCGGCCCGGGCTCTGATCGCCATCTCGCGCACGGCCTCGAAGTCCTCGCGCTGGACGACGTCCATGGTGTTGAGCAGCCGTTCCGCCTGACCGCGAAAGGCGGTTTCGACTTCGCGCCGGACGCCCTGCGCTGCGCCCGCAGCATCGGTCACAAGCTTTGCCAGTTCATCGAGAACGCGGTTTGGTCCATTGCTCATGGCGGATACCTCTCTGGTTTCGTGAAACAAATAATCGTCGCCGACAGCGATTGCAAGCAAGTCCGACAATCGCCGTGATTGGCGCAAGCCCGCACAAATGTTACCCAACACGCCGCTTGACGCTGTTCATGCCCTCGCGCATGGTCCCGCCAACATTTGTCCTGCCACGGAGCGCCTTTGTGAGCGAAATCCTCCTTCCTGCATTAGCTGCGATTGCTTTTCCTGATATTGATCCTGTCATATTTTCCATCGGCCCGCTTTCCGTGCATTGGTATGGACTTGGATACGTCGTCGGCATTCTCTTTGCCTGGTGGTATGCGAAGAAACTCATCTCCAAGCCACGTCTGTGGGCGAACAATACACCGCCGATGAAGCCGACCGATCTCGACGATTTCGTCCTTTGGGCGGCGCTCGGCGTCGTCCTCGGCGGACGCACCGGCTACATTCTTTTCTACGATCTGCCGAAATATCTGTCCCATCCGCTCGATATCTTCAAAGTTTGGGAAGGCGGCATGTCGTTTCACGGCGGCCTGCTGGGTGTTATCCTTGCGATGATCCTGTTTGCCCGTTCGCGCAGGATTAACGTGTACAGCATGTTCGATACCATCGCGGCTGGCGTGCCTGTCGGGCTCGGACTTGTGCGCGTTGCCAATTTCATCAACAGCGAACTCTGGGGACGTCCGACCGACGTGCCGTGGGGCATGGTCTTTCCGACGGGCGGACCCTTCGTCCGCCACCCGAGCCAGCTCTATGAGGCAGGGCTTGAAGGCATCGTCCTCTTTACGGTACTCGCCGTGCTCATCTTTTACGGACGAAAGCTGAAATGTCCGCGTTTTATCAGCGGAACCTTCATTGGCCTCTATGGCCTGTCGCGTATCTTCGTCGAGTTTTTCCGCGAGCCGGACGCGCAGCTCGGCTATCTTTACGGCGGCTGGCTCACAATGGGCATGGTGCTGTCGATACCGATGATTCTGGTTGGACTTGCCTTTATAGTGTCGGCACGAAATCCCGAGGTCGCAACAGGGCGATGAACCTGAAAGAGCGGATCATCAGGCAGATCGAAGCGAGCGGCCCGATCAGCGTCGCCGACTATATGGCGATGTGCCTGTTTGATCGTGATGCGGGCTACTACACGACGCGCGAACCCTTCGGCAAGGATGGCGATTTCATCACCGCGCCGGAAATCAGCCAGATGTTCGGCGAGCTCATCGGCGTCTGGTGCGTCAATGCCTGGCGCGCGCTCGGCGCTCCTGCCTCCTTCGTTCTTTGCGAAATGGGTCCGGGGCGCGGCACGCTGATGCAGGACCTCCTGCGCGCCGCAGCCAAGCTCTCGCCGCAGTTCGCCGCCGCCGCCAGAATCCACATGGTCGAGATCAGCGATCGCCTGCGGTCGGTGCAACAGGAAAAGCTGGCGGCGCATGCCGAACGCATCACCTGGACGGAGACCTTCGGCGAAGTCGCCGATGGCCCCCTCCTCCTCGTTGCCAATGAGCTTTTCGACGCCATTCCAGCGCGCCAATACGTCAAGACCAACGGTCGTTTCGTTGAGCGCATGATAGCGGCCGACCCTGCAGGCCGGCTGTTCTTTGCTGCGGGTTCCGGTTCGATCGAGGCTGCCCTGTTGCCGGCCGGAAGCGATGTTGCACCCGAAGGCAGCATATTCGAGATCGCTCCGGCGCGAAGTGCGTTGATGCAGAAGATCGCCATGCGTCTGCGCAATCAGCGCGGCGCCGCGCTGCTGTTCGACTACGGCCACCTGCAACCCGGGTTTGGCGACACGCTGCAGGCCCTCAGCCGCCATGAATCGGTTGACGTGCTGCATATACCCGGCGCAGCCGATCTCACCACCCACGTCGATTTTCACAGTCTGGCGCAGGCCGCCCGTCATGAGGGCTGCAAGACGAATGCCATGACCCAGGGCGATTTTCTCATCGCCATGGGCATTCTCGACCGGGCAGGCGCGCTTGGCCGTGACAAATCGCCGGAATTTCAGGAACGGATTCGCGCCGATGTCGAGCGCCTCGCGGGACCCGACCAGATGGGCACACTGTTCAAGGTGCTGTGCGTCGCGGACGTGGCAACGCACACCTTTCCATTCGAACGCAGCGAAGCCGGAAGCCAGGGCAATTGACTTCGCGCGCTCGCTCAACCACCATCCCGGGCCTTGAAAGGCATACAGCATGATCAACTCCGAAAAACCGGCACCGTTGCGCTCAGCCCTGCTCGGATCCCCCGAAGAAGACCGAATCGCCCATGGATTTTTCACCCGCAAGGGTGGGGTGTCGGACGGCATCTATCGCGGCCTCAATGTCGGGAGCGGCTCCAAGGACAATCAGGAGCGCGTCCGCGAAAACCGAAGGCGCGTAGCCGAAACGCTCGGTGCCCCGCTGACACACCTCGTCACGGTGCATCAGGTGCACTCGCCGGACGTCATCACGGTGAACCGTCCCTTTGTCGGAACGCGGCCGAACGCCGATGCCATGGTGACGGCAACGCCAGGCATCGTCATCGGCTCGCTCTCGGCCGATTGCGGTCCGATACTTTTTGCCGACAAGGACAAGAAGGTGGTCGGCGCCGCCCACGCCGGCTGGCGCGGGGCGCTAGGGGGCGTCCTCGAAAATACCGTTGATGCGATGATCGCGCTCGGTGCAAAACGCGATCGCATTCAGGCTGTCCTCGGCCCAACGATTGGCCCCGACAATTATGAAGTCGGCAGCGAATTCTACGACCAGTTCGTCGAGCGGGACGCTTCCTACAAGGATTTTTTCCGTCCGTCGCACAACAATGGCCACAAGATGTTCGACCTTTGGGGTTTCATCGTCGGCCGGCTCGAAAAGGCCGGCGTGAACGCATCGGCGCTTCGCCAATGCACCTATGCCGACGAGGATCAGTTCTTCTCCTATCGCCGGACGACGCATCGCAAGGAACCAGACTACGGTCGGCAAATCTCGGCGATCACCATTACGGAGTAACAGTATGGCCCTTCATTTCGAACCGGAAGAATTTGCTGCGCGCCGCGATCGCCTGATGATCGTAATGGCCGAGCAGAAGCTCGATGCGGTCCTGCTGTTTGCGCAGGAGAGCATGTATTGGCTGACCGGCTACGATACATTCGGCTTCTGCTTTTTCCAGTGCCTCGTGATGAAGGCCGACGGCAGTCACGTTCTTATGACCCGGTCCGCTGATCTGCGGCAAGCGCGCCAGACCTCGAACATCGAAAACGTCGTCGTCTGGGCGGATCGCGAGAATGCCAATCCCGCGGCAGACTTGCGCGAAATATTGAATGATCTCGATCTTCTCGGCCGCCGCATCGGCATCGAATACCAGACCCACGGGCTGACGGCCGCTGACGGCAGACGTCTCGACGAGCAGTTGACGGCTTTCGGGCAACTTGTCGACATTTCCGGCATCGTCGACAAACTCCGCGCGCTGAAAAGCCCAGCGGAAATTGTCTACGCCCGCAAGGCGGCCGAACTCAGCGACGACGCCCTCGATGCGGCGTTGAAACTGATCAAGGCAGGAGCGGATGAAGGCGCCATTCTTGCGGCCATGCAATCGACGATCTTTGCGGGCGGCGGCGACTACCCGGCCAATGAATTCATCATCGGCTCGGGCGACGATGCGCTCCTGTGCCGCTACAAGTCCGGCCGCCGCAAACTCACCAAGAACGATCAGCTGACCCTTGAATGGTCTGGCGTCTACCGCCACTACCACGCACCGATGATGCGGACGGTCCTTACCGGCAAGGCTTCCAAACGTCACCAGGAACTCTTCGACGCGGCGCAGGAGGCCCTGCTTGCCGTCGAGGCCGCCATGACCCCCGCCTCGACCTTCGGCGACGTCTTCGAGGCCCACGCCAAGGTCATGGAAGCCCATGAACTGACCCGCCATCGCTTGAATGCTTGCGGCTATTCGGTTGGCGCGCGCTTTACCCCTTCCTGGATGGACATGCCGATGTTCTATCCGGGGAACTCCGAGCGTATCCAACCGGACATGACGCTGTTCGGGCACATGATCATATTCGACTCCGACACCAATACGGCGATGACGCTGGGCCGGACCTATCTTACGACCAACGGCGCGGCTGAAACCCTGTCGCGCCAACCTCTTGACTTGATCGTAAAATAAAACTCTCTTCTGCTTCTATTTTGATAAGGTGGCTCATGACGGGGTTTGACTGAAGATGTGGTCTCGTAACTCACTGACATGCGCGGTCGCATTGCTTGCAACACTCGCGCTCGCCGCCTGCAACAGTTCGGAATCGCCGATCGGCGTCAGCAAGGCCGACCTGCCAGCGGCACAGGGCAGCGCGACCACACCGGCAACGCCTGGCACTGCCCAAGCAACCGCCACAGCGGCGCAGACAACCGCCGGTGCCCCCGTCCCCGCAACTGCCGGGGCCGCACCGACCACCACCGCCAATGCGCCAGGCGCCGCACGCACCGCCAAGCTTCGCTTTGCCCCTATCGTCGGCGCGCCAATCGCTGCCGCAACGCCGCTGTCGCAGCGCCTTTCGGCTCTTGCCAAGGAAAAGGGTATTGTACTCGGCACCGCTGCCGATACCGACAACACGCACATCATGAAGGGCTATTTCTCGGCCCTACCGGACGGCAACCAGACGACGATCATCTATGTATGGGACGTACTCGATCCGGCTGGCACCCGGCTGCACCGCATCCAGGGCCAGGAAAAAGTGCCGGGTGGCGGCGCCGATCCCTGGAGCGCGGTACCGGCCAAGACCATGGAAGGCATCGCCGACAAGGCGATACAGGGTTATCTCGCCTGGGTTTCCGGCGCCAAGACGTGACATATTTACGCGTTTTGCCGGATAATGCCGCGGAATAGAGTTGGATTTCTTGCTGCATGCTTGCATTGTGCGGGAAGCACAGTAAAAGGCCCGCCATATCCTTTAATTGGCTGACGCTCTGAAAAGACGTGGGGAAAAATCGGCATGAAACTGTTCGCGGGCAATTCCAATCGTGTTCTCGCTGAATCTGTCGCCAAATATCTGAATATTCCGCTTGGAAAAGCCAGCGTTCGCCGCTTTGCCGACCAGGAGATATTTGTCGAGATCCAGGAGAATGTCCGCGGCGAAGATGTCTTCGTCATGCAGTCCACCTCGTTTCCCGCCAACGACCACCTGATGGAACTGCTCATCATGATCGATGCGTTCCGCCGTTCCTCGGCCAAGCGCATCACCGCGGTGCTTCCCTATTTCGGTTACGCCCGCCAGGACCGCAAGCCCGGTCCGCGCACGCCGATCTCGGCAAAGCTCGTTGCCAATCTGATCACCGAGGCCGGCGCCAATCGCGTCCTTACGCTTGATCTTCATGCCGGTCAGATCCAGGGGTTCTTCGATATTCCGACCGACAACCTCTATGCCGTGCCGGTCATCGCCCGCGATGTGCGCGCCCATTACGGCACGTCGAACGTCATGGTCGTCTCCCCCGATGTCGGCGGCGTGGTGCGCGCGCGCTCGCTGGCAAAGCGCATCGATGCGCAGCTAGCAATCGTCGACAAGCGGCGTGACCGCCCGGGCGAATCCGAAGTGATGAACGTCATCGGCGATGTGCGCGGCAAGGATTGCCTGCTTTTCGACGATATCGTCGACTCCGGCGGCACGCTGTGCAATGCGGCCGAGGCCCTCCTCGCCAAGGGCGCAACGAGCGTCACCGCCTATATCACCCACGGTGTTCTTTCAGGCGGCGCGGTCGCTCGCATAGCGAGTTCGAAGCTGAAGGAGCTCGTCATCACCGATTCCATTCAGCCGACGCCAGCCATAGAATCTGCGCACAACATCCGCGTCCTGTCGATTTCCGACCTGATCGGCGAGGCGGTATCGCGCACGGCCTCGGAAGAATCCGTTTCCAGCCTGTTCGACTAAGCCGAACGGGTTGATTGGCGCCGACCAACAAACTTGCACTGGCGCCGGGTTTCCGTTATAGAGCCGCCATCCGCGTAGACACCCTTGGAGGCAACGCGGAATGGGGCGGTCATTCATCCGGTCTCGGATGAGCATTGGACCGCTTCATGTTTTTTGTGCATCCACCTTGTGGTCTCGAAAAACACTCCAGATTTGAACCTCGAAAGGAAATGCCATGAGCGAAGCATACGAGCTCAAGGCCGAGGCGCGCGAACGGGTCGGTAAGGGGTCCGCCCGGGACATTCGCCGCAACGGTAAAGTGCCAGCAGTCATCTATGGTGACAAGCAGGCGCCAATCTCGATCACCCTCGACTACAAGACGCTGTATTACAAGATTCACGGCGGCGGCTTCAAGACGACGATTGCCAACATCCTTCTGGATGGCAAGTCGATCCAGGTCCTGCCCAAGGATTACCAGCTCGATCCGGTCAGCGACAAGCCGGTCCATGTCGACTTCCTGCGCGTATCGGCCAAGTCGGTCGTCAACGTCCATGTACCGATCCACTTCCTGAACGAAGAAGCTTCGCCCGGCATCAAGCGCGGCGGCGTTCTCAACATCGTTCGCCACGATATCGAGCTGCATGTTCCGGCCAATGCAATTCCGGAAGCAATCGAAATCGATCTCACCGGCACGCAGATTGGCGACTCGATCCACATTTCCGCTGTGACGCTCCCGAAGGGCGCGACGCCGGTCATTCAGGATCGCGATTTCACGATCGCTACGATCGCTGGCCATGCAACCGCTGACGAAGAGACCACCGAAGCAGCGGAACCGACTGAAACTGCAGAAAAAGAAGGCGAGTAATCGTCCTTTCGACTATTGGGAGCTAGGCGCGTGCTGCTTATCGCAGGTCTTGGCAATCCAGGCTCCCAATATGCTGCAAACCGGCACAATATCGGTTTCATGGCGGCGGATGAAATACATCGCCGCCATGGTTTTTCTCCCTGGACCCGCAAGTTCCAGGCACTGATTGCCGACGGGATGATCGACGGCGAAAAGACCATCCTGATCAAGCCCCAGACATTCATGAACCTTTCAGGCCAGGCCGTCGGCGAAGCCATGCGCTTCTATAAGCTCGGCGTCGGCGATCTTATCGTCATCTATGACGAACTCGATCTGGCGGCAGGCAAGGTGCGCATCAAGATCGGCGGCGGTTCGGGCGGCCATAACGGCATCAAATCGATCGACGCCCATTGCGGCAAGGATTACAAGCGCGTCCGCCTCGGTATCAACCATCCGGGCGTAAAGGAAATGGTCTCCAACCATGTTCTCGGCAATTTCGCCAATGCGGATCGCGAATGGCTCGATCCTCTGCTCGAGGCGATTGCCGCCAATGCCGAACTGCTAGTCCGCAAGGATGATTCCGGCTTCATGAACCGCGTCGCGCTTGCCGTCGGCGGCAACGCCAGGAGCGAGCCCGCGACGACCGAAAAGCCGGTTGCAAAAAGTACCGGACAAAGCCATATCCGGCAGGCGCGCCAGCAAAAGCCTGCCGTCACCATTCCAAAATCCGGCCCCATGGCCGACATGCTGAACAAGCTCTTCGGCAAGAAAGAATAAGGATCGCACATTATGGGTTTCAAATGCGGCATCGTTGGCTTGCCTAACGTCGGCAAATCCACGCTCTTCAATGCCCTGACCAAGACGGCGGCGGCGCAGGCCGCCAACTACCCGTTCTGTACGATCGAACCCAATACGGGCGAAGTGGCGGTTCCCGACCCGCGCCTGCAAACCATCGCCAAGATCGGCAAGTCAGCCAATATTGTCCCGACGCGTATCAGCTTCGTCGATATTGCCGGCCTCGTGCGCGGCGCGTCGAAGGGTGAAGGCCTCGGCAACCAGTTCCTTGCGAATATTCGCGAAGTGGATGCAGTGGTGCACGTGCTGCGCTGCTTCGAGGACGACGACATCACCCATGTCGAAGGCCGCATCGATCCCGTCGCCGACGCGGAGACCGTCGAGACCGAACTGATGCTCGCCGATCTCGAAAGCCTCGAACGGCGCATCGTCCAGTTCCGCAAGCGTGCGAGCAGCAAGGACAAGGAAGCGCTCGCTGTGCTTCCGATCATGGAACAGGCCCTCTCGCTGCTCCAGGACGGCCAGCCGGTTCGATTCATGCTGAACGGCATTGCGCCCGACGATCTCGCAATCCTTCAGGATCTCAATCTCCTGACCTCCAAGCCCGTCCTTTACGTATGCAACGTCGCCGAAAGCGACGCGGCGACCGGCAATGAATATACCGAGGCTGTCGAGGAAATGGCGACCGGACAGGGCGCCGAGACAGTCACGATCTCAGCCGCTATCGAAGCCGAAGTCGCGCAGCTTCCCGATGAAGAAGCGCGCGAATATCTTGAGGCAATGAGCCTCGACGAGCCCGGCCTCGATCGGTTGATCCGCGCCGGCTACCGACTGCTGCACCTCATCACCTACTTTACCGTAGGCCCGAAGGAGGCACGCGCCTGGACCGTCGAGCGCGGTTCGAAAGCGCCAAGGGCGGCTGGTGTCATCCATACGGATTTCGAGCGTGGCTTCATTCGCGCCCAGACCATCGCCTATCAGGACTATGTGGGCCTCGGCGGCGAAGCGGCCGCCAAGGAAGCTGGCAAGGCCCGCGACGAGGGCAAGGAATACATCGTCCAGGACGGCGATATCATGCTGTTCAAGTTCAACACCTGATACGGTTGGTTGTATTGAAATGGCTGAACGCACGCCCACCTACGCCTATGAGGATTTCATCGTCGGCAGTGAATGGTCGCTGGGCTCCAAGCAGGTGACGACAGAAGAAATCATCGATTTCGCCAGGCAGTTCGATCCGCAGCCCTTTCATCTGAATGAGGCCGCAGGCAAGGCCAGTATCCTCGGCGGGTTGGCGGCGTCGGGCTGGCACACGGTCTCGATGTTCATGCGCATGCTATGCGACGCCTATCTTCTCGATTCGACCTCGCAAGGCGCGCCCGGGATCGACTTCGTCAAATGGAAGCATCCCGTGCTCGCCGGCGACACGCTCACAGGACGAACGACGATCCTCGAACAACGCCTGTCGAAGTCGAAACCTTCCCTCGGGTTCGTCAAGATGCACCACGATGTCTTCAATCAGGACGGGACATTGGTATGCGAACTCGAACATACCGCGATGTTCTCGACACGGGAGCCTGTGCAAGCATGAGCATCGAACAGTTCATTGGCGTGGAGCATGATCTCGGCACCCATCGCTTCACCGCCGGCGAGATCATTGATTTCGCGTCGAAATACGATCCGCAACGTTTTCATGTCGATCCCGAAGCGGCAAGGAAAAGCAATTTCGGCGGACTTTGTGCCTCGGGCTGGCATACGACGGCAATATGGATGCGCCTCAATGTCGAGGACATGAAGCGGATCATCGCAGAAGCCTTGCAACGAGGCGAACAGCCGCCGCAATTCGGCCCCTCACCGGGTTTTGAGAACCTGAAATGGCTGAAGCCGGTCTTTGCCGACGATACAATCCGCTTTACCCGGACCTTGCACGAAATGCGCGCGCTCAAGTCGCGGCCCGGCTGGTCGATGATGCAGATGTCCTCCGCCGCCTATAACCAGAATGGCGACAAGGTTCTTTCATTCGACAGCACCGCTCTTGTTGCGCTGCCCGCTTGAAGGTCGGCAGGCTAACAACAGCGTAAAACAATGTATCCGCTCAGTGCCCGTCGAAGGCGACCAGCGTCCTTACGTTGACGCCGAGTGCCTCGAGCTTCTTGCGGCCGCCGAGTTCCGGCAGGTCGATGATGAAGCAGGCGGCGACGATATCGGCGCCCATCTGCTGCAGAAGCTTGACCGCGGCTTCGGCTGTCCCGCCCGTCGCGATCAGATCGTCGACGAGGATGACCTTGTCGCCGGGCGCGATGGCGTCGCGGTGCATCTCCATCTCGTCGAGACCATATTCGAGGCTGTAGGCGATCCGTACGGTATCGCGCGGCAGTTTGCCCTTCTTGCGGATCGGCACGAAGCCCGATGACAGTTGATGTGCCATGGCGCCGCCGATGATGAAGCCGCGCGCCTCGATGCCTGCAACCTGATCTACCTTGCCGCCGGCATAGGGGTGCACCAGTTCATCTACGGCGCGGCGGAAGGCGCGGGCATTGCCAAGGAGTGTGGTTATATCGCGAAACATGACGCCGGGCTTCGGATAGTCCGGAATGTTGCGGATGGCATCAACCAGCGTCTGCTTGAGGCTTGAATCCATCTGATCGTTCCCTTCGCGCTGTCAGCGGGCAGACAATCTATGCAGCCCCGCCCTCAAAAGAAAAGGGCGCATAGCGCCCCTTCCCTCAAATTGATTCTACCGATCCGGTCAATGCTCGACGTCGGACCAGATCCGGCGCTTCGCCACATAGATGAGGCCTGCGAAGAGAACCAGGAACAGCATGACGCGGAAGCCGGTCTTCTTGCGGGACTCGAGGTGCGGCTCGGCCGCCCACATCAGGAACGCGGCAACGTCCTGCGAATACTGCGTAAGTGTCTGCGGCGATCCATCGTCATAGGTGACCTGGCCGTCCTGCAAAGGCTGCGCCATCTTCAGCGACTTGGCGGCGATGAAGAACGGGTTGTAGTGCGTGCCTTCAGGGATCTGCATGCCTTCCGGCGGCGTTTCGTTAAAGCCGGTCAGAAGCGCGTGGATATAGTCCGGACCGCCTTCCTGGTACTGCGTGAAGATATCGATCAGAAACCGCGGGAAGCCGCGCTCTACCGCACGTGCCTTGGCGATAAGAGAAAAGTCCGGAGGTACCGCGCCGCCATTGGCTGCTGCCGCCGCTTCCGGATTGGCGTAAGGCGACGGGAAATGATCGGCAGGGATAGCCTTGCGGGTTGTAGGCTCGCCATCGGCGTTGGGTTCGCCCGGCACTTCGTATTCGGCCGCAAATGCCTTGATCTGAGCATCGCTGTAGCCGAGTTCCGCCAGCGAACGGAATGCTACGAGGTTCATCGAATGGCAGGCCGAGCAGACCTCTTTGTAGATCTTGAGGCCGCGCTGCAACTGCTGCTTGTCATAGCGTCCGAACGGACCCGCAAAGGTCCAGTTCATCTCTTCCGGCTTCTTGATCGGGAAGTGCGTCGGTTCGGCGGCGTTATGCGCTTCTTCGGCGACCGCGACCGTTCCGAATGCCAGCATGGTTCCGAGACCGGCAGCTGCAAGACCGAGGAGGATTTTTTTCATGGGAAAGTTCCTTGAGCCCTTCACGATTCTCAGCCTTTGGTTTCCGGAGCCGCGGTGACGCCTACCGGCCGGCCACCACCTTTGGTTTTCGCGAGCACCGCCTCGGTGATCGAATTCGGGAGTCGGCGCGGGGTTTCAACCAGTCCAAGCAATGGCATGAGGACAATGAAGAAGCCGAAATAATAGGCCGTTCCGAGCTGCGAGAAGACCACGTAGAGACCTTCGGCAGGACGCGATCCGAGCCAGCCAAGCATGATGGCGTTGGCAACGAAGATCCAGAAGAACAGCTTGTACCAGGGCCGGTAGACGGCCGAGCGAACCTTCGACGTATCGAGCCAGGGCACGAGGAACAGGATCGCGATCGAGCCGAACATCGTCAGGACGCCGCCGAGCTTCGAGTTGATCGGGCCGATGTTGAAGGTGATGGCGCGAAGCATCGCGTAGAAGGGCAGGAAGTACCATTCGGGGACGATGTGAGCCGGGGTCTTCAGCGAGTCGGCCTGGATATAGTTATCCGGATGGCCCATGAAGTTCGGCAGGTAGAAGACGAAATAGGCGAAGAGGATCAGGAACAGCACCAGGCCGAACGCGTCCTTGACGGTGGCGTAAGGCGTGAAGGCAACCGTATCCGTCTTCGACTTCACTTCGATGCCGGTCGGGTTGGTCTGGCCGGTCACATGCAGCGCCCAGACGTGCAGGACGACGACGCCGGCAATCATGAACGGCAGCAGGTAGTGCAGCGAGAAGAAGCGATTGAGCGTCGGGTTGTCGACGGCAAATCCACCAAGCAGCAATTGCTGGATGGGATCGCCGATAATCGGGAACGCCGTGAAGAAGCCGGTGATGACGGTCGCACCCCAGAAGGACATCTGGCCCCACGGCAGCACGTAACCCATGAAGGCCGTCGCCATCATCAGGAGGAGGATGATTACACCAAGAATCCACAGGAGTTCGCGCGGCGCCTTGTACGAGCCGTAATAAAGGCCGCGGAAAATGTGGATGTAGACGGCGAGGAAGAACATGGAGGCGCCGTTGGAATGCAGGTAGCGCAGGAGCCAGCCCGAATTTACGTCACGCATAATCTTTTCGACGGAATTGAAGGCAATGCCGGTGCTGGCGGCATAATGCATGGCAAGAACCACGCCGGTCAGAATTTGCGACACCAGCATGATCGCCAGGATGCCACCGAAGGCGTAGGCATAGTTCAGATTGCGCGGAACCGGATAGGCTACGAATGAATCGTAGAGCAGACGCGGCAACGGCAGTCGCGCATCAAACCATTTTTCGATTCCGCTGTTCGGCGTGTAGGATGAATGTCCACCGCTCATGTCGTGTCTCCCCGTGGAACCTTAGCCGATCTTGACGACGGTGTCGGAAATGAAAGAAAGTGGCGGAATCGCCAGGTTTTCCGGCGCCGGCCCCTTGCGGATGCGTCCGGCCGTATCGTAGTGCGAGCCGTGGCAGGGGCAGAACCAGCCGCCGAAATCACCCTGCTGTCCGAGCGGAATGCAGCCGAGGTGGGTGCACACGCCAACCATCACCAGCCAGTTTTCCTTTTCCTTCGAAGCGGTACGATCGGCATCGGTGGCCTGGGCATCGCTCGGAAGGTTGGCATTGCGCGCAATCGGGTCCTTGAGATCGCCGAGCGCGACAGCCTTGGCTTCCTCGACTTCCTTGGGCGTACGGTTGCGGATGAAGATCGGCTTGCCGCGCCACTTGACCGTGAGGGACATACCCGGCTGAACAGCCGAAACATCAACTTCAATGGACGAGACTGCCAGCGTGGATGCGTCCGGTCTCATCTGGTCGATGAAGGGCCAGGCAAAGGCCCCCACGCCGACCACACCGGCCATACCTGTCGCAATATAGAGGAAGTCACGCCGTGTCGGCTCGGTCGTATCGTGTGCGCTCACGGGGCCTGTTCCTTTCCGAATAACAACGCAGCGGGAGAGTCCACGAAGTCAGCATAATAGAAGACAGGCCCAAGAAGATGAGCCCCGCGGAATCCCCAACATATCGCGTGGTTTCTAAGCATGTCGCATGAGCTTGTCCAGCCTGACAGCGGCATAAGGGCAGGATGTCGCAGGGATAAACCGGCGGTCTATTCCTGCCCGATAAATCCGCCCGACTGGCGCGCCCAGAGCCCGGCATAAAGCCCGTTGGCTGCAACAAGCTCGGCATGCGTTCCGCTCTCGACGATGCGGCCCTCGTCCATGACGATCAGGCGGTCGAGAGCCGCGATGGTCGACAGGCGATGCGCGATCGCAATGACGGTCTTTCCCTCCATAAGCCGGTAAAGGCTTTCCTGTATCGCCGCCTCGACTTCCGAATCGAGCGCAGAGGTCGCTTCGTCGAGGATGAGGATCGGCGCATCCTTCAGCATGACGCGCGCGATGGCGATACGCTGGCGCTGCCCGCCCGATAGCTTGACGCCGCGCTCGCCGACATGGGCATCAAGGCCGCGCCGGCCCTTGGGATCGGTCAAGGTGTCGATGAACGCTTCCGCCTGGGCGTTGATTACCGCATCGCGCATCATGTCGTCGGAAGCGTCGGGCCGGCCATAGAGGATGTTGTCGCGGACGGAACGATGCAGCAGCGACGTATCCTGCGTGACCATGCCGATATGGGCGCGCAGCGAATCCTGCGTGACATTGGCGATGTCCTGGCCGTCGATGAGAATGCGGCCACTTTCGACGTCAAAGAAACGCAGCAGCAGGTTGACGAGCGTCGACTTGCCGGCGCCGGAGCGGCCGACAAGGCCGATCTTCTCGCCCGGCCGCACATGCAGGGAAAAATCGTCGATGACGATCCGTGCCGACTCGTAGTGAAATCGGACGTTCTCGAACCTGATTTCCCCATGCGTCACGGTGAGCTGCTGGGCTCCGGGCTTGTCGACGACGCTGACGGGGCGCGCGAGGAGTTCCATGGAATTCTGGATCGTGCCGTAATTGCGAAGCAAGCCATTGAGGTTGGCCATCATGCGCGTCAGAAGCATGCTGAGCCGCAGCACAAGCCCCAGCGTGAAGGCGACCTCGCCGGACGAAATCTCGCCCTTCAGCCAAAGATCGATCGAAAGCGCCGCTACGACGCAGATCATCGCCCCGCTTGTGCTGGCGAGCGAAATGCGAATGCCGCTCAACCCCCGCGTCAGCGACATGATCGCAACCAGCCACCGATCCATGCCGCGGCGCATATAGGCGTCGTCGCGCTGTGTGGTGCCGAACAGCTTCAGTGTCTGGATATTGCTGTAGCCATCGACGAGCCGACCCATGACCAGCGAGCTCATTTCGGCCGTATCGCGCGCGGCCTTGCGCACGCGCGGCAGGAAATAGCGGGCGGTGAAGCCGAAAACGACGAGCCACACGCCGACGACTGAAGCCAGCCGCCAATCGAGACGGCCGATGAGAAAGAGTGTCGTCGCGCAATATACAAGGCTGAACCATACTGCCTGCAGCAGCGTCACCATGAAGTCGCCAAGCGCCTGTCCCGCGGCCCAGACCTTGGTGACGATACGGCCGGAAAAATCGTTCTGGAAAAAGGCAAGGCTCTGCCGGTAGACGACGCTGTGAGCCTGCCAGCGGACGAGATTGTTGAAACCCGGCACGATCGCTTGCTCCTCGACGAGGGCAGCAAGGGAAAGCACGAGCGTTCGCCCAAGAAACACCGCAAGCAGCATCAAGAGCAGCGCGACACCGTGGTGGTCGATAATACCCTGCCAGCCTTCGGCGCGATCGGTGGAGGCGAGGATATCGATGATCTTGCCGACGAACCAGAAGAGACCGGCCTCGAACAGGGCGATCAGCCCGCCGCAGACGAGCATCGCCAGGAAAACGTATTTCTCCTGCCGGACATAGAACCACATGAAGGCGAGCGACTGGTTCGGAACCCGTTCCGCCGGCGCACCGGCATAGGGATCGACCCAGCTCTCGAACAGGCGGTAGAGGCGTGTCATTCAACCTGCATTGCGTTGAAAAATCATCACGATGATGAAACCAATGGGCGAAGGGCCACCATCGGTTGAGTCCCGCGATGCGTCAAATTAAACTTCGGTTACCGGACACTCTTCACAGCTTGGCTCCCCACCCTCCCCTTGTGGGGAGGGTCAGACCGAAGGTATGGGGTGGGGGGCTTGATCAGAAGTCGAGCTTAAACGAAGTCACGCAGGTCCCCTCCCGGCTGCTACGCAGCCACCCTCCCCACAGGTGGGAGGGTGAGGGCTGCCGCTATTGTCCCATGAACTCAGCTGGGGAGCTCCTCGCATCAAAGGTCCGGCACCCACCCTCCCCCTTGTGGGGAGGGTCGAACCGCAGGTTCGGGGTGGGGGCCTGGTCAGACGTCGTGCTTAATCGAAGTAAACAAGTCCCCTCCCGGCTGCTGCGCAGCCACCCTCCCCACAGGTGGGAGGGTAAGGGCTGCCGCTACTGTCCCGTGAACTCGGCCGCGGAGCGCCTGGCATCAAAGGGTCTGGCACCCACCCTCCCCCTTGTGGGGAGGGTCAGACCAAAGGTCTGGGGTGGGGGGCCTGATCAGAAGTCGTGCTTAAAAGAAGGCAAGCAAGTCCCCTCCCGGCTGCTGCGCAGCCACCCTCCCCACAGGTGGGAGGGTAAGGGCTGCCGCTATTGTCCCATGAACTCGGTCGGGGGCGCCTGGCGTCAAAGCGTCCGGCACACACCCTCCTCCTCGTGGGGAGGGTCGAACCGCAGGTTCGGGGTGGGGGCTTGATCAGAAGTCGCGCTTAACAGAAGTCAAGCAAGTCCCCTCCCGGCTGCTACGCGGCAACCCTCCCCCCAGGTGGGAGCAGGAAATCAGCCCTACTCCGCCGCTTCCTGATCGTCGAGCCCGAGGAACCCGCCGGACTGGCGCGCCCAAAGGCCCGCATAGATCCCGTTTGCGGCAATGAGCTCGTCGTGGCTGCCGCTCTCGACGATCTTGCCCTTGTCCATCACGACAAGGCGGTCAAGCGCCGCAATGGTCGAGAGGCGATGGGCGATGGCAATAACGGTCTTTCCCTGCATGAGCCGATAAAGATTGTCCTGTATCGCCGCCTCGACTTCCGAGTCGAGCGCCGAGGTCGCCTCGTCCATGATCAGGATCGGCGCATCCTTCAACATGACGCGGGCGATGGCGACACGCTGGCGCTGACCACCGGAAAGCTTGACGCCGCGCTCGCCGACATGAGCTTCGAAACCCCGGCGCCCCTTCGGATCGGTCAGCTCCTCGATAAAGCCATCGGCCTGTGCATTGCGTACGGCCTGCCGCATCAACTCATCCGACGCATCGGGTCGGCCATAGAGCACATTGTCGCGCACCGAGCGGTGCAACAGCGACGTATCCTGTGTGACCATGCCGATATTCGCCCGGAGCGAATCCTGCGAGACTTTCGAAATGTCCTGACCATCGATCAAAATGCGCCCGCTCTCGAGGTCGTAGAAGCGCAGCAGCAGGTTGACGAGCGTTGACTTGCCGGCGCCCGACCGGCCGACGACACCGATCTTTTCGCCGGGCCGGATATCCAGCGAGAGCTTGTCGATGATCCCCGCACCCTTGCCGTAGTGAAAGCCAATGGCATCGAAAGTGATCGCGCCCGATTTCACGACGAGCTCGGGTGCATTTGCAACATCCGGCACCAGGCGTGGCAGCGAGATCGAGGTGATACCGTCTTCCACCGTTCCGATATTTTCGAACATGGCGGACATTTCCCACATGATCCATTGCGACATGCCGTTGAGGCGCAGGACCAATCCGATCCCGACGGCAACGGCGCCGACGGAAATGGCCGAGTCGAGCCACAGCCAGATGGCGATGCCGCCCACCGAAAACAGCAGGAGACAGTTCATGGCATAGAGGCAGAAGTGGAAGCTCGTCACCATGCGCATCTGGCGATGCACGGTGCCGAGAAAATCCTCCATTCCTTCGCGTGCATAGCTTTCTTCGCGCTTCGAGTGCGAGAAGAGCTTGACGGTGGCGATATTCGTATAGCTGTCGACGATCCGGCCGGTCATGGTCGAACGGGCGTCAGCCTGACGTTCCGAAATGACGCGGATTTTCGGAATGAAGTAGCGCAACAGTCCGATATAGGCGACGAGCCAGACGACGAAGGGCAGCATCAGCCGAAGGTCGGCCGCTGCCGCGATAATCAGCGTGCCGCTGAAATAGACGATGACATAGTTGAGAACGTCGAGCAGCTTCATCACCGCTTCGCGCACCGCGAGCGAGGTCTGCATCAGCTTCGTCGAGACGCGTCCGGCAAACTCGTCCTGGAAAAACGTCATCGACTGGCGGATCAGGTAGCGATGCACCATCCAGCGGATACGCATCGGATAGTTGCCAAGCAGCGTTTGATGGATGACGAGTGAATCGATCAGGACGATGCCGGGCATGACGATGAGGATCACACCGGCAATCAGCGCCAGCTTCCAGCCCTCTTCGGAAAGGAAGGTCTCGCGCGAGTGGTTCGACAGCCAGTCGACAATATTGCCCATGAAGGCGAACATTGACACTTCGAGCACGGCGATCAGGGCTGTGCAAACGGCCATGACGGCGATGAAGGGCCACACGCCGCGCGTATAATGCAGGCAGAACGCCACGAGCGATCTTGGCGGCTCACTGGGCTCGGCTGGCGGAAATGGTTCGAGCCTCTCTTCAAACCAGCGAAACATTTTCAACCTCGTAAACACCTGTCCTGATCACGGTAGCGGACCGCGAGCCGGTCGTTGGGATACTGCTTGGGACAAACATGGAAAACACCTGCAAACGCGAAGATCGGCGGTTTGCGGCTCGTGTCGGAAAGACGAAATTTCTAGTTAGGGAGAACCGACACGCAACCGCAAAGGCAACCGGACATCGTCCAGTCTGGAAGAAGTCGCATCAATTTTGGCATCGACACCTCCAAGTTAGCGTTGCGGTTTGCTTCCTATAGCGATTATGAACGCAAAAGGCGAGAGGCCATCGCAATGGAGCCGTAAGTATTGACCGACGCATCAGTGGACCTTCGCATCGCGCTGTATCAGCCCGACATTCCAGGCAATACCGGAACGATATTGCGCATGGCTGCCTGTTTCGGCATCGCGGTCGATGTGATCGAGCCGGCGGGTTTTGACCTTTCCGACCGGGCATTGAAGCGTGCGGGCATGGACTATCTCGAACAGGCGGCGCTGACGCGTCATGCCAGCTGGGCGGATTTTCAGGCGTGGCGGCTTGCCGCAAAACGGCGGCTTCTGCTCTTCTCGACGAAAGCTGCGGTGCCCTATACGAAGTTCGCCTTTGAACCCGGCGACATCTTGCTGCTTGGACGCGAATCCGCCGGCGTTCCCGATGAAGTCCATCAAGCCGCCGATGCAAGGTTGATCATTCCGATGGTCGAGGGGGCGCGCTCGCTTAACCTTGCGCAGTCCGCGGCCATCGCCGCAGCTGAGGCACTGCGGCAATTCCAGGCCTGAAACGAATCCGCCGGCCATTTCTGACCGGCGGACCTTGGGTTTTCAGTCTGGCGGAATTAGTTGATCTGTTCGGCCTTGCCGCCTTCCCACTTGTAGAAGACGAATGCCGGCGTGGTGAGATCGCCGGTGCTCGAGTAGGTCAGGTCGCCGACGACGGTCGAAAGCGGCTCGCCCGACTTGATCTTTGCTGCGACTTCCGTCGGCTCGACCGAACCTGCCTTCTCGATGCCGCCCGCGATGATCTGCATGGCCGCATAGGCATTAAGCGTGAAGGCTTCCGCCGGGATGTTCTTCGCCTGGAGAGCCTCGACGACCTTGGCGGCGGCTGGGTTCTTCGTCGGGTCGGCGCTGTTGGTGAAAAGCGTACCGGCTGCAGCGTCACCGCCGATTGCCCAGTATTCCGTGTTCGAAAGACCGTCCGGCCCGATGATCTGAGCCTTGACGCCCTGATCATGCAACTGGCGCGCGATCAGACCACCTTCGGCATGATAGCCGCCGAAGTAGATCACATCAGCCTTTTCCGACTTGATGCGGGTGATGAGAGCGCTGTAGTCCTTTTCGCCGGCATTGATGCCTTCGTAGACGACTTCTGTGACGCCGCCCTTGTTGAGAACCGACTTCAGGCCATTGGCGATGCCGGTGCCGTAGGGTGTCTTGTCGTAGACGATGGCGATGCGCTTGTCCTTGAAGTTGTCGAGCATGTACTTGCCGGCAACATCGGCCTGCTGGTCGTCGCGGCCGCAGGTGCGGAACACGGTTTCGAGGCCGCGTGTGGTCAGATCCGGCGTTGTCGCGGTCGGCGTAACCATGATGATGCCGTTTTCAGCAAGAACGTCCGATACCGGCATGGCAACGCCGGACGTTACCGGTCCGACAATGAACTTGATGCCTTCACCGACGACCTGGTTGGCGACCGACACGCCCTGCTTGGGTTCGCCCGCATCGTCAAAGATCTTGGTGACGATCTTTTCGCCCTTGATGCCACCCGCCGCATTGATAGCCTCGGCAGCGCTTTCGGCGCCATTCTTCACCTGCAGGCCGTAGGCGGCGACAGGACCGGTGACCGGCGCGATAATGCCGACGACGATATCGGCCTTGGCGAACGACGTCATCGCCATGACGGCAGCCAACGCCACGCCAGAGATCAACGATAAGCGCATAGTTTCCTCCTTGGATTTTGTGCATCCGAACGACTGTCCGGGGCTGGCAGAGTTCTAGTGACTTTGGAAATGGCTGTCAGCAACGATTGCTTGGATTTTGGCGCCTACTGACGAAAAATTGAAAAATCTTGCAAACTCGCGGCAATTTTCGACCATATCAATCAATTTCTTGAAAAATATCATCAATTTTATTGCTCAATCGACAGTTTTGGCGCTCCTCTTACCAAAAGCTAATCAGCGTTGGGCAATCTGCGCATTGTAAATTCGATGATATCACCCGGCCGCTCTTGCCAGCTTTCGATCTCGGTCCAATAGGCGGCTTTTGGGAATTGCTCGAACCATTCGCGGGCTTTTTCACGGGCTGCCAGTCGCGGCAGGCGGAAGCTTTCGCGAACGAACGCGCCGCGTTGCTGGCCGGCGTCGCGGCGGCTTTCCTTGAGCTGCTTGCGCAAGCCCTCGAGCGGTGGCTTGGGGAATTGCGACCTGGGCGCTTTGGAGACCATTCTTTGAGCCCTCACTCAACGCTTTACACTGTAAACTTATGCAGTGTTGTTGCGGAAAACGAGTCATTTTTTGGAGATCGGCGGATTGAGTAAACGCCCCTTCCCTTTGTCTTTTCGATGTTGTGATATGTCCGCATAAACAAAGGATTCTTTGCCATGGACCGCCCTGACATTCCCGCCGCTCTTCCCGATGCACTCGACGACAAGAAAGCCGCAGCCACAGCCTGGTTTACGGAGATCCGTGACAAGATCTGCGCCTTGTTCGAACAGTTGGAGGACGAACTGGAAGGCCCTCTGTCGGATCGCGCCGCGGGCCGCTTCGAGCAGACGCCCTGGCAACGTGACGATGGCAAGGGCGGCGGCGGCATCATGTCGCTCATGCATGGCCGCGTGTTCGAGAAGGTCGGCGTCCACATTTCGACGGTTCACGGCGAGTTCTCGCCGGAATTCCGCAAGCAGATACCCGGCGCCGATGAAGACCCGCGCTTCTGGGCGTCCGGCATTTCGCTGATCGCACATCCGCAAAGCCCCTACGTGCCGGCGGTTCACATGAATACGCGTATGGTAGTGACGACCCGCCAGTGGTTCGGCGGCGGCGCCGATCTGACGCCGGTGCTCGATCGCAAGCGGACCCAGGAGGACGCCGACACGGTCGCCTTCCAGAAGGCGATGAAGTTCGTATGCGACAAGCATTCCACCGTTGCCGACTATGACAAGTTCAAGGCCTGGTGCGACGAATATTTCTACCTGCCGCATCGCAAGGAACCGCGTGGTACCGGCGGCATATTCTATGACTGGCTGCATTCGTCCGACGAAAGCGGCGGATGGGACGCCGACTTCAACTTCACCCGCGACGTCGGCCGGGCTTTTTCGGTGGTCTATCCCTACCTGGTGCGCCAGAACTTCAACAAGGACTGGACCGACGCCGATCGCCAGGAACAACTGGTGCGTCGTGGCCGCTACGTCGAGTTCAACCTTCTCTACGATCGCGGCACGATCTTCGGCCTCAGGACAGGCGGGAACGTGGATTCGATCCTTTCCTCCATGCCGCCTGCGGTCAAATGGCCATGAACGGGAAATTTGAGGGATCAAATACAGGAATGATGCGTTATCATGCTTCCTTGGCGCGGTTTGTCCGCGCCTGATCGAGCGCGTCAGGCATATGTTTGCGGGCTCACAACAGGGAGAGAAAGCCATGAAAGAACTTCATTGCATTGTTCCCGGTTGCCAGTGGCATACACGTCACGAAACCGAAGCTGAAATCATCCGCCGCGCCAGCGAGCACTTGCGCGAAACCCATGGTGAAACGGTCATTCGCGAATCCATGCTCGAAACGATCAAGGCAAACATCCAGCCCGAAAAGGGTAAAGCCGCCTGATCAGGCCTTACCCGCATGGTGGGGAATTCTTGCCAGCAGTTCATCGCGCTCGAGGCTGAAGCCGGATTCGATCCACTCATCCTCGAGCGCACGCTGCACCTTGCCGACATCAGGACCTTTCGAAAGGCCCGCCGTCACGAGGTCGCCGCCGGATAACGGAAATTTCGGCCGCTCATAATCCTTGAGGTAATCCAGAAGCCGCGACAGGTTGCCGGCGCGGAACATGGCCGCATCGTCACTCGCGGCATCGTTACGCGCGGAGGCAAGGGCAAGCCTCAAGCGATCCTGCATACCCTGCACGTCGCTGCGATAGAGCCGCTTTGCAAAGCCGGTCTCGGATATCTCGGGATGTGGCGGCACCGTCGCGGCAAAGGCCGCCAGGCGGTCGCGCTCCTGATTGGAGAGCTTGAGCCGAACGGCAAGCTCCGCCAGCCGCTCCGTGTTCGGCGGCACCATGCTCGCAAGACGCAACAGCGGGTCGGCCTCCCAACCGAGTGCCTGTTCGGTCTGAACGAGGCCATGGATGGCATCGATCCCCCACTTTTCCGTCTCCGGCAGCACAGCCGTCAGAACACCGGCCTGCCGCATCCACAAGAGGGCGCGCGACGGGTCCGGCGCTGAGAGAAGCTTCTTCAGTTCGGACCAGACACGCTCGGCCGAAAGGCGCGAAAGTCCGCCTTTGAGGCGCGCGCAGGCCTTCAGCCCCTCCGTTTCGGGCCGGCCCTTCCCGTACCACGCAAAGAAGCGGAAGAAGCGCAATATGCGCAAATAGTCTTCGCGGATACGCTGTTCCGGATCACCGATGAAGCGCAGGGTCTGGCTCTCGATGTCGGCAAGACCGCCGACAAGATCAACGATTGTGCCATCGGCCTCGACATATAGCGCGTTGATCGTGAAGTCGCGGCGTTCGGCATCGACCTGCCAGTCCTTGCCGAACGCAACTTCCGCGTGACGCCCGTCGGTTTCGACATCGGCGCGCAAGGTCGTCACCTCATAGGGACGTCCCTTGGCGACCACTGTGATCGTCCCGTGAGCTATGCCCGTGGGGACCGCCCTAAACCCCGCATCCTCCGCGCGCCGCAACGTTTCCTCGGGCAGGCAGGTCGTCGCGATGTCGATATCGCTTACTGGCTGCCCGAGCAGCGTGTTGCGCACGGCGCCGCCAACGACGCGGGCGCCCTCGCCTCCGACCGAAAGCGCTGCCAACAGAACTTGCAATTGCTCGTTGGCAAGCCACGGCGCCTTGCCTGAAATGGACTTTATATCGCTCAAGAATAGAGCCTTTCATAAAGAGTACGAATGATGCCGGCCGTCACGCCCCAAATGAAGCGATCGCCAAACGGCATCGTATAGTAGAACCGCTCCTGATCCTGCCACATGCGGCTTTCGCGGCGATGATTGGCGGGGTTCATCAGGAACGACAGCGGCACTTCGAATACATCGGCAACCTCGTCCGGATTGGCCGCGATTTCGAAAGGCGGGTGGACAAGGCCAAGAACCGGAATGATCGAGTATCCGGTGGTCGTCAAATAGCGCGGCAAGCGGCCGAGCAGTTCGACATGCCGCCCTTCAAGGCCGATTTCCTCATGCGCCTCGCGCAGCGCCGCCTTTTCCGGCTCGTAATCATCTTCGGGATCGATGGCGCCTCCCGGAAACGCCACCTGGCCGGAGTGCTTGCGCAGGCTGGTCGTGCGCAACGTAAGAATGACGCTTGCCTCATCGCCGCGGTCAACGATAGGGACGAGCACCGCCGCATCGCGCAGCGGTTTTGCGGCAATCAGCGCATCGAGGCCCGGATTGAGCCGGTGATCGCCGTGGTCGTCGTCGAGCCGCTCATTGCCCTTGAGCGCGACGCGACGTGCGAACGCGCGGGCCGAAAACCCCTCATCGAGCGGGTCGGCTGAGGTCATCGACTTTGCATTTCGAGTTGGCCCGACGGCATGATCGGAAAGACAACGCCCCTGGAGCGAACCGCGAACATCGACTTGCCGTCGACAACGATATCTTCGCCATGGTTGACGAGATCGTACATCACGGCCCGGGCGAGCAATGCCTCGAGCCGCCCCCGCACCAGCAAATATGGCTTCAGGCCGCCATTCTCGGCATCGACCACAAAGCGAAGCGGGTTTTCGGCGCCCGCCTCGGCAATATCGCCGACATTGGTGCGGAAGGTCATGACTTGATCGTCGCCGGAGCCGGAAACATTGAGCTCGACCGCAAGGAAGTGCGCATCCTCGACGCGGATCCCGACCTTTTCCACCGGGGTGACGAGATAGGTCTTTCCGTCGGCATCCTTGCGCAGGACTGTCGAAAACAGGCGCACGAGAGGCTGTCTGCCGATCGGCGTTCCCATGTAGAACCAAGTGCCGTCGGCCTTGATCTCCATATCGAGATCGCCGCAGAACTCAGGATTCCAGCGGTCGACCGGCGGCAGACCCTTGCCCTGCGCAGCGGCCCGAGAGATCAGCGCCTCAAGTCCCGCCGTATCGCGCACACTGGTTTCACGCACTGCCATAGCCCTGACCTTTTTTCTCCACCCGTCACGAAATAGTCACCGTTGGACCGCTTGTCAGCATGTCATAGTGATTTAGAGTCTTTTCACATGTCATAGTGACTTGGAGTGATTTAAGAAAGACTCTGCACATATACCAGCGGCGAGGTAAATCGATGACGATGATTAAACCAGAGGTGGCGTCCGATCCAAAGGCGATGGTCGCCGAGGCCGAGAAAGCGCTGGCCGATATCGCCAAGATCAGGAACGGCATCGGGACTGTCATCTTCGGCCAGGAGAGCGTCGTCGAGCGCACCCTCGTCGCCCTTCTTGCCGGCGGACACGCCTTGCTCGTCGGTGTTCCCGGCCTTGCCAAGACCAAGCTGGTCGAGACGCTCGGAACCGTGCTTGGACTGGACGACCGCCGCATCCAGTTCACGCCGGATCTGATGCCGTCCGACATTCTCGGCTCCGAGATCATGGAGCAGGACGACAACGGCAAGCGCTACTTCCGTTATGTCAAAGGTCCGATCTTCGCCCAGCTTCTCATGGCCGACGAAATCAACCGCGCCTCGCCGCGTACCCAGTCGGCGCTGCTCCAGGCCATGCAGGAATATCACGTGACTGTCGCCGGCGAACGGCACGACCTGCCACGCCCCTTCCACGTGCTCGCGACCCAGAACCCGCTGGAGCAGGAAGGCACCTATCCGCTTCCCGAGGCTCAGCTCGACCGCTTCCTGATGCAGATCGACATTCTTTACCCCGAGCTCGAAGCGGAGCGCCGCGTGCTGCTTGAGACCACGGGGACCTCCGAGGCTTCCGCGGCTCGGGTGATCGACGCCGAACGTCTTCTCGAGATGCAGCAATTGATCCGCCGCATGCCGGTTCCCGAAGGCGTGGTGGACGCCATTTTGACTCTCGTCCGCTCGGCGCGCCCCGGCGCCGACAACGACATTGCCAGGAAGTTCATCTCCTGGGGACCGGGTCCCCGCGCCAGCCAGGCGCTGATGCTCTGCGCCCGCGCCCGCGCCCTTTATGACGGCCGTCTCGCCCCATCGGTCGATGATATCAAGGCGCTCGCCGAACCTGTCCTCCAGCACCGCATGGCCTTGACGTTTGCGGCCCGCGCCGATGGCATGAACGTGCGCGATGTGATCGCAAATGTGACCAAGGTTGCCCTCTGATGGCAGCAATCGGCACGCAAGTCCGGCGAACCGAGACAGGCGACGCGCTTGCGCGCGCCCGTCAACGTGCCGCCTTGCTGCCGGACCTCCTCGTCGAGGTCCATCGCATTTTGAATACGGTGAATACCGGTTGGCACGGTCGTCGCAAGAGCGGCGTTGGTGAGAGCTTCTGGCAATTTCGCCCCTACACTGACGGCGAGGCCGTCTCGCGCATCGATTGGCGCAGGTCCGCCCGCGATGATCGCACCTACATCCGCGACCAGGAGTGGGAGGCGGCCCACACCGTCTGGCTTTGGGCCGATCCTTCGCCATCGATGCTGTTCAAATCCGAACAGGCCCAGGTCTCGAAGGAGTCGCGCGCGCTGGTAATGGTGCTCGCATTGACGGAATTGCTCTCGCGCAGTGGCGAACGCATTGCCTATCCCGATATTTCCGACCCATCCTCGGCACGCAATGGCGCCGAGCGCCTGGCAACCCTCCTCTCCCACGCCGCCAACTTGCCGGCCAAGCCTGATCTCGACAGGGTGCGCCGTTTCTCGGATGTGGTGCTGGTCAGCGATTTCCTGGAGCCGGTCGAAGAAACGCTCGAAACCCTGCAGAAGCTCGCTCATGTCGGCGCGCGCGCGCATCTCATTGAGATCTACGATCCGGCCGAGGAAGACTTTCCCTACAGGCGCCGCACCGAATTTGTCGACCCCGAGACGGGCGCTTCACTCACTTTCGGACGGGCCGAGGACTATGCCAGCGATTATCGCAATCTGTTTTATGCCCGCCGCGAGACCTTGAGCGCCTATTGCAAGCGCATCGGCTGGAGCTACACAATCAATCGCACTGATCGCCTCGCTTCCGAGGCGCTTGTGACGGTGCATATGAACATGACCGCCAAGATCGGCTATCAAGGCGGAGGCGTCGCATGAATGCGCTTCCCCTCGCCTTTGGCGCTCCGGCGATTCTTGCAGGATTGATCGCCCTTCCGGTCATCTGGTGGCTGCTTCGGGTGACGCCACCCCGTCCGATACGCGAAATCTTTCCGCCCTTGAGGATCCTGGCTCAACTCCTCAAAAAGGAAGAGACGCCGAACAAGAGCCCGTGGTGGCTGACGCTGCTGCGGCTCCTGCTTGCAACCCTCGTCATCCTTGCCTTGTCGGAGCCGGTGTGGAACCCACGTCCGGAAACGCTCACCGGCAAGGAACCTGTCGCGATCGTTCTCGACAATGGCTGGTCCTCGAATGAGGAATGGCCGGCGCGCAAGGAGACCGCGGAACGCCTTATCGGCGATGCGGCTAATTCGGGCGCACTGATCTACATTCTCGGGACGGCCGAACGAGCGAACACGGATATCGGACCATTCGACGCGACCACCGCGCTCGAGCGCGTGCGCGCCTTGAACGTGCGGCCGATCCCGGTCGATCGTGCGGCCGCATTCGCCCGGTTGAAAACCGCGCTTGCTGACGTTTCAGGAACCCGCATCGCCTATCTCAATGACGGTATAGATACGCCAGCTGCCGATGCTGCGTTGAAATCGCTGCAGGATGCAAAAATCGCATCGATGATCTGGTATCAGCCATCGATCAGCACCATCTCCGCCATCCGCCAGGCCGAAAACAGTGCAAATGGACT
This sequence comes from Phyllobacterium sp. SYP-B3895, assembly GCF_009647635.1. NCBI lineage: Bacteria > Pseudomonadati > Pseudomonadota > Alphaproteobacteria > Hyphomicrobiales > Phyllobacteriaceae > Phyllobacterium > Phyllobacterium sp. SYP-B3895. The sequence goes on along the minus strand of NZ_WJIG01000003.1, from coordinate 230,793 downwards.
GACGGTCCATGCGGTGCGACCGAGCAATGACCGTGGACAGGGCGCAGTCACCATCGGCGCCTTCGATGAAAAGGGCCGGCGCATCGCCGAGACCGGTCTGGTTTTCTCCGCAGGAGAAGCGACAGGGCAAGCGGTCATCAATGCGCCGTACGAGCTGCGCAACGATTTTCACACGCTGCGCATCGACGGGACGGCGCAAGCCGGTGCGACTTTCCTCATCGACGACAATAACAAGCGCCGCCGCGTTGCGTTGCTTTCAGGATCGGATGCGGATCTGTCGCAGCCCCTGCTTTCTCCGCTCTACTACATTTCAAGGGCGCTTGAGCCCTTTGCCGATCTCCTGCGGCCACGCAATGCCGAACTCGTGCGCGCCGTTCCAGAATTGCTCGAACAAAAGCCATCGGTCGTGATCATGGCGGATATCGGCAAATTGCCGCCCGATACCGAGCGCCTGCTTTCCGACTGGGTCAATAATGGCGGCACACTGATCCGCTTCGCCGGCCCCCGCCTTGCCGGCAGCGACGAAGATCCCCTGCTTCCGGTCACGCTGCGCAAGGGCGAGCGCTCGCTTGGCGGCGCCCTTTCCTGGAAAGAATCGCAGCCAGTCGCGGCGTTCCCGGACAACGGTCCCTTTGCCGGTCTGCCGACCCCGCAGGACGTGACGGTAACGCGGCAGGTCCTCGCCGAGCCGTCCTCGGACCTTTATGACAAGAGCTGGGCCAACCTCGCCGACGGGACACCGCTTGTTACCGGTGAAACGCGACAGCGTGGACAGCTGGTGCTGTTTCATGTCACGCCCGAGGCGACCTGGTCGAATTTGCCGATCAGCGGCAGCTTCGTCGATATGCTGCACCGCCTTGTTGCCCTTTCGCGCAATGCAGGTCCGGCAGCAAATGGCAACGGCGCCAGCGCGTCCCGGGCCTTGCCGCCCTACCTCATCCTCAATGCCGAGGGCGGGCTCATGCCGCCCACAGGTGACGCAAAGCCATTGATCACCAAGCCAGGTGAAACACCGCAGGTGAGTTTCGACAATCCTCCCGGCTTCTACGGAGTGGAAGACGCGATGTCGGCACTCAACCTTTTCCGGCCCGATGGGGAGATCAAGCCGCTGGCCCGACCCGATATGTCATTTCCGGTCACCACGGCGCGTTACGCCGTCGACGAATCGCTGCCGCTGCGCGGCCCGCTCTTCGCGCTGGCAGCATTGCTGCTGATCGCCGATGCTCTGGCTATACTCTGGCTCGGAGGCCATCTGCGCCGCCGCTATCGCACGGTGGCTGCCTCGCTCGCGATCTTGCTCATACCCGTTCTCTTTGCGATCGCTCCTTCGCCTGCGCATGCGCAGCAAAACGACAGCAAGCCCGGCGACGAGGCCATCATCGAGGCGGTAAACGCCACCCATCTTGCCTATGTGATCACCGGTGACAGTGCGGTCGACGATATCAGCAGGGCCGGTCTTGCCGGGCTCTCGCGGGCGCTCGCCGACAGCACGGCGCTGGAGCCTGGCGAGCCGGTCGGCGTCAATCCGGCAACGGACGAGCTTGCCTTCTATCCGCTCATCTACTGGCCGGTTGATGCGGCTGCGCGCATGCCATCGCCTGAAGCCATCGCCAAGATCGACGCCTATATGCAGCAGGGTGGAACCGTGCTCTTCGACACGCGCGACCAGGATGCGGCGGCTGTGAGTTTCGAGAACGCGACCACGCCCTCGAACCAGCGATTGCGCGATATCCTTGCCGGCCTCAACATTCCGCCGCTCGAGCCGGTGCCCAGCGACCACGTTTTGACCAAGTCCTTCTATATTCTGCAGGATTTCCCCGGCCGCTACCGCGGCAGCCCGCTTTGGGTGCAGGCGTCTCTTTCCACCGAGGCAAGGTCGGACCGGCCCGTGCGCGCAGGCGACGGCGTGACCCCAATCATGATTACCGGCAATGATCTTGCCGGCGCATGGGCTATCGATGCCAGTGGCTCGCCCATGTTTCCGACCATTCCCAACGATCCGATGCAGCGCACCTATGCCTTCCGCACCGGGATCAACATCGTCATGTACATGCTTACCGGCAACTACAAGTCCGATCAGGTGCATGTGCCGGACCTGCTTGAGCGTCTGGGGAATTAGCCATGTACCTGTCGCTCGATTTCCAGCCGCTGCTTTCGACCACACTGCTTGCCATTCTGCTTGTGCCATTGCTCGCCTTGACGCTGGCGGGCATCTATTTTCGCCAACGCGGGAGCCTCCTTCGCCTTGTCGCACTGGCCGCCTTCGCCATGGCCCTCCTCAATCCGATCGTCGTCAATGAGCAGCGCGATCCCTTGAAAAGCGTCGTTGCGGTGATCGCCGACCGCAGCCAGAGCCAGGATCTGGGCAACCGCAGCGCAGATACCGACGCGGCGCTCAAGGAGGTGCAGACCGAGCTTGCACGCCTGCCGCAATTCGAGGTTCGCACGGTCGAGACCGGCCGTGCCAGCGAGAATGATGATGCCACCTCCACCCGTTTGTTCGGGGCATTGAACGGAGCGCTGCGCGATGTGCCGCCTTCGCGCGTCGGCGGAGCGATCATGATCACCGACGGGCAGATCCACGATATTCCGGCCAACCAGGCGGGACTTGGCTTCAATGCTCCCATTCATGGGCTGATCACCGGTGTGCCAAATGAAATCGATCGGCGCATCCAGTTCGTGCGCGCGCCGCGTTTCGGGCTGACAGGAAAGCCGCAGCAGATGACCTATAAGGTCACCGCTTCGGGCGAAGCGCCGGGCGGCAGCGCACGCGTCCATGTGCGTGTCAATGGCAACGAGACCGGCAGCGAAGATGCCATCATCGGCGAGGAAATGCCGCTCGAGGTGACGTTGTCGCGCGCCGGGGTCAATATAGTCGAGATTACCGTGGATCCCATCCCCGGCGAGCTTACGGGCGTCAACAACCGTGCCGTCGCCATGGTTGACGGCATTCGCGAAAATCTGCGGGTGCTGTTGATTTCAGGCGAGCCGCACAATGGCGAGCGGACCTGGCGCAACCTCCTGAAGTCGGACGCGTCCGTCGACCTCGTCCACTTCACCATTCTGCGCCCGCCCGAAAAGCAGGATTCGACGCCGCTTCCGGAACTCGCGCTGATTGCCTTCCCGACGCGCGAACTCTTCGTCGACAAAATCGATCAGTTCGACCTGATCATCTTCGATCGCTACCAGCATCGCGATGTGATGTCGCTGCTCTATTACGACTACATCAATGACTATGTGCAAAAGGGCGGAGCCCTGCTTATTGCAGCCGGTCCGGAATTTGCCGGCCAGATGTCGATTGCGAACACGCCGCTTCTTTCAGTGCTTCCCGCCACGCCAACCGGCAATATTGAGGAAAAGGCCTTTTATCCGCGCCTCAGCGACCAGGGTAAACGTCATCCCGTCACGCGCGGGCTTGAAGGCAGTACGCAGGAACCGCCGGCATGGAGCCGATGGTTCCGTGTGATCGATGTCAATCCACCTGAAGGCTCGGTCATCATGAACGCGGGGGACCGGCCGCTGCTGGTACTTAACCGCATTGGCGATGGCCGGGTCGGCATGTTCCTGTCCGACCAGGGTTGGCTCTGGGCGCGCGGTTTCGAGGGCGGCGGTCCGCATGCCGCGCTCTATCGCCGGATCGCGCATTGGCTAATGAAGGAGCCGGACCTCGAGGAAGAGGCGCTGACGGCAACAGGCAATGGCCGCAATCTCGAAATTCATCGCCAGACGATGCAAAAAACGGCTGAGCCCGCCAATATCATCACGCCGTCGGGCAAGACGCGATCGGTTCCGCTGACGGAAACCGAGCCCGGCGTCTTTACCGCCTCCGTACCGACCGATGAGATCGGGCTCTACCAGGTTGCCAATGGCGATCTGACGACGCTCGCCCATGTTGGACCCGTCGATGCGCCGGAGTTCACCGACAATGTTTCGACACAGGCAAAACTCGATCCGCTTGCCCGCGAAACCGGCGGAGGGACGCGCCGCCTGCGCGCGGCCGCCAATCAGAGCGACATCGAGGTACCGAACATCATTGCCTCGCGCGGCACGGCAAGCGCCAGCGGCGACAATTGGATCGGCCTGCGCCAGACCAATGAGACGGTGCTGAAGAGCGTCACCCGCCTGCCGCTTTTCTCGGGCTTCCTTGGCCTTGCCGCCATGATGCTTGTGCTTGGCGGCATGTGGTACCGCGAAGGCAGGTAAAGCTACTGGCCTGCCATCGCGGCGTGGATGACCTTGCCTTCCACATCCTGCAAAGCCCTTGGTGCGAGCTCACAAGCGAGGAACCGCGCCGGATCAACCGGCGCCGGCAATACGATCCGGTGGCCGGGTATCTCACGAAATCCAAACGGCGCGTAATAGGGCTCGTCACCAACGAGGATGACGAGCTTGTGTCCGGCAACGCGCGCGGCTTCCATGCTGGTGCGCATAAGCGCTGCGCCGATGCCCTGTTTCTTCCATGCCGGCCGCACGGCGAGCGGGCCGAGAAGCATCGCCGGGGTAGTGCCGATACGGATGGGCGTCAGCCGGACCGACGCGACGACGTGTTCGCCGTTGAGCGCTACGAAGGAGAGGTTGCGATCATGCGGTCCGCCCTCGCGAATGCGATAGGCCGCCCGGGCAAACCGCCCCGGCCCGAAAGCTTCCCGGTTGATGCCTTCGATTGCAGCATCGTGCACCGGTTCTTCCGGCGCGTAGGTCACGACATGGTTCAGCATGTTGGATTTCTTTGAAGAGAGTGGTCGTTCGCCTCGGCAAATATCGCCATTGGCCAGCACAGGAGCGTCCGTCGCACGAGGCGCCGGTTCAGGTTTCATCGTCGGATGATCAGAAGTCCTGCCACAAATCTCTCCTTTTTCGTTCGCCTAACATCAATCTGTCGCGACGTAAACCAAAATCTAAAGCCCACTGTCGAAGAGTTACGCTCTGTTCACCACCCGGGGGCTGAATTAACAATCCTGCAGCGCCAGCTATAGGCTCAGTAACCAATGGAGATTTGAAACGATGGGTTTGTTGATCGACGGCGCATGGCAGGACAAGTGGTACGACACCAAGGAGAGCGGCGGACGCTTTATTCGCACTGAATCGCAATTTCGCAACTGGGTGACAGCCGATGGAAGCGCCGGACCGTCCGGCCACGGCGGCTTCAAGGCCGAGCCGGGACGCTACCATCTATATGTATCATATGCCTGTCCCTGGGCGCATCGCACGCTGATCTTCCGCGCGCTGAAGCACCTCGAGGATGTCATTTCCGTATCGGTGGTCGACCACTTCATGGGTGCTGAAGGCTGGACGTTCCTTGAACGGGATGGCGCGACTGGTGACCAGCTTTTCGGCTACGACTATCTGCATCAGGTCTACACGCGGGCCGATCCCAAATATTCGGGCCGGGTGACCGTGCCGGTGCTTTGGGACAAGAAGCAGAACACGATTGTCTCAAACGAATCGTCGGAGATCATCCGCATGCTGAATTCGGCATTCGATGCCTTCGGCGATCACTCCCTGGATTTCTACCCGGAGGCGTTGCGACAGGAAATCGATGCCGTAAACGCCCTCGTCTATCCCAACATCAACAACGGCGTCTATCGCGCCGGTTTCGCCACCACGCAGGAGGCCTATGAGGAAGCCTTCACCCAGCTTTTCGGCGCACTCGATCAAATCGAGGCGAAGCTTGCAAAACAGCGCTATCTCACCAGCGACCGCCTGACGGAAGCTGACTGGCGCCTGTTCACGACACTGCTGCGCTTCGATCCGGTCTATGTCGGGCATTTCAAATGCAATCGCCAACGCATCGCGGACTATCCGAACCTGTCGAACTATACGCGTGAACTCTATCAGGTGCCGGGCATCGCGCCGACGGTCAATCTCCTGCATATCAAGGCGCATTATTATGGCAGCCACCGGACAATCAATCCAACCGGCATCATCCCTGTCGGCCCGGCGCTCGATTACGGCGCGCCGAACGATCGCGACCGGTTGAAGGCGTCGGCGTCTGACTGAGGCCGCTACCAGGCGGTCGGAATCTCCGCGCCCTCGAATATTTCGGCAAGGCGCTGCCGGGTTGCAGGCGTCGTGTCCTTGGGCAGGTCGTCGAGGCTGAAGAATCGAGCCTCGGCGATCTCGCGGTTGGGTGTGAAGGGCGCTGTCTGGCGGAACGACCGGCATAGGTAGAGCGCAACATGATCGCGCTTCGACGCATGAGCATTGTGATAGATCGCAAAGAGCTCTGGCCTGCCGGTCAGTTCGATGTTGCCTTCTTCCATGAGTTCCTTCGCGAGTGTCTCTTCCATTGTGTGACCGGTCTCGACCCCGCCGCCCGGAAACTGCCAGCCATGCACATAGGTGTGGCGGATGAGGAAGACCGTACGCGCTTTTTCATCGATGACGACCCCGCGGGCGCCGAGGGTCATGGGGCGTCGCAGCAGGAAATAGGCATGGAGCACACGGTGGCGCCAGGTGGAACGCTTGTCGGACATTCTTTCCTTCTTCAGGTGGAACAGTCTAACCTCGCGACTGTTTTGTTATCGGGTGCGCCGTTCGCGCGAAACGTTCTACCACTGGATTTAGCTGTCATACTCTCCTAAAGCTGAAAAATGTTCCGTCTTGCCCATATCTCAGACATACATTTATCGCCGCTTCCCGCACCGAACTTGCGGGAACTGATCTCCAAGCGCATCACCGGCTATATTAATTGGCGTTCCAACCGCAAGGGAACGATGACCGGCAGCACGCTCGATACGCTCGTTGCCGATATCAAGGCGCACACGCCCGATCACATTGCGGTGACCGGCGACCTCGTCAATCTGGCGCTGGATGAGGAACTGGAGACGGCAGAACGCTGGCTGAGGACGCTGGGCGACCCGGCCAATGTGTCGGTCGTTCCCGGCAATCACGATGCCTATGTGCCCGGCGCGCTGAAGAAGGCACGGCGTCTTTGGCAGCCGTGGATGCGCGGCGATATCGAAGCCGCAGAGAACAAGCCTGTCGAGTTTCCGTATCTTCGCGTACGCGGCGACGTGGCGCTCATTGGAGTCTCCTCGGCCCGCGCGACCGCCCCCTTCATGGCGACGGGCGACATTCGCGAACGCCAGGCGCGCAAGCTCGGCGAGGTTCTCGACGAGACCGGCAAGCGCGGCCTCTTCCGCGTGATCATGATTCATCACCCCCCGGTTCGCGGCGCGGCTCCCTCGCACAAGCGCCTGCTCGGGATCGGTCTCTTTCAGCGAACGGTTGCTGAATACGGCGCTGAACTCGTCCTCCACGGTCATACGCATCTTGCGACGCGCTACACGATAAACGGACCGGACTGGGAAATCCCCGTGGTCTGCGTGCCGGCCGCAAGTCAGGGTTTCGAGCTCGGACAGCACAAACCACCAGCGGGCTTCAACCTTTTTACGATCTCGAAGACCAATGCCGGATGGGAGTGCACCATGGTGGAGCGCGGCATCGTCGATGCGCAAACGACAATCCGCACGATCCGCGAGCACAATCTTAAGGTAGGCAAGGTGCTGGCCGCGATTTGAGGCTCAGTAAGTTGGCTTGATCAGGCTCCAGAGGTAGGCAAGCATGCCACTTGCGCCGATTGTCGCGCCGATAGCAAGGCAGACGATCGCGATCAAGACAACGGTCAACCCGGCAGTCCTCGGCGCGGCGGCAGCCGTAATTTCCGCTGGTCGCGGGATTGCATTTTCGGGGTCGATACTCGGTTCCGTCCGCAAAGAAACCCGCTCGCCTTCCATCAGACGCTTCCGCTCGACGATACGCTCGGCGATATAGGTCGTGACCGCTTCGGAGACGGGCTTCACTTCGGGTGATTCTGCGAGCACGATCCGGCCAAGGCGCGTATCGCGCACGAAACGATAGGTGCGCCGATCGCGCGCCATCATCACATGGGCGGTAGCGTCGATCCAGAGCCGCGGCTGCACTCCCCTGGAAATGGCAAAGTCCCACTGCGGATCGTCGGCAGGCACATCAGCGAAGACCGGCTTCAGATCCTCGGCAAGGATTTCGATTCGCGCCAGATCGGCTTCCTTCATGTCGATGACGACATCGCCGCGATCCGCGGCCGCAATCTGAACACCCCGAATTGCTTCGGCCAGCCGGCGTTCGTCGGTCGTTCTCTTCTCGCGCATTTCATTCATCGGCGTTTTCCGGCAAGGAGGCGATTTTTACCAATCCTTAGCGACAAGTCGCGGCAATTGCATCAAAAACGTACCCTTGCCGCATCGCGTGCCCAGAAATGGGTGAAGGGCCCGAGGGGCCCTTCCATTCATTTGCCGATGATGCGGTTGGCAGCGGATATGATCCCTTCAAGGGATGCCGTCACGATGTTCTTGTTGATCCCCGCGCCGAAGAGCTTGCCGCCCGGATATTCGATTTCCATGTAACTGATGGCAGCTGCGTCGGACCCGTGCTGCAGCGAGTGCTCGGAATAATTCACCACCGACAGCTTGATCCCGAGATAGTGGGACAGTGCATCGATAAAGCCATCCACCGGCCCCGTTCCACGCCCCTCGATCCGTTTCGTTTCGCCGCGATCCGTGATTTCGGCGGAAAGGATACGCATGCCCTTGCGCTCTGTATCGGGATAGGTGTGGTGGTCGACAAACTTCAAACGCGCGTCCGGCTGCTCGACATAGAGTTCCTGGAAGCGGTCGTAGATCCGCTTCGAGGGCATCTCCTTGCCTTCCTCGTCGGTGATGTGCTGGATGTCCTCGCGGAACTCCACCTGCATGCCGCGCGGCAGATTGAGGCCGTAATCGGCCTGAAGGATATAGGCGATGCCACCCTTGCCCGACTGGGAATTGATGCGGATGATCGCCTCGTAGCTGCGGCCCACATCCTGCGGATCGATCGGCAGGTAAGGCACCTCCCACAGGGTCTTGTTGGCCTGCTTGATCGCCTTCATGCCCTTGTTGATCGCGTCCTGATGCGATCCAGAGAAAGCCGTGTAGACCAGTTCGCCGACATAGGGGTGACGTTCGGGAATGATGAGCTGGTTGGAATACTCGTAGACTTCCTTCATGCGGTTTATGTCCGAGCAGTCGATCTCGGGGTCGACGCCTTGCGTGAACATGTTCAAGGCGAGCGTGACGATGTCGACATTGCCAGTCCGCTCGCCATTGCCGAAGAGCGTACCTTCGACGCGGTCGGCGCCAGCCATCAGGCCGAGTTCCGTAGCAGCAATGCCCGTACCGCGATCATTATGCGGATGCAGCGAAATGATCAGGTTCTCGCGATTGTCGAGCTGGCGGCACATCCATTCGATCCGGTCGGCATAGATGTTCGGCGTCGACATTTCGACCGTAGAAGGCAGGTTGATAATCAGCTTGTTGTCCGGCGTCGGCCTGACGATCTCGGTCACCGCATTGCATATCTCCAGTGCGACATCGAGTTCGGTCCCGGTGAAGCTCTCCGGCGAATATTCGAAACGGTAGCCGCCACCGGCTTTGGCAGCCATGTCGGTGATCATCTTGGCAGCATCGGTCGCGATCGATTTGATGCCGTGAACATCCTTGTTGAAGACGACCCGGCGCTGCAATTCGCTGGTCGAATTGTAGAAATGGACGATAGGCTTGTGCGCGCCTTCCAGGGATTCAAACGTACGCGTTATGAGTTCGGGGCGGCACTGGACCAGGACCTGCAGCGACACATCGTCGGAAGCATTTCCCTCCTCGACACACCAGCGGGCAAAATCAAAGTCGGTCTGGGACGCGGAGGGGAACCCGATTTCAATTTCCTTGAAGCCCATGTCGAGCAACAGCGCGAACATACGCACCTTGCGATCATGGCCCATGGGGTCGACCAGCGCCTGGTTGCCGTCGCGCAGATCGACAGAGCACCAGATCGGCGCCTTTTCGATACGTTTTGACGGCCACTGCCTGTTGGTGAGTTCAACGAACGGATAGGGTTCGTACTTGTTGCCGGCATTGGGCATGCCGGCGGTCGGTTTCCTCGGAGCGATCATATCGGTCATTGTGCTTCTCGTTTCCGGCCGGATACGCGACAGTTTCAAGCGATCTCGGCACTTTTTTAAGCGTTACATCGGACTTGTAAAGGGTAAGGAGCAGAAGCCTGGCGGCACTTTCGACCGCCGGACGCTCCTCTCAACGAGCCCGGCGGTCGCCGATAAGGTCGAGGAGAAGCGGAAGGAGGAAGGCGCGGTTCGTCAAGCCCGCAAAAGCGGACAAGGCGAAGGACTTGTGGGTCGGGCGCGTTCTCATGGGCCAGACAAATAAACGACTGTCTGGCCAGATGCAAGGATGAGTTTCGGGCAGATCAGTTCTTTTTGAGCTGGGCCGTCATGCCGGACAGCCATTCGCTGACGACCTTGACGTCTTCCTTGCCGAGGCCATGGTCCGACTTGATCGAACGGGCTTCGACGCGGGCGCCGTGCGAGCGCAGCATGTCTTCGAGCGCCGGCGCATAAGGCGCATAAAGCTGGTCCGTGGCGCCTGAAACCGTCAGGACGCGGGCATTGGCAAGGTTCGCCTCGGTCGATCCAGTCAGAACCGGCATCGAGCGCAACAGCACGGCCTGCTTGACGAGGTCCGGATAAAGCATCATCACCGCGTTGACGAGGTTCGCGCCGTTGGAATAGCCGAGGAAGGTCGTGCGCTTCGGATCGATCTTGTATTGCAGCGCGGCCTGCTTGAAGAAATCGGCAAAGGCCTTCGCCTCGGAGCGGATATCCTTCTGGTCGAAGCTGATCGGGGTGAGACGGCGATACCATCGGTTGGAACCGTCTTGCAATACACGCCCGCGCACGGCGAGGAGCAAAGCATTCGGCGCGATCTTGGCGCCGAAGGAAACGAGGCTCGTTTCATCCTGACCAGAACCATGGAGAAGAACCAGCGTATCGCCGTTCGGCGCGTCGGGACGATAGATGCGGTATTTGAATGGAAGATCGGCGTGAAGCATGCCGTCGCTTTGCGGAATGATTTCACCCTTGATCGCCTTGTTCAAGATCGTGGCCCCACCTGTTGTGAGCGTATTGACCGGCGTCGCCTTGATCTGCATCGCTGGCATAGCCTTGCTTTTTTGCGAGCAGGCATCGGCAGCGGTATTCTTATCGATGTCAGGCGTCGGATCAACCGCGTTCGAACGCACCTCGGCCTTGCCGGATTGCGGTTTCTCACAATCCGCTATCCCGATTGCGTGCGCCGATTGGGCCGCAGCAACAAGTGAAAGGCCTGCAATAAGTGCGTAGAGATACCGTTTACCCATAAGTTAATCCTAAAAGTTAAAGGTTAACCAAGATTGTAAACAGCCGCGGTCGTCCGCTTGGCGCTGCCATGCCTATTGGCGCTCGATTCTCAGAAACTGGAATTGATGCGTCCCGCCAATTTATGTCCCCTGACGTACGCCCCCTGCGTCGCATCAAGATGAATTCGCATTGCTGGGCAATCACTCGCCCAAGCACCTGCTCTATGTCAACATAATTGTAACGAAATCATGACGAACTGAAACAGTCCGTTACATTTTGTTGCGGTCGTGCATCGATTTCCGGCAATTTAGCCGATCAAGCCCCTGAGCTTGACATGCTGGAGCAGCATGACGGTCTTGGCATCGACGATCTCATGGCGCTCAACCCGGGCAAGCGCATCATCGAGGCTCATCTCGAGAACTTCGATGTCCTCCCCTTCGCCCTCGTGCCCGCCGCCATCAGAGATGCGGTCCGAAGCGTCGTAGACGGCGACGAAGAAGACCAGCCGCTCGGTAACGCTGCCAGGGCTCATGAACACGTCGAAGACACGCTCGATGTCGCGCAGGCGATAGCCGAGTTCCTCTTCGGTTTCCTTGCGCGCGGTCGTTTCAGCATCATTGTCGTCGAGAAGCCCGGCGCAGGCTTCGATCAGCATCGGATCGTGTCCCGTCACATAGGCCGGCAGGCGAAACTGCCGGGTGAGCAGCACCGTCCCACGCGATGGATCATAGGGCAACACCACCGCGCCATTGCCGCGATCATAGACTTCGCGCTTGTGCTCTTCGATGCGGCCGTCGCGCCGGGCCATATCGTAGGTATATTTTTTCAGTGTGCCCCAGTTATCAGAAAGGAGTTCGACCGACTTCATGCGCACGGGACTATCGTTCATCGAAACGCTCCTGCAAAGGGATGGAAATATCAGGCAAAGGGGACGGCGGCCGTTCCGATTGGCAGCTTGGCTTCGTCCTCGGGTTCAACATGAATGACGACGCTGGCCTCGGGGATCTGTTCCATAAGGGCATTCTCGATCCTGTCGCAGATCACGTGGGCGTCGCCGACGCTCATCTTGGCATCGACCACAAGATGAAACTCGATGAACGTTACCCGGCCGGCAACGCGGGTCTTCAGGTCGTGAACTTCGAGTGCGCCGCCGGCATTGGCAGAAATGACGTCGCGGATCTGGATCGTCTCTTCAGTCGCGACACCCATATCCATGAGCCCCTGCACCGAATTGCCGATGACATTCCAGCCCTGAAACAGAATATTGACCGCAACGATCACGGCAAGGAGCGGGTCGAGGATCGTCCAGCCGGTGAGAACCGCGCCCACGAGGCCCGCGAACACACCGACCGACGTGACGACGTCGGTCATCAGATGCTTGCCATCGGCAAGGAGCGCCGGCGACTTCGCGATACGTCCGCGATTGATGAGAACGGTCGCCCAGATGGCGTTGATGGCAGAGGCACCGCCGTTGATGGCAAGACCGAGCCACGGCTGGTCGAGCGTCTTCGGCGTCTGCCATGCGAACCAGACCTCGCGCAGGATCAAGAGTGCAGCCACGATGATCAGCGCGCCTTCGAGCACAGCCGAGAAATACTCGGCCTTGTGATGACCGTAAGGGTGATTCCGGTCGGCAGGGATATGGCTGACGCGGATCGCCCACCAGGCAGCCAGGGCCGCAACGACGTTGACGATCGATTCGAGCGCATCGGAATAAAGCGCGACAGAGCCGGTCACATGGTAAGCGACATACTTCAACGCCAGCACAGTGCAGCCGATGATGATCGACCAGAACGCCAGCCGCTGAACTGTAGTTTCTTGGCTCATGCTCAAGCTGCTCGTTGCTTCGCTGCCCGCATCAGGCAGCGCGTTCCTTGGCGCGTCGCGGCAGATGCGCCACGACATTCTCGATCATGCGCATACCAGCATTGTGGCCGAGTGTCATGATGGATTCGGGATGGAATTGCACCGCTGCAATGGGTTCGCTCTTGTGCTCGAACGCCATGATAACACCATCCTCCGTTTCCGCCGTGACGACGAATTCGTCGGGAAGCCGGACCGGATCGGCGAAGATCGAATGGTAACGGCCGACCGTCACTTCCTTCGGCAGGCCCGAGAACACCTTGCCCTGCTTGGTAATGCGGATGCGCGAGGGCTTGCCATGCATCGGCACATGCAACTGTCGCAACGTACCGCCATAGGCTTCCGCCAGCGCTTGAAGGCCTAGGCAGACGCCGAAAATCGGCAGCTCACGTTTGCGCGCCTTCTTGATCGTCGCCTTGCAGTCGAAATCCTCCGGCGTGCCCGGCCCGGGCGAGAGTACGACGAGATCAGGCTTGATCCGGTCAAAAATCTCATCCGGAACCGGGGTTCGCACCGTGGTCACGGTTGCCCCGGTCTGGCGGAAATAATTCGCCAATGTGTGCACGAAGGAATCTTCGTGATCGACGAGCAGGATCTGCAGGCCCTCGCCCACGCGCGCCACGGCGCGCTCCTCGGCAAGAATGTTGGTCTTGTGCGCATCCCGCACCGCAGCGATCATCGCCGAGGCCTTGAGTTCGGTCTCGGCCTCCTCTTCCTCTGGAATGGAATCGAAAAGCAGGGTTGCGCCGGCGCGAACCTGCGCAATGCCATCCTTGATGCGAATGGTGCGCAGCGTCAGGCCCGTATTCATATCGCCGTTGAAGCTGACCATGCCGATGGCCCCGCCATACCACGCGCGCGGGCTGCGCTCGTTCTCTTCGATAAAGCGCATTGCCCAGAGTTTCGGCGCTCCGGTAACCGTTACCGCCCATGCATGCGACAGGAACCCGTCGAACGCATCCATATCCTCGCGCAGACGACCCTCGATGTGGTCGACCGTATGAATGAGGCGGGAATACATCTCGATCTGGCGACGACCGATGACGCGGACCGAGCCCGGCTCGCACACGCGGCTCTTGTCGTTGCGGTCGACGTCCGAGCACATGGTCAACTCGGACTCGTCCTTCTTTGAGTTGAGCAGCTTGATGATCTGCTCGGAATCGGCAATCGCGTCCTCGCCGCGCTTGATCGTGCCCGATATCGGGCATGTCTCGATGCGGCGACCGACCACGCGCACGAACATTTCGGGCGAGGCACCGACCAGGTACTCATTGTCGCCGAGATTGATATAGAACGAGTAAGGCGACGGGTTGATTGCCTTCAGACGCCGCGAAATGACCGACGGCGAGGTTTCGCAGCGTTCATAGAACGTCTGGCCCGGCACCACCTCGAACAGGTCGCCGCGCTTGAAGCTCTCCTTGGCCTTTTTTACGAGTTCGGCATAGTCGCCCGGATTGTGATCGCCCCGGCCCGGTATCGTGGCGGTCGGCTTGAACGGCCTTGACTCGGTTTCGCGGGACAAGCCTTCGGTCGAAAGGCCGTCAAAGGCGTAGTCATAGCGGTCGAGCCATGCCTTGGCCGCATGGTGGTCGACAACCAGAATCTCGTCCGGGAGATAAAGCACGATGTCGCGCTGGTCGTCAGGCCGTTTCAGCTTGTACTGGACCGGATCGAACTGGAAGGCGAGATCATAGCCGAAAGCGCCGTAAAGTCCGAGGCTTGCGTCGTCCTCGGTAAAGAAGAGGCCGACGATGGCACGCAGCACCGTAAAGACTGACGGAATGCGCGAGCGCTCTTCCTCCGTGAAATGACGGGTCGGCAGCGCTATCTCAAGCTCTATCTTTGTGGCACTCGTGGCAGCGACCGATACTTCTTCCAGTGCCGCAACGGTCTTGCCGATGGCAACGATAAGGACCTCGCCGCGCTTGTTCAGCGCCTCGATGGTCATATGCCGGCCATTCGAGGTGATGACAACGGGCGGATCGACGATCGCCGTATCCCAACGTGTATAGCGCCCGGGATACTCGTAATTGGACGAAAAGACCGCGCCGCGGCGCTCGTCCAGGGCATCCACGTAACTGTCGATGGCGCTGGCGTAGGCCGTGCCGATGCGCTGGCGCGATATTGTTATGCCGCCTTTGGTGTCGAAGATTTCGACGTCGCCCTCAATTCTATGCATCTTGTTCTCCGTCTCGTTGCATTTGGCCTTGGGGGCTTCTGGCGATAAACAAAAAGGCCGCCCGGAAAACCCGTTGCGGCCCTGTTCCCTTTACGCATGCAAAAGGCTGTGCGGCCGCTAAGAGCGGAGCCACCACCAACCAGTGTTGTTAACGTGCGTATTCATGCGCTGATTGTTAGCGGCAGCCGAGGCTGCTTGCAACTGCAAAAACGCGAGGGCTTTCGCGGATTGTCAGAAGAGCCCCTCGATCAATCCGTCTTCATTGAGATGGATACGTTCGGCGGAGGGCGATTTCGGCAATCCCGGCATGGTCATGATCTCACCGCAGATGGCGACGACGAAGCCGGCGCCGGCAGCAAGGCGGACCTCGCGCACATGCACAACGTGATTGACCGGCGCGCCCCTGAGATGGGGATTGGTCGAAAAGGAGTATTGGGTCTTGGCCATGCACACCGGCAGATTGCCATAGCCCGCGTCTTCCCATTGCCGGAGTTGGTCGCGCACGCTCGAATCCGCATCGGCCTCGGCACCCCGGTAAATGCGTTTGACGATGGTTTCGATCTTGTCGAAAAGTGGGAGTTCATCCTCGTAGAGCGGCGAGAACTGCGCCGATCCGCTTTCTGCAAGTGCGACGACCTTGTGCGCCAGTTCCTCGATGCCGGCCGAGCCTTCGGCCCAGTGGCGGCAAAGCACAGCCTCGGCGCCGTGGGCGGCGACGAAGGCCTTCAGCGCATCGATCTCGCCTTGTGTGTCGGCGGTGAAATGATTGATGGCGACAACGACGGGCACACCGAATTGCCTGACATTCTCCATATGCCGTCCGAGATTGGCACAGCCCGCCTTGACGGCTGAAATGTTTTCCCGGCCGAGATCCTCGCGGGCAATGCCGCCATGCATTTTCATCGCCCGGACGGTTGCGACAATGACGGCGGCAGCAGGTTTCAAGCCGGCCTTGCGGCACTTGATATCAAAGAATTTCTCGGCCCCGAGATCGGCACCAAAACCGGCTTCGGTCACCACATAATCGGCAAGCTTCAAGGCCGTCGTCGTCGCGACCACTGAATTGCAGCCATGGGCGATATTGGCAAAGGGACCGCCATGCACGAAAGCGGGGTTGTTCTCCAGGGTCTGCACGAGGTTCGGCTGCATCGCATCTTTCAGAAGCACGGCCATGGCCTTGTCCGCCTGGAGATCGCGCGCATAGACCGGCGTCTTGTTGAAGCGATAGCCGATTATGATCTCGCCGAGGCGCTGTTCGAGATCAGCAAGGTCGGTGGCGAGGCAGAGGATGGCCATGACCTCCGAGGCGACGGTGATATCGAAGCCGGACTCGCGCGGAAACCCGTTGGCAACACCGCCGAGCGACGTCGCAATGTCGCGCAGGGCGCGGTCGTTCATGTCCATCACCCGACGCCAGGTGATGCGGCGCGTATCGAGATTAAGCTCGTTGCCCCAATAGACATGATTGTCGATCATCGCCGCGAGGAGGTTATGCGCAGCGGTGATCGCATGGAAATCGCCGGTAAAGTGCAGGTTTATGTCTTCCATGGGAATGACCTGCGCATAGCCGCCGCCTGCCGCACCTCCCTTCGTGCCAAAACAAGGGCCGAGCGACGCTTCGCGGATACAGACGATCGCCTTCTTGCCGACGCGGTTCAAACCGTCGCCGAGCCCGACTGTCGTCGTGGTCTTGCCCTCGCCTGCGGGTGTCGGGCTGACGGCCGTTACCAGAATAAGCTTGCCATTCTTGTCCCCCCGCTTGGAGCGAATGAATTCTGCCGAAAGCTTGGCCTTGTCATAGCCGTAGGGAGCCAGGTGCTCGGGTGGAATGCCTATCTTCGCACCGATCTCCACGACCGGCTTTTTTGCGGCGTGACGGGCAATCTCAATATCGGATTTGACGACAGGCATCGCATTCCCCCCATATTGCTATTCATCAAATAGCATTCCGGGAAGAAAATGGGGATAGGCAGATCGGACTATCCCCATTGGCATCGATTTTGCCGCCGCCTATTCGCCCATGGCGATCAGGCTGGCATTACCGCCGGCCGCGGCAGTATTGACGGAAACGACCTGTTCAAGCGCAAAACGTGCGAGATAGGCGGGGCCGCCAGCCTTTGGCCCGGTACCGGAGAGACCGGACCCGCCGAAGGGCTGCGTACCGACGACGGCGCCGATTGTGTTGCGATTCACGTAGACGTTGCCGACGTCGAGCCGGTCCACGACCTTGTTCACGGTGGACTCGATGCGGGTGTGCAAGCCGAAGGTCAGGCCATAGCCCGTCGATGCAATCTGGTCGAGCACCTTGTCGAGGTCCTTGGCCTTCCAGCGCACGACGTGAAGCACAGGTCCAAAAACCTCGCGCTCCAGCACTTCCGCCCGATCGAGCTCGACAATATGCGGCGCAAAGAACAGCCCGTCATTCGGGACTTCGCCGGCATAATGCACCTTCTGGCTCTTGCGCATGGCCGCTATGTGATCGCGCAGCATCTTGCGCTGGTCGTCATCGATAATCGGCCCGATATCCGTCGAAGGCAAAGACGGATCGCCAACGGTAAGCTCCTTGGCTGCGCCCTCGATCATCTCGAGCATATTGTCGGCGATGTCCTCCTGGAGATAGAGGATGCGCAGTGCGGAACAACGCTGGCCGGCCGACCGGAAAGCCGACATCACCACGTCATCGGTGACCTGCTCCGACAGGGCCGTGGCGTCGACGATCATGGCATTGAGCCCGCCGGTCTCGGCGATGAGCGGAACGATCGGCCCCTTCTTGGCGGCAAGGGCGCGGTTGATAGCCCAGGCGGTATCGGTCGAACCCGTAAACGCAACGCCGGCAATCTCGGCGTGCGAGGTCAAGGCCGCGCCGACCGAGCCATCGCCCGGCACATAGAGCACGGCGTCCTTCGGCACGCCGGCTTCGTGCAGGATGCGAACTGCCTCATAGGCGATCAGCGGCGTCTGCTCAGGAGGCTTGGCAATGACACTATTGCCCGCGGCCAGCGCTGCGGTTACCTGGCCGAGGAAGATCGCCAGCGGGAAATTCCACGGGCTGATGCAGACGAATGCGCCCCGTCCGCGATGACGAAGCTTGTTGTCTTCGCCGGTCGGTCCCGGCATGACCTTGTCGGCACCGAATTGTCGGCGCGCTTCGGCGGCATAGTAGCGGCAGAAATCCACTGCCTCGCGAATTTCGGCAATGCCGTCATCAATTGTCTTGCCTGCCTCGCGCGAAAGCAGATCGAGCAGGTGATCCCGGTTGTCCTCAAGCAGGTCGCCGGCCCGCTCCAGCATCTTCGCACGCGCGTCGACGGCAACCCGCGACCATGCGGAAAAACCCTTGCGCGCAATCGTAACAGCTTTTCCGGCCTCTTCTGCGGTGGCAAACACGACCGAGCCGACCTTCGCGCCGTTGACAGGCGAGATCACATCCTGCGCCTTGCCCGAAGGCTTCAACCCATCGATGAGCGGGACGGCGTTTACCGGGCGCGATGCCTTGGCGATCCCGCCGAGTAGCGCCGCAAGTTCCGTGCGCACGCCGAGTTCGACGCCGGCCGAATTGGCACGCTTGCCATAGATTTTTGGCGGCAACGGAATGTTGGGATGTCGGTACCCCTTGCCGTCATTGAGCTTTTCTGCCGGACGGACGAGGAGATCGGCAATCGGAATGTCATTGTCGCCCACGACCGAAACGAAGGAAGAGTTGGCACCATTCTCGAGGAGGCGGCGCACAAGATAGGCAAGGAGATCGCGATAGCCGCCAACCGGCGCGTATATCCGGCAGGCGATCTTGTCGCCCTTTTCGGTGATCTGCTTGTAAAGGCTTTCACCCATTCCGTGCAGGCGCTGGAACTCGAAACCGGTCTTGTCGTCACCGGCCATTTCCAGAATCATCGCGACCGTCAGTGCATTATGGGTAGCAAATTGCGGGAAGAGCCGCGGTCGCGCGGCCAGCATCCGCTTGGCGCAGGCAAGATAAGACGCATCTGTCGCCGGCTTGCGCGTAAACACAGGGTAGTCGGCGAGCCCGCGTTCCTGCGCACGCTTCACCTCCGTATCCCAATAGGCGCCCTTGACCAGGCGCACCATCATCTTGCGGCCGTGCCGGGCCGCGAGGTGGTCTACATGCTCGATAACGTCGAGCGCCCGCTTCTGGTAGGCCTGGATGGCGAGCCCGAATCCGTCCCAACCTGCGAGAGAGGGATCGCCGAAAACCCGGTCGATCACATCGAGCGAAAGTTCGAGCCGGTCAGCTTCTTCGGCGTCAACGGTGAAATTCAGATCGTAGGACTTCGCTTTTTGCGCCAGCGCCAGCAGGTCAGGCACGAGTTCAGCCATTACCTGGTCGTGGTGGGTGGCGAGGTAGCGCGGGTGCAGCGCGGAAAGCTTGACCGAGATGCCCATGCGGTCGGGAAGCTTCTTGTTGCCGGTCGCGCGGCCGATGGCCTCGATCGCATCGGCATATGACTTGAAATAGCCGCGTGCGTCTTTCCGGGTGCGCGCGCCCTCGCCCAGCATGTCGAACGAGTGGCGGTAGCCTTTCGCCTCGTTGGTGCTGGCGCGTTTGAGGGCATCCTTGATGGTTTCGCCGAGAACGAAGTGGTGGCCGAGATAGCGCATCGCCTGCTTGGTTGCGGTACGAACAGTCGGCAAGCCGATGCGCTTGACCAGCGATGAGATGACGCCTTCCGGCGTCTCGCCCGGCTTGATGACCTTGGCGGAGAGACCCAGCGCCCAGGCGGAAGCCGAGACAAACCAGGTGTCGCCGCTCGGCTCGTGTTCGGACCAATGGCCCTGCTTAAGCTTGTCCTCGATCAGTTTGTCCTGGGTCGCGGCGTCGGGAACCCTCAGCAGCGCTTCGGCGAGAACCATCAATGCCAGCCCCTCGCGGGTCGACAGGCCGTATTCCCGCAGGAAATCCTCGACCCCGCCAATGCCGCGCGCTTCCTTGCGGATAGTGGCGATATACCTGCTGGCGCGTGCGTCGATACGGCGGTTAACATCCTCCGGCAGCGCAATTGTCTTCAGAAGGCTGGCGACGAGTTCCTGGTCGTCGACCGCGTAGGGCGCGGAAAAATCATCGGTTGTGGGCATTTGAACGGTCATCATGGTCCCCTTATTGATTTTTCCCATATAATCTATTCTACTTGGTCATTCTCACCAATGAGTGACACATATTTGATGAAAAAGACCAAAAACGAGGTATAATTTAGTGATGAAGAATCTGGATAGCCTGGATCGCAGGATCTTGCGCGAGTTGCAGAAGGACGGCCGCCTTTCCAACACCGAGCTTTCCGAGCGTATCAGCCTATCGCAAACGGCCACAACCGAACGGGTAAAGCGTCTGACTCGCGATGGCTATATCCTTGGCTATACGGCAAAATTGTCGCCCAAAAAGCTCGATCGCGCAATGCTGGTCTTTGTCGAAATCAAGCTCGACCGCACGACCCCGGACGTATTTGCTACCTTTGCCGCCGCCACGCGCCGCAACCCCGATGTAATGGAGTGCCATATGGTCGCCGGCGGCTTCGATTATTTGATCAAGGCCCGCGTCGCCGACATGGAGCACTACCGGCGGTTTCTGTCCGATGCCCTTCTTTCTTTGCTTGGAGTGCGCGAAACGCACACCTACGCGGTTATGGAAGAGGTGAAGGAATCGTCGGCCTTGCCGGTCTGAATCCTCAACCGCCTACCTTACGACGCACAACCGCGCATGCGTGGTGAACGCGGACGATTTGCGCCATGACTTGAGCGTTGAAGGCAGAAGCACCCGCGCCGGGCCAGCGGCGTATCGGACAGGATAGGCTTTTCCGACTGAGGCAACAGCCTTGCCGTCAAACTTGGAGGTGTATGCTCATGCGGAGTTTGCCGTTTAGCATCACCCTGGTCATGAAAAGGATCCGGAATCGCTGGCAAGTGACAATCCGGATCCAATTCAACTAACCAGGAAAGAGGGTGGGCGAAAGTTCGCCCTCACTCCAGCATCAAATATAGCAATTTACCAAGCCAAGTCCACTACTGCTGCAGCACCTGCTTTATGTCGATAAGGTTTGAGCGCACCCGCAGGATGTAGAAACCCATCGTCGTCAGATGGTTCGGCAACAGCCAGCCGCCCTCGCTGCCATTGGCGATGATCCACGGCTTGATGTTGAGCGCCGATCGCAATTGTCCGTCCATGCCGTCCCAGAGCGGTGCCAGATGCTTTTCCTGCAGAACCTGGTTGAAATCGACCTGTGCCGCATTCATGAGACCGTAATAGGCATAGAGTTGCCCGTAGGCGAACCAGAAGCGGTCGTCGGCGCGGAAATCGAACCAGCCGTAATTATTGTTTTCGGACCTGTCCTTGAGAATGGCCGAAGTTCCGCCAATGTCGTTGGCGATGCGGTCGATGAACTGGATAAGATTGTCGGCGCGCGCATCGAAGATGGCATTGCAACTCTCAAGCTTGGAATTGAACGTGCGCAGGTCGCGTACGGCCGAGCGATAATAACTCGGCGTCGGCGTCTTCGGACCGAATGGATTGAGGCCGAAATACCAGGAATCTTCCGCAAACTGCAGGTTGCCGCGGGCCTTCTGCAGGTCGCCATCAATCTGCGACGTGCCGCGGATACGGCCGAGCGTGTCGACGAGTTCGACTGCGGTACGCCGCACCGCACTGTTGATGCCGCGCTGGAACGACGCCTTGTTGTCCATGAACGGCGTATCATCCCAATCCTTACCGAAAAAGCCGAGCTTGTAGAGCAGCATGGATGATATCCATCCATTCTGGTTCACGTTGAAATCGGTGAGATCGGCCGTCACTTCGACGATGGCGGAACGTGCGCAGGTCTTTGCGCCGGTCGCAGCCGCCTGCGCTATTGGCTCGCCCGCGGGGACGTTGCGGTTCTTGAAATCATAGACATTGACATAGTCGGGATTGAAATTGGTCCAGACCTGCGTGTTGTAGAAGAAATAGCCGTAGAGCCCCAGCCAGACCAGGACCAGAACGCCAAGCACAGCCTTTAGAATAAGGCCGCGCTGACCATACCATTTGCCGATCCAGATGAAGGGCCAGAGGATCAGACTGATCAGAAAACCGATCCCACGCCCGATATAATAAAACAAACGGCTGAAAAAATTGATCACGGGCTCGAGCATCCTGTTTCCTCGTTACTGTTCAAGTCCATAGAGCCGTTTGTCCAGCCCCTCAGGCTTCTCACATAAGCGGTTTTGAAGGTGCGGACAATGTTGCGTTGCGAATTAACACCGCTGCCACGAGACGGGTAATCGTCTCATGTACAAAACTACGACAACCCGTACATCTTCTTTCGCAACCCTTCCTTGTCCTTGAGATACTTCTCCTTGAGTATGTCGACGACGTGCTCCTGATAGGCCGGTTTCCATGTCTGGTAATCGGTATAGAACCCGGGCTTGTTGAAGACATAGCGGGCAAGGAAATCGAAGGGGACGAAATCGCTGATCAACTGATTGACGAGCCAGGCGTCGGCGTGGCGCGGAGCGGCACGTACGACGAGGAACCGTCGCTTCGGATCGATCTCCGCCATGTTGAGTTGGCCGGTCTGGCTGATCTCGCGCTTGGCGGCATTGAGGAACGGCCAGGTGCCGTCATGATTGATCGAAGCGGCGTTGGCGTGGATCCAGGTCTGCAGCCAGATATGGTCGATGTTGCGCAAGTCGCGGTCGGGTTCCAGCGTCTGGATGAGATGGCGGATGACCATCTCACCGCGATTTTCGAGGTATCCGGACTGTTCGATCCAGGATGCGCGCGGTAATTCAAGCCGTGAGGTCGTTGCGAGAAACTGGAAAACCGCTTCGGCATCCCGGATCGAGATATAGTTCACTTGCCAAGGGCGCGAGCGACGAAAGCCGGGGGCCGAGGGATCGCCGATGACGGTCGTGGTGTTGTCATCGACGAAGACATATGTGCCGCCGAAATGGCTGGTCCAATAGGCGCGGTGGCGGAAGATCACCTTGTCGGGCACAAGCGAGTTCTCGCGTATGTCGCCGGTGACCTTGGCAAGCGCCACCATGCGCGTGATCATGGCATCGTCGCGCCACGCGTCCGGTTCGTTCTGCAGCCGGTCGACGAGCAGCCGCAGTTCCGCTGCCTGGCCCATGACATTTTCGGCCGAAAGCACCCGGAATTCCACCTGATTGATAGAAAGCAAATCCTCGATATCGTTGACCACCGACACCGAGTCTTCGATCTCGCCGTAGATGACGTCCTTGATCGTCAGCGCATTGATAGCGCGGGCATTGCTCGAAAAGAACTCATACATCAACTGCGATGTGTTGGAGAACTGGGTGTGGACGACAGGAAGGTCGGCCTGCGCCGGCGTAAGGATGATGAAGCGGCGATTGACGCCGTTCGGATCGAGATAGGACGGGTCCTTCAGTTCAGCGGCAATTTCCGGCGAGAACCCGGTGCGGTCGATATTGAAGGCACTGAGCTGCGTCGCGGCAAAACCAAAGGCTGCGAGCGCGCGATTGTAGCGTTCGATCAGGTGCGGCTGGTCGACGTTGAGCAGGCGGCCATAGATCAGTTCGTTTTCGTAGAGCAGATCCACCGATCACCCCCCTTTGCGCTGCCGGGCATCTTCCCGAGAAGTGGGAAGATCGGATTTGCCTGAAAGCGACGCGAGACTAAACATCCCACTGTCCTTTCGCCTTCAGGGTCTCGACTTCGCGCACCGCTCGCTCGCGCAGCCTCGCGTCGCGGACCATTTTTTCCACGGCAGCATCATCGGACTTGTCGGCGTAGCGGAACTCGGAATCCGCATAGCGGTTCGTTTCCTGCAGCACCATTTCCATCGTGAAAGGCTTGCGCAGTTCCTCGATCATCGCTTTCTTCTCGTCATAACCCTTGTGCATGAAAGTTTCGGGCTTCTCGAACCATTCGTCTGGTAGCTCGACATCCATCGCCCGCATCTTGATGGCATCGGTGACATTCTTGATGGCGCGGCCGGTAAAGCGCGGTTCGCGCTCCTTGATCATATGAAGGTAAGTGCCGATATCGGCGAGCGTCTCCGGAGCGCCGTTTTCGGCAATGAAGCGGTCATAGACGGTGCGAAGCCCGTCCTCCTGTGGCTCCGAAAGTTGATCATAGGCGGTCTCGACAGCGCGTTCGATCTGCTGCGCCTCGAAAAGCTTATGGTCGCCGAGCGGAATCTTATGATTCTTGCCGGCGAGCAGCGCAAAAATGTCGATATAGTCGTCGCGGGATTGTGGGCCGTCCACCAGCCATCGTGCACCCGCCCGCTGGCGCAGGGCATCGTCGACATTCTCCGGGTAGTTGGAAAACATACCGAACGCGCAATTGCCGCGCACAACGGTCGAGGCGCCGGAAAATGCCTCCATCAAAACGCCGGTGATTTCGTGCTGGCCGGACGAGGCGCGATCATCGGAGCGCTTTGCCGCCACCTGGTCGATATCATCGATCGTCCCGAAGCCGATGGCGCGCGGATTGAGCACGTTGGTGACGAACTGCTTGCAGTTCTGCCCCGACTTGCCCTGATAGGACGAAATCTGGTCGACGCCGAAATTCTCATAATGGAAGGGATAGCCCGCAACCTGGCAGTAATCATTGACGAGGCCGGCGATCATCTGGATGAGCGTCGTCTTGCCCGTTCCCGGCGCGCCGTCGCCGATGAAAGTGAACAGAAATCCGCCAAGCTCGACAAAGGGGTTGAGCTGCCGGTCGAAATCATAGGCCATCAGCATTTTTGACAGTTTCAGGGCCTGGAACTTGGCGATGTGATTGCCGACGACTTCATCGGGTTTCTTGAAAGTCATCGTCAGCGGCGTGCGCTTCTTCGATGGCGCAACGTCGAAACCGTCCAGCGTGAAATCATCGCTGTCCAGCCGCAAATGTGTGTCTTCGAAATTGCCCAGGCCATCGAAGCGCGCCTTGCGACGCAGTAGCCCTTCGATCGACTGCGCCGCGAACGCCTTCGCTCGCGAAAGCAGAGCCTGTTCGTCGCCGGCGCCGGAGATCGACCTGTCGAGCCCGGCAATCACGGATTTCAGCGCATCCTGCGCCGTATCGAAATTGAAATCGGGTTCGGCAATATCGCTTACGGGTTCCGCATCGGATTCGACAAACTGCGCAAGGTAAGCCGACAGTGTAAAGGCCGCAACGTAAGCCGCAGCTAACAAAAGCTGCTTGAAGTGGCTGGCATCCTCGCCCTGCAGCGGTGCTGACGCATTGCGTGCACCAAGGCTGTCAAGATCGCTCTGACGCCCGAAGGTATCGGCAACCGCAAGCGCGACGGCGACGCCGCGGCGGGCGCGAAACAGCAATGTATGCTGCGCGATCGACAGCATCTGGTCGTCGGGTCGAACGGACTGGATCGACTTTGCCAATTCCACTTCGCGCGTCTTCCGCAGACCGCCGGTCGAAATGGTAGGAACGAAACGTCGGCCGGTTCCGGCGATTTCGGTGCCGGCTTTGCCCTCGCCAGTCTCAAGAGAGACAAAACGCGTCACCATCGCCTGCGCCACCGCCAGATGCCGGGCAATGTCCTGTTCGCTGATGGTCGTTAGACCGATATCCATGGCCGTCTCCTCAAATGCGGTATCGCCTGCCGGCAAAACCCGAGCATCTAGATGCCGCTTATCACCTGGCCGTTGGACAGGATATGTGTCTGGTACCCCGTGAAGATGCGCGATGCTTCTCCGGATGCGTAAAGCGCCTGATATGCTTCGTGCGGCACCAGCGCATGCTGTTCATAATGGCTGACGCCCTGACGCGTGGCTTCCAGATCGTCGGTATTGATGTGGAATTCCTCGCGCGCCGGCTCCGACGACCAGAGCCCGCGTTTGCCCGGCTTCTCGGCGACCGAAAATACCTCCTGCAATGTCCAGGTGAGAAGCCATGCGTCTTCCGGGCGGCGAACGCTGCCCAGCACATCCGCAACCTTCTGATTGTGCTCGGTAATACCGGCCGTATAAAACGGGCCGAGCACGAAACGGCGCAACTGCTTGGGGTGAAGCTCGGGAAAGTCCTGATCGAGGCTGGTTGCAATCGTCACCGGCGAAAGCGAATAGGCAGAATTCCTGGCCGCGAAATCATCGAAGCGGCGCGCCAGGACCGGGTTAAGCAGGCCGCCGACCGGAAGCGGAATTTTCACAGCAGGATTGAGCTTGCCGTCCTTTGCGACGAGAGCCTCGACCATATCCTCCGAGGAATCCTCGATCACCGCCATATAGACGAGCGGCAGGTTTGAAGCACCGTCGAAGGCGCCCCAATGCACGACATAGAACGGGCGCATCGTTTTCGGATTTACGGAAACACGGATGGTTTCCGGCAAAAGGAAGGGTGAGAAAACTTCGCCCCTTTCGACGGTTTCAAGATAAACGCGCTCCGCCATCGAACGCTGCAGGTCGTGGGGAAAGTCGCGACTGCGCAGAATGAAATCGGCCATTTCACTCCGCAGCGCCTCGGCCGGTGGAATTGCCGCAAGCCTTGCCTTGGCATCCTTCTTGTCGTTCTCAAGTTCCAGAACGTTCTGAAACACCGGAAATCCGCTATCCGCGCGCGATATGCGGAAACGTTCGGCAAAGCCGAGCCGGTTGCGCCAGCAGTCGAACGAGGCACTCAGCCGCTGCAGGTATTGCGCGACGGTCTGGGCCACCAGATCGTGCTTGTAGAGCGGAGAATCCTGCTGGTTCAAGAATATGCCGAGCCCGTCCAGCGCAGAGCGAATGGCGCCAAAATAGCGCTCGGCCGCCCCGATTTCCGCTTTATCGTCCATAGACTAGCTCTTCACGTAGTCGGCGGTGTTGTGCTTCTTGAGTACTTCGGAGAACCGGCGCGAGAATGCGTCGTCGGCGAGCTTCTTGCGCCGCTGTATGTCCTGCGAACTCACCATGTTCTTCTCATGCATTTCGAGAAGGTCGCCAATGTGCTTTTGTGCAGCGGCGCCCACACCGGCCATCGTCTCTTCGGCCGCCGTGTCGACCTTGCTGCCGAGCGTATTGATCTTGTGCGCGACGTCCTGCTGTGCCGCCGTCTTCAACGAGTCCTCGAGGGCCTTGTAAAGGACGATGCGCTGTTCGGTATCGATCGACAATTTGTTGATCAGTGTGCTTTGCGCGGCGATCTGATTGTTGAGCGAATCGACGAAGGTCTGGAACATTGACGTATAACGTTCCAGGGTCTGGCTTTCGGCGAGCAGTTCCTGCTCCTTCGCCTGACGCTCATTATACTCGGTCGCAAGCTTTGAGCGCTCGCCTTCGAGCGCGGCCCGTGCGCCCTGATCCGTTGACGCCGCGATGCGGTTTTCGATGTCGAGCAGTTGCGGGTTCAGTTCCTCGATTCGCTTCTGCGTGGCTTCGAGATTGGCGATCGTCGTCTTGCGCCGTTCGATGACCGAGGCGAGGCTCGTCTCCGACGTCTTGTAGCGCTGGTCGAGCACACCCTTCTGCTCCTTCAGGATACCGACGATGCGATCGGACTTGGCAAGAAGCTCCTGCAGGTTGCCAGCAAGCGACATATTGCGGACGCGGTCGGAACGCATGCGTTGCATCTTCTGTTTGGAGAATACGCCGATGAATTTTTCCCAGCCGGAATAGCCCTTCATGCTCTCGAATTCGGAGCCGAAGACGTTGGTGGCGTCCTCAAGACCGATGATGAGTTCAGCGATATTGCCTTCCATCACCTTCTGCTGCCGCAGCACATCATCGATGCGGGCGTTCTCGATATCGAAATCTGATGCGCCGATCTTTTCATCTGCCTTGGCGAACTTGTCGAGAACGACGCTCGACTGGTCGATCTTGGTCCGCATGTCATTGACCATGGACCGCGTCTTTTCGATTTCAGCATCGAAATTCTGCAAACTCGCCATTAGATTATTTCCTTTGTTTCCCAATAATAATTTCCGCCTCGAGCAGCGAATATAGACACGCCACACTGTGAATAAAACCCTACCAATGTACGACGACGCACAAGTAATCTGTCACACTGGTGTTCTGGCCATGTGCCTTGCTATAGAACGGCGGGCATAGCGGCATGGGCGCGGTAGCAATCACATGGGTTCGACTTCCAAAACGACGCTGAAAACGGTGTTCCGCATCGACTTTCCGAATAAGGACCGGCTCGGTCGCGGGAAGATGCAACTGCTCGAGCGCATTGCCGCCACCGGTTCGATCTCGGCTGCTGGCCGGTCGATGGATATGTCCTACAGGCGGGCCTGGCTGCTGGTCAGTGAAATGAACAAAATGTTCGCGGCCCCGGTTGTCGATTCGCAGCGAGGCGGCAAGCAAGGTGGGGGCGCGGTCGTCACCGCCTTCGGTGAAGAACTCCTCAAGCATTTCCACGCCATGGAAGCGAAAATCGCTGCGGCAATTGCCGAGGACATCGATTGGCTGGACGCCAACCGCAGCAGGACGACGACGTCGCCCGACGATCAGTAGGGCTCCAGCGCCACTGTCTTGATGATGGCGAAGACGGGAAGCCCCAGCTTCAAACCCAATCTCTCGCAGGATAGCTGCGTGATGCGCGCGAGGATCGGCGCACCGTCGCATTCGATGCGGATGTCAGCGGAGCCGGCTGCGTCGAGACTGATCGCCTCGACGGTTCCCTCGATGATGTTCAGCGCACTCAGATGCTCCGGCCGCATGGTCGACAGCATGACATCCTTGGCGAGGATATGAACGCGGACCGATCGGCCCTCGGCAATCTCCGTGCCCGAAACATAGAGGCGGGAAGAGTTGAACCCGATGGTGGCAAGCCGGTGAACAGCGTCGTACGTCA
Source organism: Phyllobacterium sp. SYP-B3895 (assembly GCF_009647635.1). NCBI lineage: Bacteria > Pseudomonadati > Pseudomonadota > Alphaproteobacteria > Hyphomicrobiales > Phyllobacteriaceae > Phyllobacterium > Phyllobacterium sp. SYP-B3895. Next base: position 201,795 of record NZ_WJIG01000003.1, on the reverse strand, counting down.
CGACCTTGCCCTCGACAACCGCGCCGGCTTCGCGCTTTGAGGCTGCTACCGAGACGGAGGTTGCGTTGAGAACGTCTGTCGCGGCGCCCGCCATGGCGACCTTGCCCTCGCTCAGCAGGATCACCCTGTCGGCAAGACGCGCGACCTCCGCGACCGAATGGCTGACATAGATGATCGGGATATTCATCTCGTCACGCAGCGCCTCGAGATAGGGCAGGATCTCGGCTTTGCGGGTGTCGTCCAGCGCCGCGAGCGGCTCATCCATCAAGAGCAGGCGCGGTGACGACAAAAGCGCCCTGCCGATGGCAACGCGCTGCTTTTCGCCGCCCGACAGCTTTCCGGGCCGACGGTCGAGAAGTCCGCCGATGCCAAGGAGGTCGACAATCTTCGCAAGATTGTCCGCCCGATCCTGCTTCGGCGTGAACCAGCGTCCGTAATTGAGGTTTTGCTGCACCGATAAGTGCGGAAAGAGCCTTCCTTCCTGGAACACCGTCGCGAAGCGGCGCTTGTGCTTCGCCACGAAGATGCCGCGCTGCGTATCGAGCAGAACATCGCCATCGAAAACGATCCTGCCCTCCGTGGGACGCGCCAGGCCCGCAATGATCCGGATCACCGAAGTCTTGCCTGACCCCGAACGTCCGAAGAGGGCAGTGACGCCGCTTTCAGAAACGAACGCCACGTCGAGATCGAAGGTGCCAAGCCGTTGCTTCGCCTCAAACTGCAGCCTCATTCGAATTCCACCCGACGTCCGACGAGATATGCCATGAATTCCGATGCCATCAGCGCGGCCATCGATATGACGACGGAGATCATCGTCAGCCGGAATGCGGCGGCGTCGCCGCCCGGTACCTGTGTGAACGTATAGATCGCCGCAGAAAGCGTCTGCGTTTCGCCGGGGATATTGGAAACGAAGGTGATTGTCGCGCCGAACTCGCCCATCGCCTTGGCAAAGGAAAGGATCATGCCGGCAATAATTCCCGGCAGGATCAGCGGCAGCGTTACGGTGAGGAACACCCAGGCCGGGCTTGCGCCGAGCGTGGCCGCGGCATCCTCCAAGCGGCGATCGACCGCCTCGACTGACAGGCGGATGCTGCGCACCATCAAGGGAAACCCCATCACGCCGCAGGCAAGCGCGGCGCCAGTCCAGCGAAAGGAAAGGACGATGCCGAGGTATTCGGCCAGGAATGCGCCGATCGGGCCGCGCCTGCCGAAAAGAATCAGGAGAATGAAGCCGGTAACGACCGGGGGCAGGATGAGGGGCAGATGGACGAAGCCGTTGAGGATGGATTTGCCCCAGAATTTTCCGCGGGCGAGCAGGATGCCGACGAAGATGCCGGGAATGAGGCTGGCAAGCATCGCAACTGAAGCAATCCGCAGCGTAAGGTGGACCGCAGTCCACTCTTCATTGCTTAATGCAAACCAGTCCAATGCATGCCCCTCGCCCGTTCAAATTGCAGGACTATCCGAATACTAGGTCCGGATAGTCCGAGGATGTTATTTCAATACGGTAAATCCTTGCTTTTCAAAGAATGGCGTTGCCTTGTCCGATTTGATGTAGTCGAGCAGCGACGCAGCATCCGGGTTCTTGCTTTCAGCGAGGAGGGCGATCGGGTAGATGATCGGCTTATGGCTGTCCTCGGGGAACGTGCCGACAATCTTCACTTCCTTGTCGGCAGCTGCATCGGTCTGGTAGACGATGCCGTAAGGCGCCTCGCCGCGCGATACGAGCAGAAGCGCGGCACGCACGCTTTCCGCGCCGGCAACCTTCTTTTCAACCGACGACCACACGCCAAGCGACTCAAGCGCCTCCTTGCCGTATTTGCCGGCCGGGACGGAATCGACCGCCCCCATTGCAAGGCGGCCATCGCCAAGAAGCTTTGCAAGATCAAAGCCTTTCTTGATTTCAACGGGTTCCGCCTTGTCCTTGCCAGCGACGAGGACGATGCGGTTGCCCAGAAGGTTCTTGCGCGTATCCGCCTTGATCAGGTTCTTCTTGGCGACATAATCCATCCAGTCGAGATCGGCCGAAACGAAGATATCGGCCGGCGCACCGGATTCGATCTGCTTGGCGAGCGCCGAACTCGCCGCATAGGAAATCGCCGTTTCCTTGCCGGACTCTTTCGTCCAGGCGGCGGCGATATCGTCAAGGGCGTTCTTCAGGCTCGCCGCAGCAAAAACCGTGACCTTCTCCTGCGCCTGTGCCGTTGCAACCGGCCCTGCCATGCCAAGCCACGCCGCCGCACATGCGGCAGCTGCTAATTTCAACCATTGCCGACGTTGAATGCCCATTTAACCCTCCAGTTCAGGCGTTCGAGATATTTTTCTGAATATATCGATGGGCATCATATAGCCAGTGTTATATTTCTTGAAACATATTGCTCGGTGACCGGAGGATTGGCGCATGCACCGGATAGCGTTTTTGGCATTGCTTTTCCTGAGCTTCGCGTTTGCGGCACGGGCAGAAAGCTTCACCGACGCAGCTGGTCGAACCGTCGAACTTCCGGCCCGCGTCGAACGCATCATGGCGGCAGGCCCGCCCGCCTCGGTTCTCCTATATGTGCTGGCGCCGCAAAAGCTTGCAGGCTGGGTGCACGCCCCCTCGTCCGCGGAGGGCAAGCTCCTTCTCCCCGATGCACTGAAATTGCCAGAACTGGGGCGGCTGACCGGCAAAGGGAATGCGATCCGCGCCGACATCGTGACGAAGGCCAAGCCGGATTTGATTATCGATGTGGGCGATGTCAGCGAGGAATATGCAGTTCTCGCATCGCGTATCCAGAACGAGACCGGTGTGCCCTATATACTCCTCGACGGAAGCCTCGCGAAGACGCCCGAGATTTTCGAGACGTTGGGGAAGGTCGTCGGAGAGCCGGAACGCGGCACGGAACTTGCGCGATACGCCAGGATGACGCTGGACAAGCTTAATGAGGGTCTCGCCAAGATTCCCGCGGACCACCGTCCCCGGGTCTATTACGGGCGGAGCGCCGATGGAATGCAGACCGGGCTCGCCGGTTCGATCAATCTCGAGCTGCTCGACGCCCTCGGCGCCGTCAATGTTGCGGCCGAAAAGGGGCAAGGCGGGTTGGCGAAAGTGACGCCGGACGAGGTCGTCAAATGGAATCCCGACATTATCATTGCAGCGGACCCGAAATTCGCTGCAATGGCGCGATCCGATCCTGCCTGGAGCGGCGTCAATGCAGTGAAAAGCGGTCGTGTCTTCGTCCAGCCGGCACTGCCCTTCGGCTGGTTCGACGGGCCGCCGAGCGTCAACCGCCTGATGGGCATAATCTGGCTGGAACAAATGCTCTATTCCGATGTATTCCCGACCGACCTGCGCAAGGAAGCGAAAGCGTTTTACAAGACCTTCTATCAAGTGGATCTCAGCGACGCGGAATTTGACCGATTATTGCAGGTAAAGCCCTAGGAGCGAAAAATGGTACGGGAGAATGAAATTCGCGCCAATGAAGTAGCGGTCCGGGCGCCCGAGCCGGCTGATGCCGCCCTCGCTTTCATCGGCCGGATCTCAACGCCGTGGACTTCTCGCCTCACATGTCCACGTCAGGCCCGCCATGATGGGCCGCTCTGCACCATCGAAATATTCGAGACCTGGGCGGCCGGACTGGAAGGCGTGGCGGCGTTCGAGCGGCTCGAAGTCCTCTATTGGCTCGACCGGTCGCGCCGCGACCTCGTCCTGCAAAGCCCTGGCAATAATGGCGTGGTCCACGGCACATTCTCGTTGCGCTCGCCGGTCCGGCCGAATCCTATCGGCACGGCCATCGTCAAACTTGAATCTGTGAACGGGTCAATCCTGTCGGTGCGCGGGCTCGATTGCCTCGACGGCACGCCGCTTCTCGATATCAAGCCTGACAGGACGCTGTTCAAGCCGATTGCACCGCCGCAACCCGGCGATTTCGAAACCGATCCGGCCGCGACGGCAACCTATTGTCAGAAGCGGTAGAGAATTCTAGTCGATTGCGACCATCACGTCGGAGGCTTTGACCACTGCATAGGCGTTGTCGCCAACCTTGAGGCCGAGTTCGTCGACAGCCTCATTGGTGATCGAAGCCGTGACGACCGATCCACCAACGTCGATGCGGACATGGGCGGTCGTCGCGCCCTTGGTGACCTCTACGACCTTGCCTTTCAGACGGTTGCGTGCGCTGATTTTCATGAGTGTCCTCCGTTATTGCGCCTGCCGCGCTTGTTGAATGTGCGACCATACCTTGCCTTGCCGATACTGACCATTGAAGACTTAAAGAGCCTTGAAATCCCCCGGCGATACGCGCCCCGTCTCTTCTTCCCAATGCTTGCGACACAGCGAAACATAAAGGGATTTCTCGATCGCCACCTGGTCGCCCTCGGTCAGCGCATGACCCTCGGGATCGCGCCGGACGACCATCGTCGCCTTGGCGCCGCAATGGCAGATGGTGCGGATTTCACGCAAGCTGTCGGCGATGGCGAGAAGTTCCGACGAGCCCGGAAACAGCTTGCCCTGAAAATCCGTGCGAAGCCCGAAGCACATGACCGGAATGTTGAGTCGGTCGGCAACGCGCGCGAGCTGCCATACCTGATCCTTTGTCAGGAATTGCGCTTCATCGACAAATACGCAGCTGATGGCACTAACCTTGTGCGCGACGGCAATTCGTTCGAACAGCCTGTCGTTTTCGCGATAAAGCTCCGCAGCAGCGCTGACGCCGAGGCGCGACGTTATTTTTCCAACGCCGTTTTCGGCATAGTGCGCGGCGGTAAACAGCATCGTGCGCATGCCACGCTCTTGATAATTATAGGAAGCCTGCAGCAGCAGCGTCGATTTGCCGGCATTCATTGCCGAATAGCTGAAATAGAGTTTTGCCATGACCTGCTTTAACCGGAATGAGCGGTGGCATGCACCCCTCACACAAGCTTGTCCGCAACTTTTGTCGGATTTTTAACAACTGTCGCGATTTGACCGGATTTATGCGCGCCTATGCTTGAATGGCCGCCGATTTGGTGCTTGGTTCTTGCAAGTATCAACCGGGAGAAACCCGGAGAGGGAGAACTACCAATGAACGTACTATCCAAACTCACCGTTTCGCTGGCTCTTGTTTTGTCTGCTGGCACCGCGTTTGCCGCCGAGCCCGATTCCTGCAAGGCCGTTCGTTTCGCCGACGTCGGCTGGACCGACATTACCGCAACCACCGCAGCGACGAGCGAAGTGCTCAAGGCGCTTGGTTATTCCACGGACACGAAGGTCCTTTCCGTTCCTGTCACTTACGCCTCGCTCGGCAAGAAGGACATGGACGTCTTCCTCGGCAACTGGATGCCGACAATGGCTGCCGACATCAAGCCATACCTCGAAAACAAGACCGTGGAGGATCTGGGCCCGAACCTCACCGGCGCGAAATATACCCTCGCCGTGCCGCAATATCTCTATGACGAAGGTCTCAAGGATTTCAAGGACATCGCCAAGTTCAAGGACAAGCTCGGCGGCAAGATCTATGGCATCGAACCCGGCAATGACGGCAATCGCCTCATTCTCGGCATGATCTCCAAGGACCAGTTCGGCTTGAAGGATTTCGAGCTCGCGGAATCGTCCGAGCAGGGCATGCTGGCGCAGGTTGCCAAGGACACGAAGGGCAAGAAGCCGATCGTCTTCCTTGGCTGGGAACCGCATCCCATGAACACGAACTTCAAGCTCGCCTATCTTTCCGGCGGCGATGACGTGTTCGGTCCGGATTTTGGCGGCGCCGTCGTCCACACCAATGTCCGTGCGGGCTATACGACCGAATGCCCGAATGTCGGCAAGCTGCTGACCAATCTCAAATTCAATCTTGAGATGGAAAACCAGATCATGGGCAAGATCCTCGACGATGGCGAGGATGCACCCAAGGCTGCATCGGAATGGCTGAAGGCCAATCCCGCCGTTCTCGATACCTGGCTGGCTGGCGTAACCACCGTAGACGGCAAGGAAGCTCTGCCCGCCGTCAAGTCGGCTCTGGGACTCTAACAGGCGATCCCGACGGGGGAACGGCTGTAACAACGAAAAGAAGCTAGGCCGCCCGGCATATCCGCCGGACGGCTCCTTTCATCCATTCGTTTCGCGACAGAGGGATACTTCCGCTTGGACTGGTTAACGCAAGACAAGATTCCGGTTGGCAGGACTGCCAAGCAAATCGTCGATTGGCTGACGAACAATTTCGCCTGGTTCTTCGACGGTCTCGCGATCCTCATGCAGGGCTTCATCGACGCGCTCATGTTCGTCCTGAAATATCCGCATCCTCTCATCATGGTCGCGATCTTTTCGGCGATCGCCTATGCGCTGCGCCGCTCCATTGGCGTTACCATCCTCACCGCGCTTGGCTTCCTCTTCATTCTCAACCAGGGCTACTGGCAGGAGACGATGGAGACCCTGACGCTCGTCCTTTCATCCTGCATCCTGTGCATGGGCATCGGCGTGCCGATCGGCATCATCGCCGCCCATCGCCCTAAATTCTATGCGGCGATCCGGCCGATCCTCGACCTCATGCAGACCTTGCCGACCTTCGTCTACCTCATCCCGGCCATCGTCTTCTTCGGCATCGGCATGGTGCCGGGCCTGCTTGCGACCGCCATTTTCGTTCTCCCGGCTCCGATTCGCCTGACCCATCTCGGCGTCTCGTCGACGCCGACGCATCTGATCGAGGCTGGCGAAGCCTTCGGCGCCTCGTCGCGCCAACTCCTGTGGAAGATCGAACTGCCCTATGCCATGCCGCAGATACTGGCCGGCCTCACCCAGACGATCATGCTCTCGTTGTCCATGGTGGTCATCGCCGCGCTCGTCGGCGCCGATGGACTGGGTGTTCCGGTCGTCCGCGCGCTCAACTCGGTCAATACCGCCCTCGGCTTTGAAGCAGGGCTTGTCATCGTGGTCGTCGCCATTGTGCTTGACCGCATCTTCCGTCCCGGCAAGGAGGCAGGGGAATGACCGCGATTACGCTCGACAATGTCTGCATAATCTTCGGCAAGAAGACGGATGGTTCGCTCGCGCTTGCCGATAAGGGCAAGAGCCGTTCGGATATCCAGGCCGAGACCGGCCACGTGCTTGGCGTGCATAATTGCTCGATCACGATAGAGGAAGGTGAGATCGTGGTGCTCATGGGGCTGTCAGGCTCCGGCAAATCCACGCTCCTGCGGGCGATCAACCGCCTGAACCCGATCTCCCGCGGTTCGGTTGTCGTTCACAACAATGGCCGATCCATCGATGTCGGCAAAGCCGACAAGGGTACGCTGCGGGATCTGCGCAAGCATCTCGTTTCAATGGTGTTCCAGCAATTCGGCCTCCTGCCCTGGCGCACGGTCGAGGAAAATGTCGGCTTTGGCCTGGAGCTTTCCGGCGTTCCCAAGGAAGAGCGGGCCAAGGCCGTCCAGCAGCAGCTCGAACTGGTGAACCTCAAGGATTGGGCAAAGCGCAAGGTCGGCGAACTTTCCGGTGGCATGCAGCAGCGCGTCGGCCTCGCCCGTGCCTTCGCCACCGGCGCGCCTATCCTGCTCATGGATGAACCCTTCTCGGCGCTCGACCCGCTGATTCGCACGAGGCTCCAGGATGAGCTTTTGAGCCTGCAGGCGCGCCTGAAGAAGACCATAGTTTTTGTCAGCCACGACCTCGATGAGGCGATGAAAATCGGCAATCGCATTGCCATCATGGAGGGCGGCCGCATCATCCAGTGCGGCACGGCGCAGGACATCCTGCTCAACCCGGCCGATGACTATGTGGCGGATTTTGTCGCCAACATGAACCCGCTTGGGGTATTGACGGCGGCAGATATCATGGTTCCGCTCGACCGGACCCGGCCGGCCAGCCGGCCTTTTGCCGCAACCGCGCGTCCGGAAACGCCGGTACGTGAAATAATGCAGGCTGTCGCCAAGAACAGCGGCGACGTCGGCGTCGTCGACAAGGGCACCATACTCGGCATGATTTCGGCCGACGACATCGTCCGCGGGCTGCTACGGCACCAGAAGCACTGAGGCTTACTCGGCCTCGGATTGATCCTCGTCATCGCGGGATTTGCCGGCTGGCTGCCAGGATTGCGGCGAGACCTTTTTTTGCGTGTTGGAATCGGTAAAGATCCACCAACCGGCATCGGTCTCGTCCCACTGCCCACCCGTCGCCTTCAGTCGCTCGAGCGAGCGATACTGGCCGATCGATTCGTTTTCCTGGCCATCTTCGTCGGTCCAGAAAACCGTGACCTTGCTTCCGTCCTTGGGCGCCGTGGAAATTGGCTGTTTGCCGGCCATGCGTATCGCTCCCTGCTTCATATGCGTTGTTAAGTCACCATGAAGCAGGCATCGAATGCAAGCGGTCACGCGCGTTTTCCGCGATGACCGCTCATACGCGGGAGATCAGGCGGCCGCTTTCTTCTTCTCGATACGGGCGCGAATGCTTTCGACATCGGCCTTCGGCGTCGCCGCAAACAGGGTCTTCGTATAGCTGTGCTGCGGATTGGCGAAAACCTCGTCGCGCGTACCGTACTCGACGACCTCGCCGTAATACATCACCATCACCTCGTCGGCGATGTAGCGCACCACCGAAAGGTCGTGGCTGATGAAGACGTAGGTGAGGTTGAACTCGTCCTGCAGGTCGGCGAGGAGATTGAGCACCTGCGCCTGCACAGACAGGTCGAGAGCGGAGACCGGCTCATCGAGGACAAGCAGGCTCGGGCTCAGCATCAGCGCGCGGGCAATGGCAATGCGCTGGCGCTGTCCGCCGGAAAACATGTGCGGATAGCGGTTATAGTGCTCGGGGCCAAGACCGACCTTAATCAGCATCTGCATGGCAAGGTCACGACGTTCCGCCGCCGTCTTCTTCGTGTTGAGGAGCAGCGGTTCGCCGAGCACTTCACCGATCTTCTGGCGTGGATTGAGCGAGCCATAGGGGTTCTGGAAAATGATCTGCACCTTGCGGCGCAGTTCGGGCGTCACGGTATCCTTGGCGATATTGATGGGCTTGCCTTCGATCAGAAGTTCGCCCGACGTCTGCGGATCGATCAGCGTCAGGATGCGCCCGAGCGTTGACTTGCCGCAACCGCTCTCGCCCACAATCGCGAGTGTCTTGCCGCGTTCGAGCGTGAAACTGACGCCCTTGACGGCCCGAACGGATTTGTCCTTGCCGAACAGACCGCCGCCGACGTGATAGTCACGGATGATATTGCGGCCTTCGAGCACGATCTCGCTCATGGTGCCACTCCTGCATTGGCCGCTTCGTTCTTCATGAAATCCGCAACGGTCGACAACCGGTCGCCGGTGGCATTTTCCGGCAGAGCTGAAAGCAGCGCGCGCGTATAGGCATTCTTGGGCGATTCGAAGAGCGTCAGCACATCCGCCTCTTCCATCTTGCGCCCCTTATATTGAACGATGACGCGATCGGCGGTTTCCGCGACGACGCCCATGTCGTGGGTGATCATGATGAGGCCCATGCCGTGCTTGGCCTGGAGGCCGACGAGCAGATCGAGAATCTGCTTCTGGATGGTCACATCAAGCGCAGTGGTCGGCTCGTCGGCGATCAGGAGTTTGGGATTGCAGGCGATTGCGATGGCGATCATCACGCGCTGGCACTGTCCGCCTGACATCTGGTGCGGGAACGAATTCAGCCGTTCTTCCGGCGTTGGAATGCCGACCTGCTTGAGCAGTTCGATCGCCCGCTGGCGGCGCGCCTTTCCATCCATTTTCATGTGGACGCGCAAGACTTCCTCAAGCTGGAAGCCAACGGTAAAGCACGGATTGAGGCTGGCAACCGGTTCCTGGAAGATCATGGCGACGTCGCGGCCGACGATCTCGCGCCGTTGATTGGACGACATCGCGAGAAGATCGTGTCCGTCGAAGGTCATGCTGTCGGCGGTCACCGTAGCGGTCTTCGGAAGAAGCCCCATGACCGCGAGCATGGCCACCGACTTGCCCGAGCCGGATTCACCGACGATCGCGAGCACCTCGCGCGCGTTAACATGCAGGTCGATGCCCTGTACCGCCATGAAGAGACCGCTGCTGGTATCGAAGCCGACCGACAGATTCTTGATTTCCAGAAGCGCCATGCTCAGCTCCTCTTCAGTTTCGGATCGAGAGCATCGCGCAGCCCATCGCCAACGAGATTGATGGCAAGGACGGTGATGAGGATGGCAAGGCCAGGGAAGGTGACGACCCACCAGGCGCGCAGGATGAATTCGCGCGCTTCAGCGAGCATCGTGCCCCATTCCGGCGTCGGCGGCTGGGCGCCCATGCCGAGAAAGCCGAGAGCGGCTGCTTCGAGGATGGCGTTCGAGAATGAAAGTGTCCCCTGCACGATCAACGGTGCGAGACAGTTCGGCAGGATGGTCTTGAACATCAGCCGCAAGTGGCCTGCCCCGGCGAGCTTCGAGGCGACCACATATTCGCGGTTCTTTTCGCTCATCACGGCCGCGCGGGTAAGGCGGGCGAAGTGCGGCTGCAAGACCAGAGCGATTGCGATCATCGCGTTGAAGAGCCCGGGCCCGAGGATTGCGACAAGCACCAGGGCGAGGAGCAGCGGGGGGAATGCGAGAATAATATCCATGATGCGCATGATCAGCGCATCGACCCAGCCACGGAAATATCCGGCGAGCACGCCAAGGATCACGCCGGTTACCATCGAGATCGTCACGACGATAAGGCCAATGAACAGCGAGAAGCGCGCGCCATAGATGAGGCGCGAGAGCAGGTCACGGCCGACCGCGTCCGTTCCGAGCAGGAACATCGAATTGCCGCCGGTCTGCCAGGATGGCGGCGTCAGCAGCGCTTCGCGGTATTGCTGGTAGGGCGCGTGGGGCGCGAGCACCGGCGCGAAAATGGCGACGAGCATGAGGAACACAAGGACGCCAAAGCCGATCACAGCGCCCTTGTTGACGCTGAAATAGAACCAGAACTCCGAGAGCCGTGCCATCAGCCCCGCGGACTTGGGCGCGGCGAGCGGTACGGGAGGGGAAACTTCGTTAGTCAAGACTTCCTCACTTTACGCGGATGCGCGGATTGACGACTGCATAGAGCAGATCGACAATCAAATTTACGGTCATGACGATGAGCGCGACGAGCATGAGGCCACCTTGCACGACAACATAGTCGCGCTTGGCAATGGCGTCGATCATCCATTTGCCGATGCCCGGCCAGGAGAAGATCGTCTCAGTCAGAATCGCGCCCGCCATCAACAGGCCCATCTGCAAACCGATCGTCGTAATGACGGGGATCATGGCATTGCGCAGGGCGTGAACGCCGATGACCCGGCGGGGTGCGAGGCCCTTGGCGCGCGCCGTGCGCACATAGTCTTCGCCGAGCACTTCGAGCATGGCCGAGCGCGTCTGCCGCGCAATGACGGCGAGCGGGATCGTGCCAAGCACGATCGTCGGTAGCACGAGATGCGAGAATGCCGATTTGAAGGCGCCCTTCGGCCCGGAAATCAGGCTGTCGATCAGCATGAAACCAGTGGTGGGTTTGAAGAAATAGATGAGATCCATGCGGCCGGAAACCGGTGTCCAATGCAGGATGCCAGCAAAAAGGATGATCAGCAGGATGCCCCACCAGAAGATCGGCATCGAATAACCGACGAGGGCGATGCCCATGCTGAGCTGGTCGAACACCGAGCCGCGCTTGACGGCGGCAAAAATGCCGGCGGGAATTCCGATGATGGTCGCAAAGAGCATCGCACAGATGCTGAGCTCAAGCGTCGCCGGAAACAGCGTCAGGAAGTCGGTGAGGACTGCGCGCTTGCTGGCAATGGATGTTCCAAAATCCCCGTGGAATATGTTCCAGACGAACGAGAAATATTGTTCCCAGATCGGCCTGTTGAAACCGAACTGCTCCATGAGCAGTTGATGCCGCTCGGGCGTCATGCCGCGTTCGCCGGCAAGCGCGATGACCGGATCACCAGGAAGCAGGCGAATGAAGATAAAGGCAATGAAGCTGATGCCGATGAATGTCGGGATCAGCAGCAGCACTCGGGAAGCGATATAACGGAACATGGCAACCTGAAAAAATGCGGTACCGGCCGAAGCCGGTACCGCGAGGAGTTTGATTACTCGGCGATGTCAACGCTTTCGAAATTGTGGACACCGAAAGCGCTCGGCACGTAGCCGGTGACGTTCTTGGTCATTGCCGTCGTAACGAGCGAATGAGCGAGGGTTGCCCACGGAGCTTCGCGCTTGAACACGACCTGCGCCTGTTCGTAGAGCTTGGTGCGCTCGGCAACATCGGAAACCACAGCGGCCTTATCGATCAGGTCGGTGAATTCCTTGTTGCACCATGCGGCGCGGTTCGAGCTGCCTACGGCCTGGCAAGAAAGAAGCGTTGCAAGGAAGTTGTCCGGATCGCCATTGTCACCGGTCCAGCCGATGATGACGGCACCATCATGCTTCGGATCCGAAGCGCGCTTCAGATATTCCTGCCAATCGTAGCTGACGATCTCGACCTTGACGCCAACCTTGGCAAAGTCCGACTGCAGCAGTTCCGCGGTGCGGCGGCCGTTCGGCATGTATGGGCGAACAACCGGCATTGCCCAGATCTTCATCGAAAGATCCTTGACGCCAGCCTTTTCGAGAGCTGCCTTTGCCGCTTCAGGATTGTACTCGTCATCCTTGATCGACTTGTCGTAGGACCACATCGTTGGCGGGATCGGGTTGATCGCCGGCGTGCCCTGACCGAGATAGACGGCATCGACGATAGCCTTCTTGTCGATTGCCATGTTGAGCGCCTTGCGCACTTCCGGCTTGTCGAACGGAGCCTGCGTCGTGTTGTAGGCGAGCGTCGAAACGTTGAGGCCGCTTTCCTGCAGGACGGTGAGGTTCGAGTCGGCCTTCAGGCCCTCGACGTCAGCCGGATCCGGATAGATCGTCAGCTGGCATTCGCCGGCCTTGAGCTTCTGTACGCGAACGGCAGCATCCGGCGTAACAGCGAAGATCAGGTTGTCGAGCTTGACCTTGCCCTTCCAGAAAGTCGGATTGGCTTCGTAGCGGATGGCGGTGTTGAGCTGATAGTCGACGAACTGGAACGGACCTGTGCCGACCGGCTGCTCGTTGAACTTCTGCTGGGTGCCGTCAGCCTGCAGCTTGTCGGCATATTCCTTGGAGACGATGGACGAGAAGTCCATGGCAAGGTTGGCGATCATCGGCGCATTCGGCTTGGTCAGCGTGATCTTGACGGTCAGGTCGTCGACCTTCTCAACCGACTTGATCAGCTTGGGGAAATCCATGCCTTCGAAATATTCATAGGAAGCACCATCGACATATTTCGCCCAGGGGCTGCCTTCCTTCTGACGCTCGAAGGAGAAAACGACGTCGTCGGCATTGAGGTCACGCGTCGGCGTGAAATAGCTCGTGGTCTGGAACTTGACGCCGGGACGCAGCTTGAACGTGTACTGCAGGCCATCGTCGGAGATCGTCCAGCTTTCAGCAAGCGCGGCCTCGACTTCGGACTTGCCCGGCTTGAACTCGACCAGCTTGTTGAAAACGGCCTGTCCCGTAGCGTCGAGCGTCTCGCCGCCGGTATAGAGCGCAGGGTCGAAGCCGCCCGGTGCAGCTTCCGAACAATAGACCAACGTCTTGGCCGAGGCTCCACCTGCCATCAGCCCACCCGTCAGCATTGCGAGCGCGCTCGCCGCAAGGAGTTTCTTGTAGGTATTCATCTTTTCCACCTTCAGAGGTTTTTTGTGTTGCAGGCCCCCATGCCTACAACGAAAGTCGCATGGAAGCCTTTGCCATGTCGCAATGCAAGCAGATTCATTCGCAGTCAACCCGTCCCAGAAGGCATAATTGTCGATTCTGGGGAAAATCGCCCCATTTAATCAATTAATGGTGAAATCGACTAAAAATCCGTCCACTAACTTTTGGTATGCCGGGTAGCAGCGTTTACCAGTTTGACGCAAACGTGGCGTATTTCGCGCTAAGAGGGTACATTTCAGTCTAGTTCAGCACCAAAACACGTGCAAGAACTCATAAGATCAACAGGAGTGGTCTATTTTGGACGAAAACGGGCAAACAGCAATCGTTACAGGCGCCGGATCGGGGCTCGGGGCCGCCACGGCCCGCGCCCTCGCACAAAAAGGCGCCAGGGTCGCCATCATCGACATCAATCTGGACGCGGCCGAAAAGGTCGCCGCCGAGATCGGCGGAATTGCCCTTGCCTGCAACGTAGCCAACGCTGCCGAGGGCGAAAAGGCGGTTGCCCGCGTGGCCGATGAACTTGGGACCCCGCGCATTCTCGTCAATTGTGCTGGCATCGCCAATGCCGGACGTATCGTCGGCCGCGATGGTCCGCACGATCTCGAATTGTATCGCCGCGTCATCGAGGTCAATCTCATCGGTTCGTTCAACATGCTGCGTCTGGTGAGCGACGGCGCTGCAAAGCTTGAACCGCTTGCGACCGGCGAGCGCGGCGTCGTCATTTCAACCGCGTCGGTCGCTGCCTTCGATGGCCAGATCGGACAGGCCGCCTATGCCTCGTCGAAAGCGGGAATTGCCGGCCTCACCCTTCCGGCGGCACGCGAACTCGCACGCTTCGGCATCCGCGTGATGGCGATCGCGCCCGGAATCTTCGCCACGCCCATGCTGCTTGCCATGCCGCAGGAGGTGCAGGATTCGCTGGCGGCCTCGATCCCCTTCCCCTCGAGACTGGGCAAACCGGAGGAATATGCCGCCCTCGCGCTGCATATCATTGAAAATCCCATGCTGAACGGCGAAACGATCCGGCTCGACGGCGCCATTCGCATGGCGCCAAAATAGCCGGACGCGACGCCAGAAGATCGATCGGCTTGGCAGGCCGAGGAACGTTTCATAATTTGGTCCCAATCGGCGGAGTATCTAGGGCAATTCTTGTTACTCTAGCGCTTTGAGCTTCGGCCGGCCTGTTGCCGGTCCCTGCTTCGATATCCTGCAATTTGAAAGCCGAAATGATGAAACGAATTAGCGCCATGCTGTTGCTGCCGCTCGCTTTAGCGGCGCCGGCCCGGGCCATGGATAGCGGTGCAACGGAAGAGTTGCAGCGGCTTGATCCCGAAACCAGGCTGGAACAGCGCTGCGACGTCGAGGCGATGGACCGCATACACAAGGACCCGGCCAAGCTGGTCCCTGACGAACTCGTTGCCTATGCTTTTGAAGAGCCGAAGATCAAGGGCGATAAAATCCGTTCGGCCGGGGCAGCCTTTCGCAGCAAGGGAGAGTGGTATCACCTCTCCTACACCTGCTCGACCTCACCCGACCACATGACGATCCTGACGTTCCAATATGCGATCGGCCAGGTGGTGCCGCACGATCAGTGGGCGCACCACTACCTCGTCCCCTAAAAGTTCGAGGCGCACAAGGCGCCTCGAATGATCTCTCTGAACGAACATCGGTCAGTTGAACGTCGGTCGATCCTGTGCGAGCAGCATTTGTCCGATCGCGTCGACCTTCTTGGCGTTCGGCGCCTCATAGGCGAGCAGGCTCGGATCTGTTGCCGGCGCTGCAGCTGGCTGTGCAACGCGAACGGTCGGCTCGCTGGTCCGGTAATCCATCGCCTGCGGCGGCGGATCCATCGGCACGGCAACCTTCGCCGGATTGGCGATGACCGGCGTTATGTCAGCCTGTGCCATGAGGATCGGCTGCTGGTTGGCAGTGACACGTCCCGCTGTCGCCGTCGAGGTCGTCGTCGAAGCCGCCGGCGCCGCGGCGACCGCAGTCGTCGTTACGCCCGGGACATTGCTCGCGACCATGGTCGGGGCAGTTGCGATCGTCGGTCTGCCGCCCATGCGCAGGCTGGCGATATAGGCATTGGCGATGGCTGCGCTTGCATCCTTGGACGCGATGTCTGCCGTATTATAGCGGTCGCGTTTTTCATAAAACGCGTTGCCACCGGCAACGACCGTATAGTGCATGTTCTTATAGGGGAAGCGAAGGCCTGCCGTGTGGAAATACATGGCATTCTTCACCTTGGTATTGCGCTCGCCGCGCAGCACCGCGTCGGCGGCCGCCTGCACATCCGGGAGAGCAACGGACTTCATCGGGCGAGAAAGCACGCCTGGAGCGAACTGCCCCTTCTGTCCAACCACGCCACAGATGGAATCGCCCCATTTGCCGGAATCGAGGCGGTTCATCACGACCGTGCCAACCGCAACCAGCCCATCCTGGCTCGAACGGTTGGATTCGAAGAACATCGCCCGCTCAAGACACTCCTTGTCCTTCGGCGTATAGGCGTAGCTCTTGCTGGTGCCTTTATTCGTCAGATTGGCTGAAATTTTCGAGTGCTGTCCGGTCTGCGCGCAACCACTGACAAGCCCCGCGGCCGCTATGATGCCCGCAATTGAATGGATCTTCCACTTAGCGAAGCCGATCACGAAGCAATTCTCATCGCTGTTGTTCCTGCTGGTGAAGGTGCTCACAGAATGATCTCATTTAGGGCCAAACAATGGCAAAGATGACGTTAACGTTACCATGCCTATTCATCCTTTTGAAATCATGAACTTATTTTATTCACCCGCACAGCAAAAAAATTTCAAAAATGGCAAAATTAAGAATTCGTTTACCGTAATTGCCTTAATGTTTTGGCCAGTAACCACGCTCGAAGGCACGGCCGATGCACAAGCGCTCCCACCGGTATGACACGCGCGAATCACTAATGGAAGTGCTGAAGGAACTTGTGGCGCTGCAGGTTCCGGCGGAGGACGTGGCGCCGGTCCTGTGCACGATCGGCCCGGTTGATCTCGATCTCCTCGATGATTGCATGGATGCGATCGGATTCAATGACAACCAATCAGTCGCCGCCTGAGCCACTGCTACCAAACAGCTTGTTCCCCTGCCCGTCACGCACTATCAATCGGCCAACAGATCGAGAGGTATCCCGTGGCCGAAAAGAAAGACGTCTTGCGTGAAATCGATGAAGGCGCCGTTCGCCTTGCGCGTACATTGCTGCGCGCCGCGCGATATGCGGCGCTAGCGACGCTCGAACCTGGCTCCGGCCATCCTATCGCGACGCGGGTAGGCCTTGCCACCGACCACGACGGCGCCCCTGTCATTCTTGCATCAGCGCTGGCCGCGCATACGCCGGCGCTCCTTGCCGATCCCCGCTGTTCGCTGCTGGTGGGAGAGCCTGGAAAGGGCGACCCTCTGGCCCATCCCCGCATGACCATTACGGCGAAAGCACGCCAAATTGCACGCAACACGCCGGAACATGAGCGGATCGAGTGGCGCTATCTTTCGCACCTTCCCAAGGCCAAGCTCTATGCCGGTCTTGGCGATTTCAGTTTCTTTCGGCTCGAACCCGACAATGCCCGCCTGAACGCCGGTTTCGGGCGCGCCTATCAGCTGCCGCCGGCCGAATGGCTCAGTCTCAATCCGGCCAATGATGCGCTTGCGGCGGCGGAAAAATCGGCGGTCGAACACATGAACGAGGATCATGCGGCGGCGATTGCCCTTTACGCCCGGTATTTCGCCAAGGCGGATGACGGCAACTGGCGGATCACCGGCATTGACGCCGACGGCTTCGATATCGCGGATGGCGATGCGGTTGAACGCGTCTTTTTTGCTTCGCCGCTCACATCGGCGGAGGACATGCACAAGACGCTCGTCCGCATGGCAGGAGAAGCGCGCGCCGGCCTGCAGGCGTCCCAATCTCCGGCATGACGGCGTCGCCCGATCAAAGGGTCATCCGTATCGACGACCCTCGCGATGAACGACTTGCGCCCTATCGCGACGTGCGCGAGCGCGATCTCGTCGGCCGCGAGGGTCGATTTATTGCCGAGGGCAAGGTTGTCCTGAACGTGCTCTTGACGAGCCCGCACTTTGCCGCCGACTCGCTCCTTGTGCTGGAGAACCGGCTTTCGGGCCTGTCCGAACAGCTGAAACTGTGTCCGCCCGACGTACCGGTCTATTGCGTCAGCCGGGAGACGATGGATGCGATTGCCGGCTTTCCGATGCATCGCGGCGTTCTGGCAATAGGACGGCGCAGCGGACCGCACACCGTCGACACATTGCTTGCCGCCATGCCGGAACACGGGCTGGCCGTTGTCCTGTGCGGGCTTTCAAACCACGACAATATGGGCTCGATCTTCCGCAACGCCGCGGCTTTCGAGGCTGACTGCATTTTCATGGACGAGACGAGTTGCGATCCGCTCTACCGCAAGGCGATCCGCGTTTCTGTTGGCGCCGCGCTCAAGGTTCCTTTCGCCCGCGAGGGATCGATCGAAGCCATTGTCAGTAAACTGCAGAGCGCAGGCTATACGATTTTTGCCTTGAGCCCCTCGGGCAAGACGAGCATCAACGCGGCTGAGCCGGTCCAGCGCACCGCACTTCTCCTTGGAACGGAAGGGGAAGGTCTGCCAGAGGCGTTGCTGGACCGCCTTCAGACGGTGCGAATACCCATGTCGAAGAGCTTCGATAGTCTAAACGTTGCAACCGCCTCAGGCATCGCTCTCGCGCGGTTCAGCCGCTTTAGCGGGCTTTGAGGCGGCCTGCAGGGCGCGCACCCGGTCGGCAATGCTGACGATGGCCTCGCCATTTTCATCATAGACCGCCGGCACCTGTCTTTTAGCCTTGCCTAGAATTTCGTTGACGGGAGACTTCTCGCCTTCAAGCCTCGCCACCATGGCCACGACCTGTGCGGCAAGCGTATTCATCTCGTCGCGCATCAGCCGGGTTTCGTCGGCCTGGATCAGCGCTTGCTTGCCACGCGGCGTATCGACAACGGAAGTGCCCTGCTTGCGGCCGTCAGCGAGGACCTTGCGCAGTCTCTCGTTCAGCCTTTCCATGTCCTTCTCGCGACGGGCGAGTTTCGCCTCTGTGTCGGACAACTTGGTCAAAAGCGCGGTCGCCTGCTTTTCGAACTCGGTACGCTGCGCTGCTTCCTGTTCCAGACTATGTTGCAAAGCCTTGTGCTCGGTCTCGATTTTCCGCCGCTGCTCGTCGCTGTCGCGCTTTTCGCGCCGCGCGTCGTTCAATTCGTCGAGGAGGTTTTCGACGCGCGCGGATTGGGCAGCAAGTTCAATCTGCAGGCTATCGGCATCGATCGAGAGTTTCGACAGACGCCGGTTGAGCTGCTCAACCTCGCTGGTGCGCTCTTGGAGAGTCTTCGCCGTGCCACTGAGATTTTGTGATGATCGTTCGAGCGTATCTTCATTAGTACTCAGTGACGTTGAAAGACCGGCAATGCTGGTTTCCCGCTCGCCGAGATCCGCCGTGAGCTTGCGAATTAGCCGTTCCTTTTCGCCGATCTCGGTCAGGTGCTGCGCCGCTTTGTTGCGCGCGCTTTCGAGTGCAAGTTCGAGCTTGCGCTCCGCCATGGCGTGTTCGGCGCGCAATCCATCCCTTTGCGCCTGAATTTCATTGAGCGTCAGGGGTGTCTCGGCCTCCACATGCTTGCGGGTCAAAAGCATGGCCCTGCGCCAGATCGGCGGCGCGACCAGCAGGACCAGAAGCACGGCACTCAAGAACCCAAGGGCAAAATAGATTACGGACTGGATCAAGATCGGGGTCCTGTTGGCGTTTCTTTAAAGGGAGTCTTAGCAGCGGGGGCGCCGAAAACAAAGACGCGGACCGCATGGGTCCGCGCCGGGCAGACTTGAATCCTGCTCTGTCAGAACGGATTCCATGTCGGGGTCTGGGTCAGCTTCAAGTAGCCGACATTGACGCCAAGACGCGCGCCGACACCCGTGCGGATGGGAACGAGCAATACCTGATTGCGCTTGAGAACATTGAAGCCCACGCCGGCAAAAAGGTAGGCGGAACCAGCAACCCCAACAAAGCGCCCATAAAGATTTTGAACGTCGTCGAGGTTATAAACCAGCATCATCACGCGGGAGCCCTGTCCGCCAAAATCCCAGCCGATCGACGGGCCCTGCCAGTAGGTCTTGTGATCGCCGGCGTTCTTCGTATAGAGCGTGCCCTCCCCGTAGGTCAGGCCGCCGATGAGAGCGCCCGATCCTTCCTCGCCGAGGACATAGCCGTTAGGAAGGCCGTAACTCGCGAACACCTTCTCGACAGCTGTAGCCAATCCGCCTGAGGTTGATCCGAAGAACCGCTGACCGGAATTGACGATCTCTTCCATCGTATAGGTTTCTTGCGCGCGGGCCGCCTGGGCTTGGGCAAAAACAAGTGACACGAGTGTCAGGACGAGAAGAAGACCACGGTTCATAGACAAGAGTAGAGACGCCATCGTAATTCCTTTTGGCTGTTCGCTTCTTTGCCTGACGCCTGATACGGGAGATTTGCAGATCTTGCGCCTGCCTAATGATTTGGTGCTCAATTTAAGGCGCTAAACCTTGTATAAAAGTTTATGAATCGATCTTGGCATTTCAATGACTTGCAAAGATCGGCAAAAATGCCGGAAATTCAGCATTCACAAGCTTTCGCCACGAGCTTCTTGCCGATCCGGACGCGTCTATGTATCCAAATAGCGCTGAAATTCGAAGTGATTCGCTTGCCAGTGATTCGCGAAAACCCACTCGACCATCTCCAGGAGAAGCCCTCATGACATTGCCCGTAATTCTCTCGGCAACGGACCTCGGAGCGCTCCTGAGCAGCCGCATCTGCCATGACATCATTTCGCCGGTTGGCGCCATCAACAACGGCCTCGAACTGCTCGAGGAGGGCGGCGCCGACGAGGATGCGATGAACCTCATCAAGTCGAGCGCCCGCAGCGCCTCGGCCCGCCTGCAATTTGCTCGCATTGCCTTCGGCGCGGCAGGATCCGCTGGCGTCCAGATCGATACCGGCGACGCGCAGAACGTCGCCAACGAATATATGAAAGGCGAGAAAGCACAGTTCACCTGGGAGGGCACCCGCGTCCTTTTGCCGAAGAACAAGGTGAAGCTCTTGCTCAACCTCGTCCTGATCGCCAATGCCGCTCTTCCCCGTGGCGGCACGCTCGCAGTCAAGCTTGAGGGCGGGGACACCGAGCCGCGTTTCAGCCTCACCTCGCGGGGACCAATGCTGCGCGTACCGCCGAAGTTTCTCGAACTTCACAGCGGCAGGGTACCGGAAGAACCGATAGACGCCCACGCGGTGCAGCCCTACTACACCCTGCTCCTTGCGCAGGAAGCCGGCATGACCATCTCGATCCATGCGACACCGGAAGAGATCGTCTTCGCGGCAGCCTGATCGCCGCGCAAAAGTTGCACTAATATTTACCATCAACCTTGGGTATTTGTTCACCCAGGCCCGCTAGTCTTTGTACCAGGAAAGGTATGTTTCTGGCCTGCCGGGGGTATTGTATTGCTGCGTTGCATGATCATTGATGGTTCGCCGGTCGTGCGGAAGGTCGCCCGCCGACTCATCGCGAGCGAAACGACCGTCGTCACGACGGCCGACACCGGCTTCCAGACAGTTGCGGCTTGCAGCGTCGAGATGCCCGATATCATCATTCTCGACAGCGCCATCGCCGACATGCCGGCTGCCGATGTCATCGCACAGGTAAAGTCGCTTCCCGGCGGCGCCAACAGCAAGATTTACCTCTGCCTTCCCGAAATCGACCTTGCCAAGATCATGCGCGCCAAGCGCGCTGGTGCTGCCGGCTACCTGCTCAAGCCTTTCAACCGGGCTTCGATCGCCGAAATCCTGCCGCAGGTTCCAGTGGCGGGCTGATGCCGAAGAGCGATCTTCCTGTGAGGTTCTTTGCGTCGGCATCGGATCTCGACGCTTTTCTTGCCGCTGAACCGATCACTTCGAAGGGGGTTTGGCTGAAGCTTGCGAAGAAGGATGCCCCGATCAAGGGCATATCTCGCGAGGAAGCGATCGAATGTGGGCTCTGCCATGGCTGGATCGACGGCCAGCTCGACAAACTCGACGAGCACCACTGGCTTATCCGCTTCACGCCGCGTCGGGCCATCAGCAAGTGGTCAGAGAAGAATCGAGACAAGGCGATCGAACTGATGGCGCAGGGCCGGATGCAACCGGCAGGCCTTGCCGAAGTCGAAAAAGCCAAGGCCGACGGGCGCTGGGATGCCGCCTATGCCCGGCAGAGCACCGCGACAGTGCCTGACGATTTGCAGCGGGCCCTTGATGCCCATCCGGCGGCGCTGACGTTCTTCAACCAGCTTGATGGCCACAACCGGTTTGCAATTCTCTACCGCGTTCATGGCGCGAAACAGGAGAAAACAAGGGCAGCGCACATAGAGAAATATATCGCCATGCTCGCCAAGGGTGAGACCATCTACCCGCTCAAACGCAAACGCTGACCCCAAAAGCAAAAAGGCTCCGCGCTAACGGAGCCCTTTGAAATTCTTGCGCAATGCTATCAGGCGATTTCACGCAGTTCGGTCGAGTCCGGCTCACGCAGCACATAGCCGCGGCCCCATACGGTTTCGATGTAGTTCACACCGTCAGAAGCAGAGTCGAGCTTCTTGCGCAGCTTGCAGATAAACACGTCGATGATCTTGAGTTCGGGCTCGTCCATGCCACCATAGAGGTGGTTGAGGAACATTTCCTTGGTCAGCGTCGTGCCCTTACGCAGCGAGAGCAACTCCAGCATCTGGTATTCCTTGCCGGTCAGGTGCACGCGCTGTCCGCTAACTTCCACCGTCTTGGCATCGAGATTGACGATGAGATCGCCCGTTGTGATGACCGACTGGGCGTGGCCCTTTGAGCGGCGAACAATCGCATGGATGCGGGCGACGAGTTCATCCTTGTGGAAGGGCTTCGTCATATAGTCGTCGGCGCCGAAACCGAGGCCGCGAACCTTGTCCTCGATGCCGGCCATGCCGGAGAGAATAAGGATCGGGGTCTTCACCTTGGACAGGCGAAGCGTCCGGAGCACTTCGTAGCCGGACATGTCCGGCAGGTTCAGGTCGAGAAGGATGATATCATAGTCGTAGAGCTTGCCGAGATCGACACCCTCCTCACCCAGATCAGTCGTATAAACATTGAAGCTTTCCGACTTGAGCATCAGTTCGATGCTCTGGGCCGTTGCACTATCGTCTTCGATTAAAAGAACCCGCATATCATTCCCCTTTTCCCGCCGCTGAAATGGGTTGCCGTGCAATCCCGAAGCCAGGTCGCGAACAAGCCGTTTCCATAACGTTAAGATTGCCACCGAATGGTTAACAAAATCTGATTCCGCTTTGCAAGTGCCCTCGACTCTTAATTTAGAGATCGCAGGCACCGCATTGATTCATAAGGTCAACTCGCCTGCCAAAAACCATCAGATGGTGCTTCAGGTTCAAAGGCTAAGCGATTCATTCGACTCAATAAAATCTCTGCCTAGAAACTTCAGGATTCGATTTACGGAGCTTTAAGTCTTAAGGCGTATGATTAATGCTGAACGTAAAGGAAAGGTTACCAGACGGGGCCGCCTTTAAGTTTTTGTTTCATTTTCCCGAGGTGATTCGGGTGGAATACCGGCTGGATGGACCGCCGCCTCGCATTTGGCGGCATACGCGTACCGGCCTGAGAGTATGGTGTGAGGGGGTAGTGAGCATGAAGTCGCATGAGGGTTTGGTTCGGCTGAAACTCTTTCAGGTCAAGGAAAAGCGCCGCCAGCTCGGTCAACTCGATCTGATGATGGGCGAATTCGAACGCATGGCCGCTGAACTGGACGCCCAGATTCTTTCAGAGGAAAAGAAGGCCGGCATCACCGACACGACGCACTTTGCCTATCCCACTTTCGCCAAGGCCGCGCGCCAGCGCCGCGACAATCTTTTCGACTCGATCCGTGACCTGAAGGCGCAAAAGGACGAGGCGGAAGCCGCCCTTGCCGAATCGGAAGCCGAACTTGCCAAGGCCGAGGCGCTTGAGCAGCGTGACGGCAAGCCGCGCGAGGAAGAGATCCCCCTGACCGACAAGCGCGCCATGATTGGCTGACGGACCGCCGCCCTATCGCTGCTGGATTACGTCCGACCATTCGCTGTGACGCAGCGATTGCGCCCGCATGAACGGGCAAAGCGGAATTATCTTCCAGCCACCCGCTCGCGCATCTTCCACCGCATTCAAGGCGAGCGCCTGGCCGACGCCCTGCCCCCGAAGCGCGTCAGGCACCGCGGTGTGGTCGATGATGATGAGATGGGGGCTTGCGCGCGAAAAGGTCATCTCGGCTTCATGGCCGGATACAACGGCTACATAGCGTCCGCCCTTGCCCGTTTCCTGCTTTTCGATACTGATCTGACCACTCATTGCTACACCATCGTTATTGCGGCATGTGGTACCCGATGCCGGGTGCCCATCAACTGCCATTGATCAATTGTTTTTCGCCGACGTGACTTTGCCGAGGTCGGACGCATCGCTGAGAATGTGCACCGTCTCGTCGAGAAGCACGTCTTTTGCATCCTTCAGCGCTTTTTCGCTCGCAATATCCGCACTCATGCTGCGCTCGTCGGCCTGCAGACCATCCTCCTGAAATACAAGATCGGTGGTCGACGCCGAGCCCTTGCCATCGGCTGCTTCACGGGCCTTCAGGCGGCCAATCTGGCGATCCCTTTCCGCACGTCTTTCGGTTTCATTGAGGGATATCACCCGCTTGTCACGCAAGTCCTTGAGCTCGTTCACGTCTTCGACAAGTCTCTTGAAATCCCTGTCCTCCTTGGCACGCGCGTCGTGGCGGCTTTGAAGTTCCGGCAGGATCGGCTTGATATCCCCGAGAGGCTTGTACCTGGCAGGTTTGATCTGCAACCATGGCAACGCGTTGTCGTAACTCGACTCCCCGAGCGTCTCCTCGTCCGAAAAACCGGGCAGGATGATATCCGGCGTCACGCCGCGCAGCTGGGTAGTCCCGTCATTAATGCGGAAGAACTGCGCGACCGTCATCTTCAATTCGCCGAATTCCGGCTTTGGGTTGCGCGCTTGCTCGTCGAGATCGACCACAGTTTGCACGGTGCCCTTGCCGAAGCTTGGTTCGCCGATAACGAGCCCTCGGCCATAGTCCTGTATTGCCGCGGCAAAAATCTCGGAAGCCGAGGCCGATCCGCGATTGATAAGGACTGCAAGCGGCCCAGTCCATTTCGCCTGGCCACGATCATTGCCATCGACCTTGATGTCGCCCTCGCTATTGCGCTGTTGCAGGACGGGTCCCTTGCCAACAAACAGGCCGGTCAGTTCGATCGCCTGAGGCAGGGAGCCCCCGCCATTGTTGCGCAAGTCGATAACGACGCCGTCAACCTTTTCGTCTTCGAGTTCCGCCAACAGCTTGGCAACATCGCGGCTTGCGCTGCGATAGTTCTTGTCACCCCGTCGCCGCCCTTCGAAGTCGTCATAGAATGTAGGCAAATCGATCACGCCAATTTTGCGCGTGAGATCACCATCCTTCACAATCCTGATGCTTTTCTTGGCGGCCTGTTTTTCCAGGCTGATGTTATCGCGCACCAGAGTAATGAGCCGGTGCTTGCCGTCGGGGCCCGCGTCGGATGGCATGATATCCAGCCGTACGACCGTATCCTTTTCTCCGCGTATGAGCTTTACAACCTCGTTCAATCGAGTGCCGACGACGTCCACCATTGGACCGTCCTTGCCTTGTGCCACCCCGACAATTCTGTCGCCGGCATTAAGCTGGCCTGACAGTTGGGCAGGTCCGCCGGCCACCAGTTCCCGTATGGTCGTATACTCATCGCGCTCCTGAAGAACGGCGCCGATGCCGACGAGCGAGAGCTTCATCGAAATGTCGAACTCCGAAGCGGCGGCAACGCCAAAATAGTCCGTATGGGGTTCGACGGCATTGGTATAGGCGGTCATGAACGTCTGAAATACATCGTCGCTCTTGTATTTATAGGCGCGAGCCTGCGAGTTCTCATAACGCTTGCCGAGCGTCTCGCGTATCTTTGCGTCGGACGTACCGGCCAATTTCAGGCGCAGCCAGTCGTTCTTGACGCGCTTGCGCCATATTTCCTGGCTTTCCGCTTCGGTTTTCGGCCAAGGCTCCTTGTCCCGCCGGATCGTGAAGTCTTCTTTTTGGCTGAAATCGAACCCATCCTTGAGAAGTCCGCGCGCGTAATTCATGCGCTCCACGAAGCGCTGGTCATAAACGTTGAAAATCCCAAACGGGATGGTGAGATCTTCGCCATAGATGGCATCGTCCAGCTTGTCCTTGCTGGCCATGAACGTGTCGATATCGGACTGAAGGAAAAAGGATCGGTCCGGGTCCAGCAATTCTATGTAGCGATCGGTGATTTTCGCCGACAAAGCGTCGTCCAGCGGCACTTTCTTGTAGTGATAATAGGTCAATACCTGCGCACTCAAATGCGCAGCCTTGCCTTGATCCTCCTCAGGCGCGAGCACCGGAGGTGAGGCGGTTTCCAACGCCTGAGCAGAGGAAACCAACGTCAGGAAAGCAAGCAACAAGCCAAATCTGGTACGCATAAGGTGCACGGATCCAATGCTCTGTGTGGATTAAACCATCAAATATCACCGCCGGCGGACTGCCGACCGCATCTAAACTTACTATGGCGATCCACCATGCGAAGCGTCAATCGGTAACAAGTGAATGTGATCCAGTCTGTCTAGTGTAAATCTTGTTTAAATTGAGCCGATCCTGTCATCGCGAAGGCCAATCTCTTGCGGTGGGCGCAAATTGTCTTCGCCGTCCTTGACGGTGGCCATGCATTTCCTTCATGCATGGGCTGTCAGCCTCGGTCGGATATCAGCATGTCGACAAGATTTATCATTCCGATCCTGCTTTTCGTCGCGACATTCACCCTCGCATTAGGGCTGACCATGCCGCTGATGAATGTGAGCAAGCTCTATTTCTTCGACGAAAGCCCGTCGCTTCTCGATATCATCGGCTCCCTGTGGCGTAGCGGCGACTGGTTCCTCGCGCTCACCGTCCTTCTCTTTTCGGTTATCCTGCCGGTCGCAAAGCTCGGCGTCGCGCAGATGGCCGCGGCGCAGGTACCGGCCGCGTCCCGCGCCCTTCATCGCTGGGTCGGGCTATTGTCGAAATGGTCGATGCTCGACGTGCTTCTGGTCGCCCTTGTGATTTTCGGCGCCAAGACCAGCGGGCTTGCTACCGCGATCGCACAGCCGGGCCTCTGGTTCTTCACCGCCTCGGCAATACTTTCGGCGGTCGCGGCCCACCTTATCGTTGCCAGGGAAAAGCAGGTAGATTAATCGCGACATCGGCCGAATGGAAAAAGGCTGGTCTTGCGACCAGCCTCTCCCAACTTTCTTGCACCATCATCTAATGACGATATTGCTGTATCCGGGTTGTTCTAAGGCCCGCCAGCCCATGATCGGAGATCGAGGACTGCCAGGACAGGAACTCCTCCACCGTCAAAGTGTAGCGCTGGCATGCTTCCTCAAGACTAAGAAGACCACCGCGCACAGCGGCAACCACCTCAGCCTTGCGGCGAATGACCCAACGCCGCGTATTCGCGGGTGGAAGATCGGCGATGGTCAGTGGACTGCCATCCGGGCCGATAACATATTTTACTCTCGGTCGAACAAGATCGGTCATTGTACTCTCTACACTAAACTTCAAGACCTATCGCAGCAGACATTACAGAGAGGGCTTTAATAATTGCCTAAACGCCGAGTCATTGTCTGGTAACCTCGGTTAATGGAGGCGTAGGGATTTCATTAAACTTTTGTCTAACTGCAAATATTTCACCGGGGACTCATCGGCGTTGTTCAGAAAACTTTGAACGAGAAAGACTTATCTTGGCGCACTTCCTGTTGGCAGAACCGGTCAATTCACCTATATAGAGCCCGACAATAGCGCTGCGCCTTTATGCCGCTGCCAATAACCGGATCCGCTTATGACCTTGAATAGCCTCGATCTGCCGGGAAAGCCGGAAGACACCCGTATCGTCGTTGCCATGTCTGGCGGCGTGGATTCTTCTGTCGTCGCGGGCATCCTGAAACGCGAAGGCTATGATGTCGTCGGCGTGACATTGCAGCTTTACGATCATGGCGCCTCGACCCATCGCGCAGGCTCCTGCTGCGCCGGCCAGGACATCGAGGACGCGCGCCGGGTATCCGAGCTTCTTGGTATCCCGCATTACGTGCTCGATTACGAGGCGAGATTCCGCGAAGCTGTGATCGACCCGTTCGCTGCAAGCTATGTCAGCGGCGAAACGCCAATCCCTTGCGTTTCCTGCAACCAGACGGTCAAGTTCGCCGACCTGTTGCAGACGGCGCGCGATCTCGGCGCCGATGCCCTGGCGACCGGCCATTATATCCGCAGCCACGCCAATGGCGCCCACCGTGCCCTCTACCGGCCGGTCGATACCGACAAGGACCAGAGCTATTTCCTGTTTGCGACGACGCAGGAACAGATCGACTATCTGCGCTTTCCGCTCGGCGGCATGACCAAGACCGAAACCCGCGCCATCGCCGAGGAGCTCGGCCTCACCGTCGCCAACAAGCAGGATAGCCAGGACATCTGCTTCGTGCCGCAGGGCAAGTATTCCGACATCATCTCGAAGCTGAAGCCTGAGGCCGCCAACCCCGGCGATATCGTTCACATCGACGGGCGCGTGCTCGGCCGGCACGAGGGTATCGTCCACTATACGATCGGCCAGCGCCGCGGCATTGGCGTCGCGACGGGCGATCCGCTCTACGTCATCCATCTCGATGCCAAGAAGGCGCGGGTCGTCGTCGGCCCACGCGAGGCGCTGGAAACGCACAAGGTCTTTCTGCGCAACATCAACTGGCTCGGCGATGGCCAGCTTTCGGCAATTCCCGAGGGTGGCGTCGAAGTCTACGCCAAGGTCCGTTCCACCCGTCCGCCGCGCCCGGCACTCCTGCACCATCGCGACGGCGAGACCTTCGTCGAACTCGTCGATGGCGAAAGCGGCATTGCTCCCGGCCAGGCCTGCGTGCTCTATTCCGACAACAGCAATACGGCCCGCGTCTATGGCGGCGGCTTTATCGGCCGCTCCGAGCGCGCTCCAAAGGCCGAAGCCATGCTGAAGCGGCTCGCCCAGCAGGGCCACGCCGCCGCGTGAGGCGGTTTGCTTGTCTCATGCCAGATGGTCCTCGGGACATAGCCCGAGGCGCCACCAGCGCCCTTAACCCTCAGTCCTTCTCGCAAATCCCGCGGATGGTACCGATAATACGGTCCTGATCGGCTTCGCTGAGGTAGGGGTGCATGGGCAGGCAGAGGATATTCTTCGGCAAGGTCTCCGATACAGGTAGCCCGCCCGGCGCACGCATATAGTGCTCATAAGCCTTCTGCAGATGCAGCGGCTTCACGTAGTAAATCACCGAAGGAATGCCGTTAGCCTGAAGATGCGCCTTCAAGGCATCGCGCTTGTCCGTCTCGATAGCATACTGTGCCCAGGCCGAGCGTGAGCCGGCCGGCATGTGCGCAACCTTGACCACGTCCTTCAGGCCATTGGCATAGCGCTTCGCCACTACCTGACGCGTTTCCATCTCGTCCTCGAGAATGGCGAGCTTTTCGATGAGCACCGCCGCCTGGATCGTGTCGAGGCGCGAATTGAGCCCGATACGGACATTGTCATACTGGGTCTCGCCCTTACCGTGGAACAGCACGGACCGCAAAATCTCGGCGAGCGAAGCGTCATTGGTGAACATCGCTCCGCCATCGCCATAGCATCCGAGCGGCTTGGCCGGGTAGAAGCTGGTTGCCGCGACATCGCCGAACGCGCCGCACATGGCATTGTCACGCTTGCCGCCCATCGACTGCGCCGCGTCTTCGATAACGAAGAGGCCTTCCTTGGCGGCAATGGCGGAAAGCGAGGTGTAATCGGCGGCAAGACCGAAAAGGTCGACCGGAATGATCGCCTTGGGCTCGAGACGCCCTTCGGCGCGCACGGCGGCAATTGCCGCCTGCAGCTGCTCGACATTGATGTTGTAGGTTTCGGGATCGACATCGATGAATACAGGCTCAGCCCCGGCAAGCGCCACGACTTCGGCGGTTGCAGCGAAGGTGAAACTCGGGACGAAAACCGCGTGGCCTCGGCCGATGCCCTTGGCCATCAGCGGCATGAGCAGCGCATCGGTGCCGTTGGCGCAGGCAATCACATGCTCGACGCCGACATATTCGGCGAGACGCTTTTCGAATTCGGCAACTTCAGGCCCGAGGATGTATTTGCCTTCGCGGACGACCTTGGCGATCGCCGCGTCGAGTTTGCCGCTAATCCGTTCACGCTGTGCGCCGAGATCGATGAACTGCATCATTGCTCCAATATCAAATATGCTCGCGCAATCGCCGCGAGCAACAGTCAAGGCGATTGTTTAGATGGGCAGCCGATGGACCGCCAGCCGTCGCCATTCAAAGTTTGTGCGGCCTTGTAACAACGCTTTATGCCGAGTGCAATCTTTGCGCGCGTCAACCGTAGGCTGGTGTATCGCGCTTGGGCTCGGTATGCGCCACGGTGCCGGCTGTCAGGATGCGCAGCACGCGGATTGCTTCCTCGCCATCGGTGCGCGGTTCTTCACGCGTTTCGATGCACGAAATGAAATTCTGCAGTTCGCGCGTCAGCGGCATGCCCTGCGCGATCTTGACGTAGGTCGGCTCTTCCGTGGTCGACGCCCAGGCACCATTATCCTGCCAGATCGAGTGCTTGTAGACCGCGAGTTTCTTGTCCCATTGCTCCATGTCATCGAAGACGGCCATGGCCTTGGTGCCGACGACGGTCAGGCGACGCTCGCGATAGGGATTGAGGCGCGAAGCAAAGAGATGCCCGCGCACATTATCGGGAAAGCGAAGGTGCAGGTGCGCAAAATCGCTGAGGTGGTCGAGCACCGCGGCGCCCTCGCCGCGCACTTCGATCGGCTCGGTCCCAGTAATCGCCAGGATCATCGACAAATCATGCGGAGCCAGATCCCAGAGCGCATCGTTCTCCGTGTGAAACTTGCCAAGGCCAAGCCGGTGCGAGTGGATATATCGCACCTTTCCGAGATGGCCGGCCTTGATCAGGTCGAGCAGCTTTTCGAAAGCCGGATGAAAGCGCAGCACATGGCCGACCATGAAGATGCGGCCATTATCGTGGGCAGCTTTCACGGCAGCTTCGGCGTCGGGCACAGTCAGCGCGATCGGCTTCTCGACGAGCACGTCCTTGCCGTTGCGAACGGCCTTGATTGCAGCCTGCGCGTGAAACTGCGGCGGCAGCGCCATGACGATCGCGTCGACGTCCGGATGCGTGTAGATTTCGTCCGCCGCAATATGCAGGACGCCTTGCTCGGCGGCAAAGCCCGCGGCACGATCGCTGTTCTGGTCCGAGACGGCATAGAGGGCGCCGAGGCTCTTCAGGGTACGGATATGGTTGCTGCCCCAATAGCCGCAACCAAGCACTGCAATCCGTGGAGCCATCTTTTCAGCCTTCTTCATGTCGGCATCCAATATCTGGAGCAAGAAACGATGACAAGACCTCGAACCCGGCAATTCCATGTCGAGGGTTTTAAAGCCGGTGCACAATTCCTTGAGATTCGGGCGCGGTGCAACGGCAAGTCGCATCAGGTGCAGTGAGAGTGGATCGTCGGGACAGGCCCGGTCCTCGGGTCGAAACGCGAGAATGACGGCTACGGTGAATCAGGGTGACGGCACTTGTGGATTAGGGTGCCGGCAGTGGTGGACAAGGAAGACTGCAATGCTGGTGGATGAGGGGGGCGCCTATTGATGCACTGACAAGGAAGAGGTCGCGTTGTCGCCATCCCCGCTATCTTGGGCGGCTATAACGAATGTGAAGACGCGTTTCTTTATTTTCCCACCGTCTCGGTCATCCTTGTACTTTACGGGAGCCATTCGCAACTTGGCCGAGTCATCCACTTGACAGGCAGTTTCTACGCACATATACCCCGCCCGTCCCTGTCGATTGACAGCGCGTTCCCCGGTACAGCTTTATAGGCAGGCCATTGACGGAACGCTTGGCATATGGGGCGAAGTAGCTCAGTAGGTTAGAGCAGAGGAATCATAATCCTTGTGTCGGGGGTTCGAATCCCTCCTTCGCTACCATAACTTTATCTCGTTAATTCAAGGCGATAGCGGACGTACACGACCCTGAAGTAGGAGCGTCATGTCGCAGTTATGTTGCAGATAATTTCCCTGCATTTTCAAAGGTTGCCCGAAACTACCGGATAATCCTTGCGTTAGTCAGATTAAGTCAGTGCTTCGGCGATACTATTCCATAGGATAGCCCCAAGGATCGCACCGCAGCCTGCCGCATGAAGAACGACAATCCGCCCCAGCCGTGTTCGGAATGGTTCCTTTTGTGTCTTGTGTCGAAAAGCTCGCTGTCCCGCTACCGCGCCTATCGTGCCGCCCAGTAAGGCAAACGCAAGAAGCGTACGTTCTGGGATGCGCCGGCCCGCCTGGCGGGCGCAATGCTTATCCCAGCCGAATAGGACAAAAGATACGAGGTTGGCGATTAATATGTAAGCAAAAACAAAAGGGTAAGCCCCCTCTGTCACCCAAGTCTGGCCTTCCATCGGACGAATCCCTCATTGCCGCACGACAGCATAACCATCTGTGCTTAACGGTCTCGTCCTGCAATGAGTAGGATTGTTCAGATTCGTCCTTGTATCGGGATTCGAAACGAACCCTCACTACCATTTCTTCTGGCAGAATCATTGACCAGCCTCCGGCGAAGCGGGAAACCCACCCAACCAGTCCATGCTGCTATTTTGACCTGTTGTTATCACCCTGCTTTATCGTGTTGAAGCGTTGCAGCGTGTTGTAGCGCAAGTTCCTGATTTCAACGACGCCGCCTTCCAGTACCGTGTAGACAACTTCCCCGTTCTTGGCTGTCGCGGTTTCGCCGGGCTTGCCCTCGCCTCGTATGATCTTGTTGATGGTTGCAAGCTGCGATGTGCTGTCGTCCTCGGCAAATGCAGCCGGGAAATGCAGACCGACGGTTAAGACCAAGGAAAGAAGAGCCGTTACTGGTCTGATCATGACTATCCTCAGCAAGGTGAGCGCAAAGCAAAGCGTCGCAACTTAACTCAATTTGTGCCTTGAAGGCGAACGTCATTCTTGTCCCTCCTAGATGACTTTTGCAGCGCTTGCCAGTAATGAATGCTTGGGCCCAGTCAGGGCGAACCTCCCGCACCGGAGCATAGAAATGCCATCGAGCGAATTGTTGATAGCGTTCCTGATAACGACGGCAATCTTCGCCTATATTCCAGGGCCAGCCATGCTCTATGCCGCCGCCCAGACGATCGCGCGCGGACGCCGTGCGGGCTTGATGGCATCCCTCGGCATTCATCTTGGTTGCTATGTCCATGTCATTGCCGCCGCGGCGGGCCTGTCGATGCTCTTTCACGCCGTGCCAATGCTCTACATGCTGGTGAAGCTTGCCGGCGCTGCCTATCTTGTCTGGCTCGGCATCTCGTTGTTTCGTGCCAAGGTCGAGGATGTCGCGCTGCCCGGTATCGAGGCAAAGTCCGGCCGCCGCGCGTTTCTTGAGAGCATCAGCGTCGAAGTGCTCAACCCCAAGACCGCCATTTTCTTCATGGCGTTCCTGCCGCAATTCATTGATGCTTCGGCGGCATTCCCGATCTGGGTACAGTTCCTGATCCTCGGAACAATCGTCAACCTGATGTTTTCGTCCGCCGACCTCGTCTGCGTCTTTCTCGCTGGGGCAATTGTCACGCGGCTCCGGCGCTCAAGCCACGCCCGCAGGCTCATGCAGCGGGCCGGCGGCGCCCTGCTCGTCGGTCTCGGCACCCATCTCGCCTTGCAGCGCAGCTAGCCTCCTGTCGGCTCTTCACTCCGTCTGCTCACGGCCCGAATATCACGCGCGATCTCGCGCATATTATTGTTGAGCTGATGGTCCCGCCCTTCGAGCGTGCATATCACCGCGTGCGGCAGAGCTTTCATATAGAGGTCTACATGGGCGGCGGGCACCACATCGTCCGCCGTGCCGCGATAAAGATAGATGGGAATGCCGGGCGGAAGGCGATCCGCAAGGTCGTCAGACGCCGCGATGTCATCGTCCGGCCACCCGCCTTCGCCGATGAAAGGCGGTGCGATCAGGAACAGCCCGCCAAACACGCGTGGTAAGGCCGACTCCGCGAGGACATGCAGCAGGATTGTGGCGCCGACCGAGTGGCCGACAAGTATTGCACCGTCGTCCAGGCTATCGAACGCGCTGAGCAGCGCGGCTTTCCAGGCGGCATACTTCGGATCATCCTCATCGGGCATGCGCGGATAGTGGACCTGATAGGCGGCACCGAGTTCCTGTCGCAGGCTCTCCGCAAGCTTGTTGTCCCAGTTATCGTGGGTACCTTCCCCGGCGCCTTGAACGAAGAGGACATCTGTGGCCATTTTCCGATTTTATGCGACTGCACTGACGGGTACAAGACGCGGGCGCATGGGCGGCTCAGGTGGTAAGGGACAATGCCGCCATTCTCTCCCGTAGCAATGGCACGGCAAAATCCACGAATGCGCGGAGTTTTAATGGGGTCCGCCCTTGCGCGACATAGACCGCGCTTACCGGCCATGGCGCGGGCTCAAAGTCTTCAAGCAGGAGGACAAGTTTCCCCGCGGAGACAGCGCCTTCCGCCTGGTAGGAGAGCAATCGCGTAATGCCAAGTTCGGCCGCCGCCGCGTCGGCCGCCGCTTCGGCGGTCGTCACGCTGAGCCGCGATTGCACAGGAACATCGATCTCGCGCTTTCCCTCGACGAAGGTCCATATCCTGGGCGAGTTGAATCCCTCGAAGGTGATGCAGTCATGGGTCGCGAGTTCTTCCGGGCGTGCGGGCGTGCCACGTCTTGATAGATAGGCGGGGCTTGCATAGGAGGCCCGTCGGATCATCCCGACCTTCGTCGCCACAAGATTGCTGTCCGGCAGATTGCCGATGCGGATGGCAAGGTCGATGTGATCCTCGATCAGATTGACCTGCCGATCGCTGAGGCTCAACCGCAGATTAATCTGCGGATAGGCCTTGAGGAATTCTGTTACCACCGGCAGCACATGCGAACGGCCGAAAACGATGGGCGCGGTGACGGTCAGGTCGCCCTTTGGCGCTACAAACTCCCCGGCAGCTATCCGCTCCGCTTCTTCGACCTGCTGCAGGATCGTTCTGCTCGCCTCAACATAGGCGCGCCCGACGTCGGTGAGCTCGAACTGGCGGCTCGAGCGTATCAGTAGACGCGTGTCGAGGTGAGCCTCGAGTTCGGCCACTTTTCGACTTACGGTTGCAAGCGGCATGTTTAGCCTTCGGGAGGCCGAAGACAGACTTCCCGCGTCCACGGCAGCCAGCAGCACGGCCATTGCATCAAGACGATCCATCAAGCCTTCCATATTTTGGTAGGATAACTCCCGATTTCCCTTTCTACTGCGATTTGATGAAAGAAGCTATATATGCGTCACGTTCAACGCACGAGGTCACAGTCATGTCGTCCGCCCCTGCCTATTCAAGCGATGTAGCCTTCACGCCGACGGTAAAATCGATCCAGGCGCGCAAGGGTTCGCGCGCCGGTTATGCCAGCATGGAAGAGCGTAGCTCGTGGCGGACAGGCTTTACCCTCGATCTCGTCGACTTCATTGAGAGCCAGACCAGTGTTTTCCTTGCCACCGCGAATGCGGAAGGCCAACCCTATATCCAGCATCGCGGCGGCCCGGCTGGGTTCATGCACGTTGTCGATGACCATACGATCGCCTTCGCCGACTTTGCCGGCAATCGGCAGTACATCACGCAAGGCAACCTCGCCGACAATTCAAAGGCCTATCTTTTTCTCATCGACTACCGTACGCGCCAGCGCGTGAAGCTTTGGGGCGAGGCCGAGGTCGTCGAAGACGCTGAACTCACCGCAAAATTCATGCCCGAGAACTATCGGGCCCGCCCGGAACAGGTGATCATTTTCAAGGTTGCTGCCTGGGATACGAACTGCCCGCAACATATACCGCTGCGGTTCGAGGCTGCGGAGGTCGAAGCAATCGTCGCAGGGCGTGACACAAGGATCAAGGAGCTTGAGGCCGAGGTAGCACGCCTGCGCAAAGCGCAATCCTCGCAGTAAGCCAATCGATTTTCGGCGGGATTTGCAGGCTGTTGCCCTGCTGCCACGCAGGTGAAATAGGCGGTCTGCAACCGGCAAAAGTAGCGAGTTGTTAACCTTGGTTTTCTATTCAAATAGGGAGCCCATCGGGTAACACCACACCATTCCGTTTGCAGGCATCATGCGCATCCCAAGAACAAATTTTCCAATTAAAACAGACGAATATGAGTTCGAGACCGAATTGGAGCGGGTGCCGAATCGCATCCCTCCATATGAGGCACCGGTCGCTGCGCCCGCGCCGGCACAGGCGCCGCTACGCGCCGCTGAGCCGCCCCGCCGTGTGACCGCCCAATATGAACCTCTCGACGTGCGCCGCAGCATCACGCCTGCGGCGCCGGCCCGTCCGGTGTCCCCGGCCATACGCCCGCAGAGGGTAAACCCGATGAACGCTGACGACCCGTCCCTGCCAATCTCCAAACGCATGTTTTCGCTGTCCGAGAATGTCCGGTTTACCCGCACGCC
Organism: Phyllobacterium sp. SYP-B3895; assembly: GCF_009647635.1. NCBI lineage: Bacteria > Pseudomonadati > Pseudomonadota > Alphaproteobacteria > Hyphomicrobiales > Phyllobacteriaceae > Phyllobacterium > Phyllobacterium sp. SYP-B3895. The sequence goes on along the minus strand of NZ_WJIG01000003.1, from coordinate 165,477 downwards.
CGACAGCGAACTCCTGAAGGGCAAGCTGCCGGAGATCAAGCCGGCGCCTCGGCCGGCCGCGTCCACGGCCAAGCCCACTCCGATCGCTGTGCCGCAAGCACCCGCTGTGCCGCAACCGCCAAACGTCGCGGCAGCGCCACGCCCGGCATCCGCACGTATACAGAAGGTACCCGCGCCCACTCGGGCCGCAGACGTGGAGCAATCGTCGCTACCGCCGGCAAGCGCCTCGCCCCTCGCCTATGTCTCTGATTTTGCCTTCTTTGATTCGATGGATATTCCCCTTGATACAGCGCCGAAAAGTGTCGCGCCGGCCCGGCCGAACCCGAAGCCGGCCTTCAGCCTTGATGAAATAACCGCCCGGTTTCGCATCGTCGAGTGCACGCCGGCAGGTGCCCTGGAGGCAGCGCCGAAGCCTCGGCTTCTTGCTCCGCCACTCGATTCCGAGCCGGTTGAAGAAAGGTTCATCGAAACGTCCGCACCGATCGTCGCGGAAGTGATCGAGGCCGAGATCGTTATGGACACCATCGAACCCATGGTCGTGATCGAGGCCGAGCCGACCCCGATCGTCACTGAACCGACCCAAACGCCAAAGCGTCGCGACATCGTACGCTCCGCACAGCCGCTCGCCCCGCGCCCGTTCGCGCTTGCACCGGCTGCGGACCGTGCAATTGCGGCCACGCATTCGGGCGGATATGAGAAGCCGCCGGTGACGCTGCTCCAGGAGGCGGTGACGCAGGATGCGGTTACGATCTCGCAGGAGACGCTGGAGCAGAATGCCGGCCTCCTCGAGAGCGTGCTTGAGGATTTCGGCGTGCGCGGCGAGATCATCCACGTTCGGCCGGGGCCGGTCGTGACGCTCTATGAATTCGAACCCGCCCCCGGCGTAAAATCGTCCCGCGTCATCAACCTTGCCGACGACATTGCGCGTTCGATGTCGGCGCTCTCGGCCCGCGTCGCGGTCGTCCCGGGCCGCAACGTGATCGGCATCGAATTGCCCAATGCGACGCGCGAGACGGTTTATCTGCGCGAAATGGTTGCCTCGGAGAATTTCGACAAGACCAAGTTCAAGCTCGCTCTTTGCCTCGGCAAGACCATTGGCGGCGAGCCGGTGATTGCCGAACTCGCCAAGATGCCGCATCTCCTGGTTGCCGGCACGACAGGCTCCGGCAAATCCGTTGCCATCAACACCATGATCCTCTCGCTCCTCTACCGGCTGACGCCAGACGAGTGCCGGCTGATCATGGTCGATCCGAAGATGCTTGAACTATCGATTTATGACGGCATTCCCCACCTTCTCACTCCCGTCGTCACCGACCCGAAAAAGGCGGTCATGGCGCTGAAGTGGGCGGTGCGCGAGATGGAAGATCGCTACCGCAAAATGTCGAAGCTCGGCGTGCGCAACATCGACGGGTTCAATGCGCGCGTAACCGGAGCCGCCGAAAAGGGCGAAACGGTCACATGCACTGTGCAGACCGGCTTCGACAAGGGCACCGGCGAGCCGATCTACGAACAGGAGGCCATCGATCTGAAGCCGATGCCGTTCATCGTCATCATCGTCGATGAAATGGCCGACCTGATGATGGTCGCCGGCAAGGAGATCGAAGGCGCCATCCAGCGCCTGGCGCAGATGGCGCGCGCCGCGGGCATCCATCTGATCATGGCGACGCAGCGCCCCTCCGTGGACGTCATCACCGGCACCATCAAGGCGAATTTCCCAACCCGCATCTCCTTCCAGGTTACCTCCAAGATCGACAGTCGCACCATCCTTGGCGAACAGGGCGCCGAACAACTACTCGGCCAGGGCGATATGCTGCACATGATCGGCGGCGGGCGTATCTCCCGCGTCCATGGTCCCTTCGTTTCCGACGAGGAAGTCGAGAAGATCGTCGCTCATCTGAAGGCGCAGGGCCAGCCCGATTATCTCGACACCGTGACGGCGGACGAGAGCGAAGAAGAAGAGCCGGAAGCCGAGGACAGCGCCGTGTTCGACAAGAGCGCCATGGCGGCCGAGGATGGCAACGAACTCTACGACCAGGCGGTCAAGGTGATGCTGCGCGACAAGAAGTGTTCTACCTCCTATATCCAGCGCCGCCTCGGCATCGGCTACAACCGCGCGGCATCATTGGTCGAGCGGATGGAAAAGGAAGGTCTGGTCGGGCCAGCCAACCATGTCGGCAAGCGTGAAATCCTGCATGGCCGCAGGGAAAGCGCCTCGATGGACGATGTGGACTAACGACCCACTTGAACGCAAAAAGGCCCGCGCCGGTGAAGCGCGGGCCTTTCGTTTGTGAAGGATTTTAAGCGGCGTCCTGAATCGCTGAAAGCTTCCAGTCCGCATTGGGCTTGCGCATGAAGGTCCAGACTTCCGTCGTCTGGCTCGGCTCCTTCTCGTCGCCGTTGACGATACGGCCGGTCTCGCGGTCGACCATGGAGTCGATGCTCGAATAGCGCATGGCGGTCGTCGCATATTCCGTATCGCCTTCGGCCCAGGCCTCGGCAATATCCGCCTGCAGCAGCTTCACGCTTGAAACGCTGTTGCGCAGGCCATCGGTTGCGTTCTGCCCGAGTTCCTCGGCGAGATAGGACATGGCTTCCGGCGTCGTCAGCTTGCGCAACGTGGCGTAATCCTCCTTGCCATACGCAGTCTGCACTTCCGTCAAAAGCTGCTCGAAACGATCGAGATCATCCTGTTTCAGGCCGATCTCATCGCCGGCCGACGAAGCTGCCGCCACTTGATAGCCACCGCCATTGCCGTAGCTGGCATTTCCGGCCGCACCTGAACCCGAACCGATCGTCGGAATTCTGAAGGACGCGTTTGAGGGCGCATTGCCTCCGGCATTCCGTCCGAATGCAGGCCCGCCTGCCGGCGCCATTGTCGTCTGGCGCGAGCGGAAGAAACGCATCGCCAGCATGACCACGCCAATAAGGAGCCCGATCTGCAGCAACATGCCTAGGAACCCGGCTGCACCGCCGAAGCCGTGGCCAAGCAAGGTGCCGATGAGGCCGCCGACCAGCAGACCGCCGATAAGCGAGCGGCCCATGCCGCCGAAAAGACCCGGACGCTGCTGCTGGCCCAATTGCGGCTGTGCGGCCGATGGCTGGGCCGCATCGGGCCGCGGGCTCATGCTGCGCTCGATGGGCGCTGCCGGAGCAGGCGCCGTGCGGGTCGGCGCGGGCGCCTGGAATGTGCGAGCGCCGCGGCTGCCAAACCCGCCGCCACCACGCCGGGCGTCAGCGTCATGGACAACGCTGAATGACACCGCCATGCCCAGGGCAAGAATAGCGGCAATCCGGCTGAAGCGGTTTAGAACGGGCAGCATGCAACAGTCTCCTCAATCATGTTACGAAACATCTGTTGCGCAGCATATGGTAAAAGCCGGCGGGCTTTTGAAGGTTCGGCGGCAAGTTTTTCGCTGGCGTCGTGTTGAAAGCGTGCTTCCTTGGGCTCTCGTCCCGAGGATCCACTCTTGCTGAACGAGGGGAGCGGCGCCTGTAAATAACTTCATCCCGGCCACCGTCGTATTCTCGCCACATCAACGGCTAGGCTTGATGCCTGCTGTTGCGATGGCGCGGCACTTAAGGGGAATGGGTTCTCTTCTACGATCAGCCGACGTTGTGGATCAGGTCTGCAGCGAGACACGAATCTCCAGATGAGGGACCGAACTATTGGTTCATCAATGCGTCGTAATACTCGTGCTCTTGACGTTTTTCGCCTTGCTGGGAGCACTCGCGCTGTTTTCAGACAATAACGGGTCCCTGCGACAGTCGCCGCAGACGACCGTTGAGTCGCCCCTCTAGGCAGGTCTCAAATCCCCGCATACCATTCATAGCCGCGGTCCTCCCAGAAGCCACCCTTCCCGCCCCAAATACCCCTGAAACTGTCGGTGAGCTCGATGCGCATCACATATTTGGCGTGCTTGTAGCCGAGTTGGCGTTCAACGCGCAGCCGTAGCGGCGCGCCGTGCGCCACTTCCAGGTCCTTGCCGTTCATGGCATAGGCGAGGATCGTCTGCGGGTGCCAGGCGTCGACGAGATCGATGCTCTCGTAATATTTGCCGCTGCCATCCAGGGTCTGCTCCAATTCGTCTGCGCAATAGAACACCGCATACCGCGCGCCGGGAGCAAGCCCCGCCTTTTCGAGTACGAGGCCAAGCGGGACACCTGTCCATTTGCCGATTGCGCTCCAGCCCTCGACGCAATCGTGCCGGGTGATCTGCGTCCGTGACGGCATGGCCTTGAGGTCAGCCAGCGAGAATTCCAATGGCCGCTGCACCATTCCGTTCACGACGAGTTTCCAGTCGGCGAAGTTGTTTTCCCGCAGATGTGCATACTCCTCGCTGGCCGGTTCCGAGGTGCCATTCGGCTTGAACACCGGTGAAAGGTCGGCTTCGCTGAATTCGCGCGCCAGAGGTTGGTGGCCCATCAAAAGTCGCTGGGCTCCCATCGTCAGCGATTCTGCCCGTTGCAGTATATCGTTGACGGTTGTGCTCTGGACGAGCGCGTCGCAGCCGGTCAAAAGCCCGGTCGCCGCAACGCTGGAGCCGATGAGGAAGCGGCGGCGGGTAAGGTCGATGCTCATGTCGACTTTTCCTTTTCAGGCTCGACGCGCAGCGCATAATAGCCGGTGATCATCGAGCGCAAATTGTTCCAGACGCCGGAGACCAGCACCATCACGATATGGACGATGACAAAGGCGACGAGGAGCGAGGCGGTAATGAAATGGATAGTTCGCGCCGATTGACGGCCGCCGAAGAGATCGAGCAGCCATGGGAAGATCGAGTTGAACCCCGGCGACATCGTCAGCCCGGTGAGCACCATGAGCGGCAGCAGGACGAAGATCACGCCGACATAGGCAAGCTTTTGCAGGGCGTTGTAGTGGCGGGCCGCTTCGCCTTTCGGAAAGCGCAGCCGCGCATGTTCGGCAACCTCGTGGGCAAGATGGCCCGGCGTCAGTTCGGTTCGGGTCGGAGCGAGGTCGCGGCGAAAATGCCCGGCAATAAGGCCATAGAGGAGATAAACGAAGCCGTTGATGACGAAGAACCAGGCGAAGAAGAAATGCCAGCGCCGGCCGGTGGCAAGGTCCTGATAGCTCGGAATCGTGATCCAGGACGGGAAGGCGCGCGGTGCAAGTTCGCCATCGACGATCGATGCACCAAGGACCCCGGTCGTCGGAAGAGAGATGGAGCCGATCCGGGTAACGCCCTTGATCGTATCGCCATCCTCGACCGCGCCGATTGAAATGAACGATGGATCGGGTCTCGCATCTGCGCCGTATTGCCCCCAGTAAAGCGCCGGATGGGCGTTGAAGATTTGCAGGCCGCTCATCAAAAGAAAACTCAGGCAGAGGACGTTGAGCCAATGCGTGATACGCACGAGCACCGAATGCCGGTAGAAGAGCACCTGGCGCGACTTCGCCGTTTCGGATTGTGCAATGCTTGTCACGGACGGCCTCCAAAGCCGAAGCAGCTGCAATTATGCGTGGCGAACTCACCCGCCACGCACGATCTTCATGTTACTTTTTCTTGGGCGCCATCGTGCCCATGGCATCTGAGGTGCCGCTCTTCTTCATCATCGTATCGGATTTCATTGTATCCTTTTTCATCGCCATCTGGTCGCATTCCTTCATCATGGAATCCTTCTTCATGGCGTCCTTCTCCATGCCCGCATGTTTCATGCAATCGGATTTGGTCATCGGCTTCATCGTCTCCGCGGCCGATGCCGCATTTGCCCCGGCAATGCCGGCGCCAGCAATGAGAGCCGAAACGGCGATACGGCGTATGAGAGTGTTCATGGGTGTTCTCCTTTGGTTTGAAGTAGATACGGTGCGACGCGTCCTTTAGTTTCGGGACACATTCCGCATCCTTGCCTTCCGGTCGTTGCCGGAAATTCTCTGCTCTCGCTGTCACGCCGGCTGTGCGCCGATCACATGAAGCAGTTCGCGGTGAGGCACGGATCGGTTACAGCATCACGCATTGGTGATCATTCTTTAGTGGAATACGGCGCAAGCCATTGACGCGCCGGAGGCTTGGCTCTCATCTGTAACCTTTTCGCCATGCCTGCGAATAAAGGATGAATGAGAGTGCTTTCGCTCGAGACGCGATTGAAGGAACTCATGCTCGCCAGCCTTGCCGGCGATGCGCGCAGCTATGGAGCCCTTCTCACCGAGGTGGCCAGGCATCTACGCTTTTATTTTTTGCGGCGGCTGTCCGATGCGCACAAGGGCGATGCCGACGACCTGGTGCAGGAGACACTAATGGCGCTGCACACGCGGCGGGCGACATATGAGATCGACAGGCCCTTTACGGCCTGGCTGCATGCCATTGCGCGTTACAAGCTGATCGACCATTTCCGGCGCAACCGCATCCGGGCCACTGTGCCCCTCGACGATGTGGAAGACCTGTTTGCGACGGATCCATCCGACGCTGCAGGCGACCGCATGGATGTCGAGCGGCTGCTTGAAGCGGCGCCGGAAAGAACGCGCGATCTGATCCGCCGCACCAGGATCGAAGGACAGTCCATCGCCGAGGTGGCGGAAAGCACTGGCCTTACCGAAACGACGGTCAAGGTCAGCATACACAGAGGAATAAAGGCCATAGCGACGAAGCTCAAAGGGCGGGCTGCCAATGACGACAAATGACCTGATTGCGCGTCTGACAGGCGAGTTGAAGCCGGTGTCACCCATGGCCGTCGTTGGCCGCGTTGCTGCGGGGCTCGGCCTTGGCTCCATCGCCTCGGCGCTTCTCATGTATTTCTGGCTCGGCCTGAGGCCCGACATGACAACAGCCATGGGCACGACGCCGTTCTGGGTCAAGTTCGCCTATACGCTTGCGCTTGCCGCCGCTGGCGGCTGGGCGGTAAAGCGTATCGCCCATCCGCTCGGCAGCATCCGCGTCAGTCTTGCCTTGATGGCGATAGCCATCATCGTCATCAGTTTCCTCGCCTTTGCCGAGCTCGCGGCAACGCCCCCAGAACAATATATGGCAATGATGAAGGGCCGTTCGGTCAGCGTGTGCACGTTCAACATCGTCATGCTCTCGCTGCCCCTGCTCATTGCAGCATTCTGGGTGCTGCGCGGCCTTGCTCCAACGCGGCTGACAGTGGCGGGCGCCGCCGCTGGCCTGGCGGCCGGGGCGATCGCCTCATTCGTCTATTCGTTTCATTGCACTGAAAGCGGCATGCCATTCATCGCCATGTGGTACACGCTGGGCGTGCTCGTAACCGGCCTTATCGGGGCGATCGTGGGGCGGTATGTTCTGCGGTGGTGAGTACCTTGGCGTAGTGTGACGCGCCTAGGCCTTCATCAGCCACTCGTGCTCGGCCGCATTGTGGAACTTCCATGTGCGCTTCGGCCCCGCCATGACATTGAGGTAGTAAAGGTCGTAACCATGACAGGCGGCGCAGGGGTGGTAACCCTTCGGCACCATCACCACGTCGCCATCCTCGATCGCCATGGCCTCGTCGAGCGAGCGATCATCCGTGTAGACGCGCTGGAAACCGAAACCCTGCGCCGGGTTGAAGCGATGGTAGTAGGTTTCTTCCAGATAGGATTCGGCCGGCAGATTGTCCTGATCGTGCTTGTGCGGCGGATAGCTTGATGTATGCCCGCCAGGCGTGATGACCTCTACGACCAACAGCGAATCCGCTGGCTCATTCTCCGGCAGGATGTTGGTGACATAGCGCGTATTGGTGCCCTTGCCCCGCGTTTCCTGGCCGAGATCGTCGGGGGAAATCACCCGCACCGGCAGTCCGCCGCCAAGGCCTGGCGCCGAACACACCGCAAGCTCGACGGACGTCTCGGCGACGACGGACCATTCCGCGCCTTCCGGAAGGTAGACGGACCAGGGCTTGCCATCAAACGGCGACATGCGGGTTCCAAGGATGCCGAGATCATCACCATCGACGACCACCCTGCCCTTGCCGGTCACGAAGACGAGGCAGACTTCCTTGTCACCCGTGGTGCCGCTCGCAGATTGGCCCTCGTCCAGTTTGTGCAGGTCGAAGCCGACATAGGTCCAGCCCGCGCTTTCCGGCGTCACATGCGCAACGCGTCCCTTGCCGGGCGCTGCCTTGATGAGCAATTTCGACATGCCCTACTCCTTCTTGTTCTCGGGGTCTGCCTGCTGCTCCGATGCATCGTAGATGAGGAAGAACTGCCAGACGCCGTAGCCGGCAAATCCGAGCGCGATGACACCCCAGAACGGCGTGCCCGTGGCGAACTCGAAGATCGCCCAGGCAACACAGAAGGCAACCACGGCAATACGGCGCCACAGGGGACGGAAAAACGGATGGTTCGAGTCCTTGATCAAGCGAGACCTGCTTCCTTGATGAAGCGGCTGAGATTGGCGTATCCAAGCTTCGAATAGACGGCCGGATCGGCCTTCTCCGGATCCTGCTCGGCCTCGACCACAACCCAGCCGCTGTACCCTTTCAGTTCTTTCAGAACCCGAACATAGTCGATCATGCCGTCGCCAGGAACCGTGTAAACGCCGGCAAGGACGGAATCGAGAAACGACCAGTCCTCGCGGTTCGAGCGCCACATCACATCCTCGCGAATATCCTTGCAATGGACATGGCTGATGCGCGCCTTGTAGTGGCGTGCAAGCCGCGCCGGATCGGCGCCGCCCCACGTCGCATGGCCGGTATCGAGAAGAAGGTGCACCGGTGCGCCGGTGGCTTCCATGAACCGGTCGATCTCGCACTCGGCCTGAACCACTGTGCCCATATGGTGATGGTAGACGAGTTGCAGGCCGTAAGTCTGCTGGATCGCCTCGGCAAAACGCGTGTAGCGCTCGCCAAACACCGTCCAGGAGGCCTTCTGCAGGACGGGGCGCGCCGAGAGCGGCATATCCTTGTTGGAGTGGATGGCATTGGACGTCTCAGCGGCGATCAGCACCGAGCACCCCATATCCTTGAGCAAGGTCGCATGTGCCTTTGCGGCTTCGAGTTCCGCATCGACATCGCGCAGCAGGAGTTCTGTGGAATACCAGCCGCTGACGAGGCTATGGCCATAGGATTCGAGAATGGGCCGCAGCCTGTCGGCGGTGCGCGGAAACTTGTTGCCGAGTTCCATGCCGGTGAAGCCGGCCGCCTGCGCCTGCTCGAGGCAGGTCTCCAGCGGTATGTCCCCGCCAATCTCCAGCATGTCGTCATTGGACCAGCCGATTGGGTTCGCCCCGATGCGGATCATTCTTTCATTCCTTTGGTTCTGGGTTGATTTGAGATTGCAAATCGGCTCCGTCGCTTCCTCCGCCCCCCACAAAGGGAAGGGTAAGGGCAGCGTCTTGCCTGATCAATCACCAACCCGTTGCAGTTTCTGTTTTGCTTCGTAGTTCCGTCGCGCATCGTTTACCTGGCTGCGCGCACTGACCTCCGGTACGGCGACATCCCACCAGAAACCGCCCTCCTCGGTCGAGATCAGCGGATCGGTGTCGATGACAACCACCGTCGTTCGGTCGTTCAGCCTGGCGCGTGCCAGGGCACTTTCGAGCTCCGCGATGGAGGCGACCTTTTCGGAAATGGCGCCAAGACTGCGGGCATGAGCGGCAAAGTCGATCTCGGGCAGAACCTCGTGCTTCGTATCCTTGAGAAGATTGTTGAAGTTCGCGCCGCCGGTGCCCATCTGCAGCCGGTTGATACAGCCATAGCCGCGATTGTCGAGCAGCACGATGTTGATCTTGTGGCCGAGCATGACCGAGGTCGCGATCTCCGAATTCAGCATCAGATACGAGCCGTCACCGATCATCACCACGACCTCGTCGTTGGGCTTTGCCATCTTCGCTCCGAGACCGCCGGCGATCTCGTAGCCCATGCAGGAAAAGCCGTATTCGGCGTGGTAGGAACCGGGAGCGCCCGCCTGCCAGAGTTTGTGCAATTCCCCCGGCAATCCGCCCGCAGCGTGCAAAACGGTGGCCTCCGCGCCCATGGCGCGTTGCACCGCGCCAATCACCTGCGCGTCGGAAGGTAGGGACGCATTGGTCGGTCCCGTCACCTTGGCCGCCGCCCGCTGCCATTCTTCCTTGCCGCCTTTCGCATTGCCGGTCCAGTCAGTCGGGGCGCGGTAATCCTTGAGGGCGGCCGCAAGCTCCTCGAGCCCTTCCCTGGCGTCGGCGACAAGCGGCAGCGCCCGATGTTTTGTCGCGTCGAAGGGCTGGACGTTCAGCCCGATGAAGGTCTTCTCCGCGTTCTGGAACAATGCCCAGGACCCTGTGGTGAAGTCCTGAAGCCGGGTTCCGACGGCGAGAATGACATCCGCCTCCTGCGCGAGCCGGTTAGCCGCCGAGGTGCCCGTCACGCCGACCGCGGCCATGTTGAGAGGATGCACGTCCAGCAACGAGGACTTGCCGCCTTGTGTTTCGCAAACGGGTATGCCGGCCGCTTCGACGAATGACGCAAGTTCGTTCGATGCCTGAGAATAGATAACCCCACCGCCGGCGATGACGAGCGGTTTCTTGGCCGATTTCAGCGCGGCAACCGCCGCAGCAAGCTCGTCGCGATCCGGCCGCTGCCGGCGTTGGGTCCAGACGCGTTCCTCGAAAAAGCTTTCCGGATAATCGTAGGCCTCAGCCTGCACATCCTGGCACAGTGCAAGCGTCACCGGTCCGCACTCAGCCGGATCGGTCAGGACGCCCATGGTGCGAGCGAGCGCCGGGATGATCTGTTCGGGACGGGTGATACGGTCGAAATAGCGTGAGACCGGACGGAAGCAATCATTGGCCGAAACAGTTCCGTCGCCAAAGGACTCGACCTGCTGCAGAACCGGATCGGGCACCCGGTTTGCAAATACATCGCCCGGCAGCAGCAGGAGCGGCAGGCGATTGACATGCGCGAGTGCGGCCGCAGTCACCATGTTGGTGGCGCCGGGTCCAACCGAACTCGTCACCGCCATCATCCGCTGGCGGAAGCTCGCCTTGGCAAAAGCGATCGCCGCATGCGCCATCGCCTGCTCGTTGTGGGCGCGATAGGTCGGAAGCTCCTCCCTGACCTGATAGAGCGCCTCGCCGAGGCCCGCGACGTTGCCATGGCCAAAAATCGCCCAGACCCCGGCAAAGACCGGTACCTTCTTGCCGTCGACCATCGTCATCTGGCGGCTAAGGAAACGCGTCAGGGCCTGCGCCATGGTCAGGCGTATCGTCTTGGTCATCTCAGTCTCCTCCCGGGAAGTTCGCTATCCCGACGCTGGCAATACTAATCCTATGCCGCCTGCCGGTCGCGGCTGGCAAGCCAGGCCTTGGTCAATTTTTCGAAACGGCCGGCCATGTCGTCGATCGCAGCCTCGTCCGAGATCCGTCCGGCGAGCCAATTCTCCGCCGCATCCATGAACAATGTCCGCCCGACGGCAAAGCCCTTGACGATCGGGGCACCAGCCGTGGCAACGAAAGCCGCCTCAAGTTCGTCATGTGGCGCTTCAAGTCCGAGGAGCACGACGCCACGGCACCACGGATCGTTCTTTTCGATCACGGCTTCGATTTTCTTCCAGGCGACAGCCGATGCCTGCGGTTCGAGCTTCCACCAGTCCGGCTTTATGCCGAGCGCATAGAGTTCCTCAAGCGCCTGCGGAATAGTGTTGTCATCCACCTCACCATGCTTGCCAGCGATGATTTCGATCAAGAGTTCGCGGCCGACCTTGCGTGCGGCCTCGAAGAGTGACTGCAGCTTTGCCTGCTGCTCTTCCTTCAATGCCGCAGGATCATCCGGCCGGTAGAAACACAGGCACTTGATACAATGATCGACCGGCCATTCCGCCAGTTGCGAACCGATGTCCTGTGAAAACTCGAAGCGCAGCGGGCGCGAACCCGGCAGTTCGACGGGACGCCCGAGCCAATCGAAATTGTGGCGGGCGAATTCGAACATCGCCTCGCGGCCGAACTTCTCGTCGATCAGCATGCCGTAGCCGCTGCGCCCATCTGCGACCTTGGCGGCAGCCTTCACCGCCAGTTCCTTGAAGGCCTCGATTTTATCAGCCCCTGCGCCGAGCTTCTCTGCCAGCGCCTCGAGCTGGACGCGGTGATCGATCGCAAAAGCCATCATTGCCGGAATATCGCGGCGGCGCGTCGTCGCCCAATGGACGTGGTTTATCGCCTCGTCCTTGCGCAGCGCATGGTAGCGGCTGCCATGTTCGAGGAAATATTGCAGTTCCTCGTAAGTCGGAATTTCCGGGGCGCATAGCAGCCTCGACACGGCAAAGGCGCCGCAGGCATTCGCCCAGGTCGCGGCGGTGGCAAGGCTTTCGCCGCCGAGCCAGCCACGCAGGAAACCGGACATGAAGGCATCGCCGGCGCCGAGCACGTTAAAGACCTCGATCGGGAAGCCTTTGCCGACGATCCCGTCCTCGAGGTCGTCGGATATGGCGCCTTCATAGACGATACAACCCATGGGACCGCGCTTGAGCACGATCGTCCCGCTGGAAAGGGCGCGGATCGCCTTGAGGGCGCTCAAAAGATCGGCTTCGCCCGAGGCGATCAGCACTTCTTCCTCCGTGCCGACAATGAGGTCGCAATCGGCGAGAACCGTCTTCAGATGGTTGGAGACCTTGTCTGAGGCGATGTAACGGCTGTCGCCAGCCCCATGACCGGCGAGGCCCCAGAGATTGGGACGGTAGTCGATATCAAAGACGACCTTGCCGCCGGCTTCCTTGATCAGGCGAATTGCCTTGCGCTGCGCCGCATCGGTATTGGGCTTGGAAAAGTGCGTGCCGGTCACGACCACGGCGCGCGCCGACCGAATGAATTCCGGATCGACATCGCTTTCATCGATGGCCATGTCGGCACAATTCTCGCGATAGAAGATCAGCGGAAAGCTCTTGTCGTTCTCCACCGAGAGGATGACGAGCGCCGAAAGCCGCTCCGGATCGGTGATGACGCCTTGCGTCGCAACGCCTTCGCGCTGCAGTTGCTCACGGATAAAACGCCCCATCTGTTCGTCGCCGACGCGTGTCAAAAGCGCCGAGCGCAGTCCGAGCCGCGCCGTGCCGACGGCAATATTGGTGGGACAGCCGCCGACGGACTTGGCAAACGAGGCGATGTCCTCAAGCCGCGAGCCGATCTGCTGGCCGTAAAGGTCAACCGAGGAACGACCGATCGTAATGACATCAAGCAGCTTGCTCGTATCAGCTCCGTCCATGATGGTCCTCCCGATATGCTGATTGTCCCGCTCGCTGAGCCTGGGAATTTTGCCATATGAAATAATAATTCTATCAAATCGTCAATATGGAATGTCTGTTCTTTTTGTGTTTCGCTTTCAACGAGGCGCTTCTATGTGTATAGTGTGGGGACTATATACACATCGGAGCCACCATGCGCACAAATATCGAACTCGATGACGAGCTTGTCGCGAAGGCTATGAAACTGACAGGGCTCTCCACAAAAAAAGCTACAGTCGAGGAAGCCCTTAGGCGGCTCGTGCGGCAGTACGATCTTCAAAGATCGCTAGATGAAATCGTTGGCATCGAATGGGAAGGCGACCTCGACACCATGCGTGACGGTCGCGATCGAGATGATTTCGAATGATCGTGGTGGATAGTTCGGGCTTTATTGCCCACATGCGCAACGAACTCGTTCCCCCGGTTCAAAAGCTTCGTTCGATTTCCGATCTCTCCACAATAATCGTCGGGGATATCGTTCTGCTCGAACTGTTGCAGGGCACGCGCACGGACGCTGCGGCGGCGGCTCTGGAGGCGCGTTTACGCAGATTTGAGGTCCGTAACATGTTGTCGACGCGTATCGCCATCGAGGCGGCGCGGAACTATAGGCAATTGCGGCAACGCGGCATCACTATCCGCAGGACCATCGATATGATCATTGCGACTTATTGCATCAATGAGGGCCACTACCTCCTGCACCACGATCGGGATTTTGCTCCGATGGCGGAGCACCTGGGACTAAAGGTTCTTTGAACCTAGGTATTTCGGCGCTTCTCCGCGACACTGACAGTCAGCGCCATTGCCAGTGCCATGGTGCCGGAGAGAGAGCGGAAGCCGGAGAAATCGCCCTCTGCCGCTTCGAACCATACGCTCGCAGACTGGGCGAGTGGTGAAAAAGCGCTGTCGGTGATGGCGACAACCGGGACATTACGGGCCGATAAAGCCGCAGCATGTTCGATCGTGGCTGAGGCATAGGGCGAGAAGCTGATGGCGATGGCGGCATCACGTGGCCCGGCAAAGGAAATGATCTCAGGGTCGATGCCGGCGGTCGATTCGATCAGCTGGTTGCGAATTTTCAGTTTGCCGAATGCATATGCCATGTAGGCGGTTATCGGATAGGAGCGTCGGCGCGCCAGGAGATAGATCGTCTCGGCACCCGATAAAATGTCGACCGCCCGTTCGAGAACATCCTCTTCCACATTGTGGGAAATCGTCTCGATCGAATGCGTCGCCGCCGTAAGGAAGCCATTCAATATCGTGCGGTTCTTCGAAAGGCCATGCGTGTCACCCCGCAGGGCCGATAGCCGTTCCTCGTACGATGTTTGCCGCTCGCGCAGACGTTCACGAAAAACCGCCTGAAGGCTGGTAAAGCCGTCGAAGCCGAGATGCTGGGCAAAGCGGATGAGCGTCGACGGCTGCACGCCCGCCGTCTGGGCGATACTTGCGGCGGTGCCGAAGGCGATCTCATCGGGATTGCTCAATGCGTAAGCCGCGATCTGCGCGAGGCGTTTGGGCAGCACTTCGCGGCGATCGAGGATCATCGTGCGCAGCGCATCGAAATCCCGCGGCAGGGCCGCCTCGTTGTCCATGCTCGCCACCCCTATCCTTTCCCGCAACTGGTGCACGCCGCGACAAAATATTTATATCGAGACGGATCAGTTATTCCATTTACTCCACTTATAGATTATTTCAATCAGGAACTGCAAGCGATGGGAGAGAGCGATGCTGGGTGTTGGGCTGATCGGAACCGGCTTCATGGGCAAATGCCATGCGCTGGCGTGGAACTCGGTTCGCGCCGTCTTCGGCGATGTGGGGCCGGTGCGGCTGGTGCACCTCGGTGAAGCCAACGCCGAACTTGCAGTGCGCCGCGCTGGCGAATTCGGCTTTCAGAAGGGCTCCGGCGACTGGCGCTCTGTAATCGAGGACCCGGAGGTCAATGTCGTTTCGATCACGACGCCAAATCAGTTTCATCCCGAAATGGCGATCGCCGCGCTGGAGGCCGGCAAGCACGTCTGGTGCGAGAAGCCCATGGCACCGCTTTTCGCCGACGCCGAAGCCATGCTTGCAGCAGCGAAGCGAAGCGGCAAAGTTGCCGCACTCGGGTATAACTACATCCAGGGACCAGCGATCCGCCACATTCGCAAGCTCCTGGCCGAAAGGATCATCGGCGAGGTCAATCATCTGCGCATCGAGATGGACGAAGATTTCATGGCCGACCCCGATGCGCTGTTCAACTGGAAACACGCATCATCATCAGGCTACGGTGCACTCGATGATTTTGCGGTGCATCCGCTGTCGCTGCTGTTTACGCTATTCGGCCGCGTGGCGCGCGTAATGTGCGACATGTCCAGGCCCTATCCGACGCGCAAGACGGAGGATGGCAGCGATCGCACCGTCGAGACCTTCGACAGCGCCAGCGTGCTCATGCACATGGAAAACGGCGTCGCCGGAACGTTGCAGGTCAACCGCTCGGCATGGGGCCGCAAGGGGCGTATCTCACTGCAGATTTTCGGCTCAAGAGGCTCGATTCTGTTCGACCAGGAGCGCGCAAATGAGTTCCAGCTCTACGTGACCTCGGATCGGAAGACTGAACAGGGTTATCGTACGATCCTCACCGCGCCGCATCACGAGCCCTACGACCGATTTATCCCCGCGCCCGGCCATGGGCTTGGTTTCAACGACCTGAAGATCATCGAGTGCCACGAACTCATCAGGCGCATCAATGGCGCGCCCGCGCATTTGATCGAATTTGCCGACGGGCTCGAGATCGAGCGGACTGTTCACGCCATGGCCCGCTCCTACCAGGAACAGCGCTGGGTGGACGTGCGGTAGCTGACAAACTTGTTCAATGGGCAACGAAACCCTCCCCGCGCCGGGGAGGGTTTCGCCGAGCATGGCTTATAGAGTGATGGTTCGACCTTCCTTTACCGAGCGCAGAGCCGCATCTGCAAGCGCCAGTGCCTTGAGACCATCGTCGCCGCCTGGCGCGGCCTTGGATCCCTTGGCGATGGCGTCAATGAATGCCGCGATCTCATTGGCGTAAGCTTCGGTGTAGCGCGTCATGAAGAAGTCGTGCAGCGGCGGGCGGGTATAGCCGCTGCCGTTCGCCACTTCGATCGAGACCGGCCGCTGGTTCTCGGCCGAAACCATGCCCTTCGAGCCATGCACTTCGATGCGCTGGTCATAGCCATAGGTGGCGCGGCGCGAATTCGAGATCACGCACTGCTTGCCCGAAGCCGTCGATAGAATGACGCTGACGCTGTCATAGTCGCCAAGTTCGCCGATCTTTTTGTCGACGAGTACCGCGGCATGCGCGGTGACGGCGACCGGCTCCTCGCCGAGGAGGAAACGGGCCATATCGAAATCGTGGATCGTCATGTCGCGGAAAATTCCGCCCGAGCGCGTGATATATTCCGCCGGCGGCGCACCCGGATCACGCGAGGTGATCGTGACCATCTCGACATCGCCTATCGCGCCATCGTCAATCGCCTTGCGCACCGCCGCAAAGTGCGGATCAAAGCGCCGGTTGAAGCCCACCATCAGCGTTGCGCCGGTCTCCTGAACGACGTTCAGACACTGTCTGACGCGCTCGACGTCGAGGTCGATCGGCTTTTCGCAGAAGATCGCCTTGCCCGCGTGCGCAAAGCGCTCGATCAGGTCGGCATGCGTGTCGGTCGGCGTGCAGATGATCACCGCGTCGATGTCCGCGGCCTTTTCAATATCGTCGATGCTGCGGATTTCGCAGCCATGCGCCGTGGCAAGGTCCTTGGCCGCCTGTTCGAAAGCATCCGCAACGGCGACGAGTTTCGCCTGCGGGTTTGATGTGACGGCCTTCGCGTGGACCTTGCCGATGCGGCCCGCCCCGAGCAGGCCAAAGCGTACAGTCATTTTCAATACCTCTTTAAAGAAGCCCGGAACAACCCCGGGCGTTGTTATCCGCCCCCTGCCGTTATCCCCCGGGCTAGACCCCAGGACTCTAAGGATGCAGAGCGCGTATTTGCTTGGATCCTGGGGGGCAAGCCCGGCCCTCGGGTCAGGCCCGAGGATCGCAGTTGGACAAGTCTTTACCCTTATACCTTGCGCTTCTTCTGGCGGTACACGTCAACGATAACCGCTGCAACGATAATCACGCCCTTGATGATTTCCTGGTAGTAGGCATCGACCCTAAGGAAGGTGAAGCCGGAAATCATCACGCCGAGGATGATGGCGCCAATGACCGTACCGGTGATGCGGCCGATACCGCCCGTCAGCGATGTGCCCCCGATAACCGCAGCGGCAATCGCGTCAAGTTCGTAGGTAACGCCCATGCCGGCCTGTGCAGTCTGGGCACGTGCGGCGGTGACGATGCCGGCAAGCCCCGCCAGAAGACCGGCAATGGCATAGACCTTGATGAGATGGCTCTCAATATTTATACCGGAAACGCGCGCAGCCTGGGCATTCGCGCCGATCGCATAGGTGAACTTGCCGTAGCGCGTATAGCGCAGCGCAATGTGAAAGACGAGCGCAACCACCAGGAAGACGACGACCGGCCAGATGCTGGTGCCGATGAAATTGAACTGATCGGTCAGCCCTGAAACCGGCGAACCTTTCGTATACCACTTGGCCACGCCGCGCGCCGACACCATCATGCCAAGTGTCGCGATGAAGGGCGGTATCTTGGTATAGGAGATCAGCCAGCCATTGACGATGCCGGCGAGGAGGCCAATACCAAGGCCAACGCCGATCGGGATAAAAAACGGCAGGTCTGTCAACGCAGGATAGACCGGCCGTGCCCATGTGGAGGATTGGGCAAAACTTGCGGCGATCATCGCCGTCATGCCGACTACGGAGCCGGATGAAAGATCGATGCCGCCGGTAATGATGACCTGGGTAACGCCGACTGCGATAATGCCGATCACCGAAACCTGAAGAATGATGATGCGCAGCCGCTGGACATTCATCAGAAAGCTCTGACCGGCAAAAATCCAGCCGAGAATCTCGAAAATCAGCGCAATACCAATAAGGACGAGGAGGATATTGACCTCAGGCGGCAGCCGCCTGCGGCTTCGCGGCGCTAAAGGGGGTGTCGTTGCCTTGGCGGTTACAGGTTCGCTTGTCATTGTTCGTTCCTCCCCGGCGCGCTCACTTGGAAGCGAGCTCCATCACCTTGACCTGGGTTGCTTCGTCTCGATCGAGAAATCCGGTTACGCGGCCTTCGTGCATCACCATGATGCGGTCGCTCATGCCGAGCACTTCCGGCATTTCCGACGAGATCATGATGACGGCGACGCCCTGTTTGGCGAGTTGTGAAACAAGGCGATGGATCTCCGCCTTGGCGCCAACGTCGATGCCGCGGGTCGGCTCGTCGAGAATGAGAATTTTCGGGTTCGTCAGAAGCCAGCGACCGATCAGCACCTTTTGCTGGTTGCCGCCTGAGAGGTTTTCGACCTTTTCTTCAAGGCTCGGCGTCTTCACCCGCAGCGTATCGCTCATTGTTTTGCACGCCTTGGCAATCTGCCTTTCCGCGACGAAACCATATTTGACGAAGCGGTCCTGAAGCACGGCGATCTGCATGTTCTCAAGCACATCGAGAATGAGTAGGCAGCCGGTTTCCTTGCGGTCTTCGGTGATGAACGCCATGCCATGGGCGATCGCCTTGTGGGGCGTATCGATCTTAACATCCTTGCCGTTGATGGCGATGGTGCCTGTCGACGCCGGTGTCACCCCAAAAACCGTCTCCGCCACATTCGAGCGGCCCGAGCCGACCAGTCCGGCAATGCCGAGGATCTCGCCCGCGCGCACATCGAACGAGATATCGTGGAAGACGTTTTTGAGGCAAAGATCCTTCACCGAAAGCACCACGTCGCCGATCGGCACCGTCTCCTTCGGAAACATCTGCGTAATTTCGCGCCCGACCATCATCTTGATGATGTCGTCGCGGGTAACGTCCGTCGACGCATGCGTGCCGATAAAGCGACCGTCGCGGAACACCGAAAACTCGTCGGCAATCTCGAAGAGCTCGTTCATCTTGTGGGTGATGTAGACGATGCCGATACCCTGCGACCGCAGATCGCGAATGATTGCAAAGAGATGCTCCACTTCGCGCTCTGTCAGCGCCGAAGTCGGCTCATCCATGATAAGGACATCGGATTCGTAGGAGACTGCCTTGGCGATTTCGACCATCTGCCGGTTCGCGACGGATAGGTCGCGCACCTGGCTGTCGGGATCAAGGTTGATATTGAGCCGTTGGAACAGCTCGGCGGTCATGTCGTGCATCTTGCCGTGATCGACGAAGCCGAACGCGTTCTTGGGCTCGCGCCGAATCCAGATGTTCTCCGCCACGGTCATGAACGGCATCAGGTTGAGTTCCTGATGGATCATGGCGATGCCGTTTTCGAGCGCATCGAGCGGCGATTTCAGGCGGATCGGGACCCCTTTGAGGAAGACTTCGCCCTGATCTGGAATATATATTCCAGCAAGTATCTTCATCAGGGTGGATTTGCCGGCGCCGTTTTCGCCCATCAGCGCATGCACCGTCCCCCGCTTCAACCGGAACTGGACATTGTCCAGCGCGAGAACGCCCGGAAACTCCTTGCGAACGTTTTCCGCATTCAGGAGATATTCGGCCTGCGGTATGGCGCCACTAGCGCGCACCGCCGCCATGGTCGAGGGACTGACTGCCATGATCATCTCCTCCCAGAGAGGCTCCATTATAGACCGGAACGCATGAAAACGATGCGTTCCGGATCGTCAAAAGGCGTTGAACGGCCTTAGTTCGACTTCTGGTACTTGGAGAGATTCTCCGGCGTTACCAGTTCGAACGGAACGTAGACCTTGGCCTCGACCTTTTCGCCCTTGGCAAGCTTCAGCGCCGCATCGACAGCGCCCTGCCCTTGGCCGGCGGCGTTCTGGAACACGGTTACGTCGAGATCGCCCGCAGCCATGGCGGCAAGCGCGTCCTGTGTCGCATCGACTCCGCCGATCACGACGGAATCCATGGTGCGGCCGGCAGCCTTCAGGGCCTGGATCGCGCCGATGGCCATTTCGTCATTGTTGGAGATGACCGCATCGAACTTGAGACCGGCGGAAAGCCAGTTCGTCATGAGGTCGGCGCCCTGCGTACGGGACCAGTTAGCAGTCTGTTCTTCAACGATTTTAAGGCCCTTGCACTCATCCGTGGCGATCACATCGTGAATGTCCTTGGTCCGCTGGCGCGCGGCCTGGTTGGAGAGTTCGCCCATCATGACGACGACGTCGCCTTTGCCCTTCAGAAGACGGCAGACTTCCTTGGTCTCGAGGGTACCGGATTCAACCTCGTTCGACGCCACGAATGCCTGCTTCGCGGGCAGTTCATTGACGTTGACGGGTTCGCGGTTGACGTAGACCAGCGGAATGCCGGCGTCGGCGGCGATCTTCGACATGGCCGCGGTCGCGTCCGTATCGACCGGGTTCACGATGATCGCATCCACCTTGGAAGCGATGAAATTCTGGATCTGGCTCTGCTGCTTGGCGACGTCGTTCTGGGCATCTTCAACCTGAAGGGTCACGCCATCGAGCGTCTTGGCATAGTCCTGCATGCCATTGCGCAAAACGGTGAGGAAGTTGTCATCGAACAGGGCCATCGAAACGCCGATATTGGCGGCGAAGGCCGAACTGCTCATCAAGGCTGAAACAGCCACGGTCATCAGTAACTTTTTCATTTCATCTCCTCCACAAATGGTGCCCGGCCACACCCGCTTTAATCCGGATTGTCCCCACACCTTGGTACACGCAGCCAACCTACCCCTGGATGCGAGATTGCGGCGAGGAGAGTGCGCGAAGTTTCGCGCAAACCTGATCCTGAGCCTTATAGAACGGAATATACAGACCGTCTCACTCAATTTCTGAAATATTTATTCCATTTTATCGCGCAAGCGTCAAGCGAGATTCAATTTGAAGCGGCAATAATCGCCGGACCAATTTTGCACGGCTGTGCAATTGGAAGTGACTGCTGACGAGTGATAATGAATCAAAGTCCCGATGCATGGTGTGCGACTTTGGTCGGATTGACACGTTTTGCACCAACTCGAATAAGTAGCGCTTATTTATCGATTTAGGTTCGCATTTTGGGAGGAATGCGCAATTTTCGATGTTCGTCGATTTTTTGCGGCGGCGCACACGCGCGCATCAACAAATTTTCAAAAATTTATTTTGGAGGAGACAATGATCATTAAACGCGCCGTTATGGCGTCCCTGCTTGGTTGCACGATACTGACAGCTTGCGAGGGCAAGGACGAAGCGCCGGCACCTACGAGTACGTTTGCGGCAGATATTGAAACGCTCAAGCAAGACAATGCCCTGCTCAAGGACGACAACGCTTCCCTGAAAGCAGCGGGTCAGGCGGCAAGCGTGCAAATCGCTCAATTGCAGTCACAAGTGGCGCAAAGCAAAAACACAGACACCGTCCCGACAACCGCTATGCCGGATACCATCAACCGCCTGCAAAGCCAGATTGACGCCTTGCAGCAGTCTGCGACTGATACCAAACAGTCGGCCGACGCGTTTAAAGCCAGCCTGCAGGCCAGTCTCGAAAAACTGGCCGAACTTAAGAAAAACCCGCAACTCACTCCAGCCGACCGTACCGCCCTGGATGAACTCGGCGGCAAACTCAAGGGCCTGAGCGAAGATATCGCCACGGCGGTCAAAACAGCCGGCGACGACAGAACGAAACTCACAGCCGCGACCGACGGCATCAAGCATTCGCTTGAAACAATGAATACCAAGGCGGACGCTACCATAGTTGCCGCTCTCGGCGAGCAACTGGCCAAATTGCAGAGCGCGTTCGACGCTTCCGCCAAATCCAGCGCTGAGACAGCAACAAAAATCACTGCCCAACTGGCTGCCATCGAAGGTTCGATCGCCGAGCTAGTTCCGGACGATTTGACCGCCTACGTCAACCAGTTTGTCGGCACCGCCGATGCGAAGATGGCCGAAGGTGCGGTTGCCGTCGCGGCCGGCAAAGGCGGATCGCTTTCGCCAGGCGCTGGCGTGCCCTTCGGCATGGTCTTCTGGGCTCCGGAAAATCATTACAATTGGGAGTCGAGCACCTGGCCCTCCGGCTATTACTGGAGCAATAACGGGACGGTAAAGGGCATAAAGGGATTCAGCCTCACCCACATGAACGGCGCCGGCTGCGCCGGCAATGGTGGTGAGTTCCCCATGATGCCGCTGACCGACGGCTCCTTCGACCTTGCCAAGGGAATTACCTTTTCCCATGCCAATGAGTCGGCGGCGGCTGGGTATTATCAGGTCAAACTCGACTCAAACGTCAATGTCGAACTCACCGCGACTGCGCGCACGGGTTTCGGCCGTTTCGTCTATCCCGCCGACGGGAAAGCCTACCTGTTGATCGATCCGACTCGCACGAATGTGCGCAAAGGGCAGTCCGGTGAAATTAAGCTCGCGCCAGACTCGCCACGCGCCCTCGTTGGCAGGGCGCAGACAGGCGCGTTCTGCGTTCCTTACAATGGTAACGACAAGCCTGATGCCTTCATCTATGCCGAGTTCAATCAGGACTTCGTCCTGACGACCGTTGCCGGCGCACCGGCATTGGAGTTTACGACAGCACCCGGAAAACCGACCGATATCATGATGAAGGTCGGCGTATCCTTCGTCAGCCAGGAAAATGCCAGGCTCAACCTTCAGCAGGAAAGCGTCAAGGAATGGAATTTTGACGCTGCACGGGCGCTGAACCGCAAGCAGTGGAACGATAAGCTTGGGGCGATCAAGGTCGATTGGGACAAGGCGAAGAACAACGATTATTTCGCCCATCAGAAGCAGAAGCTTTACACCTATTTCTTCAGGTCATTGCTCGCGCCGACGATCGCCAGCGACGTCGATGGCAGCTACATGGGCTTCGACCGCCAGGTAAAAAAGACCGAAGCGGGGCACGTCCAATATACCAACTTCTCCGGCTGGGACATATACCGGCAGCTTACGCCGCTTCAAGCCCTGTTTTTCCCGAAAGAGACCGCCGATATGGCCCAGTCCATGGTCAATATGGGCAAGGTGTGCGGCGCACTGCCCCGTTGGGTCAACTACAACAACGACAAAGGTGTCATGTCCGGTGATTCCGGACCGATCATTGTGGCTCAGGCACATGCCTTCGGCGCCACGAATTTCGATACGGAATCGGCGAGACAGTTAATGATCAACGCTGCCGACGATCCCGTTGCACACTGCCAGGGAAAGGCAATTGCAGATGTCCGGCTTGGCTATCTTTCGCGCGGCTATATTTTCAGCGCCGATTGGAACGGCTACGTCTCCACGAGCCTCGAACTCGCCGCCAGCGACTATGCTGTCGGAAAATTCGCCAGCAAGCTTGGCGACACCGCCAATGGCAACCGGCTGATCAACCAATCCGCGAGCTGGAAGAACTCGCTGAACAAAACGGGCGCCAAACCAGTGATGGCGCAAAAGGGCCGCGACGGCAAATGGGGCGGCTCCTGCGCTCCGAACGGCTGCTTCATGGAAGGGTCAGACGAACAATATCTTTGGATGGTGCTGCATGATCTCGGCGGGCTGGTCGATGAACTCGGCGGTGCTAAAGCGACATCCGACAGGCTTGACGCGTTTTTTACGGAATTGAACGCTGGTGAAAAGAGCAAGCATGCCTACCTTGGCAATGAACCGTCATTCGGTTCGCCCTGGGTCTATAATTGGACGCAGAACCCAGCCGGAACGCAGCGTGTGGTCCGCCGAATGGTCGGGACAGTCGAGGACTTCCAAAACAAAAAAGACGCCGTCTTCGAGCTCAACCCAGCGGGGCTTCCGGGCAACGACGATCTCGGCTCCATCTCCGCAATGTATGTGTGGGGAGCGCTCGGCTTCTATCCGGAAATTCCGGGAGAAGGCGGCGTGAGCCTCCATTCGCCGCTGTTCCCGACAACGCAACTGCGTCTTGCTGACGGCAAAGCCGACGTGGCCATCAGTGCGCCGAATGCGCCAGCAATCTACACCCAGGGCCTGCGCCTCAATGGCGCGCTGTACGACTCCACCTGGCTTCCGGTGGAAAAGCTGATCGGCAACAACCTGGCAACTCTCGACTTCGCCCTTGGCGACGAACCGTCTCAATGGGCCACGCTGGCAACGCCGGCAATTCTCCCGCCATCGCCCGCCAAGGGAAAGGTCTGGGCAAAGGCTTCGTACGAGGGCCTAGCTGCGGCATTCAACAATTGCGGCATCGGCGGCCTTGCTACATCGTGCATTACGACCTCGATGATGGTGCCAATGCCCAATGACAGTGTCTATTCAAGTGGCGGCGTCCCTGGAACGACCATAGATGGGACGACGCTCAAACTCGCCGATGCCAATTCGGAGGGATTGAAACTCGTTGCGGGACTTTTCGATGCGCTACCAGCCGAGACAAGACTGCATCCGCTCGGACGCGACAACGTCATTTCCTATGGACAGATTGTAAAATTCGAAAAGCCATTGAAGGGAAATACGTTTTTTGTTCTTGGTGCAGGGTCGAGCGGCACCGGCAGCGGTAACGCGATCTTGACCTTCAGCGATGGCACTACAGAAACCGTAAGCATATCCTTGCCGGATTGGACGGACGCCATCGCCTATTCGCCGTCAGCAATAGCCGCGACAGGCAGCACTGATGCACAAAAGCTTGCTGCGTACAGCGCCGACTCGACCAAAGGAAACGGCTACAGGATAGTCTATGAAGCGGATGGACGCCTCAAATGGGCCGGCGGTAAAACCACGACGAAGGCAAGGCTCTACTACCAGGCCATCAAGCTGTCGGGGACCAAGGAGATTGCCCAGATTGAACTGCCCGACATGGCAAGCAGTTCCAGCACGTCTCCTCCTTCCAACCTGCTCCATATCTTCGGCCTCAACGCCGCAGATGTGAGCTACCCATGATCTGCAAAGGCGCGATTGAAGTAGAAATGGCCACCGCAAGGTGGCCATTTCATTCGGGGATGTTGAAAGATTTGCTCTTCGCATTCGCGCTTTCGAGCGCTGCGGCCGGGCAGTTTCCTGCCCCGCCACTCGAAACTTCGCTCAATTGAGCGATGCTTCCTTCGCGGCCGGACCACTATAAGGCGGTGCATCGTAGAATTTATCAAGCGCCGCTTTCAACGGTTTGCGCGCTTCCTCCGAATAGTGGGTCGAGTGCCCGCCCTCGAACAGTTTCACCGGTACGCGCTGCCCTAGCCCCGCTCCCTTTAGATCAAGCTCGGTCTGATAGAATGGTATAACCGCATCCGACCAAGCCCCAGTGCCGAATGACGCGACAGGCGCGGTCGAGGCGCGCCTTACCATCCGTCTTGGCCGCGGAAGTGCGGGGACCGGGCATATGGAGGAGCGTAACATCTGCGCATGCCGCTGACTCGTTCTAAACCAGTCCGGCCTTGATTCCGTCCATGCTGTCCCGGACTGCCTCGGCGGGGTTTTCGAGCTGCTGAACTTCCTCGGCAAAAGGCTCGAAGGAGAAGGCACCGTCATACCCCTGATCGATGAGCGCGCGCATCTGCTCGAGATTGCCGAGCCGGTCCTTGCCGTCGACCAGTACTCGATGCGGATCGCGCATGGCGCTGACCGTGACGTCCGGATCGGTCACGCCGGAAATATGGACCAGGCCGGTCATCGCCGGGAAAAGTTCCGGCTCGCCGGCAAGATGATGGTGGAACGTGTCATGCACGAGCTTGAACCGCTCCTCCCCGCCGACCGCCTGAATGGCCTCGACGGCCTCGCGCTTGGAGCGCAGGGAGCAAACCTCGAAGCCGAGCGGCTCGACATAGCCGATCAAGCCACGTTGTTCGAGAATGGGCTTCAGCCCCTTCAGCGCCGAACGCAGGTTCGCCTGGCGCTCACCATCCCTTTGCCCGGTGCCGTCATTGACGGGAACGAGCACCAGTGCCTTGGCGCCGACGTCCCTTGCATAGTCCGCAAGTTCCATTGCCTCTTTCTCGCGCTCCGGTGTCCAGTCGTTGAAGCGCTGCAGCGCGTTGATCGTTGCGATTCTCACGCCGACCTCGTCGGCCAATGCCTTCACTTCGCTCGCGTCCGTGCCGTCCATGATGGCGTTGCCGCCAAGATCATTGCGGATCTCGACATCCTTGAGGCCAAGCGACTTTGCCAGTTCAAAGAATTTGCGCGGCGAAAGCCCGGGAGCGACCATATGATTGAGAGCAAAAACTGCATGCGAAATTGTGTCGGTCATGTGATTTCCTCCCGAAGATCAGAACGTCGCGCAAGGACGTTGCCGTTGGGCGTGAACATCTGTCGTGATCGCCTCGTCGTCAATCACCATGATGAGCGAAAAACTATCATTCCTGATAGATTCGGTGGTGACGAGACGTCAGATATTCTCCGGCAGGTAGATGTCGAAGGGCAGGAAGGTCTGGCCCGGAGCATTGGCCGCGCCCCGCTCGATCGCATGGCCCATGAGATAGACGAGTTCGCGGCAAAGCCGCTGCAGCGGCGTGGAGATCGCCATTGTAACGATGTTGTCGGCAAGCGCGGCGCGCGATTCCGGCGTGATCTCATTGACGATCATCACCGGCGGCGGTTTGATGCCCGTTTCCCGCAGCGCGGCGATTGCCCCCTCCATGCCGCCACCAGCCACATAGCAGCCGGCAAGGTCGGGATGGCGGCGCATCAGGTCGAGCATGGCCTCATGGGTGATCTGGCGGGTTTCGAGGTTGACCATCGTATCGAGAACGGTGAATTCCGGCGCCTCTTCGCGGAAAAACGCCCGAAAGCCGATCTCGCGCAGTTCGTGACCATGATAGCGATGGCTTCCAACGAAGATGACGACCTTTCCGGGCTTGCGCGCCGCCTTGGCAATCATCCACGCCGCAGTCCGCCCAACCTTGCGATTGTTGACGCCGATATAGCCTTCGCGCACGCCGGCGGCGAAGTCCGATAGCAGTGAGAAGACCGGAATATCCTTCTGCTTCAATTCCTCGACGGCCGCGGTAATCGCCGGATGATCCGGTGCAACCAGGCCGACCGCGCGGCACCGGCCCGCTAGCGGCCGCAGCTTGGCGACGATATCTTCGGGCGATTGCGAAGCGCAGAATTCAACCTGGGCCATGCCGCGAAAATGCGCGGCTTGCGCAACGGCGTTTTCGATCTCGCGTGCAAAGCTTTGATAAAATTGATGACCCGGCTTGCTGAGCAGGAATCCCACCTTGTATTCCGGGAGTTCCTGACGCATGCGCTGGCGAATGAGACCGGCGGCGTGATAGCCGATCGTGTTGGCCGCCTCATAAACGCGCCGCGCCGTCTCTTCACGCACCGGCAACCGGTTGTTGAGCACCCTGTCGACCGTTGCAACGCTGACACCAGATACCCGCGCAAGATCAGCAATAGTCGGTCGGTTCGCCATATCTTCTTCGCCTGATAGATTCTATCATCGTTTCCTACCATGACATGAGGGCAAATGATAGAATTTCCTCATCCTCGATTGAGGCGCGACAGCTATACTCATAATATCCAGGCCAACACGGAATTCCGTTGCAACGATCTGGGAGGTCACGCAATGAACACAGCCACCTTGGCGGCGCCGACAAAAAGGGATTACAGCCTCATCGGCCGGGATTCCCGCCTCGCCGTGGAATCCGGTCTCGCCGCCGCCGAGTGGTATCATACGGACATTCCGCGCAAGCAGATGAAGGAACTGATGAAACGCAGCGATGGCCCCGCCATTCGCGATACGATCATCTGGCTCGGGAGCATGACCGTCCTTGCCGGTCTTGGCATCTACTTCTGGGGCAGTTGGCTATGCGTGCCCTTCTTCCTCGCCTACGGCGTGCTCTACGGTTCCGCATCGGATAGCCGCTGGCACGAATGCGGGCATGGCACCGCATTCAAGACGCGCTGGATGAACGACGCGGTCTATGAAATCGCCTGTTTCATGATTATGCGCAACCCGATCACCTGGCGCTGGAGCCACACGCGCCATCACACGGACACCGTTATTGTCGGCCGTGATCCCGAGATCGCGGTCATGCGCCCGCCTGACCTCTTGCGCCTCGTCCTCAACTTCTTCGGCATTCTCGACGCCTGGCACGCGATGACCGATCTTGTCCGCAATGCGTCCGGCATTGTCAGCGCCGAGGAAAAGACTTTCATTCCCGAACAGGAACAGCCCGAGGTCATCCTTGTCGCGCGGATCTGGGCGGCGATCTACCTCGCGACCATTGCGCTCTCCATCTATATGGGCTCGATCCTGCCGCTGATGGTCATCGGCCTGCCTCGTCTTTATGGCGCCTGGCACCATGTCATGACCGGGCTTCTGCAGCATGGCGGCCTTGCCGACAATGTCATCGACCACAGGCTGAACAGCCGTACGGTTTACATGAATCCGGTCAGCCGCTTCATCTACTGGAACATGAATTATCACGTCGAGCATCACATGTTCCCGATGGTGCCCTACCACGCGCTGCCGCAGCTCCACGCCATGACCAAGCACGACCTGCCCGCGCCGAACCCATCCATTTTCAGCGGCTACCGCGAAATGATCCCCGCCTTCATTCGCCAATTGCGCAACGAGGACTACTTCCTGAAGCGTGAACTGCCGGCAACGGCAAAGCCCTACCGCGAGGCGTTTCACAACGAAGCTTTGGCGTCCGCAGCGGAATAGCCGGGTCTGTATCCAGGACAACATTCGGGAGGAATGAATATGAGCAATTGGGTTGAAGCCTGCACCTCCGAGGATATCGACGAGGAGGACGTCATGCGCTCTGATCACGACGGGCGCACCTTCGCGATCTATCGCAGTCCCGAGGACGAGTTCTTCGCCACCGACGGTTTGTGCACGCATGAGCATATCCACCTTGCCGACGGCCTGGTGATGGATGAGATCATCGAATGCCCGAAACACAACGGCCGCTTCAACTACAAGACCGGCCAGGCCAAGGGTGCGCCGGTCTGCGTCAACCTCAGGACATATCCGGTCAAGGTCGAGTCCGGCAAAGTCCTCATCCAGCTCGGGTGACTGTCATGGAACGTGGTATGGTCATCATCGGCGCTGGCGAATGCGGGGTGCGCGCGGCATTTGCCCTGCGTGAAAACGGCTATGGCGGGACGATCGCGTTGATCGGCACCGAACCCCACCTTCCCTATGAACGGCCGCCCCTTTCGAAAGAGGCGATGGTCTCGGACGATCATCCCTTGCCGAGAACCATCGCCAGCATCGAACAATTCGCTGAGCAGCGGATCGAGTTCATCGGCAATTCAACCGCTGCGTCTATCGACCGGGCCGCAAAGTCGGTCGTCCTTCACGACGGCCGAAAAATTCCATACGAGCGGCTGCTGATTGCCACCGGCGCGCTGCCGCGCGCCCTGCCGCTTGCTGCAGGCAGCAAGCATTGCGTGACCTTGCGCAGCTATGACGACGCGCTGCGCATCCGTGCGCGCTTCGGTCCGGCGGCACGCATTGCTATCATCGGTGGTGGGTTCATCGGCCTCGAACTTGCCGCAAGCGCACGCAAGCGCGGCGCGGTGGTGACGGTCATCGAGGCGCAGCCGCGTATCCTGATGCGCGGCGTACCCGAAGAGATCGCCGAGGTCATCGCCGCCCGCCATCGCCATGAAGGCGTCAGTCTCCGCTGCGGAGCGGGGATCGCATCGATCAACGACACGGACGAAAGCGTCAACATCATCCTTGCTGACGGCACGGAAATTGCCGTCGATCTTGCGGTGATCGGGATTGGCGCCTTCCCTGTTACGGATCTGGCTGAAGCAGCCGGTCTCGAAACCGCCAACGGCATTATCGTCAACGATTGGCTGCAGACGAGCGACCCTGACATATTTGCTGCCGGGGATTGCTGCGCCTTTCCACTCGCGATCTATGGCGGACGGCGCGTGCGCCTGGAGGCCTGGCGCAATGCGCAGGAACAGGGTTCCCTCGCCGCGCGCAACATGCTCGGCGGTCGGCAGCCACACGAATCCGTGCCGTGGTTCTGGTCTGATCAATACGAACTCGGCTTGCAGGTTGCGGGACTTGCCGACGAAGCGACGCAGACAATCCGCCGTGACCTTGGCGACGGCGCCTTCATGCTCTTTCACCTTGCCGCCGATGGCCGGCTTGTCGCAGCGAGCGGGATCGGACCCGGCAATGTTGTCGCCAAAGATATTCGCCTCGCCGAGATGTTGATCCAACGCGGCGCGCGGCCGGTTCCGGCGCAGCTTCAATCGAGCCATGTCAAACTCAAATCGCTGCTCGCGGCCTAAGGCGGGATAAACCATGCGAAACCTGCGCCCCACCGTCGCGGACATTCTTGCACTTAAGGGCCGCCGCCAGCTAACCATGCTGCGGGTCGAAACGCTGGAGGAAGCCGAGGCTGCCGAATGCGCCGGCGTCGACATGCTTTCCGTACCGCCGGCGCTGCTTACGCCGGAATTTCGCGACGCGGCGCCCTCTGCCTTTACCGTGCCCGGCCTCGAATACGGCGATTTCGTCACCGCCGAGGATTACCTGCGGGGTGCGTTCATGGCACGCAAGGCCGGCGCCGACGCTGTCTATTGCGCCGCAAGTCTTGCCACGGTGCGCCGGCTTCGCGACGAAGGCATCCCCGTATGCGGACATGTGGGCCTTATCCCCTCCAAGGCGACCTGGACGGGCGGATTCAGGGCGGTAGGCAAGACCGCGACGAGCGCGCTCGAAATCTGGCGACAGACCAAGGCGCTTGAAGAGGCAGGCGCCTTCGCCGCCGAGATCGAGGTCGTGCCGGTTGAAGTCGCCTCGGCCATCAGCGAGCGGACATCGCTCTTCATGATCTCGATGGGCGCCGGCACGGGCTGCGATGCGCAGTATCTTTTCGCAGCCGACGTGCTCGGTTCGAATCGCGGCCATTACCCGCGCCATGCCAAGGTATATCGCAACTTCACTGCTGAACTCGACCGCCTGCAGCAGGAAAGGATCGCGGCCTTTTCCGAGTTCGTCGCCGACGTGAATACCCGGACATATCCGGGACCAGAACATGTCGTCGGCATGCCGCGCGATGAACTGGACCGGTTCTTGCGCGAACTGCCCTGAAACCGCGTCGTCGCGTGAACCGCAAAAACACCCTCGATATTAAACTGTCCTTCTACCAAAGCCCAATTGCTTTGACCGACCCTTTCAAAGAACATGCCAGTATTTAAGGCCGGTTAGCTAAATAAATATTGGGGAATTTTTGATGAAGGTCACAGTTCAACTGCTTGCAACATTATTGCTACCCATGGTCGTTGCCGGATGTAACAATGATTCCTCTGACGGGCCGACCGGCGATCCTGCGCCAACGTTCATAACGGAGCCCAATCCTCCAATAGCGCCACCGGAACTCGAGCCCCGATGGGATACCGAACCGGAAGTCGTTCCCAGCAAGACGTCCAAGCATTGCGTCGATCCGGAGCTTGATGACCAGCAAGCTATCAACGCCTCCATCAATTCCAGCAATGGCACCTTGCCCGCGAGCGTCGCGCAATTGCTTCCGGTTCCTGCTTATGCGTCCAGTGCCTCCGCTGGCACTTCCCTTGATGCGCGGACCCTGATCGCCGTCGATAAGAGCTATCCGGGGCTCCAGCCTGTCGTTGCGTATCTGCGCAGCACGCTCAAGCAATCCACCGGATATGAGTTGCCCATAAATCCTGGGATCGTCGATAGCGCAGTAATATCAGCGCCGCCTTGCATCAAACTTGAAATCCGGGCGCTCAAAGCCTCGAACGGTCAAAGCATTGGGGCCGAAGGCTACTCCCTTACCACCACGGCCAAAGGAGTGGCGATCAGGGCGCCAAGTCCCAAAGGATCGTTCAACGGAGTGGAAACGCTGTTGCAACTTCTTCCGCCCAAGGTCTACAGCGCGCCAAAGCAGCCACTATCCTCGGATGATATCGTTCATAGTATTTGGAATGTCCCGGCCATTCAAATCGTCGACTGGCCGCGCTTTAGCTACCGAGGCATGAGAATCGATTTGGAAAAGGGGGCGTTTGGCACTGCCGACATAAAGCGTCTTATCGACGAAATGTCCCGCCTGAAGATGAACACGCTTCATTTGCGGCTGACCGCCGAGCAGGTATCCGCCATGCTCTCGAACGGCCAGGCCGTTATTGGTTCGGAAACTCAATGGTACAAGCAGGAATCCGTCAAGGATCTCATTGCCTACGCGTCAGACCACTTGATCAATGTCGTCCCAAATGTGGATGTTTCCAATTTAACAACGTTATGCGGTTCTCATTGTGCTGGCGCAAGTTTGGAGGAGTCCGTCAATAGCGTCATCACAGGGATGGTGGCAGTCACGCCGGGTCAGTATTTCGACATCAGCATTGGTTACGAAGCGAAGTTGCCACCTGAAGATTTCAAGCGACGCATTGAAATTTTGCCTCCGCTGCGGTGCGCAAGGCCGGGAAAACACTCATGGTCGGGGGTACGATGGGCAATTATCCCCTTCCTGCAGGAACGCCCGTGCAATATTGGGGCGCTGAGCCGACTGGAACCGACCGCTATGCTGTTGGGGTATCTTATGCGAAAATCGAAACAGTCGACAACAGTCTGAAGCAAGGCGCCAAGCTGATTATTTCTCCGGTGGACCGCACCGTCTTCGACATCAAGTACGATGCCAAGACGCCCTATGGAATATACTTCAGCAACTACCTCAATCTGGAAAGATCCTACGGCTGGGACCCGTTGTCGGCGATCGCACCGGAAAACGGCAAGGCACGCCCGCTTGGCAAGGATGAAGTTCTGGGCGTCGAGGGCACGATCAGCGGCCGTCATGGGTTTGAGTATATGACACCTGAAGAACGGACAACCTCGGAAAAATATCTCGGCTACATGGCCTTTCCGCGTATAGCTGCTATTGCCGAAATCGGCTGGTCGCCGCAGGCCTCCCGTTCATGGGATGGCTTCAAAACGCGACTTCCATATCAGGGAGAACGTTGGGACGCGGACCACATCGAATATTACAAGACGCCTGAGGTGGACTGGAAGCAGCCGTCCGGGCTCTTCGTCATCAATCGCTGACGGTCCCTGGCTGCACATTCCGTGTGCCTGCCATCCGAGACATGGTCGGAACAGAATGGTTGGACGTTGGTTGCGAGCCTCAGCCCGGGCAGATCCGGGCTGAGGCAATTGCCTTAAGCCTCGACCTCGACATTGCCGAGCGGCTTGGAGCAGCAGGCGAGGATATAGCCCTCGTCGATCTCCTCATCGAGGATGCCGCCATTGTGGTCCATGTCGACGTCGCCGGCGAGCTTCATGATCTTGCACGTGCCGCAGAGACCCGACTCGCAGGCGGCGGCAATGCGGATGCCGGCACCGCGCGCCGCCTTGAGGATCGTTTCTCCAGCCGCGCATGGGACCTCCATGCCGGACATCGAGAACGTTAACGTCGCGCTCGCGGCTGCCGGCTCCGTGGAGATCCCGTCGAGCATCGGCAGAACAGGCTCGGGCGCCGGGCCGAAGCTTTCCTGATGGTAGTGGGCCATGTCGAATCCGGACGCTTCGAGCATATTGCGCACATCGCGCATGAAGCTTTCCGGACCGCAGCAGAAAATGGTCCTGTCCTTGAAGTCCGGGGCGAGCAGCGGCAGCTTCGGCGTTTCGAGCCTGCCGCGTATGCCGGTCCAGACCTGCCCCATCTCGTGCTCCTTGATGAGGAAGGTCAATTTCAGGTTCGGCATGCAGCTCGTCAGATATTCGAGTTCCTTGCGGAAAATGATATCGCTCGGCCGCCGCGCGCAGGTAACGAAATTGATATCGCTCTGCGGCGCGCAATCATGCATCCAGCGCGTCATCGACATCATCGGCGTGATGCCTGAGCCGGCTGATATGAAGAGATACTTGCTGCCGGGATGCTTGCGCATCGAAAAGTCGCCGAGCGGGCCAAAGGCTTTGAGACGCACGCCCGGCATGAGATGATCGAGCATCCAGCGCGTGCCGATGCTACCTTCCTGCGCCTTGACCGTCACGGCGACGGTGAAGGGTCGGGAGGGGCTCGATGACAATGTAAAGGTACGCAAAACCGCTTCCGGTTGCACGGGCAACTCGAAGGTCATGAACTGGCCGGGCTCGTAACGAAACCAGTTATGATTATCCGAGCGGAAGGTGAAGGTCTTCACATTGGGCGCTTCCTCGACGACCGAAAGACATTCGAGAAGATGCAGCCGGTCGTTCCACGGCTGCATCTGGTCGAGGTGCGGATAACTCTGGGAAACGCCCATGTTCATTCAAGCAACCCTGCTGAGTTTCGTATCGCCGGAAAGCCGCGTTTCCATGGCATTGCTGTACCATTCGAGGAATTGAAGGACGCCGCCTTCATGCTCGACCGAATAGGGACCGGGTTCATAGGCCGGCGAGCGAATGCCGAACGCGTTTTCCTCGACGATGCGACGGTCCTGATCGTTGGTTTCCAGCCACACATGCGTCAGCTCTTCGAGATTATAGTCGACGCCCTCGACCGCATCCTTGTGAACCAGCCACTTGGTCGTGACTTGCGTCTCGTTCGGACCGAGTGGCAGGACACGGAAAGAAATCGCATGGTCGCCAAGGATATGATTCCACGTCGTTGGATAATGGTAGAGGAGGAGCGAACCTATGCTCCTGGCGTTGACGTCGTCGCTGAGTTGACGGCCAACCGCCCGCTTGCCCGATAGAGTATAGCTCTCGGCGTTGTTGATGAGCGGAACACGGGTCGCCCGATACTGCCCATCTTCCGCGATGCGGAATACGCTTGGCAGACCGGCAGCCTCGCACATGTTCCAGTGCGACACCATTTCCGGATCTTCCTTCGAACCCTGAATTCCGGTGGCGCTCGGCGCCTCCGGGAAGGTCTTGCAAAGCTCAGGATGGTTGCCGGCGCAATGGTAGCACTCGCGGTTATTCTCCCAGACGAGCTTCCAGTTGCCTTTTTCGACGATCGAACTCTGGAAGGCGACCTTGGTTTCCGTCAGCCGGTGTGGCGCAAGGTACGGCTCGAGCAGGGTTCGTGTCGGGGTGAAATCGGGCGCGATCTGCGCAAGGCAGATGAAGATGTAGCCGCCGACGCTCTCGCAATGCACCGTTTTCAGACTGAACTGGCTCGCGTCGAAATCCTCGCCCATCTGGCGGGCAAAAAGCAGACGTCCATCGAGCTCGTACGTCCACTGGTGATAGGGGCAGACGAGCTTTGCCGAGCTCCCCTTCTCACCCGCGCAGATGCGCGAGCCGCGATGGCGGCAGGAATTGTGGAAGGCGCGAATCTGTCCCTGGCGGTCGCGCACGATGACGACCGGGTAGTCGCCGACCTGTACCGTGAAATAATTGCCGGGTTTGGCGACTTCGCAATCATGGCCGATGAACAGCCAGTCGTGATAATAGATCGTCTCCATGTCGAGACGGTCATAGTCTGGGTCTGAGTAGAAAGCCTGTTCCAGTCCGTAGCCCGGTTTCCGGTTTCTGAGATTCCGGAGAAGTTCATTGCGAATGTCCATGTCGCGTCCTCGCCTTAAGCCTGCAAAGAACTGACTGGTGGTGACGGAGAAGAACGTCCGTACAGCCAACGTTTGTCGACCGCACAAAGCCATGCTCCTTGATCGCCCACCGCGATCAGTCGGTTTTCCCTCAAGGCTGGTTTCCGGGCTCTGGAGTTGCCTTTTCAGACTTCACGGCGCCTTCCCGGGGTGCACTCCCAGTGGCTGTTTTGCCGCGTTTTACTCCACTACCGTTGCGGGGGCAGCGCCGGGTTTTAACCGGCTTCCCAATTCTCCGCCTTCCCTAGAAAGCGGCACCTCAAGTGGGCACGATAAAAGCATCGGGCTTTGGAAAAGGATAGGTGCGGAAACGACATCGCATTTACGAACGGCGACACGCGGCATTTCGGTCAAATGGTGCGCCGCACCTTTGACCCCAGGCGCTGTCGATTTTCGGCACAGACGCCGATCATACCATTGGGCGATGCAGATATTGCCTGATCGATTCCGGCTTCATCTCTATCGAGAACCCCGGCATCGAAGGGGGCATATAGGCGGCATTGCGAATGTCGCAGGGATCGACGAAATGCTCGTGCAGATGATCGACATATTCGATCACCCGCCCCTCCTTGGTGCCCGACACCGCGATGTAGTCGATCATCGACAAATGCTGCACATATTCGCAAAGCCCAACCCCGCCCGCATGCGGCCAGACCGGCAGATTGTATTTTGCAGCCATCAACAGCACCGCCAGCACCTCGTTGAGCCCGCCCATGCGGCAGGAATCGATCTGGACCACATCAATGGCACCTTCAGCGATGAACTGCTTGAACATGATCCGATTCTGGCACATCTCGCCGGTCGCCACCTTGACCGGTTTGATTGCCTGGCGAATCTTGCGATGTCCGGCGACATCATCCGGGCTCGTCGGTTCCTCTATGAAGAACGGCTTGACGAAGGCAAGCTTCTTCACCCAGTCGATGGCCTCGTTGACCTCCCAGACCTGGTTGGCATCTATCATCAGGATACGGTCTGGCCCGATCACCTCGCGGGCGATCGTGAGCCGGCGGATGTCATCCTCGAGATCGCGCCCGACCTTCATCTTGACGTGATTGAATCCGGCGTCGACGGCCTCTCGGCAAAGCCGGCGCAGCTTTTCATCGGAATAGCCGAGCCAACCGGCGGAGGTCGTATAGCAAGGATAGCCTTCGGCCTTGAGGGCAGCAATGCGTTCCGCCTTGCCGGCATCGGCTTTCCACAGAATGTCGAGTGCCTCGTCGCGGGTCAGCACATCGGTCAGGTAGCGGAAATCGACAATGTTGACGATTTCCTCCGGCGTCATCTCGCCGACCAGCTGCCAGACTGGTTTGCCGGCTTCCTTAGCCAGCAAGTCCCAGACGGCGTTGACGACGGCGCCGGTGGCAAGATGCATGGCGCCCTTGTCCGGCCCGATCCAGCGCAATTGACTGTCGCCGGTGATAAAATGCCAGAAGCGTCCCGGATTTTCCTTCACCCAGTCGAGTTCAAGTCCGATGACAAGATGCTTCATCGCTTCGATGGCGAGGCAGCAAATCTCGTTGCCACGCCCGATAGTGAATGTGAGGCCGTGCCCGGCAAGACCATCCTTGTCCGTATCAAGAACGACATAGGCCGCCGAATAATCCGGGTCCGGGTTCATCGCGTCGGAACCGTCGAGGCCCTGCGACGTAGGGAAACGGATGTCGAAAACCCGAAGATCGGTGATGCGGGTCATGTCTTGCTCCTGAAATTGCCCAGTAATCTCGTGTTCAATTTTGGTTTGTCGCAAAATGATCAGGTGTCGGCGCGCGCCACCTGCTTCTGGTTGCCAAGGCCCTCAATTCCAAGCTCGATAACATCGCCTGCCTTGAGATAGCGCGGCGGCTTCATGCCCATCCCGACGCCGGGCGGCGTGCCGGTCGAAATGATGTCGCCGGGCTGCAGGCTCATGAACTGGCTGAGATAGGAAACGAGGAAGGCAACGCCGTAAACCATGGTTTTTGTCGAGCCGTTCTGCATCGTCTCGCCATTGACGGTGAGCCACATCTTGAGATTCTGCGGGTCGGCGATCTCGTCCTTCGTCACCAGCCATGGGCCGGTCGGCCCGAACGTGTCGCAGCTCTTGCCCTTGGTCCATTGCCCGGCACGCTCGATCTGGAACGCGCGCTCGCTGACATCATGGACGGTGCAGTAGCCGGCGACGTAGTCGAGCGCGTCGGCTTCACTGACATATTTTGCGGTCCGGCCGATGACGACGCCGAGTTCCACTTCCCAGTCGGTCTTTTCCGAACCGCGCGGTATGAGCAGGTCGTCATTCGGCCCGACAATGGCGGAGGTCGCCTTCATGAAGATGACGGGTTCCGGTGGCACGGCCATCCCGGATTCTGCTGCATGGTCGGCATAGTTGAGGCCGATGCAGATGAACTTTCCGGTACCGGCAACGCAGGGACCAAGGCGCGGGGTGCCCTCGACGAGCGGAAGGCCATCCATTTCGAGATCGGCCAGCTTTGCCAGCGCTGCTGGATCAAGCACAGCGCCCGAAAGGTCGCTGACTTTCCCCGAGAGATCGCGAATCTGGCCCTGATTGTCGAGTATTCCGGGCTTTTCCTGTCCGGGGGCGCCATAGCGTAGAAATTTCATCGTTTATTCCTTTGGTTACACCGTCCAGCCGCCATCGATATTGTAGGCTTGGCCGGTCGTGTAGGTCGCGCCGGCGAGATAGACGGCAAGATCGGCAATCTCTTCCGGCAGTCCGAGGCGTCCCATGGGCTGGCGCGCGATGAATGCCGCACGCGTCGTCTCGTAGTCGCCCCCAGCGCGCATGCGCTGCTCCAGCGACGGGCTTTCAACCGTGCCCGGGCAAATCGCGTTGCAGCGAATACCTTGCGTGATGTAGTCGGCGGCCACCGCCTTGGTCAGACCGAGCACTGCAGCCTTGGTCACGCCGTAGGCGAAGCGGTTCGGCACGCCTTTCACGCTGCTTGCAACGGACGACATGTTGACGATCGCGCCATCCTTGCGCTCGATCATTCCCGGCAGCACCGCCCTGATCGTGCGGATCATCGCGCGAACGTTGAGGTCGAGCGCAAAGTCGAGATCGGCATCCGGCATTTCGAGGATCGAGCCGCCGTGCACGAAACCGGCGCAATTGAACAGGATGTCGATCGCCCCGATCTCGCCGATCAGCCGGTTGACCTCGTCGGTCTTCAGCACATCGAGCTTGCGCGGATGGATACTGGCCTCCTTGGGCAAGGCATCGAGAAGCTGCTCGTTGATGTCCGTCGCATGGACGATAGCGCCTTCGCGGGCGAACGCGAGCACGGATGCCCGCCCGATACCCTGCCCTGCCGCCGTGATGAGAACGCGCTTGCCCGCAAGCTTGCCTGTCATTTCAAACCTCCATTTCGACACATATCGCGCCTGTCATGCACCCGATGCCCTGCGCTCGGCAATCAGGATGTGATCTGCGGCGAGAACCACCTCGTCGCGCTGGTTCAGAACTTCGCAGCGCTCGACCACGCGACCGCTGCCGGTGCGCTTTGGATCGTCTTCCTTGGCGCTGATCGTCACGCGGGTCCGGATCGTATCGCCGATGAACACCGGGCGCACAAAGCGCAGCCGGTCGTAGCCATAGGAAAAAGCCACGGGATTGATCAGGCTCGCCGTGAGCCCGACGCCGATCGAAAAGATCATTGTGCCGTGCGCCACGCGCTGGCCGAACGGCGTCGTCTTGGCAAATTCCGCGTCCATGTGGTGCGGGAAGAAATCGCCGGTATGGCCGGCATGCACCACGAAATCGGTCTCGGTGATCGTCCTCCCGGACGTGACGCGTACATGGCCGAGTTCATAGTCTTCGAAATAGATTGCCTGTTCGGCCATTCACGCCTCCGCCAGTTTCGCCAGCGGCGTTGCCGGCGTTGCGCTCGATTGATAAGCCGCCTCGACCAGCGCCATCGTCTGCCAGCCATCTTCGACCGAACTGACCAAGGTCTCGTCTTCCCCGCTCGCGAAACGCTGCAGATTGGCCATGCGCCCAACGAAGGCATCCGGGAACCAGGCCCCTTTCAGGGGAACGTCGATCCAGTCCGAACCGCCCTTCGGGTAGATCATCAGCACGTCCGGCTCGCCGCGCGGATAGTCGAGATTGACCCCGAGCTTCACGTAGGCAGCGCCTTCAGTGCCGCAGATACGGAACTCGCAGGCCTGGAACTTGCGGCCGAATTTGTGGTCATGGTTGATGGAGAGCGCACAGCGCACTCGATCGCCGTAATCGAGAATGGCGCTCGTCCGCGTCTGCGCGACCCCGTGGTTCGGATGCCCCAGGGTCTTGGCATGAACGCCCAGCGGATTGCCGAGAATCTGCCGGATGAGATCGATATAGTGGATCGAATGCATGGCGATTTCGACCCGGGGCAGGCCAGCGAGGAACGGCCAGAGCGACCACGGCGTGTCAAGCGCCAGCAAGGCATCGAAATCGATGACGTCGCCAAGCCAACCTTGCGCAATCGCATCTTTCAGGGCGAGCATCATCGGCGCAAAGCGCAGCTGGAAGTTGACGGCGGCCGTGATATTGCGCTCGCGGCAAATCTCCACGATCTCGGAGGCTTCTCCAAGGTCGCTGCCCATAGGCTTCTGGATCAGCGCGAACGATCCCTGCGGCAGCGCCCGCAACACATCCGCATGTCGCGAAGGCGGCGTCGCCAGATCGAAGATCGCATCGTCCACCGCAGCGGCTTCCGCCAGCGACGCGTAAGCGGTCACGCCCCACTGATCAGCGAGCTTGCGCGCCTTGTCGAGGTCGGGGTCAAACAGTCCGGCAATCGGAAAGCCGCCCTTCCGATAGGCGGGGTAGTGCGCATCGCCGACGATGCTGCCGGCACCGAAGGTCACGATGGGCCTTGGCATTTCAGGCAATGGCCAACTCTGCTGGAGGGCCGCTGGGTCAAAACGCATCACTATTCCTCATCAGTCGAGATGGAACACTTCTTCCATCGTCGCCCACCACTCGCCTTCGGCCCGGGTTTCGAGCGGAACCTGGCAAGGCATGCACACGGCCCACCATTCCTGGTTCCTCGGGTCCGCCGCCATCTTCGCCATATCGGCGGCAAAATCCTTTCCGTGATATTCGAAGGTGCCGAACAGGACGTTTTCGGGCTCGCGCAGAAAGATTGTGTAGTTGCGGATATTGCAACTCGAAATAAGCGCGAGAATCTCTGGCCAGACGGCAGCATGCAGGCGCTTGTATTCGGCGACCTTGTCCGGGTTGAGCCCGATCATCATGCCCATGCGCTGCATCGTCAGACCCTTATCTCGGTGGTGAATTCGCCGACGCTCCGGCCTTTGACCGCATCCCAGTCCCAATCGATGCCGATGCCGGGTTCGGAGGGCGCCACAGCGTAGCCGTTCTCGATCCGCATCTGCGTATGCGTGAGATCGTCGAGCTGCGGGATGTATTCGACATATTTGCCATTCTGGACGGCGCAGGTAAGGCTCACATGCAGTTCCATGAGGAAGTGCGGGCAGACCGGCATGTCGAAGGCTTCCGCCGTGTGCGCGACCTTCAGCCATGGCGTAATACCGCCGATACGACCGACATCCACCTGCACGATCGAGCAGGCACGCTTCTGCATATATTCGCGGAAGTGGCGTATCGAATAGAGCGATTCGCCGACCGCGACCGGTATTGCCGTGGCGGATGAAAGGCGCACATGCCCATCGATGTCGTCCGCCGGCAGCGGCTCTTCCAGCCAGGCAGGATCGACATCGCGCAGCACATGCGAACGACGAATGGCCTCGTCGAGGGCAAAGCCCTGGTTGGCATCTGTCATGATTTCGAAGCCGGGACCGACAGCATCGCGCACGGCGGAAAGGCGGTCGAGATCCTCCGAGCCATGCGGCCGGCCAATCTTGACCTTGGCGCCGCGGAACCCCTTGGCCTGCGCCTGCAGCGCATCGTCAACCAGCGCCTGCTTTTCAATGTGCAGCCATCCACCCTCGGTTGTATAGAGGGGACAGCGATCCTTGGCGCCGCCTGCAAGTTTCCACAGTGGCAGGCCCTGCTTCCTCGCCCGCAAATCCCAGAGTGCCGTATCGACGGCCGCCAGCGCTATCGCCGTGATTGCACCAATGGTCGTCGCGTGTGTTGCGAATTCGAGATCACGCCAGATGGCTTCGATCTGGTCCGCATCCTTGCCGAGTATGCGCGGAACAAGGTGATCGGAAAGAAGCCGCATGACCGAGGAGCCGCCTGTGCCGATCGTATAGCTGTAGCCGGTGCCGGTTGCGCCATCGCTGTCGGTGATGGTGACGATAGGCGTTTCCTGGCTGACGAAACTCTGGATGGCGTCGGTCCGCAGGACCTTCGGCGGCAGATCCACCATGCGCAGTTCGACGCGTTCAATCTTTGCCATCGTATCAGCTCCGCAAGGTTTTGCCGGTTTCGGGCGAGAAGAGATGCGCCTGCGACAGGTCGAAACTGAACTTTACCACCTCGCCGCCGGCAATGGCGCGCGGATTGAGCATGCGCGAAACCCATTCGCGCTCTGCCATGGTGACAAAGAGCAGCGTTTCATTGCCGAGCGGCTCGGTGATCGACACCGGCAATTCGAGTTCGTGAACATCGGTGGCTTCACCGGAATTGAGGCCGTGCCCGGTCGGGTAGATGTCATCAGGACGCAGGCCGAAAATCACCTTGTCGCCGGCCGCGACCTTGTTGCGGAACTCGGCCGGTAGGGGCAGGCTCTGGCCGCCCTCGAAAATGAGCTTTCCGTCCGCGACGCTGGCTTCGTTGAGGTTCATGGGCGGCGAACCGATGAAGCCGGCGACAAAGCGCGTGGCCGGACGCTTGAACACTTCGTCTGGCGTTCCGACCTGTTCGATATAGCCGTCGCGCATGATGACAATGCGATCCGAAAGCGTCATCGCCTCGACCTGATCGTGCGTTACATAGATCATGGTG
Source organism: Phyllobacterium sp. SYP-B3895 (assembly GCF_009647635.1). Classification (NCBI taxonomy): domain Bacteria; kingdom Pseudomonadati; phylum Pseudomonadota; class Alphaproteobacteria; order Hyphomicrobiales; family Phyllobacteriaceae; genus Phyllobacterium; species Phyllobacterium sp. SYP-B3895. Next base: position 122,956 of record NZ_WJIG01000003.1, on the reverse strand, counting down.
GATTGCACCTTGTTGTGCAGGCGCTTGATCTCGGTTCGCACCTGCGTGCGCAGCTTCGCATCGAGATTGGAGAGCGGTTCGTCGAAGAGGAAGACGTCGGGCTGGCGCACGATGGCCCGCCCCATCGCGACACGCTGGCGCTGGCCGCCGGAAAGTTGCGACGGCCGACGGTCCATATATTTGCCGAGATCGAGAATCTGAGCCGCTTCGTTGACGCGGGCGTCGATCTCACTCTGTGCAACTTTGCCGATCTTCAGCGAAAAGCCCATATTCTCCCGCACGGTCATATGCGGGTAGAGCGCGTAGGATTGGAACACCATCGAGATATTGCGGGCGCGCGGCGGCAGATCGTTGACGGGCTTGCCGCCGATCTCGATCACGCCGTCGCTGATATCCTCGAGGCCGGCGATCATCCGCAGCGTCGTTGACTTGCCGCAGCCGGAAGGACCGACGAGCGCGATAAACTCGCGATCCTTGACCTCAAGATCGATGCCATGCACGACGTCGACATTGCCGTAGCGCTTGACCAGCTTTTTGAGTGTGACGGGAGCCATGCGAACTAACCTTTCACCGCGCCGAACGTCAGTCCGGATACGAGATGCTTTTGAATGATGAACGTCAGGGTGAGCGCCGGAATGATCATGACGACGGCGAGCGCGCACATGCCGCGCCAGTCGATGGTAAATTCCGACGTATAATCGAGAAGGCCGACGGGCAGCGTCTTCGAATTCACCGAGCGGGTGATCTGCGAGGCAAGCGCATACTCGTTCCACGAGGTGAGGAATGCGAAGATGCCCGCGGAGGCAATACCAGGCCCGGCGAGCGGAAATTCCACCTGCCAGAATGCCTGCCAGCGCGTGCAACCGTCGATCTGCGCGGCTTCGGCGAGATCCTTCGGCACCTGGCGGAAGAAGCCGTCGATGAGCCAGATCGTAAAGGGCACATTCAGCGCCACATATACCAGGATCATCGCAAAGTGCGTGTCGATGATGCCGAGGCGCGCGAAGATCATGAAGAGGGGCAGCGACAGAGCAATGCCGGGCACCGCACGCGTCAGCATGAAGCCGAGGAAGATACCGGACTTGCCCTTGAACTTGTAGCGGGCAAAGGCGTAGCCCCCGGCGGTGCCGACAACCAGCGCGATGATCGTCGACGTAATCGAGATGATCAGCGAGTTGCGGAAATAGTCGATGACTGGAATGCCGCCCTGCCCGGCCCCGCCGAACATGGCGCGATAGGCGTCGAATGACAGTTCCTGCGGAATCCAGACCGGTGGCTTCGCCATGATCTCGACAGTGGGGCGCAGCGAACTCAGGACGATCCACAGGCCCGGCAGGCAGATCACCAGCATCGCCAGGAACAGGCCGACGAGGTGGGCGAACTTCAGCGCGCGGCGCTTGAATCTATGGGACGTATTGAGATCCATCTTACCACTCCGCTCCAATCTGCTGACGCGCAGCCGCAAGTTTCCTGAAGAAATAGACAGTGAAAAGGATCGAAAGCAGGATTGAGATATAGGCCATGGCATTGGCAAACCCCATGCGGCCATCGCTATAGGCGGTGCGCCCGATGAGGGTCCACAGGAGTTCGGTGCGCTTGGCCGGCCCGCCATCAGTCATGATCTTGACGATGTCATAGGCGCGCGCAACGTCGAGCGAGCGGATCGTCATGGCGATGAACGCGAACGGCATCAGGTACGGCCATGTGACGAAACGGAAAGTCTGCCAGGGCGTGCAGCCGTCGACCCGCGCCGCTTCGATCGGCTCCTGCGGCATGGCGAGAAGTCCGGCAAGGATCAGGATGGCGAAGACCGAGGTCGACGACCAGATCTCGGCGACGATGATCGAGAACAGGGCAAGGTTGCCGTCGATCAGCCACGGTATGGCATTGGTGGCAAGACCGAGCGATTGCAGGGCGTTGTTGATGAAACCCACATTGTCATTGAAGAGGAACTTGAACTGAAAGCCGACAAGCACTGGCGAGAACATCATCGGGAACATCATCAGTGTGCGCAGGAGCCGCTGACCGTGCGTTGCCTTGTTGACGAGCATGGCAAGTCCGAGGCCGAGCATCATTTCCGCGTTGAGCGCAATCGTCAAAAGCAGAACGGTGCGTCCGAACGCCGTCCAGAATTCATAGCTGGTGAGGGCCGTGACGTAGTTCCGGAAGCCTATGAGAACCCAGATCGTCTCGGGCTTGGTCAGACGGAACGGCGTAAAACTCGAATAGAGCGAGAAAAGCAGCGGCAGGACGATCACGGCGGCAAGAACGATGATCGCGGGCAGTAGCAAGAGTGTCGGCGCTGATAGTTTGAGAGATTTCATCGGATGCCTTGTTCTGACGTCACCTGGACAGCGAGCCAGCGCAATAATCACTGACCTTAAAGGTAAAACTTCCAGCTCAGGGCAAGGTCATTGCCCCGCGCCGGATGAATTGGACGATCGGGACAGCACCGCGTGCGGCACCGTCCCGAAATTGAAATCAGATCAGAGCTTGCCGGCGTCCTTCAGGATGTCGGTTGCCTTCTGGGCTGCGGTATCAAGCGCTTCCTTTGACGTCTTGTCGCCAAGGATCGCCGCCTGCAGTTCTGGATAGACCGCATTGGAAATTTCGATCCATTCGGCAAGTGGCGGAACCGGGAAAGCGCTCTTTGCCTCTTCCTGGAAGGCATTCAGCACTTCCGACTTGTACGGATCGGATTTCGACTGCTCGATATCCCATTCCCATACCTTGGTGCGCGTCGGCAGCGGACCATTCTTGGCTTCGAGCTTCTGGCTGTCTTCGTTGGTCAGCCACCAGACCAGGGAAGCAGCGGCATCCTTGTGGGCGCAGTTTTCCGTGACCGAGAAGCCGTGATGGCCCGACCAGCCGGTGCGCTTGCCGGAAGAACCCTTAGGCGCCACCTTGATGCCGACATTGCCCGCGACCTTCGACGACTTCGGGTCGTTGAAGAAGCTGGCCCAGCCCGGCCAATCGAGGTTGATGGCGATCGAACCTGAAGCGAAGCCCTGGCCGAGATCATCCCACAGATAGTTGGTCGTGCCAGCAGGCACAGCCTTTGCCTTGTAGAGGTTGACGAACCAGTCGAGGGCCTTGACGCCGGCTTCCGAATTGAAGGCCGGCTTGCCTTGCGCGTCGATATATTCGCCGCCTTCGGCAATGACCATTTCATAAAAGCGACCGTTGATCGCCTCTTCCTTGCCGGCGAACTGCGTGCCGTAGAAATCCGGCGCCTTGGTGAAGAACTGCGCCTGATCCGAAACCTGTTGCCAGGTATCCGGCGGCGTCAGGTCGTAGCCGTACTTTTCCTTGAACGCCTTCTTGTTGGCGTCGTCCTCGTAAAGGCTCTTCTGGTAATAGAGTGCCGACACGTCGAACTGCGCGCGTGGCAGCATGACGAGCTTGCCGTCAAGCGTCGAGGCCTTGATGTTGTTGGGGACGAATTCCGCGATTTCTTCCGCCGGAAGCAGCTTGTTCAGGTCGGTATAGATGCCTGGATACTGCGGTGCGAACGACGAGTGGTTCGATCCAACACACCAGTTCAGGCTGCCCGAGGCGATGTCCGATTTGATCTCCTTGTCGAGCTCGAAGTGGTTCTTCTTCGACAGGATGTTGACCTTGGCGCCCGTCAGCTTTTCCCACTCGCCGATACGCTCGTAGAGGGGCTCGTACTGCTGGCCGCCGATAAGCTTGGCGTCGATCGTCACGCCGTCGAATTTTCCAGGCAAGTCTGCCGCAACGGCTCCCTGCGCTGCCAACAACGCGATAGCCCCAGCTGAAACGCTGGCCAAAAGATACTTCATCGAAATTCCTCCCAAAGCGGGACCGCTCCCCGGCTCCCGCACAGTTAAACACCCATATATGGGCGCTTCATTCATATACAAACATTAATTAGGCTCTATCGTCAAGCAAGGAATTCGCTTTCCTACGAATATCCTCTTCGTATATGCATACTCTCAATGGGGAGATTTTTCATGACGGACGAAGACGACAGCGACCGGTATCGGGCGCCTGCGCTCGACAAGGGGCTAGATATTCTCGAACTGCTTTCTGGGATTGATGGGGGGCTCACCCAGGCGGAAATTGCCAAGTTTCTCGGGCGAAGCCCCAATGAATTTTATCGTATGCTCGACCGGCTGGTGCGGCGCGGCTACGTTACACGGCTGGAGGGCGACCGCTACTCGCTGACCCTTAAACTCTTCGGCCTTGCGCAACTCCATGCGCCGGTACGTCGCCTGGTATCCTATGCGACACCCTTGATGCGCGACCTTGCCGTCAACTCAAAGCAAGCCAACCAGCTCAGCGTCTTCGATCGTGGCGCGGCGGTGGTCATCGCCCAGCAGGAAGCCCCGGACTACTGGGGCATCTCGATCCGCGTCGGCTCGCATATCAGCCTGTTCAACACTGGCTCCGGCCACGTGCTTCTTGCCTTCAGATCCGATGATGAGCGGGCTCTGATGATTGCAGAATACGAGAAACACGCGGACGATATTGCCCAGCCTGCGGACTTTCTCGAGCGCCTCAACCAGATTCGCGAACGTGGATATGAGGTCATGCCGAGCGCTCAGACCGCGGGCGTTTACAACGTTTCGGCGCCGGTACTTGGGCCGGACGGGCGCGCCATTGCCGCCCTCACCTGTCCCTATATTCAGCTCCTGAACATTGCGAACGCTCCAGCCATCGACGATGCCCGCAAGATGCTGGTGGCGACGGCCCAGAAATTATCGGCGCTCGCCGGGGCCGACGTCATTCATTCAAGCGTGCCCCGGCACGCCTGACCGAAGGAGGAAATCCCCATGTCAGTCATGCCCTTGATCGATACTCACCTTCACATTATCGATCAGTCCGCCCTTTCTTATCCCTGGCTTGCCCGCGCAGATGCCCTCAACCGCGACTTCAGCTACGAGGAATATGCCGTGCAGGCGCGCCGCGCCGGCATTGCACAGGCGCTGCACATGGAAGTGGACGTCGCCGCGCACGAGATCGAGACGGAAACGGCCTACATTGCGAGCCTTGCCCGCCGTAAGGACAGCCTTATTGCCGGAGCCATATCCTCCTGCCGTCCGGAAGACGGCGATTTTCCGGCCTTCCTCGAACGGCAGGTCGCCAACCCCCTGGTGAAGGGTTTCCGGCGCGTGCTCCATGTGATGCCAGATGCGCTTTCGGAAGGCCGAACGTTTCGCGACAACATCAAGCGCCTCGGCAAGACGAGGTTCACTTTCGACCTCTGTGTCCTGCCCCGCCAGATCGACAAGGCGATCGCGCTCGTCGACCTTGCACCGGATGTCACCTTTATCCTCGATCATTGCGGCGTGCCGGATATCAAGGGCGAAGAGTTCGACGGGTGGAGCGGGAAGGTCGCCGAGATCGCCAAGCGCAGCAACGTCATCGCCAAGATATCGGGGGTGGTTGCCTATGCGGACCCGGACGCTTGGCAAGTGGATACGCTCAAGCCCTATGTTCATCACGTGATCGAAAGTTTCGGCTTTGACCGGCTCGTCTGGGGCAGCGATTGGCCCGTTTGCACGCTTAACGGCGGGCTTGCCACCTGGGTCGCGGCAACCCATACGCTCGTTTCCGGCTGCAGCAACGAGGAGCGGGGCAAGCTTTTCTCGCAGAACGCCCGCCGCATCTGGAATCTCGGCTGAGTCCGCTATCGGTTCAAATAGGCTTGCCTGCTGCCGCCTGCCGCTTTACCCATGGTAAAATCAGCGGCACAAATGGCAGGGGCGACAATGGCGGTAGAGACAAGCGGACCGGATCTTTTAAGCGTCGTGGTCCTGCTCGGCGCGGGCGTCGTCGCCGTGCCGTTGTTCAAGCGCCTCGGCCTCGGCTCCATCCTCGGTTATCTCGCGGCCGGGGTGGTTATCGGTCCTTTCGGTCTTAAGTTCTTTTCCGATCCCGAAACGATCCTGCATGTGGCGGAACTCGGCGTCGTGATGTTTCTTTTCATCATTGGCCTTGAGATGCAGCCTTCCCGGTTATGGGGGTTGCGCAAGGACATCTTCGGACTTGGCGCCCTCCAGGTCGGTGTCTGCGCCCTCCTTCTGACCGGCGTTGGCATCGCCACCGGCTTTCCTGTGGCGCATTCCTTTGTCGCCGGCGCCGGCTTCGTTCTGACGTCGACCGCCATTGTCATGCAACTTCTCGAGGAGCGCGGCGAGACGGCGACGCCACAGGGCCAGCGCATGGTGTCGATCCTTCTTCTTGAAGATCTGGCCATCGTCCCCTTGCTGGCGATCGTCGCTTTTCTCGCCCCGATGAGCGTGGAAGCCGCAGGCGGCATGCACTGGGTTCCGATCGGCATAGGGATCGGGGCCATTGTCGGGCTCGTGCTGGCCGGCAAATACCTGCTCAATCCGCTCTTCGGATTCCTTGCGCAATCGCGCGCCCGCGAGGTCATGACGGCGGCGGCGCTGCTTGTCGTCCTTGGATCGGCGCTGCTGATGCAGGTGAGCGGGCTCTCCATGGCCATGGGCGCGTTCCTTGCCGGCGTTCTCCTTTCCGAATCGACCTTCCGCCACCAGCTCGAAGCCGATATCGAGCCTTTCCGCGGCATCTTGCTCGGCCTGTTTTTCCTCGCGGTCGGCATGTCGCTCGACTTGAGCGTTGTCGCTGCCAACTGGAAAACCGTCATTTTCTACGTCGTCGCCTTCAAGGTCGTGAAAGCGACCGGGATCTATGCCGTTGCACGGCTGCTGAAATCTTCCAACCGCGAGGCGATCGAACGCGCCGTCATCATGGCCCAGGGCGGCGAATTCGCTTTCGTGCTCTATGCGACCGCGACGGCCGTGGGCATTCTCGACGGCCAGGCGAATGCAATTCTTACCGCCGTGATTATTTTCTCGATGTTCCTGACACCCCTGCTTCTCGTTGCCCTGCGTTATCTCATGCCGGAAGAAAAACAGGATCTGGAGGCGGTCGAGGTGGCCGAAGGCCTTTCGGGCAATGTGCTGATCATCGGCTTCGGCCGGTTCGGGCAGATTTCCTGCCAGCCGTTGCTGCTGCGCGGCGTCGATATCTCGATCATCGACAACGACGTCGAAATGATCCAGGCGGCGTCCCAATTCGGATTCAAGGTGTATTACGGCGATGGCACGCGGCTCGATATTCTGCATGCCGCCGGCGCCGGTCGGGCCCAGGCGGTTCTCATTTGCGTCGACAAGGCGGAGACAATCCTTTCGATCGCCAACCTGCTCAAATCCGAATTCCCGCTGGTTCAGATCTATGCGCGCGCCTACGACCGCGGCAACACGATCGAACTCATCAAGATCGGCGTCGACTATCAGATGCGCGAGACCTTCGAATCGGCGCTGATCTTTGGCGAGAATACGCTCGTCGGGCTCGGCGTCGACAGGCGCGAGGCCGCCGACGTGATCGAGGACGTGAGACGGCGCGACGCGGAACGTCTCGACCTTCAGGTGGCTGGCGGCATTCGCGCCGGCATCGACCTCATGAAGGGCAATGCCCCGGTTCCCGGCCCGCTGATCAAGCCGCGCCGCGCCGGTCAGGTAATCAACCCCGAGGTCGCCGGGGTGCAACCGCCGCAAAACGCCGACGCAAACTGAAGGGATCATCACCATGCCTGACACGGACGATGCGAAGATCACGGCCATTGTCGATTTCTGGCGCGAGGCCGGAGAGGACAAATGGTGGACCAAGGACGAGGCATTCGATGAACTGTGCCGCGCGCAGTTTCTCGACGACCACTATGTCGCGGCGCGCCGCGAATATGAACACTGGGTCGATACTCCCCACGGAGCTCTGGCACTGATGGTTCTGCTCGATCAGTTTCCCCGCAATTTCTTTCGCAATACCGGCCACATGTATGCGACGGACTCGCTGGCCCGCATGTATGCCCACCGCGCCCTCGAACAGGGTCACGACATCTCCATCGAAAATCCCTTGCGCGGCTTCTTCTATCTGCCCTTCATGCATTCCGAAGACCTCGACGATCAGAGGCGGTGTGTGGAACTTTGCAGCGGCGGCTCGCCTGCCAATGTCGAATACGCCCATGACCACTACGATATCATCCAGCGCTTCGGCCGCTTTCCGCATCGCAACGCCATTCTCGGCCGCACAATGACCGAGGAAGAGCAGACCTTTCTCGATGCCGGCGGGTTTGCCGGGTAGGCAAAACACCCGGCTACCTCTTGAACTCGGACCTTGTGGCTGCCATTATAGGCGTATCTGGCACACGCAATTTTCACTTTGACAGCCAGTCAAACAGGGACTGACCGCGCATCGATGCCGGACGATCAATCTGAAGAGCCTCCAAGTCCGGACTTGCGAAGCATGCTGACTCTGCATGCGCAGCGTCAGCGACTACACTCCTATTGCGCTATTTATTCCGTTTTCCCCCACGCCCGCGGTTCCCGCTGTGGCGTTGCGTTGTCACGCGTCGGCGCGTCCGCCCGCCGCGCTGCACGCTGATCATTTTCTTCGAAAGGACCTGACGTTCCAATGGAATGGACCCTTGACTGGATTGCCGATCCCAATGCCTGGATAGGACTCCTGACCCTGATCGTGCTCGAGATCGTTCTCGGCATCGACAATCTTGTCTTCATCGCGATTCTTGCCGACAAGCTGCCGGCACACCAGCGCAATCGCGCGCGTATTCTTGGCCTTTCGCTGGCGCTGATCATGCGCCTGCTGCTGCTTGCCTCGATTTCATGGGTGGTGAAGCTCACGACCCCGCTGTTCAGCGTAGCAGGCTTCGGATTTTCCGGGCGCGACATTATCCTCATCATCGGCGGCGTGTTTCTCCTGTTCAAGGGCACGATGGAACTGCACGAGCGCCTTGAAGGGCATCTTTCCGCCAAGGAAACGAATGCCGCCAACGCGGTGTTCTGGCAGGTCATCGCCCAGATCGTGGTTCTTGATGCTGTGTTCTCCCTCGATAGCGTCATCACCGCTGTCGGCATGGTGAAGTATCTCGAAGTCATGATGATCGCGGTCGTCATCGCCGTCGGCGTGATGATGCTGGCGGCAAAGCCGCTCATGAATTTCGTCAATCGCCACCCGACGGTCGTTATCCTCTGTCTGGGCTTCCTGATGATGATCGGCTTCAGCCTCATCGTCGAAGGCTTCGGCTTCCACATTCCGAAGGGCTATCTCTACGCGGCGATCGGCTTCTCGGTCCTCGTCGAAGCGGCCAACCAGCTGGGACGCCACAACCGTGAAAAACACGTCACCACGATGGACCTGCGCGACCGCACCGCCGGCGCCGTGCTGCGCCTTCTCGGCGGCGGACGCGGCGCCGAGGCGCCGCATTCCGATACGCTCGATGTCATTGCCGAGCACAGCGCCGCAAGCGACGTCTTCCATCCGGAAGAGAAGGAAATGATCCGCGGTGTGCTCGACCTCGTCGAACGACCGGTGCGCTCGATCATGTCGCCACGCAATGAAGTCGAATGGCTCGATCTCGACGAGACCAACGAGGAACTCCTTGCCGAGATCCGCACCCTGTCCCACAGCCGTGTCGTGCTGGCGCGCGGGCGCGTCGATGAATTTGTCGGCGTTGCGCTGACAAAGGACTTGCTGTTTGCCATACTCGACGGCGGCAAGATCGATTGGGAGAAAGTCACGCGCCAGCCGCTGATCTTCCATGAAAACGCCAACGTGCTGCGCGTCATGGAACAGTTGCGCGGCTCATACGTGCAGATGGGCGTGGTGCTCGACGAGCATGGGTCGTTCGAGGGCATCGTCACGCCTACCGACGTACTTGAGGCGATCGCCGGCGATTTCCCCGAGGAGGGCGAGGATAGTCCGGTCATCGAGCGCGCCGAAGACGGCAGCATGGTCGTTGACGGCTATATCGACATTCGCCGCCTTGGCGGCCTGATCGATCGGGACCTGGTCGACGATGGCGACCGCTATACGACGCTTGCCGGCTATATCCTGTGGAATCTCGGTCATATTCCCGCAGCGGGCGAGAAACTCACCGTCGACGACCTCGAATTCGAGATCGTCGAGATGGAGGGACGCAACATCGGCAAGGTCCGCATTTCACCGGCCCAGACCGCAGCCTTCATCTGATGCCAGCGCGGTCCGGACGTCTTCCGGACCGCTCAGTTGCCATCAACTGCCGAGGATGGCCTTTTTAAACGTCTCTATATTGTGGTGCATCATGTCGATGTAGGTGCTTGCACCCTCGTCCGGCTTTGACAAGGCGTCCGAATAGAGCGTTCCACCCACCTTGAGCTTTGTTTCGCTGGCGATCTGCTCGATGAGGCGCGGATTTGTGATGTTCTCAACGAAAATCGCCGAGGCCTTGTCTTCCTTGATCTGCTTGATCAGGGCGACAATATCTGCGGCAGAGGCCTCCGAATCCGTCGATATGCCCTCAGGCGCGAGGAAGGTCAGACCATATTCGTGCTGGAAATAGCCGAAGGCATCATGTGACGTGATGACCAGCCGCTTCGACTCCGGGATGGAGGTGATTGCCGCCTTGACCTCGGTTTCGGTGGCGTCGAGCTTTGCCGTGTAGGCGGCCGCGTTGCTTTTATAGGTATCGCAATTTGCAGCGTCGGCCGTGCAGAAGGCATCGACGATATTCTTCACATAAATCTTGGCATTGCTGATCGATTGAAATGCATGTGGATCGAACGCCTCATGTTCTTCGTGCTGCGTGCCGCTGGCCGCTTCATGATGGTGTTCGTCCTCGGCGCTCTTGATCGGCTCGACGCCTTTGCTCAGCTCAATGATCGGCGCCTTTGTGGCGCTCGCCTCGACGAGACGCGGCAGAAAGCCTTCGAAATGCAGGCCATTCACCAGCACCACATCGGCGCCGGCGACGGCGGCGGCATCAGCGGGCTTCGGCTCGTAGACATGCGCATCGCCATCCGGACCGACGAGGGTCGTCAGCTTGATCTTGTCGCCCCCGACATTTTTGGCAAAGTCCGAAATCACCGTGAAGCTGGAGACCACCTTGAGCGGATCGGCAAATGCGGCCGAGCATGCCCCGCTCAGTAATAGTATAACATTCGCAGTTGCGACAAGTTTGAAGGCTTTTTTCATGGATTCCATTCCTGGTTTGCTAGGCGGTTCTGTGGCGGTGAGGACGCAGGCGGCTATTGATGACGCCACGTGTGCCGACAACGATCGAACTCAGATAGATCGCACCGGCCGATAGAATGATGGCGGGCCCTGAAGGCACGGCAAAATGATAGGAAATCAAAAGCCCGCCGGCGCATGAAATGCAGCCGATGACAATGGCAAGCCCGCACATTGGTCCGACGCGGGAGGTCCAGAAGCGGGCCGCGGCGGCTGGCAGCATCATGAGGCCTACGGCGAGCAAGGTGCCGAGCGCCTGGAAGCCGCCGACGAGGTTGATGACAACCAGGGCAAGGAAAATGAAATGCACCGGCGTGCCGATGCGGCTTACCGAGCGCAGGAAGAGCGGATCGAGGCATTCGGCGACAAGGCCGCGCCAGAAAATAGCGAGCGTGACGATGCTTATGGCGGAGATTATCCCGATCAGGCTTAGCGCCTCATTGTTGAGTGCGAGCACCGTTCCAAAAAGCACATTCATCAAATCAACATTCGAGCCGCGCAACGAGACGATCAGGACGCCGAGCGCCAGTGAAATCAGATAGAAGGCCGCCATCGACGCATCTTCCTTCTGGATGGTGAAGCGCGAGACGGCGCCGGCGCCGAGCGCGACGATGACGCCGGCCACAAGACCTCCAATCGTCATCGGCACGATTTGCAGCCCGTAAAGAAGAAAGCCGACCGCTGCGCCAGGCAGAATGGCATGCGCCATCGCATCGCCGGTCAGGCTCATGCGCCGCAACATCAGGAACACACCGACCGGGCAGGAACCGAGGGCAAGCGCGATCGAGCCAAGCAAGGCGCGCTGCATGAAGCTGTAGTCGGCGAACGGCGCGATAAAGAAATCATACATGATCGCGCTGCCCGTGATGATGGTGCTCGTGATCATGATGCGCGTGATGGTGATGACCGTCGTCGTGGTGGTGCTCCGCTACATGGGCATCGTCGTCCTCGCACCAGGGCGCACCCTCTTCCCAGGCCTCGTGAAATTGGCGCGCACGCAGGAGATTTTCCGGCCGCAGCGTCTCACGCGATGCGCCCCAGGCGATGGGTTTTCGCGCAAGGAGCAGCGTCTCTGGAAAATGCTCGCGCACAAGGTCGAGATCGTGGACGACAACCATGATCGTCCGATTCTCGCCGTGCCAGCGCTTGATAAGGTCGATCAGGTCGCTGACGGTTTTCGTGTCGATCGCATTGAACGGCTCATCGAGCAGGATAAGATCGGCGTCCTGCAGCAGGACTCTGGCAAATAGCGCACGCTGCAACTGTCCGCCGGACAGCGTGTCGATCGGGCGCAGTTCGAAGCCTTCGAGCCCGACGCTCATCAGAGCCTTGGACACTCTTTCCTTATCTTCAGCCGTGATGCGTCCAAGCAGACCGCGCTTTGGCCAAAGGCCAAGCGAGACGAGATCGACAACACGCGCAGGGAATGAGCGGTCGAGTTCGGACTGCTGCGGCAGGTAGGCAATGCGCGTCCCCTTCTCGACCGTACAGGACCCCGACATCGGCTTTAAAACACCGACAATCCCCTTCATCAGCGTGGATTTGCCCGACCCGTTCAGGCCAACGACGGCCGTCAGCGAGCCGCGGCGAACGCTGCCATTCAAATGATGCACGGCCGGGTGCCGGTGATAGCCGAGCGTAAGGTCGCGAAAGGTCAGGCAGGGTACGGGCATTGTTTCTACTGCGTTCGCTGAAGGTGCCGCCAGTGCGCGGGCTTTGCCAAATCGATATGTGATGTTATTACATTAGTCAACAATGGCGAATTTGAGAACCGCCGAAAATCGTGTATCCACTGGCACCAAGGCCCAAGACTGACTATCTGCTACTGATGATCAAGGAGCATTTTCGGCAATGACATCGACGCAAGAGCTGACCAAGAACCAGGCGCTGGTTTTCAATGCCTTGGCTCGCGCCGAGGGGCCTCTCAGCGCTTATACGATCCTCGACCAGCTGCGCGGCGAGGGTTTCCGCGCCCCGCTCCAGGTCTATCGGGCCCTCGACAAATTGCTCGACTACGGCATGATCCACCGGCTCGAAAGCATCAATGCCTTCGTCGCCTGCTCGCATCCGCACAACCACAGCCATAGCCATGGCATGACCGCCTTCGCCATCTGCGAGAAATGCGGTCAGGTATCTGAATTCTCCGATGATGTGATCACCGGACGCGTGCGGGAGTGGACAAGCGAAAACGGCTTCAGGCAGTCGAAAACCACGATTGAAATACGCGGCGTTTGCGCCAACTGCGCGGCGGCCTAATCGCCTTCTACAATCAGCGTTTGTAGGCCTTCAGCCAAATATCCACGCCGGATGTCACGGTCTTGCGGATAAGCGCGGGCGACGGAGGCGTCGCCATGCAGCCGAATATGCGCTTCTTGAAAAGTCCTGACATGAAAAGGTCAGCCAGCTGATAGGTTGCAAGCTCCGTGTCCTCGATATCGAGGGTCCCGGCGGCAACATGCTTGTCGATGAGCGCCCGCATCAGCGCCTGGCCACGCCGCGGACCCCTTTCGTAGAAATCGCGGCTCATCGACGGCATCCGCTCGGCAACGCCGATGACGACACGCTGCGCTCGGATGACGACATCGGAGGTTACCACCGTCGCCAGAGCAGTCCCGAACTCGATCAGAGCGTCGCGCAGATCGCCTTCGCTTTCCAGCGCATGGTATATGTCGGCAAACAGCACTTCGCGATAGTGATTGCAGAGCTCCATGAAGAGCTCTTCCTTGCTGTCGAAGTATACGTAGATCGTGCCCTTAGAAACGCCGGCCTCACGCGTGATGTCATTCATGCTGGCCGCATCAAAACCCATCTGCGAGAAAATGCGGTTTGCTCCCTCGAGGATCTGCTGACGCTTGGCCGGATCCTGGCCCGCTGCAAGGCGGCCCGGACGGTCCCCATCGGTCATGAACTCGGCATCCGAAAGGGGGTGCGCCTTCACGACGTATGGCTTGGTAGACGACATATGAAAGTATTTTCCTTATTTCTGATTCTTTTTCGAACCAGTCGGTTCGATCCACTTGATATGCGCCTCCATTTGCGCTATGTCAATGATCGAACCGATTGGTTCAATCACTTTTCAGAGTGAATTCCATAAGAAAGAGCCTTTCAATGCCAGCGTCCAAAGCAAAGAATGAAGCTGATATTCGTCAGTTTCCGGCCCCGGCTCCTGCCGCCAAGGTAGAGGCTCCGGCAAAGGTCGAAGCGCCACAACCTGAAGTTGCGGTCACAACGCCGGCAGCGCCGAAGAAGCGTTCGAAGAAACGCTTGATCCTGCCGGTCGTGGTTGTCGCTGCCCTGTGCGCAGGCGCCTGGTACGGCCACGAATGGTGGACGACGGGCCGTTTCATGGTTTCCACGGACGACGCCTACGTTCAGGGCGATATCACCGCCATTGCTCCCAAGGTCATGGGCTATATCGACACGATCAATGTCGTTGCCAACCAGCGCGTGAAGGCGGGCGACCCGCTGATCACGCTCGACAATGGCGACTATACGATTGCCGAGAAGCAGGCCGAGGCGCAGATCGAAACGCAGAGACTTTCTCTCGACCGGATAAAGGCGCAGACCGAAGCCGCCAGGGCTTCGCTGCAGCAGGCCCAGGCTGGCAAGCTTGCTGCCCAGGCAGTGCTGACCAATGCGCAGAACTCTTCGGTTCGTGCCAAGCAGCTTCATGCAACGAGCTTTGCATCGCAGTCGCAGCTCGACGACGCGACCGCAGCTCTCGACCAGGCAAAGGCAAACATTGCCTCGTCCGATGCGCAGATCGCCACGGCAAACGCCAATATCGGCGTGCTCGACGCCCAGTATAAGGAAGCTGAAAGCGCGATCGCCTCGCTGCAACTCGCCAAGGACAAGGCCGCTCGCGACCTGGGCTTCACCATCATCCGCGCGCCCGTGGATGGCGTCGTCGGCAATCTTGCCGCCAAGAAGGGCGATCTTGTCAGCTCGGGTCAGCGCCTCGCCGCCCTCGTTCCGGTGAATGCGCTCTATATCGATGCGAATTACAAGGAAACGCAGCTCAAGGATATCGAAGTCGGGCAGAAGGTGCATGTACGTGTCGACGCGCTGTCGGGCGAGACCTTCGAAGGCACCGTTGCCTCCGTGGCGCCCGCATCCGGCGCCGTGTTCTCGCTGCTTCCGCCTGAAAACGCGACCGGCAACTTCACCAAGGTCGTCCAGCGCGTACCCGTCCGTATCGCCTTGCCCGCCGACGTGCTTGCCAGCGGCAAGCTCCAAGCAGGTTTGAGCGTTGTCGTCGACGTCGATACCCGCACGACGCCGAGCTCATAGCCGGATAGGCCGAGAATCATGTCAAAAGCCGCCGCCATCGGAGGGCCCGCAGCACCTGCGGTTCCTGACGAACACATCGATCCGAAGAAGGCGATCGCCTTCCTCGCCATGGTCTTTGGCATGTTCATGGCGATTCTCGACATTCAGATCGTCTCGGCCTCGCTGGCCGAAATCCAGGCCGGCCTCAGCGCCAGTTCCGATGAAATCTCCTGGGTGCAGACGTCCTACCTCATCGCCGAAGTCATCATGATTCCGCTGTCCGGGTTCCTCGGACGGCTGCTTTCGACGCGCGTCCTCTTTTCGGCATCGGCCGCCGGCTTCACGCTCGCCAGCATTCTGTGTGCTACGGCGACGAACATCGACCAGATGATCATCTACCGCGCGATTCAGGGCTTTATCGGCGGCGGCATGATCCCCAGCGTTTTTGCTGCGGCCTTTACCATCTTCCCGCCTTCCAAGCGCTCGATCGTTTCGCCGATGATCGGTCTCGTCGCCACGCTCGCGCCGACAATCGGGCCGACAGTCGGCGGCTATTTGAGCAACGCTTTCTCCTGGCACTGGCTCTTCCTCGTCAACGTCATACCGGGCATTCTGGTCGCCGTCGCCACCTGGAACCTCATCGACTTCGACAAGGGCGATCGCTCGCTGCTCAGCAAGTTCGACTGGTGGGGGCTTGCCGGCATGGCAGCGTTCCTCGGTTCGCTCGAATACGTTCTGGAGGAAGGCCCGCGCAATGACTGGCTGCAGGACACGACGATCTTCTATTGCAGCATCGTGCTCGTTATCGGCGCCGTCACCTTCTTCTATCGCGCCTTTACCGCCGAACAGCCGATCGTCGACCTTTTCGCCTTCAAGAACCTGAACTTTGCGTTCGGGTCGGCATTCTCATTCGTCCTCGGTATCGGCCTCTATGGCTTGACCTATATTTATCCGGTCTATCTTGGCCGCATTCGCGGCTACGATGCGCTGATGATCGGCGAGGCGCTGTTTGTCAGCGGCCTTTCCATGTTCCTGACGGCACCGATTGCCGGCTTCCTTTCCGGCCGCATGGATCCGCGCATCATGATCATGATCGGCTTCCTTGGCTTTGCCGCCGGCACCTGGACCATGACGCATCTCACCGCCGACTGGGATTTCTACGAGCTTCTCATTCCGCAGATCCTGCGCGGCTGCTCGCTGATGCTTTGCATGGTGCCGATCAACAATCTGGCCTTGGGTACGCTACCGCCTTCGCGATTGAAGAATGCTTCAGGCCTTTTCAACCTGACGCGCAACCTCGGCGGTGCGGTAGGGCTTGCGGTTATCAACACGATTCTTACGGACCGTGGCGCATTGCACTATGCGCAGCTTTCGGAGAACGTTCGCTGGGGTAATCCTGAAGCGCAGGAACTCATCGACAGCATGACCAGGAAGTTTGCGGCTAACGGACTCGACGGCCCGACAACGGCGCTGAGCAAGGTCTCGGGGATGGTGCATCAACAGGCCTCGCTCCTGTCGTTCATGGATGTTTTCTACATCCTGACGCTGCTCTTCGCCTCGCTTGCGGTTTTTGCCATTCTCATGCGCAAACCCGGCGCACCAGCGCCCGGGGGCGGCGGCGGCCACTGAGCGGAATAACTATTTAGTCGGCGCATATTGCTCGCAGGTCGCCCTCGCTATTTCCGGGCAGCTAAGCTACTCGAACTAATGCGTAAGATGTACCTTTCGTATTAATTGCTAAGCCACGAAAAAAGTGGTTCACTCCAGCGTACCCGCTCAGGGAGAAGACGTTCACCAGCTTGTCATCGGTCTGTCATCCAACTGACATGAGAGACCTTTATCGGGGAGCAGAACGTCCAAAAGAGCCAATGACGTATCGCAAAAGGGGTTTACCAAATGATCGATTATTCCAAACGATTGCTCGCGCTGTCGACGGCTGTGCTGTTCGCGGGTACGACGATTTCGTTCGCCGAAGCACCGGCCGAACTGGTCGCCGCGGCCAAGAAGGAAGGCACGTTGACGACGATCGCCTTGCCGCACGACTGGTGCGGTTACGGTGACATCATCGCCGGCTTCAAAGCCAAGTACGGCCTCGAAGTCAACGAACTCAACCCGGATGCCGGTTCGAAGGACGAAGTCGAAGCCATCAAGGCGAACAAGGACAACAAGGGTCCGCAGGCTCCTGACGTCATCGACGTCGGTCTTTCGTTCGGTCCGGATGCCAAGAAAGACGGCCTGACGATGCCTTACAAGGTATCGACCTGGGATTCGATCCCGGCCGAACTGAAGGACGCCGACGGCCATTGGTTCGGCGACTATTATGGCGTCATGTCGCTGCAGGTAAACACCGATATCGTCAAGAACGTCCCGAAGGATTGGGCCGACCTGCTCAAGCCGGAATATGCCAACAGCGTTGCTCTGGCCGGTGATCCGCGCGCCTCGAACCAGGCGATCCTCGCCGTATCGGCTGCCGGCGCGTCGACAGGCGCCAAGCCCGGCGCCGCAGGCGGCGAAGCCGGCCTGAAATACTTTGCCGAACTCAACAAGGCTGGCAACTTCGTTCCGGTCATCGGCAAGTCCGGCACGCTCGCGCAGGGTGCAACCCCGATCATCATCAGCTGGGACTACAATGCTCTCGCCGGCCGTGACACCCTCAAGGGCAACCCGCCGGTTGAAGTCGTCGTTCCGCCGTCCGGCGTTCTTGCCGGCGTTTACGTGCAGGCCATCAGCGCCTACGCACCGCACCCGAATGCTGCCAAGCTCTGGATGGAATACCTCTATTCCGACGAAGGCCAGATCGGCTACCTCAAAGGCTATTGCCACCCGGCTCGTTTCCAGGACCTGGTAAAGAACAACAAGGTCCCGAAGGAACTTCTCGACAAGCTTCCGCCAGCAGCAGCCTACGAGAAGGCATTCTTCCCAACACTCGATGAACAGGCGGCCGCCAAGGAAGTCATCACCAAGGGTTGGGACAAGGTCGTCGGCGCCAACGTTCAGTAAGCCGCATTCAGCGATCCCCGCGGAGCAACCCGCGGGGATTCCTGCATTGGGCAACGCGTTGTGCTAGGTTGCACACGCGGGCTTATCTGAAAGCGATTGTCGGCTCATCCTGTCCTGGTATCCTGCACCAGGAATTGGAACCCAAGAAGCGGTCTCGAACACTCCATGAGTGCAATCTCAGAACCTGGTCCTACACTTCCAGTCGCGGCGGCCGAGAAAAAGCGGCTTTCGCTCGATTGGCTCGGCGTCATGCCGTTCATGATCTTCGCGCTCCTGTTCCTGGTCCTGCCGACCGTCTTTCTCGTCGCAGGCGCATTCCAGGATCCGCAAGGCAAACTGACTTTTGCCAATATCGCCAACCTCTTCCAGCCATCGATCCTCAACGCCTACTGGATCTCGATCAAGATTTCGCTGGCCTCTGCCCTTCTTGGCGCGGGAATTGGCTTCGCCATCGCCGCCGCCGTCGTCCTGGGCGGTCTGCCTGCATGGATACGCGCACCATTGATGACCTTCTCCGGCGTCGCATCGAACTTTGCCGGCGTTCCCCTCGCCTACGCCTTCCTGTTCACATTGGGGCGCACCGGGCTCGTTACCTATCTTTTGTTGAAC
This sequence comes from Phyllobacterium sp. SYP-B3895, assembly GCF_009647635.1. Lineage (NCBI taxonomy): Bacteria > Pseudomonadati > Pseudomonadota > Alphaproteobacteria > Hyphomicrobiales > Phyllobacteriaceae > Phyllobacterium > Phyllobacterium sp. SYP-B3895. Next base: position 104,023 of record NZ_WJIG01000003.1, on the reverse strand, counting down.
GTCTTCGGCTTCAACCTCTACGCCCACGGCTTCAACCTGCTGAGCTTCTGGGGCCTGACGATAACGTATCTCTACTTCCAGATTCCGCTGATGGTCCTCATCATCACGCCGGCGCTTGACGGATTGAAGCGGGAATGGCGGGAAGCTGCGCTCATTCTCGGCGCGACGAAGAACCAGTATTGGCGAATGGTTGCCTTTCCGATTCTCTGGCCGGCATTGCTGGGCACGATCCTGCTCCTGTTTGCCAATTCGTTCGGAGCAATCGCCACCGCCTATGCGCTGACCGGGTCTTCGCTCAGTATCGTGCCTATCGTCCTTTATGCGCAGATTCGCGGCGACGTCCTGCAGGACCCGCAGCTCGGCTACGCGCTCGCCTTCGGCATGATCGTCATCACCGGCATTTCCAACGGCGTCTATATCTGGATGCGTGCCCGCAGCGAACGGTGGCTCAAATGAAGACGAATCGCTTCTGGTCCTGGCTAGCGCTCGCCTTCGGCATCCTCTATTTCACGCTGCCGCTGATCGGCCTTCTCGAGTTTTCGCTGCGGATGCGGCGCGGTACCTATTCGCTTGACGCCTATTGGGTCGTCTTGAGCGATCCGGGCTTTCAGGCAACCTTCGGTTATTCCGTCGTCATGGCCATCGCGACGATCATCGTCGGCGTCGTCCTGGTCGTTCCGACCGCCTATTGGGTACGGCTGCGACTACCGGGGTTGCGTCCGTTCATCGAGTTCATCACCCTGTTGCCGCTGGTCATTCCCGCAATCGTTATCGTCTTTGGCTATATTCGCCTTTATAATACCTCGTCGATCTTGCCTCTGACCGGATCTGCGATGGGAACCAACATATTGCTTTGCCTCGGCTACACCACATTGGCGCTGCCCTATATGTACCGTGCTGTCGACACGGGCCTTGGCGCCATCGATATACGGACAATGACGGAAGCCGCCGAAAGTCTCGGCGCAAGCCGGATCACCATCATGTCGAGCATTATCCTCCCGAATGTGCTTGTCGCCGTGCTTTCGGGTGCATTCCTGACCTTCGCCATCGTCATCGGCGAGTTCACCATGGCGGCGCTGCTCAACCGGCCCGCATTCGGCCCGTTCCTGCAATTGCTCGGCGCCAACCGTGCCTATGAGCCGGCCGCGCTATCCGTGATAGCCTTCGCCATTACCTGGGTCTGTATGGGCCTCATCCAGGTCGTTACCCGCCTTAACAAATCTCTCGCTGCGACCCGGCGATAATCGGAAGAAACAACACCATGTCGTTCCTTACCATCAGCCATTTGAAAAAGAGCTTCGGAGCCACAACCGTCGTTCATGATTTCAATCTTAACGTCGAGAAGGGCGAATTCATTTCGTTCCTCGGGCCGAGTGGCTGCGGCAAGACGACGGTGCTGCGCATGGTTGCGGGCTTCGAAACGCCATCTTCGGGCAGCATCAGCATCGGCGGCAAGGATGTCGTCAACTTGAAGCCGAACCAGCGCAATATCGGCATGGTCTTTCAGGCCTATGCGCTCTTTCCCAATATGACGGTTGCGCAGAATGTTGCCTTCGGTCTGAAGGTGGCAAAGAAGCCGCAGGCCGAAATCACTGCGACCGTGCAAGAGATGTTGTCCTTGATCAAACTCGATCACCTGGCCGAGCGCTTCCCCTATCAGCTTTCCGGCGGACAGCAGCAGCGCGTCGCGCTGGCACGGGCGCTCGCGACGAAGCCGCAGGTGCTGTTGCTCGATGAACCGCTCTCGGCCCTCGATGCCAAGATCCGCGTCTCGCTGCGCGAGGAAATCCGCGCCATCCAGCGCAAGCTCGGCATCACCACCATCTTCGTAACGCACGACCAGGAAGAAGCCCTGTCGATATCCGACCGCATTGTCGTCATGTATGAGGGCCGTGCCGAGCAGGTCGGCGCTCCCTTCGAGATCTATAATCAGCCGGCATCACGCTTTGTCGCGTCGTTCGTCGGAACGCTGAATACGATCGATGCCGTGGTTCGCGACGCCAAGACGGGCATAATCACGGTTGACGGCAAGGATGTCGCCATCGGTCCGCGCCTCAACGGTCACCAGTCCGGCGACCGGATTTCGCTCGCGGTGCGCCCCGAGGCGGTCAGCCTTGGCGAAGCCACGGACAAACGTGAGACAACGCTCGACGGCAAGATCAACAGCGTGCACTTCCTTGGCTCGGTGATCCGTATCCGCGCATCGCTTGGCGAAAACGTCGTCTCGTTCGATACGTTCAACAATCCAAGCGCTCCGCCGCCGGAACCCGGCGAAAACGTAAAGGTTAGCCTTGCAGCAAAGGACCTCCTGGTCCTCGGGCACTAAGTCTTGAACTCACGAGCCATGCAATCTATGTTAGCTAAGAAACTCTAGCTAAGGCTTGGCCAATGGTTACCGTAAACATGCACGACGCAAAAACGCGTCTGTCCAGTTTGGTTGAAAGCCTGGAGCTTGGACAGGAAAGCGAATTTATCCTGGCACGCAACGGCGAGCCGGTTGCGAAGCTTGTGCCGTTCACCCTGCCCAAACGCATTGGGGCAGCGCGTCACATTCTCGCCGGCCTCGACATTCCCAAAACCGTGGAAGCTTTTAATGCCGGCGACCCAGATGTCAGCGAAGATTTCGAGAGCAGCGCTTCGAAGCCGATAATCCCGTGAAGCTTCTACTGGATACGCATATAGCACTTTGGATTGCCGAGGGTTCCGATAGTCTCTCGAGTAAAGTCATCGAGATTGCCGCAAATCCAGACAACAGCTTGTACATCAGCGGTGCCGCCATCTGGGAAATTTCGATCAAGCACTCGAAGGGCAACCTCAAACTGCATCCCCGCGATGCTCGCTCGGCGTTCCATCTTGCAGGGATCGTCGAACTTCCGGTTTCGGGTAATCATGCGGAAGCCGTGGCATCGCTTCCATACTATGCCGATCACTCTGATCCATTCGATCGCATCATGGTCGCCCAGGCACTGCACGAGGCTGTGCCACTGCTCACCGCCGATGCCAAGCTGTGGCGCTACCACGCGACACTCGTAATTCCTGCCTGATATCCACTCAATTTCACGATTGAAAGGGAGCGCCGTTCCCGCGCCCCTTGTTTAATCGCAGTATCTGCGGCTATCCCGCAATCGCCTCATCAAGCAGTTTCAGCGCCGCTTTCTTGGTGAGTTTCACTGGATTGCCGCCGGCCGTCGGATCGACAATCGCCATATCCGCGATGTGTTCCTTCTGCTTCTTGCTCATGTCCAGATCCTTGATAAGGCCGGGCAGCGTATGAGGGACTTTCAGTTCCTTGCGCAGTTTCAGCACTGCCTTGGCAAAGCCGTCGAAGCCCCCCTTGATGCCGATATAGTTGGCAAGGCGGCCAATTCGCTCCTCGACGGCGTCGCGGTTGAAGGCGAGCACATAGGGCATGAAGACCGCATTGGTCATGCCGTGATGCGTGTCGTAGATCGCGCCGATCGGATGCGACAGCGAATGGATTGCACCGAGCCCTTTCTGAAACGCCGTTGCGCCCATGGCCGCAGCGCTCATCATGTGCGCGCGCGCGGTCAAGTCCTTGCCATCGGCAAAGGCCTTGGGAAGGTTTTCGAATACCAGCCGGATGCCTTCAACGGCAATGCCGTCGGCCATCGGGTGATAGCCCGGCGCGCAATAGGCCTCGAGGCAGTGTGCGAGCGCATCCATGCCCGTGCCTGCGGTGATGAATGCCGGCATGCCAACCGAAAGTTCAGGGTCGGCAATCACGATTGCCGGCAGCATCTTCGGGTGGAAGATAACCTTCTTGGTATGGCTTTCCTCATGGGTGATCACGCCGGCACGGCCGACCTCGGACCCGGTTCCGGCCGTCGTCGGGACGGCAATGACCGGCGCGATCGCATCGCCGTTTGCCCGCGTCCACCAGTCGCCGATGTCCTCGAAATCCCAGAGCGGCCGTGTCTGCCCGGCCTGAAAGGCGATCAGCTTGCCGAGGTCGAGCGCCGAACCGCCGCCAAAAGCGATGACGCCATCATGCTTGCCCTTCTTGAAGGCGGCGATACCCGCCGTCAGGTTCGATTCCACCGGATTGGGTTTCACATCCGAGAATACCCCATAGGGCAGTTTAGCTTCGTCGAGGATCTTCAGCGTGCTTGCCACAACCGGCAGTCTGGCGAGCCCTGGATCGGTGACGAACAGCGGATTTTTGATCCCCGTCGCTTCCAGCACTTCCGGCAGTTCCCTGATGCGCCCCGCGCCGAAACGAACCGTCGTCGGATAATTCCACTTGGAAATGAGTTTGCTCATGTGATTTTTCTTTCGGATGGATGGGATCAGTATGTGAGGCTACCCCCTCTGTCCTGCCGGACATCTCCCCTGTCGGGAGATGGGCGGTAGCCCAGAGAAGGGTAGATCATCATCAAATGGCTTCGCGCAAATGATACGACTTCGGCCGGGTGAGATTGCCATAGCCGATCGCCGACATGGCACCGCCCTTGCCCGTCTCTTTGACCCCGGTCCAGACCAGCGCCGGATCGATATAGTCGCAGCGATTCATGAACACTGTGCCGGTTTCAATCCGATCGCCGATCTTGGCGGCGTGGTCGGTGTCGGTCGTCCACAGCGATGCCGTAAGGCCGTACTGGCTGTCGTTCATCAGCGCGAGCGCCTCCTCGTCATTACGCACCTTCATGATGCCGACGATCGGGCCGAAACTCTCTTCTCGCATCACGCTCATCTGATGGTCGACGCCCGTCAATACCTCCGGGGCGAGGTAGGGCGAACCTGCAATGTCCTTGGCGACACGCATGTTGACATGGGCCTTGGCTCCCTTGCGGAGCGCCTCCGCCTTTTGCTCGCGGACAAGATCGGCAAAGCGCGTCTGCGCCATCGGTCCCATTGTCGTCTCCGCATCCAGCGGATTGCCGACGACATATTGCTTGGTCAGATCGATGAAACCATCAACGAAGCGGTCATAGACGTTTTCATGCACATATATGCGCTCGATGCCGCAGCAGCATTGTCCCGAATTGAAGAACGCGCCATCGACGAGGTTGGCGACGGCATGGTCGAGATTGACATCCGGCAACACGTAGGCCGGATCCTTGCCTCCAAGTTCAAGGCCAAGCGTCATGAAGGTTCCCGCTGCCGCCTTCTCGATGGCACGACCACCCGCCACCGACCCGGTGAAATTCACATGGTCGATACGGCCGGAACCCAGCAGCTTTTCGGTCTGGGCGTGGCTGAGCACGATGTTCTGGAAGACACCCTTGGGCAGCCCCGCCTTCTCGAAAGCATGCGCGAAGCGCTCCCCGACGAGTAGCGTTTGCGCCGCGTGCTTGAGGATCACGGCATTGCCGGCCATCAGCGCGGGAATGATCGTATTGACTGCAGTGAGGTACGGATAGTTCCACGGCGCAATGACCATGACGACGCCGAGCGGCACATGCTTGATGTAGCGGCGAAAGCCCGGCCTGTCGTTTTCGACGACGGGCGCAAGCGCCTGCTCGGCGATGCGGACCATATAGCGGGTACGCTCCTCGACGCCGCCCTTTTCACCGCCATAGCGCACGGGACGGCCCATCTGCCAGGCGATCTCCGGCACGATCTCGTCATTCATGGCGAGCAGCGCGTCGAGCGCCGCAAGACAGAGCCGTCCGCGCTCTTCGATGCTCGTCTGCGCCCAATTCGTCTGCGCAAGTTTCGCTGCTTCCACTGCCGCATCCACGGCCTTGTCGGCAGCGATGGGGCGTTCCGCATAGACGGAGCCGTCAATGGGGGTAATCAGTTTGACCGTGTCGGCCATGGTTCAACCTCTAGTCTGGTTCTGGTGTTCCGACTTCAATACCGTTCGAAGCCGCGATGCAACTCCCAGTCGGTCACGCGCCGATCATATTCGAACTGTTCCCAGCGCGCGGTGTGGACATAGTGCTCCACCACATCGTCGCCCAGCGCGGTTTTGAGCATCTTGGAACGGGCAAGCGTTTCGGTGGCGTCACGCAGCGTCTTCGGAATTTCCTTGAGACGAGCGCCGCCATAGGCGTCACCCTTGAAGGGCGCGGCAAGCTCCAGTTTCTCGTCGATTCCCGCCAGCCCCGAGGCAATCAGTCCGGCGAAAGCGAGGTATGGATTGAGGTCAGCGCCGCCGATGCGGCATTCGATGCGGATGCCCTTGGTGCCTTCACCGCAAAGACGGAAACCCGCCGTGCGGTTGTCGAGGCTCCATACATTCTTCGTCGGCGCGAAGGTACCGGCCTGAAAGCGTTTGTAGGAGTTGATGTAGGGCGCGAGAAAATAGGTGAAATCATCGGCATATTTCAATTGGCCGGCCACCCATTGACGCATCAGGGCCGACATCGTGTGTTCGGCGTTCTTGTCGTAGAAGAGCGGGGTCTTGCCGTCGGCGCTCCATAGCGAATTATGGACATGGCTCGAACTGCCGGCGAGAGAATAATCGTACTTCGCCATAAAAGTGATCGCCTTGCCCATCTGGGTGGCGATCTCCTTGCAGCCATTTTTCATAACGACGTGGCGGTCGGCCATTTCCAGCGCCTCGGCATAGCGCACATTGATCTCTTCCTGGCCCGGGCCCCACTCGCCCTTGGAATTCTCGACTGGAATGCCGGCGTCGAACAGGCCATTGCGGATCGCCCGCATGACCACATCTTCCTTGGTCGTCATCTGGATAATATAATCCTGGATATAGGGCGAAGCGGTCGCCATGCCTTTCCAGTTCTTGGCCCGCGCCGTCTCATAGGTCTCATCGAACAGATAGAATTCGAGTTCCGATGCAAAATAGGCGAGATAGCCGCGATCCTTCAATCGCGCGAGTTGGCGCTTCAGGATGCTGCGCGGCGAATGCGGCAGGTCCTCGTGATGGTGGTGGTCAAGAATATCGCAGAGAACGAGGGCGCATTTTTCGAGCCATGGAATATGGCGGATGGTCGAAAGATCCGGCTTGATGACGAAATCGCCATAGCCCTGCTGCCAGCTCGCGGCCTTGTAGCCTGGCACCGGCTCCATATCGATGTCGTTGGCCAGGAGATAGTTGCAGCCATGCGTTTCGTCATGCGCCGACTCGACGAAATATGAAGCGTGGAACCGCTTGCCGACGAGGCGGCCCTGCATGTCGACGAAACAGGCCAGCACCGTATCGATCTCGCCATTGGTCACGTGGCGCTTTAGTTCGTCGAAACTCCAATGTCCGGGCATAGTCTTTCCTTGTACGAGATAAATTCATCACGGGCAAAATAAGGGCGGCGACCAGCAAGCCGGTCGCCGCCTTTGCATGGGTCAGCTTCGTTCGCCGACAGCCTGCTCGGCTGCCTTGATCGCAGCCTGACGTGCGGCAATGATTTCGCCGAGTGGCGGGCCTTGGAAACGGCGCTTTTCGAAGGCGAACCAGACGATAGCCGTCAGGATGAAGAAGCCTACCGTGATGTAGAGCGCCCAGTCGTTCGGTGGCTGAATACCGATGATGAATATCAGGATCATCGAAATAACCGACAGGATCGCGAACAGCGTGAAGATGCCGCGTCCCATGTTCCATGGTCCCATCTTGTCCCATTTCGGCGTTCCCCAGGCGAGAAGGCCGAGAACGATCGGAACGGTGAACGACAGGAACAGGAAGATGACCGTGCACGAAACGACGATCGTATAGGCCGAGGTACCAGCAACGGAGACGATTGACGAGCCCCAGACGAACAGAACCGAAAGCACTGCAGCCGTCCAGATAGCGGCAACGGGCGTGCGGTAGGTCGGGCTGACCTTGGCGAGTGCAGCGGAGCCCGGCAGGCCCCCGTCACGCGAGAATGCGAAAATCATGCGCGACGCCGATGTCACCGTGGCGAGACCGCAAAGCAGCTGCGCCAGGAAGACGACGATATAGACGAATTCCTTAAGGCCGGTGCCGACGCGCTGGTCGAAAGCCCAGAAGAAAACGTTCCAGCCCTGTGCTGCGGCCTCGTCCATGTTCGGGATCATCAACACGAAAGCGGCAAGGAACAAGTAGCCGAAGATCGCCGACCAGACGACCGACATGACCATCGCGCGCGGCACGGAACTTGCGGCCTTCAATGTTTCTTCGGATGTATGCGCGGAGGCGTCGTAGCCGGTGATCGTATAGATCGGCAGCAAGAGCCCGAGGGCGAACACCCATGCGTTCGATACCGACGGCCAGACGTTGCCACCCGCTTCACCGGAATAGTTGTGGAACGAGAAGAGACGGCTGAAGTCCCAGGTCTCGGCGGAGAGCAGGCACACGACCGCAATCAGGATCGACCCGAAGAAGATCAGGTAGCCGGAGAAGTCGGTGAGTTTTGCCGTGAGCTTAATGCCGAGGTGGTTGATCAGTGCCTGGGCCCCGGTGATGATCACGAGAAAGATCATCTGCGTCGTCAGCGTGTTCTCAATGCCGAGCGCCGGGCCGAAGGCACCGACGAAGAACGTCCAGGTGCCGACATTGATGGCGCCAAGAACGGTGATGAGACCAAGGAGATTGAGCCAGGCCGTCACCCAGCCGGTACCGCGATTGCCGAGGATCGAACCCCAATGGTAGAGACCGCCCGCCGTCGGATAGGCGGAGCTGATCTGCGACATGGCGACGGCAAAGGTCAGCGAGACAAAGCAGCCGACCAGCCAGCCGATACCGATGCCGATGCCGCCCGCGCCCGAAGTGGCCTGGGCCAGCGAATTGATACCGCCGGAAAGAATGCAGATGATCGAAAAGGAGACGGCAAAGTTGGAAAAGCGGCTGAGCCGCCGCTCGAGTTCCTGGGCGTAGCCCATGCTATGAAGGACCTTTATGTCCTCCGATTTATCTGTGTCAGTATAGTCCTGCTGTGTCATCACGTTCCCCTATTATTCTGGTAAGTTGCAACGTCAGATACTCGCGAGAGCGCTACTCCGTAGGTTTTGTCTATGCCGTCCCCGTTCTTGGTGAGCTCGCCGCTTGCGCAAGCGGCCGCTCCACAATCTCCCTGAGCAGCCTTGAGAGCGTTTCGCCCCAGGCCATTTCTTTTTGAGCAGTGGTGATGAGATCGTTACGGATCTCGATCATCACTGCCGGAAACCCGAGAGCGGACGCGTGCCGCTCCAAAGTGTAATAAACACGATCCGCCGGCGAATAGGGTTCGTTGACGCCGACGCAAAATTGCGTCAGCGCCTCAAGGCCGGCAATGAGCGGTGCGGCGATCCTGTCGTCGGCATCGTGGATGATGCCGATGTCCCAGGGCCGCGAAATGCCCCGGTAGACCGGCGTAAAGGAGTGCACGGCGACATAAATCGGGTCGGGTAGACCCTTGGCGGCACGCGCACGCGCCAGATCCTCGATCGCCGTGTGATAGGGTCGATGCGAAAGACCAATTCGCCTTTGTTTCTCGTCCTCGCTCAATTCGGCATTGGCTGGAATTGTCGTTGATTCGCTCAGCGAAGGAATGAGATCGGGCGCATCCAGCGGGCGATTACAATCGATGATCAGCCGCGACACGCACGATTCGACCAGCGGCGCATCGAGAAGACTGCTCATGACCATGCTAACGCCGATGGCGCCGGGATCCCAGGCAATATGCCGCTTCAGGTCGATCGGCTTGAGTCCAAGCGTGCCATAGCCTTCGGGAATATGATTGGACGCGTGATCGCATAAAATGATGAACGGGCCGGCGCCATCCGCGTTGGACACGCGGACCACATCCTCGCTTTTTACCGTTGCCTGCGACATTCCCATTGCGGCTCTCTGGCAAGCTGTAATTTACGTTACATTTTGTATTTTTGTTTCCACTCGCGTATGATTTGATACACAACGATAAAATTTGTCAAATCCGAATTTACGTTCCAGCGGATATTGGCGGCGAAGATGGGGAAGCAACGATGCAGACCAGCATTTCCGAGCTGATCGCCGAAAGAATCGACAACATGTCGACCTCGGAGCGCAAGGCAGCACAGACCCTCGTCGCCAACTATCCGTTGATCGGACTGCGAACGGTCGCAGAATTTTCGACTCAGGCGGGCGTGAGTTCACCCACGATACTGCGCTTTGTCTCGCGCCTTGGCTTCCAGAGCTACCCGGAATTCCAGGGCGCGCTCCAGGAGGAGCTTGCTGCGCAGTTGCAGTCGCCCTGGAACCGCGCGGCAACCATCCAGGCGACCAATAACAGCGCCGAATTTCCGTTGATGGAAGCCGCGATCGACAATATCCGCGAAACCTTCCAGCATCTTTCCGTGCAGCAGCTCGGCGATGTCGTCGAGGCCATCAGCCGCGCACGCGCCCGCATCTACCTGCTTGGCGGGCGCTTTACCGATCCCATTGCCTGCTATATGGCCGCACACCTCAAAATAACACGTCCGGGCGTAACGCATCTTACCGGCCAGGAAAGCCATTGGCGCGATCAGCTGATCGATATGGGCAAGAAGGACGTCCTCGTCATTTTCGACATTCGGCGCTATCAGGACAGCCTCATCCGCTTTGCCGAGAAGGCGCAGGCCCGGGGCGTGGAAATCGTGCTGATCACCGACCAGTGGCTTTCGCCGATTGCGCGCTTTGCACGGCACGTGATCGCCGGCCGCACCGCGGTCCCATCGCCATGGGATTCGTCCGCGACGCTGTTTCTCGTCGCCGAGACCTTGATCGCCGAAGTGACGCGCAAGCTCGAAAAAAGCAGCGCCAACCGCATACGCGACATGGAGCAACTGCGCGACAAATGACAGGCGGGGCATTGCCCCCTCGCCCGATTGATATACAAATGCGGTTCTCGGCCAGGCAGGCCCGCCAGGCGCGCGCCTGCGCTGAAAAACATTATCGGATTGATCAAGGACAAATATCATGCAGCAAGCTGACATCGGATTGATCGGCCTTGGCGTCATGGGCGCCAATCTGGCGCTCAATATTGCCGAGAACGGTTATCGCGTCGCGGTCTTCAACCGGACGGTTGCAAAGACCCACCAGTTCTACGAGGACGCCGGCGACCTGAAGGACAAGATAGTTCCTTGCGAAACGCTCGAGGATCTTGCGAAGAACATAAGGGCGCCGCGTCCGATCATCCTGATGGTCAAGGCCGGCGAGGCCGTCGACGAGCAGATCGCTGCCCTCAAGCCGTTCCTCGCCAAGGACGACATCATCATCGACGCCGGCAATGCCAATTTCCATGACACGGTGCGCCGCCTGGCCGCGCTCGGCCCCAATGATCCGACCTTCGTCGGCATGGGCGTTTCGGGAGGCGAGGAAGGGGCGCGCCATGGTCCCTCGATCATGGTGGGCGGCACGCCCGAATCCTATGCTCGTATCGAGCCGGTGCTCACCGCCATATCGGCAAAATACAAGGGCGAGTCCTGCTCGGCGCTGCTCGGGCCCGATGGCGCCGGTCATTTCATCAAGACCATCCACAACGGCATCGAATATGCCGACATGCAGATGATCGCCGAGGTCTACGGCATATTGCGCGACGGCCTTGGCCTTGCGCCGGATGCCATCGGCAAGATTTTCGAGAAATGGAACGAAGGCCCGCTCAACTCGTACCTCATCGAGATCACGGCCAAGGTTCTTGCGGCCACCGACAAAGATACCGGCAAGCCCGCCGTCGATGTCATCCTCGACAGCGCCGGCCAGAAGGGCACGGGCCGCTGGGCCGCCATCGAGGCGCAGATGCTGGGCATACCGGCAACGGCGATCGAAGCGGCGGTCGCGGCGCGTTCGATCTCCTCGCTGGTCGGTGAGCGCAAGCTGGCCGCGGACGCCTATGGCGATCTGCTTGCCGGTAGAAAGCTCGTCCATGATGCCGCGTTTATCGATGCGCTTGAAGACGGACTGCTTGCAGGTAAGATTGCGGCCTATGCGCAGGGCTTCGAAGTCATGGCCGGCGCTTCGAAAGAGAATGGCTGGAACGTCCCGCTGGCGACAACTGCCCGTATCTGGCGTGCAGGATGCATCATCCGCTCGCAATTTCTTGACGAGATCGCTGCCGCCTTCGAAGGCAGCGATGGCAAGAACCTGCTCCTGGCGCCAGCCTTCGTCGAGCGCATGAAGACCGGGTCGGCATCCCTGCGCAAGGTGGTCGCGGAAGCGGCGCTTGCCGGGCTCCCGACACCTGCTTTGTCCGCCGCGCTCAACTATTTCGACGGCTACCGGCAGCAACATGGCACGGCAAATGTCATTCAGGCGCAACGGGATTTCTTCGGCGCGCATGGCTTCAAGCGGCTCGATCAGGACGGTGACTTCCACGGCCCGTGGTCGGACGTCGAATGATTTTTGGCGTCGTCGCGCCGCCATTGTCTACGGGACGGCGACAATCCATCAAGCGGGAGCCGGGTTTAAGCACGCCCGGTTCGGCGACATATAGCAGGCATGTAACGCAACAAGAGGGCCGGTAAATACCGCGCCGGAGTGACGGATCATGTCAGTCAGCAGCTATCACCATCGCATTCACAAGGTAGGGGAACCGGGCAAGCCGCTGTTTTTCGTTTTCCACGGCACCGGCGGCGACGAGAACCAGTTCTTCGATTTCGGCCGCAGGCTGCTTCCTGAAGCCGGCATCGTCTCGCCGCGCGGCGACGTCTCCGAACATGGCGCCGCCCGGTTCTTCCGCCGCACGGACGAGGGCGTCTACGATATGGACGATCTCGCCCGGCGCACCAAAGCTATGGCCGATTTCATCCGTGCTCACAAATCTGAAGCCCAGCCTTCGAAGCTCATTGGCCTTGGCTATTCCAATGGCGCCAATATTCTTGCCTCAGCCCTGTTGGCGCAGCCCGATCTCTTCGATGCAGCGGTGCTGCTGCATCCACTCATCCCGTGGCAACCGGCGCCGCAGCCGGCGCTCAAGGGCAAGCATGTGCTCATCACGGCCGGACAGCGCGACCCGATTTGTCCGCCCGCGCTGACGCAGGCGTTTGCGGATTACCTGACGGCGCAGGGCGTTGATACCGAGCTCGTCTGGCATCCGGGCGGCCACGAGATTCAACAGAGCGAAGTCACCGCCATCGAGCGTTTCGTTAGGGAATTTGCCTGACAATGCCTGGCCCCCTCTCATGGAGGGGGCTCTCATGGCTACATCGAGAAACGCAGGGAAACCGGCGCCGCCTGTGTTGTACGTGACGGCTTGCGGCCGCGCGGCGACAAGAGGCCATGTGCACCCGCAAGGTGGCCGGGCTTGAGTTCCAGCGCCAGGAACCGGCGGCGCTCGACTGGGCCGGGCATGGCAAGCAGCGCCGTCTTCTCGCCTGCAAAGCCGAAGCGCTCATAATATTCCGGATCGCCGACGAGGATGATCGCGCCGTGACCAAGGCGCGCAGCCTCGCTGATGCCATGGCGCATCAGGGCAACGCCGATGCCGTGACCCTTGAGTGCAGGCTCGACGGCAAGCGGTCCGAGCAGGAGCGCGCGCACCGGCTTGCCAGCCGCGTCATGACCCGCCTGAATATCCCAAAGCCGCACCGAACCGAGCAGCATGCCATCGTCGCCGCGAGCGACAAAGGCGAGGCCTTCGGAAGGCAGGCGCCCACGCCGCAGCTTTTCGGAAGACTTGCGGCGACGTCCCTCGCCCATGGCGCGGTCGAGCAGCGTCTCGCGCGCTGCTTCGTCCTGCGCCGTCTCGTTGCGTATCGTATAGGCCTGTGCGCTTTGGACGTGCAGGTTCTGGTTGAAATCTACTGCGTTCATCTTCTTGACCAATCTTCAATCATGGGTGTCATCAAGGCCGGCAAATTGCCGGCCAAATTCCACGATCGGGCAATGCCCGATCAGATGACGTATGATCGGAGTGGTTCGAAGCCGTTGAAGGCAACCGCCGAGTAGGTCGTTGTGTAAGCGCCCGTTCCCTCGATCAGTACCTCGTCGCCAATGGTCAGCGAGATCGGCAGCGGATAGGGGTTCTTCTCGTACATCACGTCGGCGCTATCGCAGGTCGGGCCGGCGAGAACGCAAGGCGCATTGTGATCGCCATCACGCGGCGTGGTGATCTGATAACGGATCGCCTCGTCCATCGTCTCGGCGAGACCGCCGAACTTGCCGATGTCGAGATAAACCCAGCGAACATTGTCGTTGTCCGCCTTCTTCGAGACGAGAACGACCTCGGCCTTGATGACGCCGGCATTGCCGACCATGCCGCGGCCAGGCTCGATGATCGTCTCGGGCAGGCGATTGCCGAAGTGACGGCTCAGCGCCTGGAAGATCGCCTGGCCGTAGGCCTGTGCGGTCGGCACGTCCTTGAGGTAACGGGTCGGGAAACCGCCGCCCATGTTGACCATCTTCAGCGTGATGCCTTCCTTGGCAAGCGCATCGAAAACCTGCTTTGCATCGCCGAGCGCGCGATCCCAGGCGGAGAGATCCGTCTGCTGCGAGCCGACATGGAAAGAAACGCCATGGGAGTCGAGGCCGAGCTTCTGCGCAGCGCGCAGGACGTCGACAGCCATCGCCGGAACGCAGCCGAACTTGCGCGACAGCGGCCATTCGGCGCCGGCGCCATCGGTCAGAACGCGGCAGAACACACGCGAACCGGGAGCGACGCGGGCAACCTTTTCCACTTCCTCGACGCAATCGACGGCAAAGAGACGGATGCCGAGTTCGAAGGCGCGTGCGATGTCGCGCTCCTTCTTGATCGTGTTGCCGAACGAAATGCGGTCCGCCGTTGCGCCGGCGTCAAGAGCCATTTCGACTTCGGCCACGGAAGCCGTATCGAAGCTCGAGCCAAGCGAGGCGAGCAGGCGCAGGATCTCAGGCGCGGGATTTGCCTTTACGGCATAGAAAATCTTCGACTCCGGGAGAGCCATTTCGAAATTGTGGAAATTTTCCCGAATGACTTCAAGATCGACGACGAGGCAGGGGCCGTTCGGGCGTCGGGTGTTGATGAAGTCGAGGATGCGCTGCGTAGCCATCTTGGGTCTCCAATCCGTAGCGGCACTTGCGGCCGCCTTGTGCAAGTCGCGGTTTCATGGGACGCGCCCGATGTACCGCATGGACAAAGTGCATGAGTCGGTCCTGCGTGAGGCCAGCCTTTGGAGATGCTGAAACCACGAGACTCTTCATGCGGCGATGGACCGACGCTGAAATCAGCGTAAATCCGCTTTGTCTGCCTTGGCTTGGATGTACCCATCCGCACTACAGGCAATGAAGGTGTGCCTCTTCAGTAATCCCGGCTTATGGACAGCCGGAAGACACCAGAAAGGCCCGCACCGTCGTTGCTTCAAGATGTCCTCAGTTCAGCAGTAGGCCGCTAAACTGACTGGAGGGGTTAGTTCCAGGTACCATACCGTTTCCTCACCATTATGAAGATCGGCGGACACCCACAGGCACGTGCGACTTTGGGCAAGCGCCATATAAGGTGAAAGATGTGTCCAATCAATGAAAATTCTGCGGCAATGCCAATTTTTTTATTCGTTGAACAACGTGACGAAAATGGCCTAGAATCATTGAACGATGCACACAATTCCGCACCTGAATGCCCTGCTCGACGTTCCGTTACCCGCGCTTGCTGCGGGTCGCGGGCCCCTTACCGGCGAGACGCTCGCCGTAAAGGACATCTTTGATGTGGCCGGGATGGTAACGGGCGGCGGCAACCCGCAAAAAGCGGCCGAATCACCCCCTGCCATGCACACGGCGCCAGCCATCCAGATGCTGCTCGACAACGGGGCGAAACTCGCGGGAAAATCCCAGACGGACGAATTCGCCTTCTCGCTGCTTGGCCAGAACGCCCATTTCCCGCATCCGGTCAATCCGGCAGCGCCCGACCGCGTGACCGGAGGATCGTCGTCAGGTTCCGTGTCTGCGGTTGCCGGCGGTCTCGTCACCATCGCAGCAGGCTCCGATACGGGCGGTTCGATCCGCGCACCGGCAAGTTTTTGCGGGCTCCCGGGCTTGCGGACGACCCATGGGCGTATCACCCTCGAAGGCGCATTGCCGCTCGCGCCTTCGCTCGATGTCTTTGGCTGGTTCGCCAAGGATATCGCGCTTTACGAAAAGGTCGGAGCGGTCCTCCTCGGCGCCGACGCGCAGGACTTCAAGCTGACGCGCCCGCTTTTCATCCCACTCCTCGAACATTTTCTGATCGGCGAGGCAGAGGATGCCGCCTATAGAAAAATGTACGCCACCGTTTGCGCCCATTTGGGCCAGGCCCGTTCCGCACGCCAGCCGACTGCATCAATGGACGATCTATATCTGTGTTTTCGCCAGATACAGGGCTTCGAGGTCTGGCAGGCGCATGGCGCATGGATCGCCGCCAAGGATCGCGGCCTTGGACCGGGCGTGCGCGAGCGTTTCGAATATAGCTCAAAGATCGACCGGGCCACTTACGATACACAGACGCGCCGCCGCGATCTCTTCCGTTCCGAACTCGGCGACCTGTTGCGTGACGATGGCGTCCTCATCCTGCCGACTGTGCCAGGCGCGGCGCCGCTTGCCGCAGCAGCCTTCGACGATCTCCAGACCTATCGCGAGCGAATGCTGCATCTCCTGTGCCTGTCGCCCCTCTCCGGCTTCCCGCAGCTGACCTTGCCGCTGGGCGAGGTGCACGGCGCACCTTTTGGCATATCGCTGCTTGGACCGAAGAACAGCGACCGCGCGCTGATCAGGCTCGGCCGGGCCATTCTCGACACATCGGCAAGGGCGATCTGAGATGGACACGCTCACCCGCATGCGGGCCTTCATCGACGTGGTCGAGGCCGAGGGCTTTTCGGCGGCGGCGCGCAAGATCGGACGTTCCAAGGCCCTGCTTTCGAAATATGTGCGGGAACTCGAAGATGAACTCGGAGCGCTGCTCCTTAACCGCACCACGCGGCAGTTCTCGCTGACCGAAGCCGGGCACACCTACTACCAGCGCGCCAGCGAAATTCTGCGCGAAGTCGAAAGCCTGCAGGAGGCGGTGCGCGAATCGAGCAGCGATATCAAGGGCCGCATCAAGATATCCGCGCCGCGCACCTTTGCCGATGCCGAGATCGGCCAGTGCCTCATCGACTTTTGCGCCGAGCAGCCGGATATCGTCCTCGACGTGAGGCTGGACGACCGCTTCGTCGACCTTGTGGAAGAGGGGTTCGACCTTGCCATCCGCATCACCCGCATGCAGGACTCCTCGCTTATAGCCAAGCGCCTCGCACCCTTCCATGTCATTGCCTGCGGCTCGCCGGACCTGATCGAGCGGCTGGGGCGCCCGCAGCGCCCGGAGCTTCTCGCCTCCCTGCCCTGCCTTGTCGATACCAACAATCGCTCGCGCAATACCTGGCAATTCCTGAATGAAGACGGGGCACCGCTTTCCGTCCAGGTATCGGGCCCGATCGAAATCAACAGTCCGCTTTCAACGCGCCGGGCCGCCCTTGCCGGCCTCGGCTTTGCCCTGCTGCCGGATTTTGTTGCCCAGGCCGAAATTGATAGCGGCAGGCTAGTTAGCGTTCTCGATCAATTCATTCCACGCGATGCCGGCATTCATGCGGTCTATCCGCACCGCCGCTACCTGCCTGCAAAGGTGCGCGTGCTCGTCGATTATCTCGCCAAGTGGTTCAAGGACAATCGCCGTCCCTAATTATATCAAATGTTATATTATATCGTCCCAATTTCGCCAATTTCGGCATATCCCTTAGCGCAACTCACGAGAGGCTCTTCATGCAGCAGAGATTCGCGGTTTTTATCGGCGCAATGGCGGCAGGACTGACCTTTGCCACCCCTGCCTATGTGCACCCGCATGTCTTTGCCGAAGCGCGCCTGGACGTATCGATCAAGCCCGATGGGACCGTTGAAAAGCTCGGCCACGTCTGGCGTTTCGACGACATCTTTTCAAGTACGGTGCTGGTCGAGTTCGACAAGAACGCGGACATGAAACTCGACGAAAAGGAACTGACGGAACTCGCCTCGACGATCAACGCGTCGATATCGGAATACGACTATTTCCAGTCCGTCACGCTCGATGGCAAGCAGATCGCCATGGGAGCGCCACAGCACCTCATCGCGGACTTTCAGAACAACCAGTTGTTGATCATCTTCGAGAGTGCGCCAAAGCAGCCGCTAAAGCTCGGCAAGAAGACCAGTTTCGGCGTCTATGACCCGACATTTTATACGGCAATCGACTATGTGAACGACACGGACATCCATGTCAGCGGCGTGCCCACCGGCTGTACGCAGAAGGTGGTCCGTCCTGACCCCGACGAAGCGATCGCCGCCAACCAGGCAACGCTCACAGATGCCTTTTTCAACGATCCAACAGGGACCAACATGTCGAAGATCTTTGCGACCCGGTTGGAAATCGAATGCCCCAAGGGCTGAGTGAAGGATAGACCATGCGCAAACGCACCCTGGTGGGTACCCTGGCAATCCTCGTTCTTGTCGGCGGGCACGCCCTCGCCCAGACCTCTTCGCTCGGAATCGGCTCCAACGAGGTTGCCATGCAGCCGACAGGGCCGTTCGCCGAGCTCATCCTCTGGATAAACATCCAGCAGCGCAATTTCTATCTCGCCATGACCCACGCCCTGAAAGGCATGCGCGAGGATCCCTGGCAAGTGTCGATACTCGTCGGCCTGTCATTCCTCTACGGCATCCTCCATGCGGTCGGCCCGGGACATGGCAAGGCTGTCATCTCCTCCTACATGTTGGCCAATGAGACGACCTTGCGGCGTGGCGTGCTCCTGTCATTTGCGTCATCCATGCTGCAGGCGTTCACTGCGCTCTTCATCATCGGCCTGACATTTCTGGTGCTACGCGGCACCACGGTTTCGATGAACGACGCGGCGCGCTATATGGAGATCGGGAGCTTCGTACTGATTATCGCCTTCGGCCTTTCATTGCTCTGGCGCAAGGTTCCGCGGCTGTTTCGCCCGCGCGTAGCTCAACTCGTGGCACAAAGCGACGGTACTGCGGCACTCGCCCGCGATCATCATCACCACCATCACCACCATGATCATCACCAGCATGATCACGTGCACCATGCCCATGCCGGACACGATCACGATCACCACCACGCTCATGGTCACCATCATCATGCCGAGGGCGACGTGTGCGAGACCTGCGGGCATTCGCACGCGCCGGATCCTGCCATGCTTGCAGGGGAGTTCAACTGGAAGACAGCCTGGGCCGCGATCGTTGCAGTGGGTTTGCGTCCCTGTTCGGGCGCGCTGATCGTCCTTACCTTCTCGCTGCTCAACGGGCTTGTTCTCGGCGGTGTGCTTTCGGTGTTCGCGATGGCGCTCGGAACGTTCATCACAGTCGCGGTCCTCGCCACACTGGCAGTGACGGCAAAGAATGTTGCGCTGAGGGTTTCGGGCGCCTCCGCGCTTTCCGGGCGGGTCCAGAACATTATCGAAGTTGCCGGGGCACTCTTCATCGTGCTCTTTGGCATCCTGCTCCTGACCGCGTCGCTGCGGTTCTAGAGCTTGCTCGGGATCAGTCGTCCTTGTGCTGCCGCCTGGCACGCAGCCAAAACACGACGAAGAAACCGGCAACGAAGACGACGGCAAGGACTCCGGCGGCCGGTGCCGATCGCTCGCCAAGCGCCAGCATCAGTGTCGGCATGAAATAGGCGACAATGCCAAAACCAAACATGATGCAGGCGGCCGCGATGGCGGCACTACGGGTTTTCGGATCCATCACGCTTCAAACGCCTCGATTGCTGTTGGCAGGTTTGTAGCGGCAGCACGTATTTATGCAAGGGGCGCTTTCACGCGGCGCGGAACTCTTCGAGCCGCTTGATCTGCTTGCCCGCGGCATCGAAATTCTCCGGTGAAAGCCATTTCTGGTAGGCGGCCTTCAGCGCCGGCCATTCGCTGTCGATGATCGAGAACCACGCCGTATCGCGGTTCTTGCCCTTTTGCACCATATGCTGGCGGAAAATGCCTTCGAACTTGAAGCCGAAGCGCTCTGCCGACCGTTTGGAGGGCTCATTGGCATTGTTGCACTTCCACTCATAGCGGCGGTAGCCGAGTTCGTCGAAAATATAGGCCATGAACAGATAGTGCGCTTCGGTGGCCGCGGGTTTGCGCGAGATCAGCGGGCCCCAATAGATATTGCCGATTTCGATCACGCCGAAGGCCGGATCGATGCGCATGAGCGTCTGGCGTCCGGCGACCTTGCCGCTCGCCTTGTCGATGACGGCAAAGAAAAGGGGGTCCTTGCTCGCGGCAACCTTCTCCAGCCATTCATCGAAAGCCGCGCGGTTCTGGGGCGGAGCTTCAAACAGATAGCGGAAACGGTCGTCGGCATCGGTGACGCTCGATGCTTCGAAGAGCCCGTCGCCGTGTTTTGCCGGATCCAGCGGTTCGAGGCGGGCGAAACGCCCTTCGAGGGGTTCGCGCGCAGGCACGGGCCGGGGTGTCCAGGTCGTCAAGTCTGTCATGGTGAAATTTGCTCGCTCAGCGTCATCCAGAATGTTTGACTTGTTACTGTACTCAAAGCACAAAGCAGAAGTTGAAAATTGTATGTGGGACAAGAATATGCTGCGCACTATTCCGGGGTTTGACCGCATCGGTGAAGAGAATGCGTTTGCCGTGCTGGCACGCGCAACTGCTCTGGGCGCCCAGGGCAAGGACATCATCAATCTCGGCATTGGCCAGCCGGACTTCAAAACGCCCGCCCATATCGTGGACGCCGCCATTAAGGCGCTGCGCGATGGTCACCATGGCTATACGCCCGCCACAGGCTTGCTCGCGGCGCGCGAGGCCGTGGCACGGCGCACGCTGACAACGACCGGCATCGAAGTCTCTCCGGACAACATCATCATCGTCCCTGGCGGCAAGGTGACGATGTTTGCGGCGATCATGATCTTTGGCGAACCTGGCGCCGAAATCCTCTATCCCGATCCGGGTTTTCCGATCTATCGCTCCATGATCGAGTTCACCGGCGCCAAGCCTGTTCCCGTCCCGATACGGGAAGAGAACGGTTTTGCCTTTTCGGCCGATGAAACGCTGGCGCTGATCACGCCGAAGACGCGTCTCTTGATCCTCAACTCGCCGGCCAATCCGACCGGCGGCGTGACGCCCCGCGCGGAAATCGAAAAGCTGGTGAAGGGCCTCGAAGCCCATCCCCATGTTGCGATCATGTCGGACGAAATCTATGACGTCATGACCTATGATGGCGAGGAGCATCTCTCGCTCCTGACCTTCCCATCCATCCGCGACCGCCTGATCGTGCTCAACGGCTGGTCCAAGACATGGGCGATGACCGGCTGGCGCATGGGCTGGTCGATCTGGCCGGACCAGCTTTACGACAAGGTGCGCAAGCTCGCGGTCAATTGCTGGTCCTGTGTGAACGCGCCAAGCCAATATGCCGGCATCGCAGCCATCGACGGACCGCAGGACGATGTCGAAAAGATGTGCCGGGCCTTTGACAATCGCCGGCGCATTGTCGTCGATGGGCTGAACAGCCTGCCGGGCATCAGTTGTGCGACGCCGAAGGGCGCCTTCTATGCCTTTCCAAATGTCAAGGAAACCGGCTGGCCTGCCAAACAGCTGGCGTCAGCCCTGCTCGAGGAGGCAGGCGTTGCACTGATCGGCGGGCCAGATTTCGGCATTCTCGGTGAAGGATATGTGCGCCTTTCCTATGCCAACTCCGAAGAGAACATCCTGCGCGCCATTGAGCGGATCGAGAAGTTCCTGGCGAAATAGGGCGGAGATTCTTCACGTCCATCAACGGGCGCGGGAGGGGGTGGGATTCTTTTGATATCCCACCGTGATCTTGCTTCGACCCTGCACTGCCGTCATCGGCCCTCACCCACCGCCACTGCCGTCTTCCTCGGGCTCTTGTCCCGAGGATCCAATAGCATGACAACTGATGCGTCGATGGCTTGAGCTATGTGGTCCTGGATCCTCGGGAAAACCCGAGGAACCAAAAACAGGGCACCGAATCCCTTCCCGCACAAATGCCTTAAGCGGCCGTATTCGCCTTGGCGTTTGCGACCGTCGCCTCGATGTGGTCGATCAGGCTGTCGGGCAGTTTCAGCCGGCCTGCAAGCAGGTCGAGATAGCCGCGTTCGGCTCGGGTCTTCGGATCGATTGCAAGGCGGGAAGCCGTATAGAGCTCAACTTTCTGCGCGTCGGTGACGGCCGCGGCAACGATTGCGTCGAGGTCGACGGGCGCATTGAGCTCGTTCGTGAGAAAGGCCTGCGTATCGCTGTTGAGGCCGGAAAGGGCGAGCTTGTCGGCAATGCGCTTGCGCTCCTCATCATCCACATGGCCATCGGCACGGGCGGCCGCAATCATCGCGCGCACCAGCACAAGCGCAAATTCGTGCTCGCCCTGCGGCGCGGTTTCGGGATGGAAGCTCGAGTCATTCGGCGGCGGCAAGAGTTCGCCATCGAGCGCCGTCGGCTGCTCGGCCTCGGCAGGCGTCTTGCCTGACTGGTAATTCTGATAGGCTTTGTAGGCGAGGCCCGCCACGGCAGCGAGACCGCCGAGCTTCAGGGCACCGCCCGCAACGTCCCGGCCAGTTCCGGTGCCAAGCAGGATAGCCGCGATCGTACCGGCCGCCAGCGGATTGTCCTTGGCCATCTGCGTCGCCTTGCCCGCAGTGTCCCGCACGGACGTGCCGACGCCGGGGATATTGCTTCCAAGGAAATCATCGAGAATCTTCTTCGGATCAAGCATGCTAATCTCCTCTTTGGCTGCATGAACTGGCCTGGCTTAGTTAGGACCGGGTTCATGGCATTGCAATGACAGGAAGGAGATTTGTCGTCCGGGCATGGGCGGCGCGGGATTACGAGCCTATGTGCTCTTTGGCGCCACGCGCACGGGCAAGACGCACCTGCTTCTGCCGCTCGGCAAATCGGGCACGGTCCGCCTCGGTTCGCTCATGGTAGCAATGGGGGCAGGAAACGCCTTCTTCGAACAGCGGCGAAAACTTGTCCTCCGGCGCGATCGGATTGCGGCAGGCGTGGCAAAGCTCCGCCTCACCCTCGACAAGCCCGTGACCGACCGACACCCGCTCGTCAAAGACGAAGCATTCGCCTTCCCAGCGGCTTTCCTCGGCCGGCACGTCCTCGAGATATTTCAGGATGCCGCCTTTGAGATGGTAAACGTCCTCGAAACCGAGGCCCTTGACGAAAGCCGTCGCCTTTTCGCAGCGAATGCCCCCCGTGCAGAACATGGCAATCTTCTTGCCTTCCAGTTCGTCGCGGTGGTCTTCGATCCATTGCGGAAATTCGCGGAAGGTCTTCGTCTGTGGATCGACTGCCCCGGCAAAGGTGCCGATCGCCGTCTCGTAATCGTTACGCGTGTCGATGAGGATCGTATCCGGGGCGGCGATGAGCGCGTTCCAGTTCTCGGGCTCCACATAGGTGCCGACGCTTTGCAAGGGATCGATATCAGCGACCCCCATGGTGACGATCTCCTTCTTCAGCCGCACCTTCATCCGCTTGAAGGGCATTTCGCTGGCATAGGAATATTTCAGCTCCATGCCGGCGATAGCAGGCTCGGCATTGAGGAAATCGACAAGCTGCTGGATAGCTGCGGCCGATCCCGCGACAGTGCCGTTGACGCCTTCGGCAGCAAGCAACAGGGTTCCCTTGATGCCGAGACCGCAGCAAAGCTTCGCCAGCGGCTCCTGCAGCGACTGGTAGTGATCCAGTCGCGCAAAGCGATAGAGCGCGGCCACTTTGAAGGGCAGGTTTAAAGAATGGTCTGTCATGATCGCCTCCAACTACTGTGCCGGCCGCCGGATTTCAAGCATTTTGGCAAATCGACGCGGTCGCCTCACACTCTCGTCGCACTTGTTTGCCAGTATTTCCGGGTTTCGATGGACAAAACCGCCCCGCGCTACTAAATCGATTGAACCCAAGGCTAGTGGAGAGAATGACATGACCCAGAAGACCGACTTGCTGTTACCCGTCCTCAAGGGCCAACCGGTCATTCCGGTCATTCTCGTGCACGATGTTGCGCACGCCGTGCCGCTCGCGCGGGCGCTTGCCAAGGGCGGCCTGCCGGCGATCGAGATCACCCTGCGCACGCCCGCCGCTCTTGACGCCATCCGCGCCGTCGCCGCGGAAGTGCCGGAAGCGATTGTCGGCGCGGGCACGATACTCAATGCGCGCCAGTATGAGGAGGCCAGCGCTGCGGGCTCGCGCTTCATCGTCAGCCCCGGGGCGACGCCGCAGCTGATCGAGGCCGCGAGGGACAGCAACGTACCGCTTTTGCCCGGCGCGATTACGCCCGGCGAGATCATGGCGCTGCGCGAGGAAGGCTATACGATGCTGAAGTTTTTTCCGGCTGACCAGGCAGGCGGTGCGACTTTCCTGAAATCGCTGGCTTCCCCGCTTGCGGGCACCATGTTCTGCCCCACCGGCGGGGTTAGCGCCGCCAACGCCAGAACGTATCTGAGCCTGCCGAACGTCGTCTGTGTCGGCGGATCGTGGGTTGCGCCAGAAGAGCATGTCAAGGCCGGCAACTGGGACGAAATCACCAGGCTTGCGGCAGACGCCGCAAAGCTGGCGGGCTGACGTCGCGTAGCTCCGGCCTTTCCGACGTCATCTTCGGATCGACAGTCTCTCAGGGCATCCTCGCCTCTGCCCCGCCGTGCCCTCCTCTCCACCGTCATCCTCAGGTCAGGCCCGAGGATCCACCTTCGATTCGGAGGCGCATGCGGCTCGGTTACGTGGTCATGGGTCCTCGGGTCAGGCCCGAGGATGACGGCGGTAGTGGTGGATAACGGTGGTACTGGATGAAGGCCGGGATGGATGGATCGATGTATGCATGACGCCAGATAAGGTGATACCATCCACACTCACTAGGAGAGGTCACGTAACCGCGATGTCATCCACGGTTCAATAGCATCCCCGTACTATCCCGCGGCGACGACCGCGACGCGCTAATTCCACACTGACTTAAACGGCTATGACGGCGTGCGGAGGGGTGACTTCTTTGATCCCGACCCTCCGACGTCATCTTCGGATCGACCGTCCCCGGGGCGTCATCCGCCTCTGCCCCGCCGTACCCGCCTCTCCGCCGTCATCCTCGGGCCATGTCCCGAGGATCCACCTTCAATTCGGATGCGCATGCGGCTCGGCTACGTGGTTATGGGTCCTCGGGTCAGGCCCGGTGGTGGTGGTGGGACGAAGGTAGTGACGTATAACGCCTGTAGTGGCTTATAAAACACTACCCTCTCAGTGTCGCGGGAGGGGAACCTACGAACCGCTGGTCGGGCTGAACTTGGCGATCTGCAGGAACGTCACGGCCTTGCCGGTGAACTTGTTGGCGTCGACCGGCGCATCATGCTGGAAGCCCGTGACATAGACTGTCGTCGGTGCGGTGCGCAGCAAGGCGTTGCGGATCACTGCCGGTTCGACGTGCGGCGCCACCGCTGCTACCTGCCGGGTCGAGAGCGCGCGATCGGGTACCTCGTTGCCAACCTGGATTGCCCGCGGAGCCTGTTCCTCCGCCGCCTTCCGGTGCGGT
The DNA here is from genome assembly GCF_009647635.1 of Phyllobacterium sp. SYP-B3895. NCBI lineage: Bacteria > Pseudomonadati > Pseudomonadota > Alphaproteobacteria > Hyphomicrobiales > Phyllobacteriaceae > Phyllobacterium > Phyllobacterium sp. SYP-B3895. Next base: position 78,702 of record NZ_WJIG01000003.1, on the reverse strand, counting down.
TTGGCACCCTTCGTCGTCGTCACGACGCCGCTGTTGAGCATCGCGGCAGGATCGCCTTTGGCATGCAACATGGTCTCGCGCAGCGTCGCCATCGGCTCGGCTGAAGCCAGTTGCAGGTTTTGCTGCGCTGCCGGCTGCGGGTGGGCCACGCGGCCACCTGTCGAGCCTGGAACGGTTGGCAGAACCTTGGGCTGCGACGCCGCTACCGACTGGCGCAGCAGCGCCTCCGGTGTCGGGTCCTCGTCCGGTATGGTGATGACATCCTGTTCGGCCGAAGCGTTCTGCGCTGATGGAGTGTTTGCCACGGCTGCAGCACTCGCGGGCGCGGGCCGCTGATCGGGAACGATCGACGCCATCAGCATGTCATTGTGCTTCGGCTTTTCGAACGGCACGGGCACCAGCGCATTGACCATCTCGGCCTGCGCCTTCCCGGCATCGCTGTCGGAAGCGTCGGGATTGGCCGCGATCAGCTCGCGGATGGCGCTCGCGCTATCCTGCGGACGCGGCTCGGGCAAAGCAGCGATAACCGTTGACTTGTCGGACGCAAGCGCGTTGAGCGTTGCGGGAGCCTCCGGCGCGGGCGTCGGCGTATAATCGGGGCGGCGCAGCGGCACCGGCACGTTCAAGGCCAATGTCTGGCTGTCGTCCGGCGTACCGGCCTGGTCCTGTTCGGCAGGTTGCGGCGCCTTGGCCGTCGTCGCGACCGGAGCAGCCGTACCCTCAGCCTCGTCCGCGACGGATGCGGGCTTGGTCACGGCGCTTTTCGCCGGCTTTGCCGCCGACGCTACAGCAACTGAACCTTCGCTGTTGTCTTCGTCTTCGTCGGCACCGCCGCCAAAGAGCATGCCGAACAACGTCTTGCTGCGGCCGGAGCGCGAAGCGCTGGCGATTTGGATGGAGCTGCCATTGCGGCGGCGCGCTTCATAGGCGGCAACAGCCTGTTCATAGCCAGGCAGCGGCTTGCCATCCGACGGGATGTGCAAAGTCTTGCCATCCGGGAATACGGTGAGAAGTTCCTTGCGGCTCATGCGCGGCCAATAGCGCACATTACCGACATCGGTATGAACGAAGGGCGAGCCGGACGTCGGGTAGTAACCGACGCCGCCGGCCTGGAACTTCAGGGCGGTATAGCGAAGCGTTTGCAGTTTCACGCCCGGAAGGTACCAGTCCATGGCCTTGCCCAGAATATGCTGGCTTTTTTCAGCAACGCCGCGCGAGCGCGAGCGCAGCATGGAATTGGTCGATGGCGAGCGATAGCCGCAGACAACATAAATATAGTCGCGGCCGCCCACCGTCTGGTAAATCTGCCAAACCAGATCGAACAGGCGCGGATCCATCTTGGTGGGTTCGTTGCGGCGCCAGTCGCGCAGGAACTGGTTGAGCTTGTTCAAACCATCCTGTTGGAAGCGGCCATCTTTCTTGAACGTGACTTCGATGCGTTCATTCGTGTGAACGGCGTAGAGCTTGAGGGTGCGGGTTTCTGCATTTGCCTGGGTGAAGGCAAAGAGCATCGACGCGAAGATCATTGTGACGGCAAACCACGCAGTACGCGCGAGCGAGGCAACCGTCAAACCGCCGTTCTTTGCATGCTTCATATATGCCAATTTCGTCCCAACCCTGACCGCGATACACAACCCCCGGATGGCTGAATTATCGGATTTAATGGTTAATGGTCGCTTTACTGAAGAACAAATACGTTGAGAGCATGGCAAAAACGCACGAAGAATCCATCGTTTTGTGACATGGTCAACGGGTTGTTAACAGCACAATTAAGGCGTTTTAACGAATGAATCCATCCTGCAAAAGTCTAAAAAGTGCTTCAATGTAAAATAAGCCAGATGCTACTAGGACCATTGCAAACTCGTTTTTAAGGTTTAGCAATTTCCGACTGATTACTCCGATTCGATCCTTCACGGATTGTTTCACTGCTTTAACATGGTGCTGAAATGACTTTGGAAACAGATAGATACAGAGGCGAAGATGCTGTGCGGGCTGCTCCTGCAAAGGGCGCTGGCAATCCGGCAAAGGCCGACCAGGCCGCACTCGGCACGCTTCCAGTGTGGAACCTCGGCGACCTTTATCCTTCCGCGGACAGCAGTGAACTCAAGGCCGATCTCGTCCGCGCCAACGCGCTTGCGGTGGCATTCGAAGACCGCTGGAAGGGCAAACTTGCCGCTGAAGCCGGAAAGCCGAATGGGGGGGACTTCGTTCAGTCGATCACCGAGTTCGAGGTACTTGAAGAATTGATCGGTAAGATCGTCTCGTTTGCCGGCCTCGTCTATGCCGGTGACACGTCTGACCCCAAGCATGCCAAGCTTTATGGCGACATCCAGCAGAAGATGACAGATGCCAGCACCCACCTCATCTTCTACAGCCTCGAATTAAACCGCATCGATGACGCCATTCTCGACAAGGCGATGAATGACAATCCCGCCATCGGCCACTATCGCCCCTGGCTGACGGATCTGCGCAAGGACAAGCCCTACCAGCTTGAAGACCGACTGGAGCAGCTGTTTCACGAGAAATCGATAACCGGGCGCGGCGCCTGGAACCGTCTCTTCGACGAGACGATGACGGCGTTGCGGTTTACGGTAAACGGCGAAGAAATGGCGCTGGAGCCCACTCTGAACCTGCTGCAGGATGCAGATCCGGCTCTGCGCAAGGCTGGATTCGAAGCACTCGCTGCAACATTCAAGGACAATTTGCGCACCTTCACCCTCATCACCAACACGCTCGCCAAGGACAAGGAAATCTCCGATCGCTGGCGCGGCTTTGAGGATATCGCCGATAGCCGGCACCTCGCGAACCGGGTCGAGCGGGAGGTGGTGGATGCGCTGGCGGCGGCGGTTCAGGCCGCCTATCCGAAACTGTCGCACCGCTACTACGCGATGAAGGCGAAGTGGCTCGGCCTTGAATTTCTCAACAACTGGGATCGCAACGCCCCGCTGCCGGAAACGCCACAGGCGGTCATCTCCTGGAACGATGCGCGTGAAACCGTGCTTTCCGCCTATAGCGGCTTTGCCCCCGAAATGGCCGATATTGCGCGCCGGTTCTTCGACAGGAACTGGATTGACGCACCCACCCGGCCTGGCAAGTCACCCGGAGCCTTCGCACACCCCACCGTTCCCTCCGCCCATCCCTATGTGCTTCTCAACTATATGGGCAAGCCGCGCGATGTGATGACGCTTGCCCATGAACTCGGCCACGGCGTGCACCAGGTGCTTGCGGGCGGTCAGGGCGCCTTGATGGCCTCGACGCCGCTGACGCTTGCCGAGACGGCATCCGTCTTCGGCGAAATGCTGACGTTCCGCTCGCTCCTCGAACAGACCCGCGACAAACGCGAGCGCAAGGCGATGCTGGCACAAAAGGCCGAGGACATGATCAACACGGTCGCGCGCCAGATCGCCTTCTACCAGTTCGAGCGCCGTGTTCACACCGAACGCATGGAAGGGGAACTTACCTCCGACCGTATCGGCGAAATCTGGCTCGACGTGCAGAAGGAGAGCCTTGGGCCGGCGGTGCATTTCGCCCCGGGCTACGAGACCTTCTGGACCTACATCCCGCATTTCATCCATTCGCCGTTCTACGTCTATGCCTATGCCTTTGGCGACTGCCTGGTGAACTCGCTCTATGCGGTTTACCAGAATGCCGAAGCGGGCTTTCAGCAAAAATACTTCGACATGCTCAAGGCCGGCGGCACCAAGCACCACTCCGAGTTGCTGGCGCCATTCGGCCTCGATGCCACCGATCCGGCTTTCTGGCAGAAGGGCCTTTCGGTCATCGAAGGCATCATCGACGAACTGGAAGCCATGGACGCTGACTGATGGATGCAGAGTCACCCTGGCAAGCCCCGACGCACACGCCATATGACGGGTCGGCGCAGCCTTTCACCATCGGCTTGCAACAGCTCGACCACAGGGACTGGATCGAAATTGATGATCATCTGCTCGGCTATCTTGCCGAAAAGCAGCGGCTTTTTGCACGCCACGGCGAGAAGATTTTCGTAGAGGAGCCAGGCAGCGAACCGGGCCAGAAGGAGGTTTTCGACCTGCTGACCGCCCACCTCATCGAACATTTTCCCAAACGATATGAGCGCAAGGGCGATGCTGTCATTGTCTCTGGCAGGGACGATGCCATTGCGCTCGGCGAAGCCGCAACGCCCTACCTGCACCGGGCGGCAAACCTCGTGCAGGAGGACCTTGTGCTCATGCGCAAGGACGAAAGGCGCGGCTGGCACCTCGGTACCGCCTCGCTGTCCTTTCCGTCATCATGGACCCTTCTCGAAAAATTCGGCCGTTCCATGGAAGAGATTCATGCGCCCGTCCCGGATTTCGGCGCAGGCACCCGCAATGCAGGCCTCATCGCGCGCATGTTCGACAATCTGCGCCCGGACCGTTCGGTGTTCCGCATGAACTGGTCGCTTCAACCTGATGGCGAACTCTACCACCCCTTGGCAAGCCATGAGAAAGGCGCGCTCTACACGGACGACGACATTGCAGCGCAGAGTTTCGTTCGGGTCGAGCGTCAGACGTTGCGCAAGCTTCCCGTCTCCGGCGATATTCTCTTCACCATCCGCATCCACCTCGACCCGATAAAGGCGCTCAAGAAACACCCGGAGTGCCGGGCCGTCGCTGAAGCTTTTTGCCGGCAACTCGAGGCATTGAACCCGGCGCAATTGCACTACAAAGGTATTATGACGATCCGCGATCGGCTTTTAACCGCGCTGAGAACCCTATAATCGCGCCTCGATTAACAGTAGATTGAAATTTTCAACATGCGGCGCAAAGGGTTGTTTGCTCTTTGTCACATCTATGCTCTATGGTTTCTTTGATGCCGATCTATAGCGGCTGCCTCAATGATGGAGATCAAAATTAGGAGCACGAAAAAAATGGCGAAGGCTGAATGGCCTATACATGGAGAAATTACTGGTCCGATCGTGATGATCGGTTTTGGATCCATCGGTCGGGGTACCCTGCCCCTCATCGAACGCCACTTCAAATATGACAAATCCCGCCTGGTCGTTATCGACCCCAGCGATGCCAATAAGAAGCTGCTCGACGAGCGCGGCATCCGGTTTATCCAGCAGGCGATCACCAAGGACAATTACAAGACCGTCTTGAAGCCGCTTCTTACCGAAGGCGGCGGCCAGGGCTTCTGTATCAATCTTTCCGTCGACACCTCTTCCGTCGATATCATGCATTTGTGCCGCAAGAACAACGCACTCTATATCGACACCGTGATCGAGCCGTGGATCGGCTTCTACTACGACAACGACATGGATAATGCCGACCGCACCAATTATGCGCTGCGCCAGACATTGCTGGCCGAGCGCAAGAAGCATCCGGGCGGACCGACCGCTGTTTCGTGCTGCGGCGCAAATCCCGGCATGGTGTCCTGGTTCGTCAAGCAGGGCCTGCTTGAACTCGCGCGCGACCTCGGCATCGACCATAGCGAACCGGCACGCGACGACCGCAAGGGCTGGGCCAAGCTGATGAGCAGGGTCGGCGTCAAGGGCATCCATATTGCCGAGCGCGATACGCAGCGCGCTGGCGACCCTAAGCCCTTCGGCGCTTTCTGGAATACGTGGTCGGTCGAAGGGTTCATTTCCGAAGGCTTGCAGCCGGCCGAACTCGGCTGGGGCACACATGAAAAGTGGATGCCCAAAAATGCGCGCAAGCAAAAGAAGGGCAACAAGGCCGCGATTTTCCTTGAACAACCCGGCGCCGACACGCGCATTCGTACATGGTGCCCCACTGAAGGTGCGCAGTTCGGCCTGCTGGTGACCCATAACGAGTCGATCTCGATCGCGGATTTCTTCACCGTGCATGACAAGAAGGGCAAGGTTTCCTACCGCCCGACCTGTCATTATGCCTATCATCCCGCGAACGTCGCGACGTTGTCGCTTGACGAGATGTTCGGTGCCGCCGGCCAGCCACAGGCGATCCAGCACGTGCTCGACGAATCTGAAATCGTCGATGGTGCCGATGAACTCGGGGTTTTGCTCTACGGCCATGAGAAGAACGCCTACTGGTACGGCTCGCAACTGACGATCGAGGAAGCGCGCAAGCTTGCCCCTTACCAGAACGCGACCGGACTCCAGGTCTCGTCGGCGGTCATGGCGGGGATGGTATGGGCGCTGGAAAATCCGGACGCCGGCATTGTCGAAGCCGACGAGATGGATTTCCGCCGCTGCCTCGAGGTGCAGACGCCCTATCTCGGACCGCTCAAGGGCCACTATACGGACTGGACGCCGCTCCACAACCGACCCGGTCTGTTCAAGGAAAATCTCGACATGGATGATCCCTGGCAGTTCCGCAACATCCTCGTCCGCTCGTGACGCAAACGGCAGCCTCCGGTCATCATATCCCCACCGCTGCGTCATCCTCGGGCCTTGTCCCGAGGATCCATCTTGCAAAAGAGGGACCCTGCCAAGACAAGTACAAGACAACCAGTAAAATCGCAGCGCGTACGGCAACCAAGCTTACCCGTCTTCCCTCCGCCGTTATCCTCGTTCCCGAGTCCCGAGGATCCCTATGGCCAAGATCACGGTCGTCCCGCGAGGACAACGAAGCTGGCCGACTGCCGCTCCACCACCGCCGCTACCCCGTGGCCGCCATCGTCTCCGGCCGTCATACCCCACATGCGCCCACCCCTGCAGTCATCCTCGGGCCTTGTCCCGAGGATCCATCTTGCAAGAATGACTCAGCGAAGACGACCAGTAGAACCGCCGAGCGTGCGGCACCCAAGCTTCAAAGCGATTCTCCTGACCGCATGACCGCCTAAGCCCATGATTGCGGATATTCGCGTCGGTCTTGTTGCCCAACCATGCCGAAAGCCGTTGCGAGTCGTTCGCGTGATCGTCATCACACAACTCTATTATGGATCGGCGAAGGACGCGGCAGGCATTGATCGCATCCTTGTGTGTCGCGGTTCGAACGATCATCTGGTCCTGCTCCTGGAAACAGTGTTGAGCCGAATGCATACCAAGAGTTGAATGTCTGGATGGAACAAATGGTAGCCTCAAACACTTCACATCTGCAATTAAACTTAGGTCTTGTTTCTGCTTGATTTTCACGGCATCTAGATATCCAGAACCATGGGAGAATATTGGATGAGACGTTTTTCGCTGCCCGTCGCCGTTACGCTTAGCCTTTCCCTTGCCGGCTGCATGAGCGGGTCCATGCAGGATGGCGCAGGCGTGCAGGTCGCCAAGCCGACGGACGCCGTTCAGGGCCAATGGTTCGACACGTCGGGTGTCGCCTTCTCGAATTTCAACGGCGGCGTCTTCGAGACCCGCGCCAACGATACCAAGGAAAAACTCGCTGAAGGCAATTACCGCTTCGCCTCGGCGAATCTGATCGAGATCAACATGCGCTCGCTCGCGCGCGGCACCCAGTCCAAGGTGAATTGCGCCCTTGTCAGCACCGGCCAGCTCAACTGCACCTCGTCCAGCGGCCAGCAATTCTCGCTGACGCGGCGCGGCCCGCAAACGGGCTGAGGCCGAAACATTCGACCAATTGCTCGATTGCATGGCGGTCAAAGGAATGAAACCATTGCTCGTCAACCGATGCTCCACGCGCCGATCTGGAGCCAGTCAACCGGGAGCAGATCATGTCCGGAATTCTTGCCCGACTTCTCGTTGCAACTTCAGTGCTTGGCCTGTCGGCGGGTGCGGCGATGGCCGACTATACGCTCAACATCCTGCATATCAACGACCAGCATTCGCGCATTGAGCCGATAAACAAGTACGATTCGACCTGCTCGGCTGAGGAAACAGCCAAGAACGAGTGCTTCGGCGGCATAGCTCGGGTCAAGGCCAAGATCGACGAGCGCCGCGCCGCGCTGTCGAAGGATGGTGGCAATGTCATCGTCCTCGATGCCGGCGACGAATTCCAGGGTTCGCTGTTCTACACGACCTACAAGGGCGACGACACCGCCGAATTCATGAACCAGATGGGCTTCGACGCGATGGCCCTCGGCAATCACGAATTCGACGACAAGCCGGAGAGTCTCGCGAAGTTCCTCGAAAAGGTGAAGTTTCCGGTCATTTCCAGCAATACGGAAGCCGCGCCGGATTCGCCGATCGCCGGCAAGTTCAAGCCCTATCTCATCAAGGAGATTGGCGGCCAGAAGATCGGCATCATCTCGGCCCTGACAACCGATACGGCGGAGATATCCAGCCCTGGCCCGAGCGTGAAATTCGCGAATGAAGCCGAGACGCTGCGGAAGGTTGTCGACACCCTCAAGGGCGAAGGCGTCAACAAGATCATCGCGCTCAATCACGATGGCTATCTCAGGGACAAGGAATTGGCCGCGCAGGTCGACGGCATCGACGTCATCGTCGGCGGCCACAGCCATACGCTGCTCTCCAACACCGATCCCGAAGCAATCGGCCCCTATCCGACGCTGGTCAAAAGCCCTTCCGGCCGCGATGTGCCGATCGTCCAGGCCAAATCCTATTCGAAATATCTCGGCGAACTCAAGGTGACCTTCGACGACGAGGGCAATGTCATCAAGAGCGAGGGCGCACCCATCCTTCTCGATTCGACCGTGACGCCTGACCCGGCCTTCGTCGCCCGCATCAAGGAACTTGCCCAGCCAATCGAGGAATTGAAGTCGCGCAAGGTCGGCGAATCGACCGGCGTGATCGAAGCCGCCCGCGAGGTGTGCCGCGCCCGCGAATGCAGCATGGGCGATCTCGTTGCCGATGCCATGCTGGACCGGGTCAAGGGCCAGGGCGTGACGATCGCCATCATCAATGGCGGCGGCCTGCGTGCCTCGATCGATGCGGGCGACGTGACCATGGGCGAAGTGCTGACCGTGCTGCCGTTCCAGAATACGCTGGCGACATTCCAGTTGCGCGGATCCGATGTTGTCGCCGCACTCGAAAATGGTGTCAGCCAGATCGACCAGGGCGCGGGGCGCTTCCCGCAGGTAGCCGGTCTCAAATACACACTCGACGTATCAAAGCCGGCCGGCAGCCGCATCTCCGATATAGCGGTGATGCAGGGCGACAGCTTTCGCCCGCTGGATCCTGGCGCAACCTATGGCGTGGTTTCGAACAATTACATGCGCGCCGGCGGCGACGGCTACAAAATCTTCTCGACGAATGCCGTCAACGCTTACGATTACGGTCCGGGACTGGAACTCGTTCTTGCCGATTATCTCGGCCAGCACGTCCCCTACAAACCCTATACGGATGGGCGGATAACGATGGCGGCGGCCGCGCCGGTTGTCGATCCGATGCCAGCGCCGCCCGTAACACAGAAGGCGCCCGAACCGGCAAAGCCTGCGGCGCAAAGCGCCGCCAACCATCATCCGGACAGCTATACGATCAAGCGCGGCGACAATTTCTGGGAGATTGCCGAGGAGATTTACGGCAAGGGCATCGAATGGAAGAAGCTTGCCGGAGCCAATCCCGAGATGAAACCGATGAAGCTGCCGATCGGCGCGCAAATGAAGGTGCCCGGCCTTTAGCCTGATTGTACATGACCGCACATGAGGTGGATCCTCGGGCCTTTGTCCCGAGGATTCATGACCATTTGTGCAGAACCACGCGCATCCGCCTTGAAGGTTGATCATCGCAAAGTCCAAGGACGAGCATGCGGCCTTTCGCACTCTTGCAATAAAGCCTGCCCGCTCTACGTTCCACCGCGCAAGCGTGGAGTATGGATATGGCAATTTCAGACGAGGCCCGGGTGGCGGTGCGCAAGCCCGACAATCATCCGGCAATCGAAACGTCGAAGGTCGGCGTTCTTCTCGTCAACCTTGGGACGCCTGATGGCACCGACAAGGTTTCCATGCGGCGATACCTTGCCGAATTTCTCTCGGACAAGCGCGTCATCGAGTGGCCGCGGGCCGTCTGGCTGCCGGTGCTCTACGGGATCGTGCTCAACACCCGCCCGAAGAAATCCGGCGCGCTCTACGACAAGATATGGAACCGCGAGCGTAACGAGTCGCCCTTGCGCACCTATACGCGTTCGCAAAGCGAAAAACTCGCCGCAGCGCTTTCCGCCCATCCCAATGTCGTCGTCGATTGGGGGATGCGCTATGGCCGGCCCTCCATCGAGGAAGCGTTGCAGCGGCTCGACCGGCAGGGCTGCAAGCGTATCGTCATGTTCCCGCTCTACCCGCAATACTCCGCGACGACTACGGCAACCGTGAACGACAAGTTCTTCGAGGCGCTGGTCAAGATGCGATTCATGCCGGCGACCCGGACCGTTCCCTCCTATCAGGACGAGCCGGCCTATATCGATGCTCTGGCGACCTCGATCGAAAAGCACTACGCGTCGCTGGGCTATGAGCCCGAATTGCTCATCGCTTCCTATCACGGCATCCCGCAAAGCTACTTCAAGCGCGGTGATCCCTATCCATGCCATTGCTGGAAGACGACGCGGCTGCTGCGCGAACGGCTCGGCTGGGGCGAAGATAGGCTTATCACCACCTTCCAGTCGCGGTTCGGCCCGGAGGAATGGATGCAACCCTATACCGACAAGACGTTGGAGCAGCTTGCCAAGGACGGCGTGAAGTCCGTCGCCGTCTTCAATCCGGGGTTCGTTGCCGATTGCCTCGAAACGCTCGAGGAAATTGCCGGCGAAGGCGCGGAAATCTTCCATCACAATGGCGGCGTAAATTTCACGCATGTCCCCTGCCTGAATGATTCTGAGGAAGGCATGAAGGTCATCGAGACCCTGGTGCGCCGCGAGTTGCAGGGCTGGATTTAGAGGGTCCCGGCGGGCTCGCTCGAATCGCTGCTTTGGTCTATCTTGCGCTTGCCGGCTCACGGGCGGTAACATTTCGTAACGCCGCTTGAGCGGTCGTCGGCCAGGGAGAGCAGCATGCCGTTGAGCGGATTCGACTTCACCATACCGGTTCTGGTCATCCTCGTGCTCGTGGTCCTGTTTGCTGGCGTCAAGACGGTGCCGCAGGGCTATAATTACACCGTCGAGCGCTTCGGTCGCTATACGCGCACGCTCGCGCCGGGTCTCAACCTGATCGTGCCTTTCTTCGACCGCATCGGCGCCAAGCTCAACATGATGGAGCAGGTGCTTGACGTTCCGACCCAGGAAGTCATTACCAAGGACAATGCCAACATTGCCGTCGACGGCATCGCCTTCTACCAGATCCTCAACGCGCCGCAGGCTGCCTATCAGGTCAGCGGCCTGCAAAACGCCATTCTCAACCTGACGATGACGAATATCCGCACCGTCATGGGCTCGATGGTTCTCGACGAACTTCTCTCCAACCGCGACGCAATCAATGACCGGCTGCTGCGCGTCGTGGACGAGGCGGCGCATTCGTGGGGCATCAAGATGACGCGCGTCGAGATCAAGGATATAAACCCGCCAAAGGATCTGCTCGATTCAATGGCAAGGCAGATGAAGGCCGAGCGCGACAAGCGCGCGGTCGTTCTTGAAGCCGAAGGCACGAGGGCGGCGCAGATCCTGCGTGCCGAAGGTCTGAAACAGTCGCAGATTCTCGAGGCCGAAGGGCGGCGCGAAGCCGCGTTCCGCGAGGCAGAAGCGCGCGAGCGCCTGGCTGAAGCCGAGGCCAAGGCGACGGAAATCGTCTCTGCCGCCATTGCCGGCGGAAACGTCCAGGCGCTCAACTATTTCGTCGCCCAGAAATACACCGAAGCGTTCGGCAAGTTCGCCGGTAGCCCCAACCAGAAGATCATCTTCATGCCGATGGAAGCGTCTTCACTCGTCAGCACGCTCGGAGGCATTGGCGCGCTTGCACGCGATGTCTTCGGCGACGGCGCGCAACCGGCTTCGCCATCACCCTCGACGCCACCGGTGCGCGGCCGAACGGTGCCCGGCACCGGCGGAACGAATAGCTGACGCCCGGCGAAGGAGCATAGCCATGCTTGAACGCCTGTTTACCGAACTTGGGCCATGGAACTGGGTGGTGCTCGGCCTCGTGCTGATGATCTTCGAAGTGGCGGCGCCCGGCATCTTTTTCCTATGGTTCGGCATCGCAGCCATCATCGTCGGCGGACTCGCGATTCTCTTTGCCGAGGCGCTTGGGCTTACCTGGCAAATCCAGGTCATCATCTTCCTTGTGCTTTCCGTAATTGCCGTCTTCATCGGCCGCAAGCTTATCGGCGCGACAGATGCCGTCTCCGATGAGCCATTGCTGAACCGCCGCGCCGAACAGATGGTCGGTCTTGTCGTCACGCTGGAGGAAGCAACCGTCAACGGACGCGGCCGAGCCCGCGTCGGTGATAGTCTGTGGCGGGTTAGCGGGCCGGATCTCGCCGCCGGCACGCGCGTGCGCATAACCGGCGTCGATCATGGGATCCTGGTCGTCGAAGCAGCCTAGGCCGCTCCAATACGCAACAGGTCGTGGAAGTGCACTATCCCGACCGGATAGTTCTTCTCGGTCACGATCAGGGCGCCAATATTATACTGGTTGAGAAGCGCAAGGGCGGCGCTCGCTAGCATGGTCGGCGGCACGGTCTTCGGATCGCGCGTCATGATGTCTTCGACATTCATGGCAATGAGATTGCGATGCAGGTTACGCGACAGATCGCCGTCGGTGATAATGCCGGCGAGTGTGCCTTCCTCGTTCTGCACCGCAATGCAGCCGAAGCGTTTGGCCGCGAACACCTTCATCGCGTCGGGAATAGGCGTTCCGAGCGGAACGAGCGGTATCTGGTCGCCGCTGTGCATGATCTCGCGAACATGGGTCAGGCTGGCGCCGAGCGACCCGCCCGGATGGAAGGTCTTGAAATCCCCGGCGGTGAAGCCGCGTGCCTCCAGCAATGCAATGGCAATCGCATCGCCCATGGCAAGCTGCATCAGCGTCGATGTCGTCGGCGCAAGACCATGCGGACAGGCTTCCGTCACGCGGGGCAACAACAACACCACATCGGCGGCATTCGCCAAGGCCGACGTCTCGCCGGCCGTCACCGCGATGAGCGGAATGCGGAAGCGCATCGCATAACTGACGATGCCCTTGAGTTCCGCCGTCTCGCCCGACCATGACAGGGCAATGATCGCATCGTCGACGGCAATCATGCCGAGATCGCCGTGATTTGCCTCCGAGGGATGCACGAAGAACGCCGGCGTGCCGGTCGAGGCAAATGTCGCCGCAAGTTTCGAACCGATATGGCCGCTCTTGCCGACCCCGGTCACGATGATCCGCCCGCGGATCGAGGCGATCTTTTCGATGGCGCGGCAGAACGGTTCGGCCAACGGGCCGCCGAGCGCTTCGCTCAGCGCAACGAGACCGTCGGTTTCGGTTGAGATGGTCCGTTTGGCGGACTCGACCGCTGCGGATTTGTCGAGATCGGTGTGATTGATAGCCTGCATGGCGAGAACCGTTAGCGCTTTGCACTCCGGCTGTCCAATTTTTGTTAAAGGCAATGCCCGGGAATGGCATCGAACGACCGCGAATTAGCAGGTCATTAACCATGCCTCTTTACCATCCCTCAACGTTCGAACTCATTGGCAAACCTGCATATGCATCCTCGGCACCCACGTTTGGAAGCCCCGCCCGGCGGCAGCTTCAGACCTGCCAGCATCGTCTGTCTCCTGACAGCGCTGCTCGGCACGACCGTGCTTGCCCCCCACGCACTTGCCCAGCAACAGGTCCCCCTGCGCGGTCCCGTCGGCGAAAATGTGCTACAAGCACAGAGCAATAGCCGGCGCATTCTCGCCCAGAATACCGTTCCGCCGACGGGAACCCCACCGCCCGACAGCGGTATCCCCTCGCGACCCTACGAACCCTTGAGCCCTGGCGCCCTACCGCCTGTGACGGGCGATGAAGGTCTTGGCCTGCGCGGCGTCCCGCCGGACAGCGATCTCCTGCCTTCCGGCCCCGCCGACGACAGCAACAATCTTGGCGCGAAGTCACCGCCAGTCGACCAGTTCGGACCGATCCCCGAGGACAGGGCGGCACGCACCGTGGCGTCGCGTCGCGTCCGCGCGGCTGTTGACGAGGAGACCACCAATTCGATCCCAAACCCGCCGATCGAGCAGAACCGGGAGGCAAACGCGCCGGCGGGCCCGGCCGAGCGCGACAATCTGCCGGAACCCGCCATCGAACGGCGCGCCATTCGCCCCGATCCAGAACCGTTTGCGCCTTTTGGCATTAGAGCCGGCACCGTAACGCTGCGCCCGTCGATCAGTACGGGGCTCCGCGCCACGACCAATGCCGATGGCAGTTCCGATGGGTCCGGCGCGCTTTTGTCGGAAACGCGCCTGCGCGCCCGCGCCACGACCGATTGGTCGCGTCATTCCGCCTGGCTCGATTTTGATGGCCTCTACGACAAGTCCCTCGCCGGCGAGGACTATTCGGCGCCCAACATCGCCCTGCGCAGCGGATTTCAGCTCGACCTCGGTGCGCGCACCACGGTGAAGGGCGAGGCCGGCTATCGCTACCGGCAGGAAGACCCAAGCGCCCCCACGACGATCGTCGGCACCTCGAATCGCCCGGCCGTGCAGGATATCGACGCCAATCTTGGGGTGCGCCGGGAATTCGGCCAATTCTTCGCCGACGCCAAAGGCAATGTCGACCACACCACCTACGGCAATGCCGAATTCTCCGACGGCACCACAACGAGCCAGAAGGACCGGGACAATACCTTTGCGAGTGTCGCGCTGCGCGGCGGCTTTGAAATGTCGCCGGCGATCAAGCCGTTCGCTGAGGTAGAAATCGGCAAACTGATGTATGACGAAGCCGTCGATTCCAACGGTTTCCGCCGCTCCGGCATGCGGACGGGGCTGCGCGGCGGCGTCGAGCTCGATATCCGTGAAAAGCTGACGGGAGAACTGGCGCTCGGCTACCTGCGCCAGGACATCGAGGACGATCGCCTTAATGCTGTCGAAGGCCTCAGCGTTGATGGGGCGATCAAATGGTCGCCGCAGCGAGGAACCGACGTTGATATCGGCCTTCTCACCCGCATCGAAGGGGCGACGGCACCCGGCGATAGCGGTTCGATTTTCTATGAAGGCACGGTCGGCATCAAGCGGCAGGCGCGCGCCAATCTCGATCTCAAGGCTAATCTCTTCGTTTCGCTGCGCGACAACAAGGACGATACCGGCTGGGACAAGGGTTTCGGTGCCGAGATCGGCGCTACCTATTGGTTCAACCGTTTCTTCGGTCTCGATATCAGCGCCCGTCACGAACTGACGCGCAGCGAGGTGGACACCCGCAATACGAACGAGACCAGCATATTCGTAGGGGTCACGCTGCAACGATAGGCGGCCATGGCGAGGCCGGCCCTACCGCGTCCGGAAGTTCAGCGGCCCTCCGCGACTGACACCGCGTTCGTACACCCCACTGCTGTTCACCCACCACCGCCGTCATCCTCGGCCCTTGTCCCGAGGACCCACGATGACGGCATAGGGGAAAATTCCGTGACGGCGCTGACCACGAACAAGGATGCCGGCGGAGGGGTAGACTAAGAGCGGGAGCCCAGTCGAGGCTGCCCGCCAAACGCCCACTCAGTCCTTCGGCTGGATCGTCTTCAGCATATTGCCGATATTGTCGATGACGCCGCCGCGGATGTCGTTGCGCCACAGGGCGAAGGCGACATTGGCTTCGACGAAGCCTTCCTTCGAACCGGTGTCATAGGTTCGTCCCCGGAAGTGGTAGCCGAAGAAGTCCTGTTCCCTCGTCAGCTTCAGCATGGCGTCGGTCAGCTGGATTTCATTGCCTGCGCCCCGCTCCTGATGTTCGAGAATGTCGAAGATTTCGGGCTGCAGGATGTAACGGCCATTGATGTAAAGATTGGACGGCGCCGTGCCCTTGGCCGGCTTCTCGACCATCTCGGTCAATTCGAAGCCCTTGCCCACCGGCCTGCCCTGACCGACAATGCCGTATTTATGTGTTTCGGCCGGATCGCATTCCTGCACGGCGATGACATTGCCGCCTGACTGGTTGTAGAGCTCGACCATATCGGCCATGCAACCGGTCGATTCGGGCTGCATAATCATGTCGGGGAGCAACAGCGCGAATGGCTCATCGCCGACGATGTCGCGTGCGCACCAGACCGCATGGCCAAGTCCCATCGGCACCTGCTGGCGGGTGAAGCTCGTTGTTCCCGGTCCTGGCTGGATGCTTTGGAGTTCCTCGAGAAGTCCGGTCTTGCCGCGTTCAGCGAGCGTGGCATAGAGCTCGTACTGCGCGTCGAAATAATCCTCGATGACAGCCTTGTTGCGTCCGGTCACAAAGATGAAATGCTCGATGCCGGCCTCGCGCGCCTCATCCACCACATATTGGATGACCGGCTTGTCGACAACGGTCAGCATTTCCTTGGGAATGGATTTTGTCGCTGGGAGCACGCGGGTACCAAAACCCGCAACTGGAAAGACGGCCTTACGGATTTGCTTTCTCGTCGTCATCGTTACCTCGTCAGTGTTGCACGCTTCGATTACTGACGATGCATTCTGCACAAGATGCAAGCGAACAGTATCATTTCAAATTTACGCATAAACTTGTACAAAACCGCCGCCGGCTCTGGGTTTATGCGCTAGACAATTCGGTCTCAAAGACCCAAAATACATAACGCTGTAAAATAAATATTCGTTGCCGTTGTTAATGTAGCCTGGCAGCGCGCGTTTGCCGATGCATGGTAAACCAATTCCTAACTTTGCCATGTCTATTTTATCGTTTGACCCAAAAATGTGGAAACACAGTTCGAGGAGAAAACATAATGGTGAGTTCAACGGGGTTCGCACGGCGCGTCATGATCGCTGCAGCGGTTGCATGCCTTGGATTGGCAGGATCGACGGGGATCGCGGCAGCCGACGCGAAGTTCCAAGGCTGGATACAGGATTTTCGTGCAACCGCGTTGAGCAGCGGCATTTCCGCCGCCACCTACAAGCGTGCCTTCGCCGGCGTGACGGAAATCGACCCGGAAGTCCTGCAGAAGGCTCAATTTCAGCCGGAGTTTACTGAACCGGTCTGGGGCTATCTCGACAACCGTGTGAATGAGCATTCGGTGCAGACGGGCCGCGAAATGGCGCGCAAGTATAGCCGCTGGCTCGGAGCGATCGAAAAATCCTTCGGGGTCGATCGCAACATCCTGCTTGCCATCTGGTCGATGGAAACCAATTTCGGCGAGATCATGAAACGCGACGATGTGATGCGCGACGCGGTGCGTTCGCTTGCGACGCTCGCCTATGCCGATCCGCGCCGGGCAAAATATGCGCGCACGCAACTTATTGCAGCGATGAAAATTCTGCAGACCGGTGACATCGACCGCAGCCATCTGACGGGTTCGTGGGCGGGCGCGCTCGGTCACACCCAGTTCATTCCGACCAGCTATCTTGCATACGCGGTAGACATGGACGGCAATGGCAAACGCGACATCTGGAATTCCGTACCCGATGCGCTCGCCACTGCCGCAAACCTCTTGCGCAAGAATGGTTGGGAGAGCGGCCGCACCTGGGGCTACGAAGTCGTCCTGCCGGCCGGACGCAAACTCCCCGGCGGCTCGCACACCATCGCCGAATGGCAGCAGCTCGGCGTCGTGCGCGCCAATGGCAAGCCCTTCCCCCGCGGCAGCGAGAAGGCGACGCTGAAGGTGCCGGACGGTCGTGCCGGCCCTTCGTTCCTGATGACACGCAACTTCTTCGTGTTGAAGAACTATAATAATGCCGATAAATATGCGCTCGCCGTGGGTCTGCTCGCAGACCAGATCGCCGGTGCCCCGGGCCTGCGCCAGGACTGGAACCGCCCGTTCACGCCGATCACCATGAAGGAGCGCGAAGAATTGCAGAGCCATTTGCGCGAACTCGGCTATTATGACGGCAAGGTCGATGGCAAGATCGGTACGAGCTCGCGGGACGCCATCCAGGCGTTCCAGAAGCAGATGGGACTTGATCCGGACGGTCATCCCAGCAAGGAAGTGCTGACCGTCATCCGGAAAAAATAGCTAAGTGACGCAGATGATTGGGTTTGGCAGGTGCAGATTGCGTTCGCGGGTGGGTTCACGTCCCGCTCTCTTGCCGGCCTGCCCTGCTGCAACGCCAACCGTCCTTCGGTCGCCGTCGCTGCTCGCGATCGCCATTGCCCTCGCCGGCACCTTCCTCTTCATCGAACATGCAACTGCCCGCACGCTGCTCGATATGTTGTTCGGTCCGCGCATCTACCGCGAAAATACAGACCGCCTGATCGATGACGGCAGGCGCGCCCGTCCGCCGAGCAAGAGCAGGCCGCCGCTAAAGCGCGCCCGCCCACGGCCGGACACGGTAAGGACATCGCCGATTCCAAACAGCGAGGCCCCCATCCAGGCAAAATTGCCCGACGCAAAGCCGGTGCTGGTCGTCGGCGACTTCATGGCCGGCAGCCTCGCGGAAGGCCTCGATGCCGCGTTCATCGATGCACCGGGCGTGCGCGTCATCGACAAGGCCGATGGGTCGTCGGGTTTCGTGCGCAGCGATCATCGCGATTGGCCGGCCTCCATCGGCGAGATGATCGCCAAGGAAAAACCGGCCGTGGTGGTCATTATGATCGGCGCCAATGATCGCCAACAATTCTCCGACGGCAAGGTGCTCCTCACCGACGACTGGACCAAGGAATACCAGGCGCGGATGAACGGCTTTCTCGATGCGGTGACGAAGGCTGGCCAACCTGTCGTGTGGGTAGGCCAGCCTGCCTTCAAATCGAAAAGCATCACCAACGACGTCCTTGCCTTCAACGAGTTCTATCGCAATGCCACCGAAAAGGCGGGGGGCACTTTTGTCGATGTCTGGGACGGTTTTGTCGATCAGAGTGGCAACTTCACCCTGTCCGGCTTCGATGTTTCCGGCCAGACGGCGCGTCTGCGCAACAATGACGGTATTGGCATGACTGCCGCCGGTAAACGCAAGCTGGCATTCTACGTGGAAAAGCCGCTGCGGCAGATGCTCGGCAATGCAACGTCGCCGGACATTGCCGCGATCAAACCGGGTGCTCCGGTACAGGCGCTGACCGGCGCGCCGGAGGCGCCCGCCAAGATCGACCGGCTTGCTCCGGTCAGCCTCAACGATCCGGAACTGGACGGTGGCACCGATCTGCTCGGCGCTGCTCCCCGTCCGGCAGTTGGCGGCGACAAATCCGCGCGCGACCGGCTCGTCATCGACGGCGTAGCGCCCGAGGGGCAGCCCGGCCGGGTCAACGATTTTTCATGGCCGAAACAATGAGGCCTCTATCGCCGTTTCTTCTTAAGACGGTGTCTTCGCTTCGGCCTCGGACGGGGCCTTGACCGGGATATAGATCACCGGCATCGGCTGAGGCTGATCGATGGCGCTGGTGGCGACGGAAGCCTTTGCGGGCGCATCGCCCTGAACGGCAGCTTCCGTGACGTCGTTGCATGCGGCTAGGCCAAGCAAGGCGGCAGTAAGCAGAATTCTCAAATACATTGGTTAAATACTCCACGACAAAATGGTCTATGAACGGTCTGGCGACCTAAATCAATTAGTCAAAAGTTTAATACTGATGGGCCCCGGGCCCGGTAAAGACGTAATCGACAGGGTTTGCGACCGGCACGCGATTTAAGACGTGCCGGCCTTTTGCGTCAGCGGGGGAGGACCGAGGAACCCATGATCGCGGCGTCGATGGCATGGGCAGCCTGGCGGCCTTCGCGAATAGCCCATACGACCAGCGACTGACCGCGGCGCACGTCGCCGGCGACATAGAGCTTGTCGACACTGGTCCGATAGTTCTTGTCGTCGGCGGAGACGGAACGATTGCCGCGCCGGTCGGCGCGCATGTCGAGAGAGCCCGAGAGCTCCTTGACGATATTGTTCTCAAATGGGCCGGAGAAGCCGATGGCGATAAATGCAAGATCGGCCCTGATGAAGAAGTCCGTTCCGGGTATAGGCTTGCGCGCCTCATCGACTTCGCAGCACTTCACATGGGTCAAGCTGCCGTTTTCGCCGATGAATTCGAGCGTCGCCACCTGGAATTCGCGATCCGCGCCTTCAGCCTGTGAGGAGGACGTGCGCATCTTGGTTGCCCAGTAGGGCCAGACGCTCAGCTTGTCTTCCCTTTCCGGCGGCTGCGGGCGAATATCGAGCTGCGTAACCTTTACAGCGCCCTGGCGGAATGCTGTTCCAACGCAATCGGACGCGGTATCGCCGCCACCGACCACGACCACATGCTTGCCCGACGCGACAATTGGATCGCTCGGCCAGGCGACCGATTCGATGTTCTCGCGGCCGATGCGCCGGTTCTGCTGGACGAGATAATGCATGGCGTCGTGGACGCCCTCGAACTCCGCGCCAGGAATGCCGGCGGGACGGGGAGTTTCGGCGCCACCGCAGTAAAGCACCGCATCATAGGTATCGATAAGCTCCTGGACCGGCTTGTCCACGCCAACGTTCACGCCGCAGAAGAAGGTCACGCCCTCGCCTTCCATCTGCGCGATTCGCCGGTCGATGAAGTGCTTCTCCATCTTGAAATCGGGGATACCATAGCGCAGCAGACCGCCCGGGCGGCTTTCCCGCTCGTAGACATGAACCTCGTGGCCGGCGCGGCCAAGCTGCTGGGCGGCGGCAAGGCCCGCCGGACCCGAGCCGATGACCGCGACATTCTTGCCGGTCTTGGCAAGAGCCGGCTGGGGAATGATGAAGCCCTTTTCATAGGCCTTGTCGGCAATCGCCTGCTCCACCGTCTTGATCGAAACCGGTACGTCCTCGAGGTTGAGCGTGCAGGCTTCCTCGCAAGGCGCGGGGCAGATACGGCCGGTAAACTCCGGAAAGTTATTGGTGGAGTGAAGATTGCGGATCGCCTCATCCCAATTGTCGTTGTAGACGAGATCGTTCCAGTCCGGAATCTGATTGTGGACCGGACAGCCCGTCGGTCCATGGCAGAAGGGAATCCCGCAATCCATGCAGCGCGCCGCCTGCTTCTTCACTTCGCTGTCCGACATCGGGATCGTAAACTCCCGAAAATGCCGTATGCGATCCGACGCAGGCTGATACTTGCCAACCTGCCGGTCGATCTCGAGAAAACCTGTAACCTTACCCATAAAACTTCTCTCCCTCGCCTCTCGGGGGACTACCCTCGCCTTTTCAGGGGTTAGGGCAGCATTTGCCCCATGCCGAGCGTCTTTGATGAGACACTCGAAGCATGGTGCTTGTTGACTTTATTCGGCTGCGACGCCCATGCGCATGCGCTCCATATCTTCGAGCGCGCGACGGTATTCGACCGGCATGACTTTCACGAATTTCGGCCGGAAGCTTTCCCAATTGTCGAGAATTTCCTTCGCCCGCGCCGAACCGGTGTAATGCATGTGGTTCGAAATCAGCTGCACAAGACGTTCCTCGTCGTGCCTCGTCATATTGGCCGAGACATCGACACGACCCTTGTGCATGAGATCGCCGCCGTGATGATGCAACTTTTCGAGAATGTCGTCCTCTTCCGGAACCGGTTCGAGTTCGACCATCGCCATGTTGCAGCGCTGCGCAAAATCACCGGCTTCATCAAGCACATAGGCGACACCGCCCGACATGCCCGCCGCGAAGTTGCGCCCGGTCTGGCCAATGACGACGACGACCCCGCCGGTCATGTACTCGCAGCCATGGTCACCCGTGCCCTCGACGACGGCAATCGCCCCCGAGTTGCGCACGGCAAAACGTTCACCGGCGACACCGCGGAAATAAGCCTCGCCCTCGATGGCCCCGTAAAGCACGGTATTGCCGACGATGATCGAGTTTTCCGGGACGATCCTCGTGTTTTCCGGCGGGCGGATGACGATGCGTCCGCCGCAAAGGCCCTTGCCGACATAGTCGTTGCCGTCGCCGATAAGATCGAACGAAATGCCCCGCGCGAGGAAGGCGCCGAAGGATTGCCCGGCCGTCCCATGGAATTTGACTGAAATGGTCTCGTCCTTGAGCCCCTTGTGCCGGTAGCGCTTGGCCACTTCGCCAGAGAGCATGGCACCGGCCGAGCGGTCGACGTTCTTGATGTCCATCTCGATCCTGACCGGGATCTTGCTTTCGAGCGCGGTCCTTGCCTGCTCGATCAGCTTGCGATCGAGAATATCGACGATCGGATGGTTCTGTCGTTCGGTCCACCGCGTCTTTTCTTCAGGCGCCTCGGGCTTGTGGAAGATGCGGGTGAAGTCGAGACCCTTGGCCTTCCAATGTTCGATTGCCTCGCGCTTCTCGAGGAGTTCGGTCTTGCCGACGATCTCTTCGAGCCGCGTGTAGCCCATTTCGGCGAGGAACTGCCGCACCTCTTCCGCCATGTAGAAGAAGAAGTTGATGACATGCTCGGGCGTACCCTTGAAGCGCTTGCGCAATACCGGGTCCTGTGTCGCGACGCCGACCGGGCAGGTGTTGAGGTGGCACTTGCGCATCATGATGCAGCCCGCCGCGATGAGCGGCGCTGTCGAGAAGCCGAACTCGTCGGCGCCGAGCAGGGCACCGATGATGACGTCACGTCCCGTGCGCAGTCCGCCATCGACTTGCAGCGCGATGCGCGAGCGCAAGCCGTTGAGGACGAGCGTCTGCTGCGTCTCGGCAAGGCCCATTTCCCACGGGCTGCCCGCATGCTTGAGCGAAGTCAGGGGCGACGCACCGGTTCCGCCATCATAGCCGGAAATGGTGATGTGATCGGCGCGCGCCTTGGCGACACCGGCCGCGACCGTACCGACGCCGACCTCGGAGACCAGCTTCACCGAAACATCCGCCTCGGGGTTGACGTTCTTGAGATCGTAGATCAGCTGCGCCAAATCTTCGATCGAATAGATGTCATGGTGCGGCGGCGGCGAGATAAGGCCAACGCCGGGCGTGGAATGCCGGGTCTTTGCCACCGTTGCATCGACCTTGTGACCGGGCAACTGTCCGCCCTCGCCGGGCTTGGCACCCTGCGCCACCTTGATCTGCATCATGTCGGAGTTGACGAGATATTCCGTCGTCACGCCGAAACGACCCGATGCCACCTGCTTGATGGCCGAACGTTCCGGGTTCGGCTTACCGTCCGGCAGCGGGTAGAAGCGGTCGGGTTCTTCGCCGCCCTCACCGGTGTTGGACTTGCCGCCAATCCGGTTCATGGCGATGGCGAGCGTCGTATGCGCCTCGCGGCTGATCGAGCCGAATGACATCGCGCCCGTCGAGAACCGCTTGACGATCTCCTTAGCCGGCTCAACATCGTCGATCGATACCGGCTTGCGGCCCGCATCTGTTGCCAATCTGATCTTGAAAAGGCCGCGAATTGTCTGCGCACGTGCCGACTGGCTGTTTACGAGGTCCGAGTATTCTTTGAACGTTGCGGCCGATTCCGTGCGCACCGCATGCTGCAGCTTGGCGACCGCATCGGGCGACCACAGATGTGCCTCGCCGCGAATGCGGTAGGCATATTCGCCGCCGACCTCAAGCGTGCTCGACAGGACAGGATCGTTGCCGAACGCATCGCGGTGACGGCGCACCGTTTCCTCGGCAACTTCTTCAAGGCCAACGCCCTCGATGGTCGTCGCCGTGCCAAAGAAGAAGCGGTCGACAAAATCAGTCTTCAGGCCGACGGCGTCGAAAATCTGCGCACCGCAATAGGACTGATAGGTGGAAATGCCCATCTTGGACATGACCTTGAGGATGCCCTTGCCGATCGACTTCATGTAGCGCGACACGACTTCCTTGGCATCGACCTCCGGCGGGAACTCCCCGCGCTTGTGCATGTCGAGCAGGGTGTCGAAAGCGAGGTAAGGGTTGATCGCCTCCGCGCCATAGCCGGCGAGGCAGCAGAAATGGTGCACTTCGCGCGGCTCGCCCGATTCCACGACGAGACCCACCGAGGTGCGCAGACCCTTGCGGATCAGGTGATGGTGGACTGCGGCCGTCGCCAAAAGAGCGGGGATAGGTATGCGGTCCGGACCAACCTGGCGGTCGGAAAGGATGATGATGTTGTAGCCGCCATGGACGGCCGCTTCAGCTCGGTCGCACAGGCGTTCCACCGCACCGGCGAGACCGGCAGCACCTTCATCGACGCTATAGGCTATGTCGAGCGTCTTCGTATCGAAACGATCTTCGGTGTGGCCGATGGAACGGATCTTCTCGAGGTCGCCGTTGGTCAGGATCGGCTGGCGCACCTCCAGCCGCTTGCGGCGCGAGGAGCCGACGAGATCGAAAATGTTCGGACGCGGGCCGATGAACGAGACGAGGCTCATGACCAGTTCCTCGCGGATCGGGTCGATCGGCGGGTTGGTGACCTGGGCGAAGTTCTGCTTGAAGTAGGTATATAGCAGCTTCGACTTGTCCGACATGGCCGAAATCGGCGTGTCAGTGCCCATCGAACCGATTGCTTCCTGGCCGGTGGTCGCCATGGGCGACATCAGGAGGCGCGTGTCCTCCTGCGTATAGCCAAACGCCTGCTGGCGATCGAGAAGGCTCACATCCTTGCGCAGCGCGCGCGGCTCGACCGGGCTCAGTTCTTCAAGGATAAGCTGCGTGTTCTTCAGCCACTGCTTGTAGGGGTGACGGGTCGCGATTTCTGACTTGATCTCCTCGTCAGAAACGATGCGCCCCTTCTCGATGTCGATCAGCAGCATGCGACCAGGCTGCAGGCGCCACTTCTTGACGATCTTTTCTTCCGGCACCGGCAAGACGCCGGCTTCCGACGCCATGATGACGTAATCATCATCGGTCACGATGTAGCGCGCGGGACGCAAGCCGTTGCGATCGAGCGTCGCGCCGATCTGGCGGCCGTCGGTAAAGGCGATCGCCGCCGGGCCATCCCATGGCTCCATCAGCGCCGCATGATATTCGTAGAACGCCTTGCGCTCTTCCGACATCAGCTTGTTGCCGGACCAGGCCTCGGGAATGAGCATCATCATCGAATGCGCGAGCGAATAGCCGCCCTGGAACAGGAACTCCAGCGCGTTGTCGAAGCAGGCGGTATCGGACTGACCCTCATAGGAAATAGGCCAGAGCTTGGAGATGTCGTTGCCGAAATACTCGCTGTCGACCGAGGCCTGGCGTGCCGCCATCCAGTTGACGTTGCCGCGCAGCGTGTTGATCTCACCATTGTGCGCGACCATGCGATAGGGATGCGCCAGCTTCCATGACGGGAAGGTGTTCGTAGAAAACCGCTGGTGGACAAGAGCAAGCGCGCTTTCAAAGCGCGGATCCTTCAGGTCCCTGTAGTAGGCGCCAACCTGATAGGCGAGGAACATGCCCTTGTAGACGATGGTCCGCGCCGACATCGAGACGACGTAGAAATCACTCTCCTTGCCGCCGTTCTCCTGGTAGATGCGGTTCGAGATGACCTTGCGCAGGACAAAGAGCCTGCCCTCGAAATCCTCGTTGGTTTCGATATTGGGATTGCGGCCGATGAAGACCTGCCGGTGGAACGGTTCGGTCGCCGCAATATGCGGTGCCTTTGACAGCGAGGAATTGTCGACCGGAACGTCGCGAAAGCCAATCAGCGACTGGCCTTCCGAAGCGATTACCTCGGAAATGACGGTTTCGATATGCGCCCGCTCTTCCGCATCCTGCGGCATGAACAGGTAACCGACCGCATAATGGTTGACCGGGGGCAGTTCGACACCTTTTTCGGCCCATTCGGCCCGGAAAAACGCGTCGGGAATCTGGACGAGCATGCCCGCGCCATCGCCCATGAGCGGGTCGGCGCCAACCGCACCGCGGTGGGTGAGGTTTTCGAGCATGAACAGGCCGTCTTCGATGATCTTGTGCGACTTCACGCCCTTCATATGCGCAACGAAGCCGACGCCGCAGGCGTCATGCTCATTGCGCGGATCGTAAAGGCCCTGTTTTGACGGAATGCCCGATGATTTATTGGTTTTGACCGCACGAGTCTGTACGGCCTGAGCAAGTTCAGTCGTTACAGATGGCGTCAAATCCGTCATCGTCAATTCCTCCAATTCGGCCCGTTGCGGGCGGTCAATCTCTCATGGGACGGAATAACATAATTTCAGTCCCGCCTCGGTGCGGCATATCTTCCGGTTGCAGGCTGCGGTCACCATTCTAGGGACGGAAGCAAGATTGCCCACCATCCCGTTTCGGTTCACGCAAATAGGACAGCAATGCTGTCTTATTGTGGTATGCCAGAATAAACGCCATCACACAAGATGGAAAAGTAAAAAATATGCGCACTGCGCGAAACATCATTGCGCAAAAGACCGCCAAAGTATCGCGATAGTTTCGGTTAGGGTGATTTCCGCCAAAAAGGCCAAGGAAAACAGCTGCTTCCCCCGCAGCCTCATGCGAGCATGGCTTTCCACGCGTCTGCTAAAGGGATATGCCAGCCGCATCAGATCGTACTGCAGGACAATCTCATGCATTTTGCTTCCGACAATTGGGCCGGCGCCCACCCCAAGATCGCTGAAAGCCTCGTCAAGAATGCAGGCGGCTTTGTGCCGGCCTATGGGTCGAGCGCGCTCGACAAGGCAGTGGAACAAACCTTTTGCGAGATATTCGAACGTGAGGTCGCGGTTTTCTTCGTTGGAACCGGCACGGCGGCCAACTCTCTGGCGCTCGCAAACTTTGCCAAGCCTGGCGGGATGACATTCACGCACCGGGAAGCGCACCTTATTGGCGATGAGGCCGGGGCTCCCGAATTCATCAGCGCAGGCGCGCGCCTGCGTCCCGTCGATGGGGCGACCGGACGCATGGATTTGAATAACCTCAGATCCGCTCTTGAACCCGTCACGCCCGGTAACGTCTTTATCGGCCAGGCGATGGGCGTGTCTATTACCCAGGCCACCGAGATCGGAACGCTCTACGAACTCGCCGACATTGCCGCGATCTCCGCGCTCTGCCGCGAGCACGATCTGCCGCTGCATATGGATGGCGCCCGCTTTGCCAATGCGTTGGTCTCGCTTGGGTGCTCGCCGGCAGACATGACCTGGCGGCAGGGTGTGGACATCGTCTCGTTCGGCGGCACCAAGAACGGCTGCTGGTGCGCCGAAGCGCTGGTGTTCATGGACCCGGCAAAAGCGGAGGGCTTCCCCTTCCTGCGCAAGCGCGTCGCCCAACATTTTTCAAAATCGCGTTTCATCGCCGCCCAGTTCGAGGCTTACTTCGCCGGTGGCCTATGGCTGGAACTTGCGGCCCACGCCAATGCCATGAGTGCCCGCCTCGCTGGCCATATTCGCGCATCAAAGCAACTGCGCCTCGCCTGGGAGCCACGCGCAAACGAGGTGTTTCCCGTGATGCCAAAAGAGACCGCGGCAAAACTGCGGGAAGCCGGCGCTGTTTTTCACGATTGGCGAGCGCCGCATTTTGAAGGAAGAGTTGCCGCTGAAGGCGAATCGCTCGTTCGGCTGGTGACGAGTTTTGCAACGACGCCGGATGAAGTAGACCGCTTCGGCGCTCTCATCGCATGAAAAAAGCGGCGCTTTCACGCCGCTTTCTCCCGTTACACCTGCCAATAGCTTAGCGGGCGGCTTTAGCTTCGATCTGCTTGGCTTCCGTGTCCGACAGGGAAGTCACGGTAATCTTGCGCGGCTTCATCTCTTCCGGGATTTCGCGCTTGAGATCGATGTGCAGCAGGCCGTTTTTCAGGCTGGCACCACTGACCTCGACGAAATCGGCAAGATGGAAGCGGCGTTCGAAAGCCCGCGAAGCAATGCCGCGATAAAGCGTTTCGGCATTTTCATCGGTTTTCTCGGCATTCTTTTCGCCGGTGACCTTCAGCTGGTTGCGATGAGCCTCGATCTGGATCTCGTCCTCCGAGAACCCGGCAACGGCCATGGTGATGCGATAGGCGTTGTCGCCGGTCCGCTCGATATTATAGGGCGGATAGGTCTGAGCGCCTTCCGGCTGAGCCAGCGAATCAAGAATGGTGAACAGCCGGTCAAAGCCGACGGTAGAACGGTAAAGGGGTGAGAAATCAACGTGACGCATGTTTAAGCCCTCCTTTAGAGCGACAATGTTTGCGTGTTTTGGTTCGATTGAAAGCTCCCGCAGTGGCAAGCCTTCGTGAACCAGCGACCCCGTTATGGCGATCACAACGTCTATTTGGTTAGGCATTTTCTCGATTTCAAGGGCGCAACAGGCATCAAAAAGTCCAGCGCCAGCGTGGCGATCCCGGCGGGCAGATGAACGCAAAATGAACATGTTCTTCGGAATACGTTCAGCTCGATGCCGCTAAACCTACACTCAATCTGGCATTCGATCCGACACGACAAAGGACTTTGAAATGAAAAAAACCGTTCTTGCGCTCACCTCAGTGGCGCTTCTGATCACCGGCTTCTCGGCTTCGGCTTTCGCCGATGGCCGCTACTACCGGAACAGCGCGCCGGCGATCTACGTGGACGACGAAGATTACAATGATGGCTATCTGGTACAGGACCGCCGCTACTACGAAGGCTATCGCGATGACCGTCGCGACCGGTTCGGACCGCGCGATGTTACCCGCATGCTCGAACGGCGCGGCTACAGGGTGCGCGATGTGAACTTCGATCGCGGTCGCTACTTTGCCCGCACCTCGCGCCGCGGCGAGCCCGTCCTTGTCGTTGTATCACGTGACGGCGACATTCTTGAAACCCGGCGCATGGGCCGCGATCGTTACTACGACCGTCCGAAGAGCGGCTTCAGCATCGAAATAAATCCGGCTTACTGATCAAACAAGCCGCGATCGTTGCGGATGTAACGTCCCTTCCAGCCGCAACGTATTGACCGGAAACTCCCAGGCAGGGTTTCCGGTCATTCTTTTTCTGGACGCCGCCGTTTGACCTTTAAGGCCGCGCATCCTATCAAAAGTGCATTCAACCATCACATCGAGCGGGCACCGACGTGGACCAGCCAACGCAAACGATCCGCCCCCTTGTCGAAACCGCCGCCAACCCGATACCGGCCGGCACGCGCGTCGAAGGGCTCGATCTCGGCAAAGGCAAGGTGCTCCGCTATGCGATCACCCCCGCCTCCAGCCACCCGCTGCATGGCACGATCATCATTCTGCATGGCCGCAACGAGTGCATTGAAAAATATTTCGAGACGATTACTGATCTCGCCTCGCGGGGTTTTGCGGTGGCGACCTTCGACTGGCGCGGACAAGGTGCGTCAAGCCGATATTTGCGCAATGCCGCCAAGGGCTTCGTGAAGCGTTTCGATGATTATGCGGGCGATTTCGAGCTCTTGTTCAAGACCGTTATCCTGCCCGACTGCCGTGGCCCCTATTACGTTCTCGCCCATTCTGCGGGAGCACTGGCCGCCCTCGTCGCCGCACCGGCCTTTGCCAACCGGATAAGGCGGATGGTGCTGATTGCACCACTGCTCGACATCAATTCCAGCCGCGCCCGCAAGCTGACCGCGCGGGTCATCGCCAATACGCTGCGTTCAACCGGGCTCGGCGGCACCTATATGCTCGGCGGTCCGCATGTCTTGCGCCCGTTTGCGGCCAATGAGGTGACATCTGATGCGAGCCGCTACGATCGCAATTGCGGCGTCCTTGAAAGCGCGCCCGAGCTTGCGATCGGTGGCCCGACTGCAAGCTGGATCGTTGCCGCCGCGAAGGCGATCAAGAGCGTAACCAGGCCCGACTACGTCGACACGATCCGCATCCCGACACTCATCGTCGCGGCCGGGGCCGACACCGTCGTCTCGACGCCGGCAATCGAACGGTTCGCCGTGCAGATGCGCAATACGACGCTGCTTACCATCGATGGCGCGCGCCACGAGATCCTGCAGGAAAAGGATTTGTACCGAGAGCAGTTCTTCGCTGCCTTCGATGCCTTCATCCCTGGCACCGGCGGCGACGATGGCTCCGTTCTGGCGGAGGCTGGCGAAGACAGCGAGCCTGCCCTGGATGTCAGCGCCTGAAAACCGACGAGGCGCGCAGGCGCCGCCGCATGTCGTACTCTACCCGTTCAAAACCTCAAGAGCCTGAGCATGGAGTTCGGCGTTGGCGGCGGCAATGATACTTCCGGCCTTTTCGGCTGGACCGCCATCCCAGGTTGTCACAACGCCGCCCGCCTTTTCGATGATGGGTATCAGCGCAACAATGTCATAGGGATGAAGGCCCGTCTCGATAACGAGATCGACAAAACCCGCAGCAACCATCGCATAGGCGTAGCAATCGGTGCCGTAGCGGGCGAGCTTGACGCGCTGTTCGACGCGATCATAGGCGGTCCGCTTCTCGGCCTTGAATATGGCGGGCGTCGTCGTGAACAATGTCGCATCGGCAAGATCGCGCGTCTTGCGTGTCTCAAGCCGGCGCGTCCCGCCCGGACCCTCATACCACGAAACTTCGCCATCACACAGGAACAGCTCTTTGGTAAAAGGCTGCGCCATGACGCCGGCAACCGCGTCGCCATCCACAGTAAGCCCGGCCAGGGTACCCCAGACCGGTATGCCGGAGATAAATGCGCGCGTGCCGTCGATCGGATCGATCACCCAGATATGCGAATGGTCGAGATTCTCGCCGCCATATTCTTCACCCAGAATTCCGTGGTCTGGATGCTCCGCATTGATCAGCGCGCGAATCGCTTTCTCGGCCTCCCGATCAGCCTCGGTAACCGGATCAAACCCCGACTCGAATTTGTTGTCGATGAGCGAAATATTGCGGAATCGCGGCAAGGTCTGCTCTGCGGCGACACTCGCAATTCGCTTTAAAAAGGAAAGTTCTACGACCAAAATGGCTCCTCGCGATTAAAACATTCTCATACAGGTGCATTATGGATGAGATTTGTGCATATTATTTGAGCAGTCACTATCGGTGCACAAAATCATACACAAATTTCTTGACATTTGTGCGACGCAGCATAAAGTTGTGGGTGAACGGGGCGACCTGTTCTGCCCTCCTTGGGCGTTTCCTCCCTAGACTTGGACCGCGCTTCATGCGCGGTCTTTTTTATTGGCCGCGCTGCTATGTGCCTATTCCGCCGCGAGCGGCTGGTCGAGAAAATAAAAATCGGGCAGCGAGACGAGGTCGGCAAGAAACTGGGCGATATCCCGCTGTAGTTGATCGAAACCGGACTTCTTCTCGTAACTCTGTTCGTTGAGATAGAGGCCGCGATTGACCTCGATCTGCAGCGCGTGAAGGCCCTTCAACGGGCTGCCGTAATGTTCGGTGATATAGCCCCCGGCATAGGGCTTGTTGTGCGCAACGAGGTAGCCCATTTCCCGCAGGAGATGGATAGCGGAATTGGCAAGTTCCGGGGCGCAGCTCGTTCCGAACCGGTCGCCGATGATGAAATCCGGGCGCATCCCGCTCTCCGGGAAGCGGATGCCTGTCGGCATCGAATGGCAATCCACCAGGACGCCGTAGCCGAAGCGCTGTCGCGTGGCCGAGAGGAGGCCGCTGAGCTTGGCATGGTAGGGCTTGTAGATCGTGCCGATGCGATCCAGCGCCTCACCGAGCGGCAATTTCTTTGCATAGATTTCCTGGCCCTCGCCAACGAGGCGCGGCACGGTACCGAGGCCTCCGGCGACACGCGCCGAACTGCCATTGGCATAGGAGGGCAGCGCCTCCTGAAACATCTTGGCGTCGAGTTCGTAGGGCTCGCGATTGACATCGAGGTAGGCGCGCGGGAAGTGCGCCAGCAACAAGGGTGCTCCGAGCGGCACGGCGGTGGCGAACAGCTGGTCGACGAAACAATCCTCTGACCGGCGAATGGTCTGCGGGTCGAGTTGCGACTGTTCGAGGAAAGCGCGCGGGTAAAAGCGGCCGCTATGCGGGGAATTGAAAACGAAGGGAATGCGCTGGTCGGAGGGTTGCCGCACTTCGAACGGCTGGATATCGGTGAAATCGCGCTCGACTGTCATCTTCTGCTTCAAGGTTTCGCTGCAAGGCGGGCTGGTTTTCCCCACTCTAGTGCAAGTTTCCGCGATAGGGAATTGATGAACGGTTCGAAACGGCTTGTCCGCCAACTTTCTCCGGCGTTAAGGCTCAATGCTGATCACACCGGCGACACCTCGACTTTTGTCCCGTTCGCCCTTATTTCTAGCAAATCATTCACGCGATCTTTACCAAAAAAGCGTTTTGTTAAGAGTAGTACGACGCAGGGTTTGGGGATGATCCGGCGCTAGAGAATTCGGACGGACTGATGAAGAGAATCCTTCTTGCAGAAGATGACAATGATATGCGGCGCTTTCTGGTCAAGGCGCTGGAAAAGGCGGGCTATCACGTCACGCATTTCGACAATGGTGCCAGCGCCTACGATCGCTTGCGCGAAGAGCCGTTCTCGCTGCTTCTGACCGACATCGTCATGCCGGAGATGGACGGGATCGAGCTTGCACGGCGCGCCTCGGAGATCGACCCGGACTTGAAGATCATGTTCATTACCGGCTTTGCCGCGGTTGCCCTCAATTCCGATTCGAAGGCGCCGAAGGATGCCAAGGTGCTGTCGAAGCCCTTCCATTTGCGCGATCTCGTCAACGAAATCGAAAAAATGCTGGTCGCAGCCTGAGAAGCTGCGACATTCTTTCGTTCCGGCAAAGAAAGCCCGATAAGTTTTTCAGGCGCTATTGACGGGGCTGATTCAATATGGTGTATGCGCCCCGTCAGATGGGCGTGTAGCTCAGCGGGAGAGCACTACGTTGACATCGTAGGGGTCACAGGTTCAATCCCTGTCACGCCCACCATCTGAACCCCCCTCATAGTTCGTATGTCAAATGTCTGCAGCGCAGATGTTGAGGCTGGGCGAGCCAGAAATCCTAAACCTTCGCACGCTTCAAGACGTCATTGATTTTACTCTGCCAGCCCTTGCCCGTGGCTTTGAACTTGGCAATGACGTCTGCATCGAGACGGATCGTAACCGGCATTTTGGTTAGTTCCGCCTTTGGCCGGCCGCGTCTGGCAATTTCTCTGTCCATCTCGGTGGCAAGCTCTGGAAGAGCTTCACGGAAGGGCTTCGCTTGGGCGATCTCTTCCGTCGTCAACGGCGGGCTATCGACCGCGTCCCAATCCTCTTGCATGAAACCACGACCCGGTTCAAAGCCTGTCTTGAACGTTTTTTTGACCATCAGAGCAAACGCCTTTCGTCTATACGTGCTGGACGCATCGAGATCACCGACAATGCTTCTTTTCCAAGCACGTTAAAGACCACCACAATCATGCCGCTCTCGAAACGACCGATAGCTTTGCTGCGGCCTGCCCTGGCTGGAATGATCATCGAAGCAAGAAAGAACTCAAACGACAAGGCAGCAAAGTCCAAGCCATGCTTCGATATGTTAGCCAATCGTTTAGGTTCGTCCCAAATGATCTTCATTTATAATGTACGTACATTAATTCATTAAACAAGGGTCTTTGCGCACAGTTAAACCCATTGCATTCTCGTGGCGCAAGCGTTCTCGCACATGTATGATCGGTGCGAGCGTAGACGAGCGCGGAGGCATCATGGATTGGAACGAGCTTTCAGGGCCGCAGTTGAAAATCCTGCGCGAGGCTATACTGCGCTCGTTTCCGACAGTGTCGCGCTTCGACATGTTCCTCTCCGACGAACTCGACAAGGGGTCGCTCGCCAATGAGGTCGGGCCCGGCAGCTTCGAGCAACAAATCCATGCCTATCTGATAAGCATCCAGAGCGAGGGATGGACCGACAGCCTCGTCGACGCCCTGCAGAAACAACGCGGCAAGAATCCGTGGGTGCGGCGGCTGCCGGATGCCATCCGTGCAGCGGGGACCTCAGCACCGGAGCGCTTGGCCGCCGCCCCCTCGATGCAGCTCGAAAAGATCGTGCAGGGCGGTGGCTTTGCCGATCTGAGGATCTGGGCGCAAAGCCTCGCTCTCGTTAGCGGGGCGACGTGCCGGATCGAGTTTCCAAGCGGCCAGGCGCAAGGCACCGGGCTTCTCGTCGCGCCCGATCTGGTCCTCACCAATTATCATGTCGTCAAGCGGCAGTTGAACAAGGAAGCGAGCCCCGCCGACATCGTTTGTCGTTTCGGGTACGCCCGCGATGCCAATGGGCTCGACGAGGGCACGCCCCACAATCTTGCCGCAGGCGACGCATGGACGCTTGATGCGAGCCCGTTCGATACGGTCGACACCGGCGGTGCAGGCATCGCCAGCGCGTCGAACCTCGATTACGCGGTGCTGCGTCTCACATCGCCGCTGACCGACTGGAAGCCGATCCGCGTTGCAGCCAATATCGCTCTTCCCAATGCTGATTTGCCAGTTCTCATCGTTCAACACCCGGCAGGAACGCCGCAAGCGCTGGCGATCGGCAAATCGCTCGGCACCAATGAGAACGGCTCGCGCTTCCGCTATGACGCCGATACGCTCGGCGGCTCGTCCGGTTCGCCGGTCTTCAACCAGCGTCTTGAACTCGTCGCCCTGCACCATGCAGGTGATCCGCGGTCCGAGATTCGTGCCGCGTACAATCAGGGCATACCGATTGGCCTAATCGTCGCTGCCTGGCAGGCCAAGCAGCTTCCCCCGTTCTGGCAATAGGTCTAGCCTGCAGCCGCAATGAACGCGGCGGCCTTTGGCGCCGCGGCGAGATTGCTCTCGATTTCCGCCAGCACCACATCGGCGACCGCCTTATGCGACAGGCGGCAGAACATGGTTTCGGTGCTCTTGAACGTCCCGTTCTCGAAGAGCTTGTTGACCGGCGCGCCGCCCATGCACAGGTTGAAATAGGCGCAGCTTGCCTTGCATCGGCTGACCCCTTCATCGATATCGCGCCACATTGCCCGGAACGCAGGCGACGCCAGCGCGCCGGACGGCGTCGCGTCGGCTAGATTTCCAATACGGAAATCCCCAAAGGCTTCATTTTTGAGGCCGGCAAGTTCAGGTGAGAAAGTGAAGAGATCGCCGCTAGACGATACGGTCACAATCCCGAACGGCGCGTTCTGCGAATTGTAGCCGAAGTAGCCGAAGGCCGGACTCTGAAGGCAGGCGAGAAGGTCCTCGCGTTCGCGGACCAATATTGGAGGATCGGCTGCGCGCGCTCTTTCGCTCATGCGGGCGAAGAACCGGCGGAACGCGGTGTCCGACCCTTCCGCCTCAAGCGTCGACGTTGCCACCGAGCCCTCTATTTCCTCGACGTTGAAACCCACATGGCGAATATCCTCCGCATTGAAGAAATCCATCAGTTCTTCCGCAGCATCGAGGGTCGCCTTGCCGACTACGCAGATGATATGGAAGGGGACGCCGCGGCGGCGCAGATGATCGATGCCGCGCATGACCTCATCATGCGTGCCTTTCCCCGATCGCGTTTTACGCCGTGCATCATGCAGCCGCGCTGTTCCGTCGAGGCTGACCCCGACACGCATATGCGTTTCCAGGAAGAAGTCACACCACTTGTCGTCAATCAGCATGCCGTTCGTCTGCATGGCGTGCGGTACGGCGAGCCTGGCCGGCGCCACCCGGTCGAAAAGGGCAATCGCCTGACGGTACCATTCCGGAGCAACGACGAGGGGCTCGCCGGCGTGCCAGACGATTGTAAAGTCCGGCGCATTGAGTTGCGCATCGAAGATGAAGCTGGCGGCGCGGCCGACTGTTTCCAGCGGCATGACCGTCGTGTCGTTACGATGCGGCAAATAGCAATAATCGCAATTGATGTTGCAGAACGCCGTCGGCTGCATCACCAGCAGCCGGGTCGTGCCGCGCAAGGACTGCGCGTCTAGTAGTTCTGCCATCCATTCGCCCAGTTCGGAAAATTACCGAAGTTCGGAAAATTCTGCCACTGCGCAATCTGCGTACTGTCAGGCTCTTCTGCCAGTTCGGGCTTGCCGATTGCTTTCAGATAATCCGACCTGATCTGACCGAGCCTGTCGATTGCCCGCAGGTTTTCCACGGCGACAGGTGCTTCGGGCGATGCGTTCCCCGGCTGGGTCAGCGCGACCGCCGCCAGGGCGCCGAGACCCAAAGTCCGCAGATTACTCGTTACTTTCATCTTCTACTCCAGGCCAACCTTTATCGGGCTTCGATACAAATGCCTTGCATTCCGCGATGTCCTTGCACGTCTGCGGCAAGCGATATTTGAAACCGGCTGCACCCTGAAGCGAGGCTCCGCTGGCATTCTGCCACCGCATCTCGAGGATATCGCTCAGCGGCTGCGTTCCAACGAGATATCGCCACTTGCGCAGCTTGACGTCTTCGAGCCACAGCCAATCGCCCTGAACGCCTGCGTCGATGATTTTTGGACCGATATACACGATGCGGGTCCGAGCGGTATGCCCATCATCCGGCTCGGCAAGGCCCTTCGCAGCATCCCTGTACTGCACCTCTATCGTGTTCTGGCAGTCCGACAGATCATCGAGGCATTTCTTGTTGTCATAACCTGCCCTGTATACCACAAGCTGCTTGTCATTTGTATCAAGATCGACGGGGCCGGCGTCACAGGTGCGATAGGTCGGCCTGGTGTCGAGGGCCCTGACATCGTCGGGTCCGCCCTTGCCTGCCGTCGCCCTGAAAAGGTTCACCTTGTAGGACCGGCACGCCCGCCCGTCTTTCGCCGCATCATTCCCTTGTCCGGCGGCCAGCAACCCTGCGCCAGCCATTCCGGTCGGGACCTGGATCGGATCAGAAAGGCCCGTCGTCGTCCACAAATACACATTCGTCCGCTTGCCCGCATGTTCCGGACCAAAGTTCGGAATCAAAAAACCGACGACCGCGCCGGCCTGGACGAACTTCACGTCCTGGATTTTTACCTCCGCCAGCCGCGTGCGTATCTGGCGATCCTGGACGAGGAGGTTGATTTTCTCACCGCTTTCGGTCGAGCGCGGTCCGCGAACGCCAAATTGCGTCGGGGTGTTGAGCCGCCGCAAGCCGACATAGGTATCGAGCCGGGTGGTCATATTGTTGCTGGGTGATTCCGATACGTCGAGACGGAAAACCCAGTTGCCGTCCTTCGACGCACATTCGAGTTTTGTAACGGTACTTATGGGGTTTCCATCGAAGGGGGACGGCACCTTGAACGCTATCTTGGATGCATCTAGCGCGCCAGAATTCTCTGTCGCCTTCTTGCACTCCACGTTCTGGATTTCGCCCTTCGGCATACCGGGCTCGAACGAAACCATAAGATCGGCGCCATAGACCGCGCGCGCACCGGTATCGATGAGGCCGATGGTTTTACGCAGCACGGATTTCTGCTGTTCGTCATGCGTCGATTGATAGTCCGCTTTTACCGTGTCGATCAGCCATTTCAGGGCGCGATCGTCAGCACCGTTACGAGGGGCGGTCGAGTTGGCGAAATCATTGACCGCGAGCGCACGATTGAGTTGCACCGCAAGGCCGTCAGCCCTTACGCGCTCATTATTGGCCCACAAGGAGGCTCCAAGCGCAACCATGGCCAGAACAGCGATGGCGCTGACGCCCCACATGACGAGGGTCTGCAACTGGTTGACCCATTTGCTGCCCCATTCGCGCCACTTGACCGCGTCTCGCCAGAGGTCGCCTATCCAACGAATACGCTTGTCCGGCTCTACCAGGGCCTGGCCAGTATCGCCGATTGAAACAAGTTGCTTCTTTTTCTCGACAAGAACGTCCTTGGCCCATGCGTCGCTATAGCGGGAATCCGGGCCGAACAGCAGGCGCAGCGTCGCCTGGCTCTCCGAAGGGATGAGCGTGCTCGCCGCCTCCCAGTTCCTGTGGAACAAGCGGTGCAGCAACCCGCTTTCAATATTGTCGATCGCCGGAAGCTCCTGGATTGCGAGCTGCGCCAGGCGCTGTTCGAGGCGCTTTTGCAATTCGAGATGCTGCTTGTACGCCGCCCAGTTACGGATGAGCGACTCGTGCGTGACATTGTAGATGTCCGACCTCTCTCCGCTCTCGGATGGCAGGAGTTCGACGAGGCCCGCATCCTCGAACTTTTGCAGCGCATCGCGCAGGTAGGACCGAAGGAGCCCCTTCGCTGCCTTTGATGTTCCGAGCCGAACCGCGCCGGCGCTCGTCGCCAGCATCTCGTCGACCGAAACGAATTTTCTCACCGCCTGGCCGCCATCATCGAGCTGCGCCAGGCAGCACAAGGAAACGGAAAGAATTCCTTCCGCCTCAAGACGCAAATCATTCTGGCCGCCCTTGAAGCCTTGCTCCTTCGCCATCGCCGTCATCACGTCCTCGGCTTCGGCGAAAACCCGATCGGCGGCAGCGTTGAGACAGCGCCCAAGCCGGCATACCTGCTCGTTGGCAGCCGTTGGCGTCCAACCGGGAACGGACGCAAGGTGCTGCGTATCGATTTCGAACTGCGCATCCTTGTTCTTTGCCCGCCTCGCAATCCAGTCATCGACGGCGTGTTCCCAGACGAGCGGCAGAAAATGCTGCAATAGGGGCAACTTATCGGCCTTGTGCTGAAGAGCTTCGCCGGCCTCCCGGTACGCCTCCTTGAGTTCCTTCACCGATTCTGCCGTATAGGGTGCGATCCGCGCTTCGGTGGCGGCGTCAAGCGGCAGTTCCCAGAGCTTGGCAAGTCGGCCTGCCGGCTCGACGATTGCCGCCTCGATGTCATCACCGGTGACGAGGTCAACCAGATACATCGAGGAATTGATAACCTCGGCCATGCCGGCATATTCGGAAAACCGGTGCAGTTCCTCGCTGCGCATCGTGGCAACCGCGAAGAGACATGCAGGCTTGTACTCGTAGATATCGCGGAGCAGGCCGATCAGCGCCTTGCGGCCATCCGCGTCGCACTCCTTGCGGAATATCTCCTCGAACTGATCGATGTGAAGCAACAATAGCGGCCGTCCGCTCCGCTCGCCATAGCTTGCGGCTTCGTCAAAAGTCGCGAGCACTTCACTGACGAAATCGAATACCGATCGGGTCGATATCGTGCCTTTGATCGGCGAAATTTCGCGATCCAGCCATCGCAGCGTTGCTGTCTCGACATCGTGCTGTGTTGCATCGTCGGGCCATTCGATGCCGAACTCGCGCGCCGCTCCGCGTATACGGTCCGTTGCCCCACGGATCGAGGCCGATTTTTCCGCAGTCGAGCGCTCGGGGAAATCGCCTTTGGGCATGTCTTCAGTATCGGGATCGACATAGGCGAGGTCGATGATCGAACGTAGCACGCTCCACAAAGCTTGTTGAAGTTGCCCGATCGGGTCTTTTGCCGGTCGCATTTCGGCGACATACCAAGCGCCCCATTGCCCCTTGATCGGAATACTGTCGAGTTCCGCGATAAGGCCAGCGCGTGTCAGCGAAGATTTGCCGCTGCCCGAGCCGCCGACGACAAAGGTCATTCTCCCGGATGTCGCCGTGTTCTCGGTCTCGCGATTGGCGAAGAATTTTTTCAGATCGCGCTTTTGTGTTTCGCGGCCGCAGAAATACCGCGCAAGGTCCCTGCGAAAACTGCGCAGGCCCGGATAGGGGGTCGTGATGAGGATACCCGCCCCCTTGGCAAAACACGATTTGTCACCCGCTAGCCAGCGCCGGATGAAGATCTCGGCATGGGTCTCCGGCAGGTCGGTCGCTGCACCGGGGATTACGTTCACGCGTACCGCCTCCCTAGTGGTGCATCATGTCTTTGGCCGCATCGATCAGATGGTTCATATCGCTGCTGTTGAAATCGATCTTGTTGTTGTCGCGTCTGACCTTGAGCAGGTTCCAGCGCCGCACAGAAAGGCCTTCGTCAAATTTGAGACCATCGAACTTATCGAAATTCTGAAAAAGAACGGCGATACGGAAAATCTTCGGCTCGCGATCGGGAAAATATTGTCCGACCAATCGGTCGATCCGCGTATCCCAATCCTCGAAATGGTTGATGGTATGCTGCTTATCGCCGGGCCTGGTTCTCTGATCATGGGCGGCGACTATATTCAGCTGCGCCCGATTAAAACGGCTCACACTCTCCTCGAGGCTATCGAGCGATACGGCGACCGTTTCATATTCGCCAGGCTTGACCACAGTCTGGCCGAGCTTTTGCAGATTGGTGGAAAGAAGCTGCCGGTTCGGATCGCTGTCGGGAAGATTTTCGAAACGCGTACGCAGCTTGCTCTCGCAAAGGTCGCCGAAGCCGGCAAGTTTGGCAAGCTTTGCCCCGATTTCTTCGACCGAACCTTTCCAGGCGTTCTCTGTTTTTGGATTGATCTCCGTGCTGTCCCACCACTCGCCTGCCGAGCGCCAGTAAACGCGCTGGAACTTGCTGACGCTATCGCGCCAGATGCCCACCACATCGTCGTTGGAATACCCGAGGGCATCCATGAGCAGCGGAATCATCTTGTCCTTGAGCCCGCCGACCGTGGTGTTTCGCTCCGATGCGGAGCGTGTAAAAATCGGCGGATATCGGAAGAACTCGTCGCGCTGCGGCACGGTCATCCGCATGGTATCGCCCCAGCCATCCTCCCAGTACTGCACACGGTCCGCGTTGTATCGGCGCAGATATTGAAAAAGCGCAACGTCGCCAGCCTGCGTGCCCGGATCCGTGTCAGCGGTCGACGGCGTCCCAAGCAACAAGACATTGGACAATTTGGGTGACAGCGGCTCGTCCGGCAGATTGAGAAAGGCCTGAAGCTCGGCGCGGACGCTAGCCCGGTCTTTTGGATCGTTCTTGAGCTCCCGCAAGAATATGGGCTCGTCATCGATGGCAGGATACTTGGCGCGATATCGGTCCTTCCATTTGTTCCACCAGTTGCCCATCTCCTCCTTCTCATAGATGAGCATGAAACGTTTGCGCGCTTCGGGGGGACCCGAACGGGATTTTAGCCAATCGTTGAACGCATGGTCGAAGACAGTACCATCCGTCGCTTCCAGATTTTCGAGATCGACCGGTGTTACAATGGCAAGGAAATACTTGGACTGGCTGATCTGTTCTGCTTTAAGTTCAGTAACTTTCGCCCACAACTCAGCAGTAAATGGATGGTATTGCGCAAAGTAACCAAACACGCCTTCGTCTTCGCAATACTTGAAAGCGACTTCCCCTTGCATGTAGGTCCTGAACCACATGTTGCCGTCAATATCGACTGGGTCCATAAGCGACTGGATCTGCGCGCGGATTCGCTTCTTTGTCGTCAGAATGCGCAGGAACTTGTCCATCAGTGCTTCGGGAATAATCGTATCGACAATGTAATCCTGCAGCGCCTCCTCATAGCCGAGGTCCGGGTTGACCACCGTTGCGGGGAGCGGCAAAAATTCCTGATCGGATAGAAAGATAGAGAAGAGGTTCAGGTTGGGAAACGCCTGACCAATCAAATATCGAAGCAATTTGATTTCACTGCCACTCAAGTCACTCACGCAAGCGTCCCCCGAGACACGAGAACTCTGATTGGTCAATATAGCATAAATTACTTAAAGTTCACTCGGATAGACTGGAGAATCTTTAATCACTTGGTATTAACATGTTGGACCATAACTTGTTCATCGCCCGTCTTCTACAACTAAGTACTCGATTTCATTGCAGAAAACACTGAATAGCCGCGCAGGGTTCTTACTTTACGTAGCGTGGCTCGGAAAAAGCGGCGTTACAATCCCTGATCTGTCATCATGGCATCCAGCCAGACCGCTCTCGAATACTGAACGTCGCTTTCGACGACGGGGTGGATCGCCGCAATCGCCTCTTCTTGAACCAACTAATTCCTTTGGAGCAAATGGGGCGGGCTTCAGCAGATTTCGCTTGATCAGCCGCAATTTTGTGTCAAGATCGTCAAATATTCGCTTGAATAGTACATGTTACTAAAGCATTTGCAACCACTTATAGTTGATAATACTGGAGTTTATTAGGTTTATTGGTCTTGCACCAATGCTGAAGATTCCGGGTCGGATTACTTTGCCTATTGAATAGCAGTGCATGGCGGCAACCCGAGGTACGCGACCTGACAGCGATATCGGGAATTGACGTGGACGGCAGACTGGAGTTGCGCCCGTTTTACGAAGCCAGGCGTTGGCGGGTCTTGGACCATGTTCCATCTTGCGGAGGATAGGATGCCTGCGACCCCTCAACTGCTCGATCTGACGGCACTCGGCACCATTGGCGGCATGACGCTTGCAACGACTGCAGTGACCAACGGCCTTTGGCGTTCCCTTGGCTGGCAGCCGCGATGGCTGGGGCTCGCAGTGTCGTTGGTGATCTGCCTCGCGACAGCATTCTTTGCCGGCAGCACCGCCGGAGCCGATCTCTTCCTTGCGGTCCTCAATGCCTTTGTCGTCTATCTCGCCGCGGCTGGCACGAGCGGCGCCGGCGCCGCGCTCCAGGGCGGCGAAGCACCCGCTCCCGCAAATGAGGGGCGCGAACTGCCCGGAGTGGACGAGGGACCAGCGGAAAGGCAGTTCCTGCGCTCCTGGTTTTGAGGAATGGAGCTTTCGCAATGAGTTGCGCCTGAGGGCGGACAGGTGGGGAAAATGGGGAATACGGACGCTGACAGGCTGAAGGATTATCTGACGCTCATCACCAGGAAACATGGCGGTATCGAGCCCATCAGAAACATGCTGGAGGAGCGGACCAAGGCCGGAGGCGATTCCGGTCTCGAAAGCATGTCCGGCGATACGGATGAAACGAGGCTCGCCAAATCCGGCCTCGAAGCGATCGAGCTTGGCCGCGATCCCTCCGAGGGTGAGCTTTACGGCCTTGAAGCGATCATCCTGCCGGACTTGCGCCCGGCGATCGACATTGTCGACAACACCTTTACCGTCACGCATCCACTCTGGCGACGCCTGTCGGATGATGCTGCCATCCGCACCAGGATAGAAGGGGTCATTCCGTCGATCGGCCGCATCGAATTGCCGGGCAACAACAAGTATCCCTATGGTGGCACCGGCTTTGTCGTCGGCGACGGCCTGCTGATGACCAACAGGCATGTCGCCGAAATTTTCTCGAAAGGGCTTGGCGACCGCAGGCTCGCCTTTATCGACGGCGCTCGGGCGGCCATTGATTTCAAGCGCGAACAGGGACGGCCGACCGGCCCGATGCTCGACGTCGTTCGCGTGGTCATGATCCATCCCTATTGGGACATGGCAATTCTTGCCGTGAACGGCCTTCCCGCAACCGCCAAGCCATTGAAACTGTCGCTATCGGATGCGCGCGACCTCACGGGCCACGATATTTTCGCCATCGGCTATCCTGCCTTTGATCCCCGCAACCCCTCGGATGTTCAGAACGATGTCATGGCGGGGCGCTACGGCGTCAAGCGGTTGCAACCGGGCGAACTCCAGGGCGGCATAACGACATCGAGCTTCGGCAAGATGGTACCCGCTGCGACACATGATTGCTCGACGCTGGGCGGAAACTCGGGCTCAGCAATTCTCGACCTTGATAGCGGCGAGGTCATGGGCCTGCACTTCGGGGGCCTTTACCAGAAGCAGAATTATGCCGTGCCGGCGTATGAGCTTTCGCGCGACGGCCGCGTAATCGCGGCCGGCGTGCAATTTGCCGGAACGCCGCACGGCGGTGCCAATGATTGGGGCGATTGGTGGCAGCGGGCCGATGGTGCCGAACTTGTTGCGAATGGCGCAGACCCGACGATTTCCGGCACCGGGGATACCGCTTCCGGTGCCACCTCCAACGCCGCATCGTCAATCACGATCAAGCAAGAACGCGAGGTGGGACGTATCGTCCTGCCGCTACGCATCACCATTTCAGTCGACCTCGACGATCAGAAGGCCGTGGTCGTGGCAAGCGAAAGTGTGAGCGCCGATGACGCTGACATGACAGAGTACGCGCGTGCGCCGTTCCGCGATACGGATTTCAGCACGCGCAAGGGCTATGACGCACATTTTCTCAATGACCCAAGTCAAGAGGCGCTCCTCGCGCCGGTCGAGGTGGCCATGCCGCAGGCAGCGGATGCGAGCGTGCTCGCCCGGACGCTCACGGGATCGGACACGCTTCACTATGAAAACTTCTCGATCAAGATGCATGCGCAGCGCCGCCTTGCTCTGATCACCGCGTCCAACGTTACCAAAACACCCGAACTCAAACGGCCTGAACCCGGTCGCGACTATACGCGGCGCGGCCTTTCCGGCCTCGGCGAGAGCGACCAGGAACTATGGTTTACCGATCCGCGCCTCGATGAAGCCCTGCAGATTCCGGATGTGTTTTTCACCAGGGATCGCAAAGCTTTCGACAAGGGCCATATCGTGCGCCGCGACGACGTTGCCTGGGGCGCGACCTACGATAAACTGCGTCGGGCGAACGGCGATACCTATCACGTTACCAATTGCTCGCCGCAGGTCGCGGGGTTTAACCGGGCCGCCAGCGGCCACGAAAATTGGGGCGATCTTGAAAACTGCGTGCTCGCCGAGGCAGCCAACGAGCGGCTCTGCGTTTTCGCCGGACCGGTGCTAGACCCTTCAGACGAAGTCTTCACCGGTGTCGGCGACGGGCGAACTGTGCTGCGTGCCAAGATCCCGTCGCGCTACTGGAAGGTGATCACCAGCCGCGTGGCCGATGGCATCGCCGCCTATGGATTCATGCTTGAGCAAGATCTTGCCGACGTCGATTTCGAATTCGCCGTGCCGGCCGAATTCGTGCCGGCAATGTATCCGATTGCCGACATCGAACGCCTGGCCGGTGTCCGCTTCGACGAACAGGTGCGCAAGGCCGATCAGTACGAGACGGTTCGCGGAAC
Organism: Phyllobacterium sp. SYP-B3895; assembly: GCF_009647635.1. Taxonomy (NCBI): domain Bacteria; kingdom Pseudomonadati; phylum Pseudomonadota; class Alphaproteobacteria; order Hyphomicrobiales; family Phyllobacteriaceae; genus Phyllobacterium; species Phyllobacterium sp. SYP-B3895. The sequence continues at coordinate 34,372 of NZ_WJIG01000003.1, read as the reverse complement.
CGAAGTCGGGCTGCACGCGGGCACTCGCCGGAAAAAAATGGCGGCAGGCGGGCCGGCTCAACCCGCTCGAACGCAAAAATAAGGGAGGGAACAATCGATGCCACGTTGTCCTTTTGCGACCTGGAAGCCGATCAGCGGTTCGTCTGGAACCTACACCGGGGGCCCGTTCAAGATCGTTCATCACACGACCGAAGGAAGTTCCGCGGCCGGCGCATTCGCCGCGTTCAAGGCGAACAGGTCCGATCCGCATTTCACGGTCGATGCCACCACAATTTACCAGCACATCGATACGGACACTGCCTCACGCGCGCTCAAGAACCTCGCTGACGGTGTACAGACGAACCGCGATTCGGCCATCCAGATCGAAGTCGTCGGGTTCGCCCACCGGCCAAAGGTTCGCGCCACCCTCGATAATGTTCGACGGCTTTGCCGCTGGCTCGAAGCCACCCATTCCATTCCGAAAGTCTGGCCGAATGGCTTGCCCAAGCCTGCGGTCAACGGGCAGGATCCGGGCGGCCATAACCGCAACGCCAGTATCTGGGATACGAAGGGCGGCCACTACGGCCACAGCAACGTGCCGGAAAATACCCACTGGGACCCGGCCTACACCAAGCCGGAAGTCGATTACCTGATGCTAGAAGATACGGAGGGACCGGAGGTCGTGGAAGGGCTGGAAACCATTCCGTTGTCCGATCCCGGGCTTGAAAGCGACCATTCGCATATGCCGGACCATGCCGATCCGCAAGGCACGCATACTGAGATGCCGGCAAGGCGACCGGCACGAGCCCGGGCCAAGCCGGCTGCAAAGGCGTCTTCGCGGCCTAACAAGACCGTCAAGTTTGACGAGAGCCCCGTCGGCACAGTCAAGGTCGCAAGGGCAGCAGCCGGAACGAAGAAGGCCCCGCGGAAGATCGACTAAGCCTTCTAGGCGGCGCAAGCTTCGCAAATGGCGGCGACATGCCGATGGTCGGTGCCGCAGCATCCCCCGAGGACGCGCATCCGCGGAAACGCGCGGGTCAGCGCTTGATAGCGGCGTCCGAGATCGAGTGGATCGCCGGCATCGAGCGTGGTCGAGTCGTCGAGTTCAGCGTGACTTTTGGTCGAAGCATTGGCTCTCAGTCCACCAATGCGGCGCGTCCACGCTTCGCCCTGTTCCAAGACCTGCGCAAAGTGCGTGGGATGCGCACAATTGATCATGTAGTATTGCGGCGAACCACCCGTCGCCTCGTCGACCCGTTCGATCGCTTCCCGCAGAGACAAACCAGTCACCAGCTTGCCATCGGTTTCCACGGTGAATGATATCACGCAAGGCATTTCACTGGCTCGGGCGGCGCGCGCGATGCCGATCGCTTCGTTGTAGTTGGTAAGCGTGTAGGCGGCAACCAGATCGGCTTCGGTATCGGCAAAGGTTGCGATCTGGGCGGCGTGGTAGGCCTCGGCCTCATCGGCATTCATATTGCCGGCCTTGTAGCCGTCGCCGCGCGGACCGATTGCGCCGCTGATGACGCAGGGCGTTGCAGGCGTTTCATATTTCTGACGAAGTTCGGCAAGCAGGTCCACCGAACGGCGGTTGACGGCGTCCAGGTCGGCGGGGCCGTAGCCGAGCTTGGCGCCCCAGTCCGCGTTTGCCCTCCATGTCGGCGTGTCGAGGATGAAGCCGGTACCGTTCTCTTTCGCCACTTCAAGATAGCGAACATAGTAGTCTTTGAGATGCTGCCGTCCCTCGTCGGTCGACATCAACACGAATGCGGCAAATTCCGGCAGCTCAATGCCCTCAAGGAATATGAGTGTCGTTTCCATCCCCCCATCGCTGAGGAAAAGGCTGCCGGAAAGCTGCGGCAGATTCTGGCGATATTTTGCCATGATCGTCTCCAAGGTTACTGCCGCACTCCCCGGTCATCTGACCCTTGTCGGCATGGTCCTTTTTGCGCTCTTTGGGCTGCACGATCTAGAAAGCTTGCGGTGCGGCGGCGGATCAGCTGATAAACCTGTTGCAATTTCAGAGACTTAGCTGCCGCAATGGCCGGGATCGCCCTTTCCATGCTATGCTCACCAATCGCAAAACTGTATCGACAGTACAGTAGTTCTGGGGAAGGCCATGGGCAAGGGCGCGGAAACCCGCGAACGGATCATCGAAATCGCAGAAGCTTCGGTCCTCGCCAAGGGGTTCGGCGCAACGTCGATCGAAGAGATCATAGTCGAGGCCGGCATCACCAAGAGCGGCTTCTTCTATCACTTCAAGGACAAGAACGAACTCGCCCATAAGATGGTTCGGCGCTACGTTGACGAGAACAATCGCGTTTTCGACGAGATTTTCGAACGCGGCCATCAATTGTCAGACGATCCGCTTCAAGCCTTCCTCATCAGCCTCAAGCTTCTTGCAGAAACCATGTCCGACCTTCCAAGCGGCCATCCCGGCTGCCTCATTGCCAGCATCTGCTACCAGGAAAGGCTCTTCGATCGCAATGTGCGCAATCTTATCGCCCAATCGGTAAAGGAATGGCACATGCGCTTCCGGGCGATGCTCGACGACATTGCCGCTGTTAACCGCCCGCGCGATGCGATCGATCTCGGCGATGTGGCCGACATGCTCTCATGCATTGTCGACGGCGCGATCATCATGTCGAAGGCGCTCAACGATCCCAAGCGTATCGAACGTCAGGTGCTGGCATTTCGAAGCTTCGTCAAACTGTTGTTTTCGCCTCCGACCGCTCAGCTCGAAAAACCACCTGTTCCAGACAGCATACAGGCCGCATGAGATGGTGCTCCTTTATGACGGGATGACATTCACGCCATAACCCGCTATCGAACAGCCTTAAATAGATCACAAGACGTTCGGAAAGCGCGAAGTTATGAAGGAAGCGATTTCACTCAAGCAGTTGAAGGAAGCGGTTGGCACCGAGGTCGGCTGCTCGGAGTGGCGGGTGGTCAGCCAGGAAATGATCAACCAGTTCGCAGATGCCACAGATGACCACCAGTTCATCCATACCGATCCGGAGCGCGCAGAGAAGGAAACGCCCTTCGGCGGGACGATCGCCCACGGATTCCTGACGATTTCGCTGCTTTCGACGCTCGCCTATGAAGCCCTGCCGATGCTTGAGGGCGCGACCATGGGCATCAATTACGGTTTCGACAAGGTTCGGTTCATGGCGCCCGTAAAGTCCGGCAAGCGGGTTCGCGCCCGCTTCAAGCTGGCGGATGCCGATATCCGCCCTTCCGGCCGCGTGCTCAACAATTACGAAGTGACCCTGGAAATCGAGAACTCGCTCAAGCCTGCGCTGGTCGCCAATTGGCTGACCATCGCGGTCCTCGAAAATCCGCCTGAAATGGATTGAACGGCGGGCGCTTGCCTCAAGCGGCGAGCTTGCCTTCCAGATCGAGCGGCGCCGGCACCCCCTTGTATTTCGTCACCAGTTCCTTGAATGGAAACGGCCCCTGCACGAACATGCCCATGTCGTAGGGGTTGCGAATTTGTGCGCCTTTAAGGAACAACAGGTGCATCTTGAAGAAGTTTTTCCTGGCACGGGCATAACGTTTCGCGCTGTGGATGCGCTTGAAGCGAATGCGCTCGATGACCGGCGCCTGACGTGGCTTTATACCAAGAGCCACCGCCGGATCGGATTTGTAGAAATGCACGATGTCGGTGACCGTCTGGATCTCTGCCCACAGGACCGGGCTCTCTTGCATGACCACACGCACATCTTCACGCAAACCATCGGCGCGCGGGTGCAGGGCGATCATCAGCAGGCAGGAACCCGCAGCGACCAGTGACACCGGCTTGCGCCTGAGCAATTCCGGATCGATACGCCATACGTCAGCGATGGCCTCGACCGCGGGCACCGTACCTAGACTATGGGCGATAATGACGACCTCGTCAGCGTCGGTCGCTCGTAGCTTTTCGGCAAGATTGGCTGCAAAGGCCTTGCGGCGTTGGTTGAGAGCGGTATTACGGCCGTAAATGCGGTCGGAAGCTGCCGCCCAATCGTCAAGCAAGTACGAGAAGAACACCTTCTCCCCGGGCCAACGGATGAGCACACGGCCAATGACGAGCGCGAGCGGCACCGTCCATAGAAGGTGAAGCTTGCTGCCCTCGGCGAGCAAGGGAAAGAGACCAACCGCCAGCGCGGCAAGCGTCACGAAGCAGGCATAGGCGAACGGCCAGAGAAAGAAGATGCAGAAGCGCCAGCTGGTGCGCAGATATCGCCAGAAGGTGCCGGTCAACAAAATGTCGAGGAACGCCATGAGACCGGTTGCGAAGCGCGTCACGACGTTGCGCGCTGCATAGGCGTCGAAGATATCGGCCGAACCGTACTGGCAGAATTTCGTTTCGGTTTTCCAGTCACTGCCGCGCGTCGTGATGTTCATGGTCGCGATGTCGTCGCCTTCGGCAACTATTGGACCGGCAGCGGTTCTTGCGCGCCACAGCTTGTTGAAATCCGCGGCGCTATTGAGATAACGCCCGCGCACCGCATCAGGGTGCAGGCCCTCATAGCCGGTGAAATTGATGACGAGACGCTTTCTGACGGCCATTTCACTTCTCTCGGCAAAGAGACCACGCGAAATCGGCAGTCATCACAATCGTTGCAATGCGGCAGCCACCCAAAATTGGAAGACTGCGCCCGCATGATCGCGCCGTTTACATGAAAATGGCCGGACTGCACAACCGGAACTTCATGCAGTCCTAAAAATCAGCCGTCCATCAAACCCAGATGTCGCGCGCGGATTCCTGCAGGAAAGCGAAAGCATAGGGTGAGAATGAGCGCCAGCATTCGACGCGGAATGTATTTTCCGCCGTGCGCCAGAGGACGACCTCGATCTTGCCGAGAACCGTGCGGGAGGCGGCCCCCACCGGGAAGGCGCGTTGCGAAAGGTCCTGAGGACAGCCGCCATTGACGACGCCTTCCGCCCCTTTGCCCGAAACGATGATCCCGACATTGCGATGGGAAACGTCGACTGCCGAATGCAGTACCTTGGCCTTGGCGAGGTCCGCAACGAGGTTACTTTCGCCGTCGTCGATAATCAGCCACTCGTCGGGGCCAAGCCACAAGGCGGCGCGGCTCCCATTCACGGCAGTCGATTTCGGTTTTGTCGGCAGCGCCGCACCGAGTGCCCTCGAAAGGGCAGCGACAGCGTCCGGGCGGGCCCGCAGCGAGATACGTGTCGCGTTATCAGCCAGCGTCACCGAGACCGCGGCCGGACCGGTGCGACCCGACTGCAGCGGATGCAAGCGTGTTGCCTGGATCGTCTCAACCATTCAAACGCTCTCCCTTTTCATCGAAGAATACAGTTCCGGTGACTTCCACTTCGATCACTCCATTCGGCATCGGCACATGTAGCGTCTCGCCGAGCCGCTTGGTGCCATCGATAACCAGCGCGAGGGCGATGGAGCGGCCGCAATTTTCCGACCAGTAGGATGAAGTCACATGTCCGATCATTGTCATCGGCACAGGCTGGTTCGGATTGGCAACGATCTGCGCGCCTTCCTCCAGCACCACCTTCGGATCAACGGTCTTGAGACCGACGAGTTGCTTGCGTCCCGGGGCGACGAGATCGCGGCGCAAGAGCCCGCGAATGCCGACATAGTCGGTCTTGTTCTTGCCGATGGCCCAGGTCAGCCCGGCATCCTGCGGCGTCACCGTGCCGTCCGTATCCTGACCAACGATAATATAGCCTTTCTCGGCGCGCAGGATATGCATCGCCTCGGTGCCATATGGCGTCAGGCCAAGCGGCTTGCCGCGTTCGTAGATCGCTTCCCAGACCGCCTGCCCGTAATCGGCCGGAATGTTGATTTCGTAGCCCGTTTCGCCGGTGAACGACATGCGGAACAACCGCGTCGGCACGCCGCAAATCTTGCCTTCGCGCACGCTCATGTGCGGCATGGCTTCATTGGACATGTCGATACCTTCGACCAGCGGCGCGATGATCTCCCGCGACTTTGGCCCCTGCACGGCAATAACGGCCCATTGCTCGGTGGTCGAGGTGAGCCACACATCAAGGTGCGGGAACTCGGTCTGCAGGTAGTCTTCCATGTGGTTCATGACGCGGGGCGCACCGCCGGTCGTCGTCGTGACGTGGAAGCGGTCCTCGGCGAGGCGGCCGACAACACCGTCATCGTAGATGAACCCGTCTTCCCGCAGCATGATGCCGTAGCGCAGGCGCCCGACGCCAAGCTTTTCCCATGGATTGGTGTAGAGCAGTTCCAGGAACTTCGCCGCATCTGGGCCAACAACCTCGATCTTTCCTAGTGTCGAGGCATCGAAAATGCCGGCCTCGGTGCGAACGGCAACGCATTCGCGGTTGACCGCGGCATGCATATCCTCGCCGGCCTGCGGATAATACCAGGCACGCTTCCACTGGCCGACATCTTCGAAGGCAGCGCCCTGCGCCGCATGCCAGGCGTGCATCGGTGTGCGCCGGGTCGGATCGAAAAGATCGTGCCGCGCATGATTGACGATGGTGCCGAACGTCACCGGCGTGAACGGGGCGCGGAACGTCGTGAGGCCCACAGCCGGAATCGGTTTGTTCAGAGCCTCGGCAGCGATGGCAAGGCCGTGGAGGTTCGATGTCTTGCCCTGGTCGGTCGCCATGCCGTTCGTGGTGAAGCGCTTGACGTGTTCGATCGAGTGCATGCCTTCGCGCACGGCGAGCCGGACATCCTTGGCCGTGACATCGTTCTGAAAATCGACGAAAGCCTTGACCGTCGTGTCTGGCCCAGCGCCGGCCGCCGAGCCGATCATCCCGCCGATCCAACTGGCGCTGCCGGTGGCGGTCAATGATACCGGCGTACCATTGCCGGCAAAACCCGCCTGCTCGGCCGACGATCCGCCGGCGGCGATGGCCTCATTGATCACGTCCTGCAAGCCGTCCGTGCCGTTGCAGGCACCGACCGACAGGCAGTCCTGCGCGTAGGTGCCGGGAAGGAACCTCTCGTTTGCCGCGTCCCACGCCACCTTGCCGCGCGATTGTGAGAAGAGGTGAACCGAGGGCGTCCAGCCTGCAGAGACGATCAGGGCATCGACGGCGACCTTGCGCTCGCTGCCGCCCCTGTTGGGCTTGATCAGCATCGATGAAACACGACGCTTGCCGCCCGCGCTGAAGACCGCATGTCCCGGCAGTACCTCGATACCCAGCGACCGCGCTTCCTCGATAATGGCCGATTTCGGGTTGTCGCGCGTATCGACGATGATCGGAACATCGATCCCGGCTCGCTTCAGGTCGATCGCTGCCGCATAGGCCGAGTCGTTGGCCGTGTAGACACCGACCTTGCGGCCTATCGCAACACCGTAATGATTGAGGAACATGCGCGCAGCCGAAGCCAGCATGACCCCCGGACGATCATTATTCGCAAAAACCATGTGCCGTTCGATCGCGCCGGTCGCGAGCACGACCTTCTTGGCGCGAATCTGCCAGAGGCGTTCGCGCGGCATTTCCGCTGCCGGAGTGCTGAGATGATCGCTGATCCGCTCCGCGAGACCGACGAAGTTCTGCGCATAGTAGCCGAAGGCCGTCGTGCGGGTCAGTACGGTGACATTGTCCATGGCACGCAGCTTGGCGATGGTCGCCGTCGCCCATTCGTAACCGGGCACGCCGTCGATGGTGACGTCGCTTTCATAGCGCAGCGCTCCACCGACTTCCGGCTGTTCATCGCAAAGGATAACGGTTGCACCGGTGGCTGCAGCGCTCAACGCTGCGGCAAGGCCTGCGGCACCGGCCCCGACGACAAGCACATCGCAATGGGCAAAGCGGTTGGAATAGCGGTCGGTATCCGGTTCGCCAGGAACCACGCCGAGGCCGGCGGCTGCGCGAATCTTCGGCTCGTAGATCGTCTTCCATGCGAATTTTGGCCACATGAACGTCTTGTAGTAAAAGCCTGCCGGCAGCATGGGCGAGAAAACATCGTTGATCGCGCCGACGTCGAAGGTCAGCGACGGCCAGCGATTTTGCGACTTCACCTTCAGGCCGTCATAGATTTCCTGAACCGTTGCGCGGACGTTGGGCTGCTTGCGTGACTTGTCACGCTCGATATCGACCAGCGCATTCGGCTCTTCGCTGCCTGCCGACAGGATGCCGCGCGGACGGTGATATTTGAACGAGCGTCCGACCAGATGGATGCCGTTGGCGAGCAGCGCCGATGCAAGCGTGTCGCCTTCAAGGCCGGTAAGGCTCTGGCCGTCAAATGTGAAACGGACTGTCTTTGCGGGTGTAAGCCGGCCTGCGCCGGAAATGCGGTTGCTGCCGGAATGAACCTGATTGGTCATGGCTCAGGCCTCCGCTTTCTTGGCGCGCGGCGTGCGCGGCGCGGGAGATTCGACGACCGCTTCTGCCGGCGTCGTCCCTCGTGTGACAAGTTGCTCGACATTCGGCTTCGGTTCGCCGGCCTTGTAGACGGTCAGGAACTTGTCGGAAACGGAATCGCGCACGGCGTTGAAGAACCGTCCGCAGCCATGAATGTGCCGCCAGCGCTCGAACTGAAGTCCCTTCGGATTTTGGCGGAAATACAGAAAGGCGGCGAAATCATCGTCCGACTGGTCAACGATCGGGTTTGCACGGACCAGATGCGCTTCGCCGGCATTGCGGAATTCCAGTTCCGGGCGCTCTTCTTCGCAATAGGGGCATTTGATGAGAAGCATGTCTTCGTCTCGTTTCTAAAAAAGTCAGTGCGCCACGGCAGCGGCGGCTGCCTCGTCGATAAGCCGGCCGCTGGTAAAGCGCTCGATCGTGAACGGAGCGTTGATACGGTGCGGCTCGTCGCGGGCGATCGTGTGGGCAAACACGTTGCCCGAACCCGGCGTTGCCTTGAAACCGCCCGTGCCCCAGCCGCAGTTGACATAGAGGCCTGGAACCGGGGTCTTGGCCAGGATGGGCGAGCGGTCGGGTGTGACATCGACAATGCCGCCCCACGAGCGCAGCATCTTGAGGCGTGTCAGGACCGGGAACATCTCGCAGATCGCATCGAGTGTATGGTTGATGATGTGAAGTCCGCCCGTTTGCGAGTAGGACGTATACTGGTCGGTGCCGGCGCCGATCACCATTTCGCCTTTGTCCGACTGCGAAATATAGGCGTGCACGGTGTTCGACATGATCACGCAGGGAATCAACGGCTTGACCGGTTCCGAGACCAGCGCCTGCAGCGGGTAGCTCTCGAGCGGCATGCGGACGCCCGCCATGTTCATGATGACCGACGTATGGCCGGCAGCGACGACGCCGACCTTCTTGGCGTTGATGGGGCCACGATTGGTATCGACACCGACCACTGCGCCATTGGCGGCGCGGCGAACACCGGTGACTTCGCAATTCTGGATGATGTGAACGCCGCGGTCAGCGGCCGCTCGGGCATAGCCCCAGGCCACGGCATCGTGGCGTGCGGTACCGCCGCGGCGCTGCAATGCTGCACCGATGATAGGATAGCGCGCGTCGGCAGAGAGGTTGATCGGCGGGCAGAATTCCTTGACCTGCTCCGGCGTCAACCACTCATTGTCGATGCCGTTCAGCCGATTGGCATGGATGTGGCGCTTGAACACCTGAACGTCGTGGATATTGTGCGCGAGCATCATGACGCCGCGTGCCGAGTACATCACGTTGTAGTTGAGGTCCTGGCTCAGCCCTTCCCAGAGCTTCACCGCATGTTCGTAAATACCGGCGGATTCGTCATAGAGATAGTTGGAGCGGATAATGGTCGTATTGCGACCCGTATTGCCACCGCCGAGCCAGCCCTTTTCGAGCACGGCCACATTGGTGATGCCGTGTTCCTTGGCAAGATAGTAGGCGGTTGCGAGACCGTGGCCACCGGCGCCGACAATGATGACGTCATATTCCGACTTCGGTTCGGGCGATGTCCACTGCTGTTCCCAGCCTTTGTGGGCACGCATGGCTTCGCGGGCCAGAGCAAATACCGAATATTTCCGCATTACCTATTCCCTTTGCGCACAACTTGGCTTCGAGCGCCGATTGTTCAAAGATTTCTCGCCGGTTTCCTGTCCCAAAATCGACATGGACTTTATCGACATGCGCGGCGTGTTAGCGCATCACTATCGCATCTGTCCAAGCGTCTTTTGCCATTTTGCGACGGAGATTGGCGCGCGATGCCGGTCAGCCCCAAATTAAACCGTGGTCCATGGCTTTGGCGAACGAATATCAGCAATTCCACGCTAAATCGCCATGGACATCGTTTTGAGTTTCTGCTAATGCCGACCGCAGTTTGCGATGGATGACCGTCGCGAAGTCCGGTTTGTTGTCCCATGATCTTCGGTCCGGGATCAGTGGCCAGGCTCAGTGAAATCTAAGAGATACAGGATAAAACGTGCAGGTACTCGTACGCGAAAACAATGTTGATCAGGCTCTCCGCGTTCTCAAGAAGAAGATGCAGCGCGAAGGCATGTTCCGCGAAATGAAGATGCATGATCACTACGAGAAGCCGTCGATCAAGCGCGCTCGCCAGAAGGCGGAAGCAATCAGCCGCGCTCGCAAGCTTGCCCGCAAGCAGGCACAGCGCGAGGGTCTTCTGCCGATGCCGGCACGCAAGGCGCCGGTTCGCGCCGCTGCGGCTCGTTGATCAGCGGTTTATCGACGCTTTTAACCCGATATCGGGGTGGAGTGGCTTCACGCCGCGCCGCCCTTTTTTCGTTTGGTGCCATCGGAGCAAAAGAGCTTGCACGGCTCTGAGTTGTACGGGACACATAGACAATGACATATTCATCTGAACGCGCCGCATACGGCAAATTTCCCTCGGTACGCTATGCCGGATTGTTGATCGCGTCGATCTCCGCGCTCGGCCTTGCCGGATGCCAGAGCACTTCGACCACCGACATGACCGGGATCGACAAGGCGCAAGGATCGACCGAGAACATCAGTTCTTTGAATGATGTCATCCGCAACAATCCGAAGGATCCCGAGGCATATAATGTCCGCGGTTCCGCCTATGGCCGCGCCGGCAAGAACAATGACGCGATCAAGGATTTCAACGTCGCGCTTCAGTTGAACCCGAACTTCTACCAGGCCTATTCGAACCGCGCGCTCGTCTATCGCAACATGGGCAACTCCGCCCAAGCGATTGCCGACTACAGCCGGGCGATCCAGATCAACCCGCAATATGATGCTGCCTATATCGGGCGCGGCAACCTCTACCGCCAGGCGGGCCAACTCGACCAGGCGATGAACGATTTCAACCAGGCGATCCAGCTCAGCACCACGGATGCGCGCGCATACCACAATCGCGGTCTCATCTATCAGGCGCGCAACCAGCACAAGCAGGCCATCGAGGACTTCTCGACGGCGATCTCGCTGCAGCCCGATGCTGCAGAGCCCTATAACGGCCGTGGCATTTCCTATGTGGCGCTCGGCGATGACGACAACGCCTTCGACGATTTCAACTCGGCGATCAAACTCGACGGCACGATTGCCGAAGGCTGGGCCAACCAGGCGCTGATCTACGAGCATCGCGGCGACAAGGCCCGCGCCGCCAAGTCCTACGCCCGCGCCGTTCAGCTTGACCCCAAGTACAAGCCTGCTGTCGACGGTCTGGCGCGCACGCGCAAGTCCTGATGCAATAGATGAGCAGGAACGTCGTTGTCGTTTTTGCTCACCCTTTGAAAGACAGCCTTTGTGCGCACCTTGCTTCGCTCATAACCGCGAAGCTCGATGCGGCCGGTCACAGCATCACCTTCGTCGATCTCTATGAGCGAGACTTCGACCCCCGCCTCACGGCAAATGAGCGGAAGGCCTATTACGCGGATGCTTATGACAACAGCGCCGTGGCCCTCGATGCAGAAGACCTCGTCCGCGCCGACATTCTGATTCTTGTCTTTCCGACATGGTGGTTCGGCCTTCCGGCAATTCTCAAGGGTTGGATCGACCGGCTGTTTGTGCCGGGTGTTGCCTATGACCACGCCCCTGATTTTGGCCGCATGATTCCGCGACTCACCAGGCTCAAGTCTTGCCTTGCCGTCACCACGCTCGGCTCGCCCTGGTGGATCGACTGGTTCGTGATGTTCCGTCCGGTCCGCCGCATACTTTCGCGCGCCATCATCGGCACATGCGCGCCGCAGTCGCGGTTCTCCATGCTCTCCCTCTACAAGACCGAACAATTGTCAGCGAAACGGTTGGCGGCCTTTGAGCGCCGGCTCGGGCGGAATTTGGGCCGCCTGATCTAACAAAAAGCCCGCCGATGGGCGGGCCTTTGCCTCATTCGCGAACACAAGTTCAGTGGTCCAGCGCCTTGACGATATTCTCGACCATCTTCTTGGCGTCGGCAAAGAGCATCATGGTGTTGTCGCGGAAGAACAATTCGTTCTCGACGCCTGCATAGCCGGAGCCCATTCCGCGCTTGATGAAAAGCACCGTCCCCGCCTTGTCGACATCAAGGATCGGCATGCCGAAGATCGGCGATTTCGGATCGGTCTTTGCCGCCGGGTTGGTGACGTCATTGGCGCCGATGACGAAGGCGACGTCGGCCTGTGCAAACTCCGAATTGATGTCTTCGAGCTCGAAAACCTCGTCGTAAGGCACATTGGCCTCGGCAAGAAGCACGTTCATGTGACCCGGCATGCGCCCAGCGACCGGATGAATGGCGTATTTGATTTCAACGCCTTCTGCCTTCAGCTTGTCGGCCATCTCGCGCAGGGCATGCTGGGCCTGGGCGACGGCCATGCCGTAGCCGGGCACGATGATGACCTTGGAGGCGTTCTTCATGATGAAGGCCGCATCGTCGGCGGAGCCCTGCTTGACCGGGCGCTGTTCGACTTCACCGCTGGCAGCAGTGCTGGTCTCGCCGCCGAAGCCGCCGAGGATGACCGAGATGAACGAACGGTTCATGCCCTTGCACATGATGTAGGACAGGATCGCACCGGACGAGCCAACCAGCGCGCCGGTGATGATCAGAGCGAGGTTGCCGAGCGTAAAGCCGATGCCCGCTGCCGCCCAGCCGGAATAGGAATTCAGCATCGAGACGACGACAGGCATGTCCGCGCCGCCAATCGGGATGATGATCAGGCCGCCAAGCACCAGCGACAGGATAACAATCAGCCAGAAGATCGCATGGCTCTCGGTCAGGACCAGCGCGATCACCAGGAGCACGATGGCGGCAAGAAGAGCAATGTTGAGCACATGGCGTCCGGGCAGCATGATTGGCTTGCCGGACATGCGGCCGTCAAGTTTCAGGAAGGCGATGATCGACCCGGTGAACGTGATCGCGCCAATGGCGACGCCGAGCGACATTTCCACGAGCGCCTGGCCATGAATGCTGCCGACTTCGCCGATCCCAAAGGAGTCGGGCGAATAGATCGCGGCGGCGGCAACCATGACAGCGGCCAGACCGACGAGTGAGTGGAACGCGGCAACAAGCTGCGGCATTGCCGTCATGGCGATACGCCTGGCAATGTAGGCGCCGGCAGCGCCGCCGATGGCAAGACCGAGGACGATCAGGCCGAGGCCCTTGAAGCTAGGCTCGGCAAGCGCCAGCGTTGTCGCGATGGAAATGCCCATGCCCGTCATGCCGTAGTAGTTACCCTGCCGGCTGGTCGTCGGATGCGAAAGGCCGCGCAGCGCAAGGATGAAGAGCACGCCGGAGACGAGATAAAGGAAAGTTGCGATATTCACACTCATGCTCACTTTTCCTTCTTCTTGTACATGGCGAGCATGCGGTGGGTGACGAGGAAGCCCCCGAAAATATTGACGCTGACGAGGACGAGCGCGATGAAACCGAAGCCGGTCGCAAAGCCGCTCGCCGATAGTCCGACCGCCAACAGCGCGCCGACGACAATGACGGACGAGATCGCGTTGGTAACGGCCATGAGCGGCGTGTGCAGTGCCGGCGTCACCGACCAGACAACGTAGTAACCGACGAAGATCGCCAGGACGAAAATTGCGAGGCGGAAGACGAACGGATCGACGACACCGCCTGAGACGGCGTGAGCCGCGGCGCCAGCGGCGTCCGGCATGTTTTCAGCAGCCTGACGGACGATCTCGGTGGCCTGGTTCAGGGTCTCGAGCGCCTTTTCGAGTGTAGCATCAGCCATCATGCCTCTCCTTCAGTCTTTGGTGCCGCCTTGGATGCAGCAGCCTTTTTCGGCGCGGCTTTCTTGGCGGCCGGTTTCACTGCGGCGTCTTTTGGAGCGGCAGGCCTGGCCGGCGCGGCCTTCTTGGCGACAGGCTTGGCAGCCGGCGTCTCGGCAGGAGCAGCAACAGCCGCAGCTGCCTGGGCGAAGTTGGGGTGAACCACCTTGCCGTCATGGGTCAACATGGTCGCCTTGACGAGTTCGTCGTCGAAATTGATTTTCAGCACCTTCGCTTCCTTGTCGACCAGCGTCTCGACAAAAGCGACGAGGTTCTTCGCGTAGAGCTGCGAGGCAGTCGCCGCGATACGGCCCGGGACGTTGAGATGTCCGACGATCTTGACCCCATCGATCTCGGTGATCTTGCCAGCCACCGCGCCTTCGACGTTGCCGCCGCGTTCGACCGCAAGATCGATCAGCACCGAACCCGGACGCATGCGCGCATACATTTCGCGTGTCACCAGTCTCGGCGCCGGACGACCGGGGATAAGTGCCGTCGTGATGACGATATCCTGCTTGGCAATGTGGTCATTGACCAGCGCCGCCTGCTTTGCCTGATATTCCTTCGACATTTCCTTGGCGTAGCCACCAGCAGTCTCGGCAGCCTTGAACTCCTCGTCCTCGACGGCGAGAAATTTGGCGCCAAGCGATGCGACCTGCTCCTTGACCGCTGGGCGGACGTCCGTGGCGGTTACCACAGCTCCAAGGCGGCGCGCCGTTGCGATGGCCTGCAGGCCAGCGACGCCGACACCCATGACAAAGACTTTCGCGGCCGGCACCGTGCCTGCCGCCGTCATCATCATCGGCAAGGCGCGGTCATACTCTTCAGCGGCATCGATGACCGCCTGGTAGCCGGCAAGATTGGCCTGACTGGAAAGAACGTCCATCACCTGCGCGCGGGTAATGCGCGGCATGAACTCCATGGTGAAGGCGGTAAGCCCGGCATCGGCGAGTTGCTTGACGGCGCTTTCATTGCCGTAAGGATCGAGCATCGCGATGACGACTACGCCTTTCTTATAGGATTTGAGATCAGGAGAAGCGGGTCGGCGCACCTTGAGGACAATGTCGGCGTCCTTGACGTCCGCGGCCTTGCCGATGCTTGCGCCGGCGCCCGTAAACTCTGCGTCAGGAATGCGCGATGCGGTTCCGGCACCCGTTTCGACAACGACGTTGAAGCCAAGGCCAATAAGCCGCTTTACCGTCTCCGGCGAGCCGCCGACACGCGCCTCGTTGGCATCGGTCTCTTTCGGTATGAATAGTGTCTGAGCCAAGCTCTTCACCCCCCAAAGCAAGTTTTCACTACAAGGCAGTGGCCTTTCGGACCAGCGCGCCTTCCCGCTTGTAACGATTGGCAGTCTTAAAGACCCGCCCGGTCAAGATCGAACGGGCTTTGGACGGGCGTCCGGGCTCTTGAGAACCAGCGCGCCCTAAAGGAGGAACCAGGCAGCTCCGCAAATAACAAAGAAAAGAACCAGAGCAGAAAAGAATCCCCCGGCGAAAAAGCCGAAAGCCATGGCAACGACCAGCGCTATGCAGGAAACGAAACCCCATTTCGAAAGCGAGAGAAAAAGATTGTAGGTCTTCTCATGCTCCGCATAGTCCATAGGGGCGCCCAGTTCTGCAGGCGTGGTGTCGTGATGTTCAGCCATCTTCAAACCTCTTCTAGTCGACGTCGTAAAGGCAATAGCGAAAAGCCGACAACTGCGCAATGCGCAGATCGTCGCTCACCCTGACCTCGATGAATATAAATCAAGAATAGAGTTTCATCGCGGTCGAGCCTAATTAACTAACCGAGAAGGTGCGGAAAAAGACCGACAACGCCAATGATGATCAGGTAGAGCGCCACGACATAGTTCAGCAATCGCGGGGCGATCAATATGACGATGCCGGCGATCAAGGCGACGAGTGGAGCGATGGCGATTTCGGCAATCATTTCGGTATCCTTTGTGTGCGCAAGCTATAAGCTCAGAACAGAGCGCTATTCGAATACAATGATTCTGTCGGTAACGGACCGGGATCGTTTAATTTATATTCAAATTGGCAAACAACCGTTCAGTGAAAGACGTGCGGGCCAGCTTCGTTGCCCACGAGCTTGTGCTCCATCGTCACATCGAGCAGCTTCACGATGTCATCGGCGGACATCGCAGCGCCGTAGAGAAAGCCTTGAACGTGCTCGGCGCCGACGAGCTGATTGACGAGCTCCGATTGCGCGCTCGTTTCGAGCCCTTCGATGGTCACCGACAAGCCGAGTTCATGCGACATGTGGACGATGCCGCGCAGAAGTTTCAGCGATCGTCCCTCTTCAGCGATATCGGCAATGAAAGAACGGTCGATCTTGACCTTGTTGACCGGCAAGTTCTTGAGATAGCTCAGGCTGGAATAACCGGTGCCGAAATCGTCGATGGCGACCTGCACGCCATAGCCCTTCAGCTCGGCAAGTACGCTCCCGGTCGTGGCGCGGTCGGTTATGAGCGCGCCTTCCGTAACCTCCACTTCAAGAAGGTGCGGTTCGATCGCATGCCGTTTCAGCGCGGATTGAATGACGCTGACCGTATTGCGGTTCTGCAGATCATGCGAGGAAAGGTTTACCGAGACCGCAATACGCGAATTCCAGTTGCGGCAATCCATCACCGCCCGGTCGATGACGTTGCGGGTCAGATCCGAGATCAGCCCCATTTCTTCTGCGAGCGGGATGAACTCTGCAGGTGATATCGCTCCGAATTCCGGATGGTCCCACCGCGAGAGCGCCTCGCACGCGGTCATGCGCGAGGTGCGGATATTGACGATCGGCTGGTAGGCGACCGAGAGAGTGCCTTCCGCGATGGCCCGGCGCAGATCGGCGCGCAACCGCTGTTTCGACCGGAAGGTATGGTCCATGGTCTGGACAAAGACCGCCCAGTTCTTCTGGCTATCCTTCTTGGCAACATCGAGCGCCAGATCCGCATTCATGTGCATCACTGAGAGGTCAAACGCATCCACCTCGACGATGGCGACGCCGGCGCGGGCGCCGGTCTGGATATCGTGCCCCGAAACACTGTATATGCCGGTGATGGCGGACATGATCCGCTCGACAGTTCCAATCGTTTCCTCATGCGAGCAAGCGGAGAACAGTAGCACGAATTCGTCGCTGCCGAAGCGCGAAAGCAGCGGCCGGTCAGCCTCGACCAGGCTCAGCCGGTCGGCAAAGGCGCGCAGCATTTCATCGCCGATGCGATGGCCGAAAGTATCGTTGGTACGTTTCAGGCCATCGATATCGATCACCATGAGGGCAATCTGCGCGCCCTGTACCATGTCGTCGGCATAAGTCGCGGCGATCTCGGCAAACTGGCTGCGGTTGGGAAGCCCCGTCAGGCTGTCGAAGCGCGCCATGCGGTTGATCTGCGCTTCGGCGTCCGCACGCCGCGTGACATCCTGAATGACGAGCACGGTGCCATGCTCGGGATCGGGCGTCGCCGTGAATTCATAGTGGCGCTTGTTCGGTGATTCAAACGTGTCGCGCTGTTTTGAACCGGACAGGAGATCCTGCATCTTGGTGCGCAAGGATTGCAGTGCATCCTCGGGGAAATAGGAACGCGATTGGGCAAGGCGCAACAAGGTCGCGAGTGACCTCCCTTCGAGCTGAGCCGGAGAATCGAAACCCATCATCTTCGCCGCCTTCATGTTGGCGACGGTTATCGTCTGCTGGCCGTCGAACATCAGCAGGCCCTGCGGCATACCATTGAGCGCAGCATCGAAATTGGTGGCGACGCGAGCCAGCTGGCGCTTGCCCAGCAGTGCATCGAAGAGCGAATTGCGAAGACTGCCCGCAACGCCGATATTGCTCCAGAAATAGGGAAGGATCAGCAGGGCAAGCAGCCAGTTATAGACGCCACCGAGCAGCACCAGGGTCGCGCAAAGCGGCGCGAGAATTCCGATCGACAGGCCGAGGACGACCATCGGCGAGACGTAATTGCGCGTGACAAGCGCTAGCATCGATCCGGCAACAATGATGACGCTGGTGATCGCAGCGGTCGCATCGGGAAGCATGTAGATGCTGACAAAGCATAGGGCGCCGAGCACCGAACAGCTTGCAAGCGCGCCGAGCAGATAGCGCCATTCCCACCTCTTCAGCGTTGCCGCCGAAGCTGACCCAAGATTGGCGCGTTCGAAGGCGCCGGCATTGGCGGTGCGCGCGAGGTCGACCACCAGAAAGGCCAGCGCGAAGGCAAGATAGATCGCATGATGCGTCTTCAAATAGATTGTCGCCGTGGCGAGGATCTGGATGATCGAACTCCACCACGTTGCCTTGCCGTTCGCATATAATGTGCGAACCGCAATCAGCTCGATCGACAAGCCGTCGTTGGCTTCAACTTTCATCAATAGGCCCGCAAAACTTTGCCCGTACCGGGAATGTCGACGAGGAACGCCAACGATGCCAGCGTTATAAATCGCACTTCCGACTAAATCGTTTAATTCATCTTCTGTCGCCAGAAATTCCCAACAACCGGCAAATAGAATTACCAATTTCTAAAAGAAGATCGTCGCTATGCCGGGCATATCGTTGGCGGGGCTGGTTCCTTGTCGGGATTGGGATCGTAGAACGGTCCAACAACAAGTGGCTTGTCGGGCATAAGTGACTGATCGGTGTCCGAGATCATCTTTCGCTCGATGGTCTGGAGCACGACGCCTTTTGCATCTTCGAGCCGCATTGTCACCTGATACTCCCGGTTCGCCTTCACGCATTTGACCGGCGGGCTTTCGACGGTAATCTTGTCCATCGTCGGCCATATATCTTGCCGCACGACAAAGGGATCGCCACCAGCCGGATTTTCGAAGGTGGTTTCCAAGGACGAGCCATCGGGAATCTTGCGCAGTTTCGCCAGAGTGAGAAGATAGGTCGCCTCGGCGATGCGATAATTGAAGACAAAGATCTTGCCGGAAACGTTGACATAGTCGCCCTGACCGCTATCGCGGCAGGCCGCCAGGGTGACCGCAAGCGCGAGCAAACAGCTTGCCATCAGGCGCGAGGCATTCTTCATCCTAGCCATGGCCGCTGCCCATCTGCTTGGCGTTGCGATCATAATAGCGGCGCGCCTTGGCTCTGTTGCCGCAGACATTCATGTCGCACCAGCGGCGGCTGCGATTGCGGCTCTCGTCAAAGTAGAGCCAGTGGCAATTCGGGCAGACCTTTATGCGTTCCAGGCGCAAAGGCTCAAACAGACGCACGCCGGAGAGGAATGACGCCGCAGCCAGGGATATCTGCCCGCCGTCTCTGGAGGGCCGCGGCAGCGCGAGCGCTTGTTCTTCCGGTTCGTCGCCGACGAGTTTCGACCCGAGCCGCAAGAATTCGGAGAGCGGCGCGGGGCTCAATCCGCCGCCATGCACCGCCGTCCTGAACAGGCGATTTATCGCTTCGCGCATGTCGATCAGTCCTGTGATTTCCCGCTCGGAAAGTGGCGGGCGGAACTCGACATTTCCCCACTCCCCCTGACGGAAATCAGCCGCCGCCGCAGCAAAGCGCGTAACTTCGGCGGGATCGGAAAAGCGATCGAGCGACCGTTCCGGCGTCTCGCGAAAGACGACGGTATTGGCGAGGTCGAGTGCCAATACACCCCCGCTGAAACGATGTGCATTCCATTCAAAGGTCATCGCTAAATTCTAACTGGTATAATAGGTTTTGCAAGTTAGAATGAGATGCAAAGGCGAGGAGTGATTGACCTATTTCCTGCAGCTCCTGTTGAACGGCATTCACAACGCGGCGCTCTACGCGCTGCTTGCCTATGGCTATGTCCTGATCCACGGTCTCACGCACAGGACCGACCTTTCGCTCGGCGCGATCTTTGCCTTTTCCGGGCAGACCTTTATTCTTGTCGCGGCCTTTGCCTGGTCGATCCTCTGGATGACTCTACCCGCTGCCCTCGCCTTCGGCCTGTTGATCGCTCTCGTCTATGTCATGACCGGCGGCTATGTAATCGCACGGCTGATTTATGCGCCGCTCGAAGCCGGCACGCGCAACACGATCCTTGTCGCAACCCTTGGCCTCAGCATATTTCTTGCCGAGCTTTCCCGCATCGCCGCCAACACGCGCGATTACTGGCTTCCGCCGATGCTGTCGCAGCCCGTGCCGCTCCTTGGCCCGGAGGTGAATATCAGCCTCACCCAGATGCAGGTACTCAACATCGCGGTGGCGCTCACCGTGATCGGTTGCGGTGAAGCGATCATGCTGCGAACGGCGGCGGGACGTATCTGGCGCGCGGTGAGCGACGAGCCGCAGGCAACCGCCATGTGCGGGATCGATCCGAAGCGAGTGAGAACGCAGGCCATCCTTGCCGCATATGGCATATGTGCGCTGGCAGGATTTCTGGCAGCGCTCTACTACGGCAATATCAGCTTCAACACCGGCATGATCTTCGGATTGAAAATCCTCTTCATCACTGCGGCCGGTGGCTTTTCAAGGCCGCTTCATGCTGCCTGTGGCGCAGCCCTTGTCGGCATGGTCGAATCGCTCTGGGGCGGATATTTTTCCGTTCTGTGGCGGGATGTCGCCGTTTTTTCCCTGCTGGTCTTCGTACTCGCCACCCGCATCACGGGCCAGGACGAGGAGCGCATCTAACCCTGGAGGCTGTGGCCGCCGTCGATGGTGATCACCGTGCCGGTGATATAGCTGCTCGCGTCAGACGCAAGCATGAGCACGGCACCGTCGATATCTTCCGGTTCTCCGAGGCGTCGCATCGGATTCTTGCCTTTCAGGAAGCCGCGGGCGGGCCCATCCATCAGGTCTTCGTTGAGGCGGGTTGGAAACCAGCCAGGCGCCATCGCATTGACCCTTATTCCGCACGGCGCCCATTCGAGTGCCAGCGATCGGGTCATCTGCGAAATCGCGGCCTTGGACATGGCATAGGCGGTGGAGCCCTTGATGGGTGCATCGGCAAGGATGCTTGAGAGGTTGACGATGGACCCACCGACGCCTTTGGCGATCATCCGCTTAGCGGCTTCCTGGGCGACGAAGAACGCGCCTTCGACATTGACTTCGAGAATGCGGCGCAACTGGTCGCGCGTGGTGTCTACCGCCCGTACGATCTCGGCCACCCCGGCATTGTTGAAGAGGACGGTCACAGTGCCCTTCCAGCTCTCAGCCTCATCGAATGCACGTTCGATATCGGACGCTTTCGTAATGTCCGCGACAATGCTGAGGATGCTGGCGTTGCAAGACCCTTTCGGGACGGCCGTTCGCGAGATTGAAACAACATTTGCGCCGTTGGCCGCAAGGACTTCCACCATACGCAGCCCGAGACCGGAGGATCCACCGGTGACCACAATGGTTTTACCTGCAACTGAAAGAGAAGATTCGCCTGCCATTCGCCCGTTTACCAGTAAGTCCTGCATCATCTGTCCAGCAACTGTTAGACCGCGGCTCGACACATGACAACTGCTGAACGTTATACCACCCGGCGCTGCACCTGCGGCCTATCGTATCCCTTTATGAACTAATCAATTCTGTTGATGGTTTCAGATCGTGCTGTTACCAGTGCGCGAAGATGTTCTTATAGGTAAGGCTGGGAGGGCCACCGCGGAGAGCGGGGTTTATTGCCGGCTATCGGAATGAATTGGGAGGACGCAAATGCCGGCTTTGCTCGCGATTTCGCGAACGATCGATCGTATCAATGAATTCGTCGGGCGCGCCGTCGCCTGGCTGATCTTCCTGGCGGTCGTCGTCAGCGCCGGCAATGCGATCATTCGCAAGGCGTTCAACGTTTCGTCGAACTCCTGGCTTGAACTGCAATGGTATCTCTTCGGCGGCGCCTTCATGCTTGCCGCCGCCTATACGCTGCAGCAGAACGAACATATTCGCATCGATATCGTCTACGGCGCATTTTCAAGGCGCGTCCAGCATTGGATCGATCTTCTCGGGCATCTCTTCTTCCTCATGCCGTTCGTCATCCTGATGATCTTCTACTTCGTCCCCTATGTCCGGCTCTCCTTCAACAGCGGCGAAGTCTCATCAAGCGCAGGCGGCCTCATTCTTTGGCCTGCCAAGCTCATTCTTCTCGCTGGGTTCGTACTCCTCGGCTTCCAGGGCGTTTCCGAAATCATCAAGAAAATCGCGGTGATGCGCGGCGACATGCCCGACCCCAACCCACCCGTTTCGATGGAGGAAATTGCGGAACAGGAAGTGGCGACGATTGCGGGAGCGCGCAATGATTGAATTTATCGCGCAGAACATGGCGCCGATCATGTTCGCTTCGCTGATCATCTTCCTGTTGATCGGCTATCCCGTCGCATTTGCCCTCGCCGCAAATGGCCTTTTGTTCTTTTTCGTCGGCGTCGAGCTTGCGCCGCTGTCGAACGGCAGCATCACGCTCTCCTGGCCGCTGCTCTATGCCCTGCCTGACCGGTTTTGGGGACAGATGTCCAATGAGACCCTGCTCGCCATTCCATTCTTCACCTTCATGGGCATTATTCTCGAGCGGTCCGGCATGGCCGAGGACCTGCTCGACACCATCGGCCAGCTCTTCGGACCCATTCGCGGCGGTCTCGCCTATGCTGTCATTTTCGTCGGCGCGCTGCTCGCGGCAACAACCGGCGTCGTCGCGGCGTCGGTAATCGCGATGGGCTTGATCTCGCTCCCCATCATGATGCGTTACGGCTACGACCGGCGGGTCGCCTCGGGCGTCATTGCCGCCTCCGGAACCCTGGCGCAGATCATTCCGCCTTCCCTCGTGCTCATCGTCCTTGCCGATCAGCTCGGGCGCTCGGTGGGCGACATGTATCATGGCGCGATTATTCCTGGTCTCGTGCTGACCGGGCTCTACATGCTTTACATCCTTGCCATGACCTTCCTGAGGCGCGATTCGATGCCGGCCCTGCCCAAGGAAGCGCGCACGCTCGGCTCCGGCGTCACATCCCTGATTGTCGCCCTCGTCATTGCCGGGGCCATCGCTTATGGCGCGCATAAGATGCTCGCGCAAAGTGCCGGTGCGAACGCGGATATTTGGGGCGGCACCATCGCGATCATTGCCGTCTATCTCTACGCGCTCGCCGACCGGGCATTCGGCATGAACACGATGTCGCGGCTTGCCCAGCAGGTAATTATCGTCCTCATACCGCCGCTCGCCCTGATCTTCCTTGTGCTCGGCACCATTTTCCTGGGTATCGCCACGCCGACCGAAGGCGGCGCCATGGGTGCTGTCGGTGCGCTGGTCATGGCAGCCTCCAAGGGCCGCCTCAACATGACCGTGATCAACCAGGCGCTGGCATCGACGACGCGGCTTTCATCCTTCGTCATGTTCATCCTCCTCGGCGCACGCGTGTTCTCGCTGACCTTCTACGGCGTGAACGGGCACGTCTGGGTGGAACACCTCCTTGTCTCCCTGCCGGGGGGCGAAGTCGGCTTTCTGATTGCCGTCAACCTGCTCGTGTTCTTCCTGGCGTTCTTCCTCGATTTCTTTGAGCTCGCCTTCATCATCGTGCCACTCCTGGCACCTGCGGCAGACAAGCTTGGCATCGACCTGATCTGGTTCGGCGTCCTGCTTGGCATCAATATGCAGACGAGCTTCATGCACCCGCCCTTCGGCTTCGCGCTGTTCTATTTGCGCTCGGTTGCGGCAAAGGTGCCCTATCTCGACAAGATCACCGGCAAGAAGATCCAGCCGATCACCACGGGGCAAATCTACTGGGGCGCCGTGCCGTTCGTCGGCATCCAGGTGCTGATGGTGGCGCTTACCATCATGTTCCCGCAAATGGTCATGCACTACAAGGGCACCGGCCCGGTCGTCGACCCGTCGCAGATCAAGATCGAGGTTCCGGGTTTTGGCGGCGACAACGGGCTCGGCAACGGATTGGGTGGAGGCGGACTTGGCAATGGCCTCGGTGGGCCTGCCAACGATCTGAGTTCACCGCCGCCTTTCGGTGGGCCTGCGCCAAATCCGGCAGCGCCTGGGCAACCGGCCGCCCCGGCGCAGCCGCCTGTGCCTGACCTCAGCCAGCCACCGAAGATGTGACGACAACAAAAAACCCCGGGGACCGCAAGGTTCCCGGGGTTTTGCTTTTAACTGTATTCAGCGCCTAGAGCTTGCCGTTGCGCTGCTGGATCATCATGAACGTATCGAAGGAATATTCCGCGACCTGGGCATAGAGGAAGTGCTCGTTGCGGAACGCCTTGATCGAATCCCAGATCTTCTTGAACTCGGGGTTTGTGGCTTCCATTTCGCCGTAGACGCCGTTGGCCGCTTCGAAGCAGGCGCTCATGATTTCCGGGCTGAACGGGCGCAGTTGCGCGCCGCTCGCGACGAGGCGCTTGATCGCCGCCGGATTGAGCGAATCGTACTTCTGCAGCATATCGGCATCGGTGGCCTGCGCTGCGGTGCGGAAGAGAGACTGGTAAGCAGGCGGAAGCGAATCCCACTTCGCCTTGTTGACCATGAAGCTGACCGTCGGACCGCCTTCCCACCAGCCGGGATAGTAGTAGAACGGCGCTACCTTCTGGAAGCCCAGCTTCTCGTCGTCATAGGGTCCGACCCATTCGGCAGCGTCGATCGTGCCCTTTTCCAGCGATGGATAGATGTCGCCGCCGGCGATCTGCTGCGGCACGACACCAAGCTTTTCGAGCACCTTGCCGGCAAAGCCGCCGACACGCATCTTGATGCCCTTGAGGTCTTCGACCGTCTTGATTTCCTTGCGGAACCAGCCGCCCATCTGCACGCCGGTATTGCCGCCGGGATAGACCTGCAGGCCTTGTTTGTTGAAGAACTCGTTGAGGAGATCGATACCGCCCAAGTGATACTGCCAGGCATTCATGCCCCGCGCATTCAGCGCAAACGGAACGGCAGCGCCGAGCGCCCAGGTGGGGTCCTTGCCCCAGTAATAGTAGGCGACCGTATGGCAAAGCTCGACGGTACCCGCTGCTGCAGCGTCAGCAGCCTGCAGGCCCGGCACGATTTCGCCGGCCGCAAATGGCTGGATTACGAAATTCCCGTCCGTAGCTTCCTTCAGATACTTCGAGAGCACTTCCGCGCCGCCATAGATCGTATCGAGCGATTTCGGAAATGACGACGCGCACCGCCATGTGATTTTCGGTAGCGACTGCGCAATCGAGGGCGCAGCAAGCGTCGTAGCTGCGGCCGCGCCGACGCCGGCAAATCCAGCCTTTGTGATAAATGAACGACGATCCATTAAATCTCCTCCAAACAATTGATCTGGATCATTCTCCCGATCCCGCGATCACCATACACACTCACTATTTCAAGTCCAGCGGATGAACCGACAAAGCCGCACCGGCATTAAGTGGATTGATATTGTTGCAGGATTCTCGTCGCAATTCCGATTCTGGCGCGAATGTCGCGGCGCTTCTCCGGCCATTGGAAACGCTGGGGAATTGCACTAAATAGAGGGAACATTCTTTGCGGGAGCAATTCCATGCGGCAACCCCTCGTCGCCATAACATCCGATGTACGGGCTTTCGAAAACTATACCTGGCACGCAGCGCCAGATCAGTACCTGACGGCTGCCTATGATGCCGCTGGCGTTATTCCGCTCATCGTCCCTTCCTTTGGGGATGGGCTTGATATCGACGCTATTCTCGACGGGGTCGACGGGGTGCTGATTACGGGCTCCAAGTCCAATGTGCATCCCGCGCTCTATGGAGCGGAGCCCAGCCCGGCGCACGAGCCCTACGATCCGGCACGCGACGCGACTTCCCTGCCCCTCATTCGGCGCGCCATCGAGCGCGGCATTCCGCTTCTCGCCATCTGCCGCGGCATTCAGGAACTGAACGTCGCGCTCGGTGGAACGCTCGCCACGGAAATTCAGGAACTCGACGGCCGCATGGACCATCGCGCCCCGCAGTCGGATCAGCAGGCCGAACGCTTTGCCATTCGTCATCCGATACGCATTAAACCTGGCTCCTGTCTTGCCGACGTCATGAACAGCGATACGATCAACGTCAATTCAGTGCACCGCCAGGCCATCGAGAAGCCAGCGCCCGCGCTCGAGATCGAAGCCGTTGCCGAAGATGGCACGATCGAAGCCGTATCGGTGAAGACCGCCCGCAACTTCGCCGTCGGCGTGCAATGGCATCCGGAATACTGGGTGAAGACCGATTCGCCGTCGCGCAAGATTTTCGCGGCCTTCGGCGATGCGGCGCGGGCGCACAAAGCGAGTCGCGAGCGTCTACACGCAGCCGAATAAGTATCTAGTACGTCAGCACGCCTTCGGTGGACATCGAAAGGACGACGGAGCGCGGTTCGATGCTGATATAGGCAAGCCCGTCACCTGGGCTGAAGGCGACGATGGTGCGGCCCGTATCATCGGCAAGGTCGATCGTCCCGTCCTCATTATTGTGCCAGCTCCTGGCTTGCGCCAGCGGCGGATAAAGTCCGGCGCAGCCCTGCTCGATCGTCAGCGCATTGTGGCCAGGAAGACCGTTTTCAGCGGGAAAGGCCTTGCATTTCGCGCTGCCGCCGGGGCCGCTGATGACGAATGTCGGCACATCGAGAATACCGTTCTGTCTCGGCTCTTCGCTGGTGATCGACGCGGTGGTCACCGTATCGACATTCGTTTCCCCACCTGACGTGTAGGTGGCGAAATCAAGAAAAATGGCGATGACTGCAACTGCGCTCACAAGGGCGAGCAAGACCGTGTTGGCGGGTTTCATGCCAAGCTCCACAGGGGTCACTCTTTCGAAAACCCTAGTCCCGTAGCGTTAATGAACCGTGAATTATCGGCGCAGCGCGCGCTTCAGCGCTCTTTCGGCTTCGAGGTGGATTGGCGGATACGCAGTTCCGGCTTGATCAATTCCTGGCGTGCATGAGTGTCGGCGCCATTGAGCTGATCGAGAAGCGCCCTCGCCGCGCGCTGGCCGACTTCGCGCTGACCGTTCCAGACGGTGGTGAGCGCCGGCGTCGCAATCGCCGCTTCCTCGAGATCATCATAACCGGTGACGGAAATGTCGACGCCTGCAACAAGGCCGGCGCGGGCGATACCGTTCATCATGCCGATCGCAGCAAGGTCGTTCCAGCAGACGGCCGCCGTCGGATGGTCCTTCAGCGCCAGGAATTGCGGCGCCGCATCGAAGCCGGCCTGCTTCGTGCGTGGTCCCGGAATTCGCCACTCGGGCTTTACCTCGAGGCCGGCCTTCTGCATGGCCTGGAGATAGCCTTCGTAGCGGTCGCGGCCCGTCGACGTCTGGTCCGTTCCGCCGACCATGGCGATGCGCGTATGGCCGAGCGAAATGAGATGGTTGGTGGCAAGCCCGATGCCGTAGGCGTCGTCACCGCGGAAAACCGGGACATTCGCATCCTTGACGCTGCGCGCGATCAGGACCACCGGCAGGCCATTGTCTTCCGCCATGCGGATATCTTCAGCCGGCGTTCCGATCGCGGGCGACATGATGACACCATCGCCGCCAAGCTGCAGAACCGTGTCAATGAAGGTGCGCTGCTTGTCCAATTGGTCGTAGTGATTGGAAAGGATGAATGTTTGCCCGGATCGGTCGAGTTCACCTTCGATGGCGCGCAAGATCTCGGCAAAGAAAGGGTTCATGATGTCATGGACGACCACGCCGACAATGCCGGATCGCGACGTGCGCAGGCTTGCCGCCCTCCGATTGTAAATGTAGCCGATCGTCCGGGCGTGTTCCTTGATCTTCTCGCGCGTCTGATCGGCGACGAGAGGACTATCACGCAGGGCCAGCGAAACGGTCGCAGTGGACACTTTCAGCGCGTCGGCAATCGTCGATAGTTTGATCTTTTGCGCCAAAAACCGCCTCCCGCAGTGTCGTCCGACAAATGTAATCTTTACACGGCGTTATGCCACCGCAACCGAATAAATCAAAGTTCTTTCGTTAGGGATACGGTGCGCTCATGGCGGGATTTTGCGACCGCTCGCAACTGCCGCTCGCGGTGGACGACGTAGAGGCCGCTCCCTATGATGATCACGGCTCCGCACAGGGTGTAGGCATCCGGAAACTGGCCGAAGATGAAATAGCCGAAACCCAGCATCCAGATGATCTGAAGAAACGGATAGGGCGCGAGCGCCGCCGTTGTCGCGCGCTTATAAGCGAGAATGATGAGGAAATGACCAAGTCCGCCAAAAAAGCCCAGAAGACATAGAAGCAGGATCTGGAACGGCGTTTGCGGAAGGACCGCCTGGGTGATTGCCGGCGACATCAGGATCGCCGGCGCAAGGGCGGAATAAAAGATGAGGCTTTCCGGCGATTCAGTTGCGGCCATCTTGCGCGTGAGCAGCACATAGAATGAATAGCTCAGCATTGCCGTGATCGAATAAGGCAGGCCTGGATTGAGTTCGCCAAATCCCGGACGCGCAATGATCAAAACGCCAATGAAGGCGACGATGATGGCAAGCCAGCGCCGCCAGCCTGCCCATTCTCCAAGGATGGGTCCGGCGAGCGCCGTGATGACCATGGGCGCCGCAAAGGTAATCGTCATCGTTTCAGCCAGCTGCATGGTCTGCAGGGCGTAGAAATTGAAGTAGGTCGAACCGAACAAGCAGATGCCGCGCAATATCTGCATCGGCAGGTTGCGCGCCCTGAATATGCCGGGATTGGACCATGGCCGAAAGAAGATCAGGACCAGCAGCGTGTGCTCGACGAACCGCATCCATGAAACGAATGCGGTAGGTACGCCGGACAGCACCAGATATTTGGCGCTGGAGTCGAGACAGGAAAACAGGAACCCGGTTGCGAAAATATAAAGGATCGCCGCTAACGGCGCAGAGTCCTGTGACGTAGAAGGTGTGGAAGACAAGGAAACAAACCAATCAGGCGGGCGGAAGCGAGTCCCATGATAACAAAATAAGCTACTTTGTAACCGCCGATTGCAAAAACTTTCGACGAATAATCACTCGTCGTCAGCGTCCTCATTATCGTGATCCTCTTCGGCCGCCGTCTGGCGCAGGTGCTCGGCTGTAGAGAGATTGACCTCGAGGCGCGAGAGCATCTTGACGAAGGCCTTGCGCTCCTTCTTGTCGAAACCCTTCATCGCATCCTTTTCCGTCTTGCGGATCGATTTCTCGATGGCCTTGATCGCTTCATTGCCGGTTTCGGTCAAGAAAATATGAGCCTGGCGCTGGTCCGTCGTCGAGCCCTGCTTCTTGACGAACCCCTGGGTCTGCAGTCGCGAAATCGTCTTGGTGATCGTCGGCGGGCGCACGCCCAGCCGCTTGGCAAGAATACTCGGCGACAGGCCGTCCTCATGCGCAAGTTGCAGCATTACGGCATCCTGCCCTGCATAGAAGCCGTGACCGAGGAGCCGCATCGCCAATGCCGTCCGCGTCAGCCGCGCGGTCGATTGCAGACGATGAAGAATGAGGGGCTTACGATCCTTGACCATTCAAACTCCTGCTCGCTTTTCAGCGTTGTTCCGTTGATGATAAGACGGCTAGCTCTGTTTGGTGGATGGCAGTTAACAGACAAAGTTTATTACGCGGACAGTTACCAAGGGAACGAGCAATTTGCTCGCCGAAGAGCGCAGGCCATAGTTGACTTATACCCAATATCCGCCCGGCAAAATCGCGTTACAACGCTTATATGACAATCTGATGAAATTTGCCGACGAATTGCTCGTGAAGCAATAATAAGCGCATTGCTTATACGCCGTAAGATGTAGGAGCGGCATTTCCTCCGCATGCGGATATCGATATGATCAGGCGAAGCGCCCGACAGATGAGCACCTTATGCCGATATCCTCTACACATATGATCGCCATTTTGCCGCTTGGCGCTCACGAGCAGCATGGTCCGCATCTTCCTTTCGAAACCGATACGCTGATCGCGACCGGATTGGCCGAGCGGCTAAAGGCAGCGCTTCCCAAGTCGCTGTCCGTCGAATGGCTGCCGGTCGAGCCCGTTGGGTATTCGATCGAGCACATGGACGTTGCCGGCACGCGGACGCTCGCCTTCGACGAGGCGGTGCATCGCTGGATCGGTATTGGCGAAGCGCTGGCGCAACGCGGTATTCGCAAACTTGTCATCCTCAATGCCCATGGCGGCAATTCGCCGTTGACGACAATCGTTGCGACAGAACTCCGCATCCGTTTCAACATGCTCGCAGTGGCAACGAGCTGGACGCGCTTTGGGCTGCCGGGGGGACTTATCTCCCCCGACGAGAAGGCCTTGGATATTCACGGCGGTTTCATCGAGACCTCGGTGATGCTGGCGCTTTATCCGCAATATGTGGACATGACCAAGGCGGGAACCTTCGACTCTCGACAACGGCAATTTGCGAAAGACTACACGCACCTGCGCGCCTATGGCCCACACGCCTTTGGGTGGAAGATGAGTGATCTCAACCGGCAAGGGGTTGCCGGCGACGCGGCGCGCGCGACTGCAGCGGCAGGCGAAGCGATTATCGCCCATAGCGTCAAGGGCCTCGTCGAGCTCATTGAGGATGTCGACCGGTTTGATCCGGCAGTTCTTGTCTAAAACCAGCAATGCTCAACGCGATTGAAGCAGCCATTCACGCAATTGAAGGCGTTTGGTGTGGCAATATGTAATCTTATCACCTATATCGTGGGTCAATCCATCCAAAGAGGCGCACGATGAGTGAAGCTCAAACGACATCCGCTGGCGCGGCAGCAACGGGGCGCGCAGCCCAGATCCCGGTAACCGTATTGACCGGCTATCTTGGCTCCGGCAAGACGACGCTGCTCAATCGCATCCTCAGCGAAGATCATGGCAAGCGTTATGCCGTCATCGTCAACGAGTTCGGTGAAATCGGCATCGACAACGACCTCATCGTCGAATCCGACGAAGAAATCTACGAAATGAACAATGGCTGCATTTGCTGCACGGTTCGCGGCGATTTGATCCGGGTCGTCGAGGGCTTGATGCGCCGTCCGGGCCGGTTCGATGCCATCATCGTCGAAACGACCGGGCTTGCCGATCCAGTGCCGGTGGCGCAGACCTTCTTCATGGACGATGACGTGCGCAGCAAGACCGCGCTTGACGCCGTCGTTGCGCTGGTTGATGCCAAGCATCTGCCGCTGCGTCTGAAGGACAGCCGAGAAGCTGAAGACCAGATCGCCTTCGCCGACGTCGTCCTTCTGAACAAGACCGACCTCGTATCCGCCGATGAACTTGCAGCCGTCGAAGCGACGGTTCGTGCCATCAACCCGCATGCCGTCATTCATCGTACCGAGCGCGCCGGCATTGACCTTTCCCGTGTGCTTGACCGCGGCGCGTTCGACTTGAAGCGGGCGCTCGAAAGCGATCCACACTTCCTCGACCATGATCATCCCGACCATGCCTGCGGTCCGGATTGCGATCACCACCATCACGACCACGACCACGACCATGCGCACCATCATCATGACCACGCGTCACCCATCCACGACGTGACCGTCCAGTCAGTTTCGCTGCGCACCGGCGAACTCAACCCCGACAAGTTCTTCCCCTGGGTTCAAAAGATCACCCAGGAGCAGGGTCCGAACATCCTGCGTCTTAAAGGGATTATGGCCTTCAAGGACGATCCAGAGCGCTATGTCATCCAGGGTGTGCACATGATCATCGAAGGCGATCATCAGCGCGCCTGGAAGGATGGCGAAAAACACGAGAGCCGACTGGTGTTCATCGGCCGTCAACTTGATCATGCCGCCCTGAAGGCTGGCCTTGAAAGCTGCCTCTAGGACTGACCTTATGCCGACAATTGCACCGCTCGATCTGGCCGGCCATTGCGTCGATGCGCGCTTCATCCGCGACGTTCCATTCTTTGCCCTGGCCGATGGCACGGTCCATCGCCTCGACAATGGTCATAAGACGAGCGAGGTCCACGACGGCCTCCTATGCGCGGTTCTTTCGGCAGATGGTAAGTCACTGCTTACGGGCGGAGAGGACGGCCGGGTTTGCTCGACCGGGCTCGACGGCGAAGCAAAAGAACTAAGCAAGTTGCCGCGCAAGTGGATTACCGCGCTCGCCGCCGCGCCCGGTGGAGCGATTGCCTTTGCTTCCGGCCGCTCGGCATGGGTACGTTCAGCCGACGGAACATTGCGCGAGTTTGCCCATGAACGCAGCGCCGAGGGCCTCGCTTTCGCACCGAAGGGCCTGCGGCTTGCGGTTGCCCGCTACAATGGCGTTACGCTGCACTGGCCGGCGACGGACAGTGCACCGACGGAATTGGAGTGGAAGGGCGCCCACGTATCCGTGATCTTCTCCCCCGACAACCGGTTTCTCGTCACATCGATGCAGGAGAATGCCTTGCATGGCTGGCGGCTCGAAGACAGCCGCCACATGCGCATGACCGGCTATCCGAACAAGGTAAAGAGCTGGTCCTGGAGCGTGAAGGGCAAATGGCTGGCGACGTCGGGCGCGCCCGCTGCCATTGTCTGGCCCTTCGCCGGCAAGGACGGGCCAATGGGCAAGGCGCCACTGGAACTTGGAACGCGCGGCGACAGTCTCGTCACCGCCGTCGCTTGCCATCCGATCGAGGAGATCGTCGCGATCGGCTATTCGGACGGCATGATTCTTGTCGCCCGCTTCACCGACCAGAAGGAAGTGCTTTTGCGCCGCCCCGGAAAGGGTGCGGTTTCAGCAATGAATTGGGATGCGTCAGGCCATCGGCTGGTCTTCGGTTCGGACGCCGGCGATTGCGGGGTCGTGGATATAACGGCCTGACGGCTGACGGCACATCAAGCGTTCAGTGCTTGAAGCAATTTTCTCGATGCCACCGCAAGAAATGTGGATGCGGTCTTTGACTGACACGTTGTGGAACGATTGCTCGGCCGGTCTTGTTGAAGAGCATCTGGATGCCTTCTGGATCATTTGCCTGTCGCGAAATCAAAATCTCCAGATCGTCTGAGAAGGCAATCAGTCCTCGATCGAACATCCAGTGGACGGTCCCGGAAAGGGCCACGCCATTCGTCAAAGTATCTGGTCCATTGGCTTCGACCGGGCGAATATGCGCCGCATTGACCTCCGCTCGACCACCGCCATTGATGAGCTTCAGTCCAGTGACCGCGCATCGCTTGTCGTAAGCGTCCAGAACAAGCCGCCGAAAGATACGGTCGCGGACGATGCGAGATGTCATCTGGGTGATGCGCCGTTCCAACTCGAAAATGAACGGTGCCTGGGCTGCGTCGGCAAAACCTGTTAACGGGCCGACGGCTTCGCCGATTCTTGGCAGTTCAGGCTCGCTCTCGTCCAGGCCCAGAGATACGATTCTATCAAAGTCATTTGGAGAAATTGGTCTTACAGCCGATTGCGCCCGTCCCGAGATGCGCCCTTCATTGTTCAGCACTCCGCGTTCGATCACGCCATCTTCATTACTGAACGGCACTGGATTGATGAAGTCGAGATAAGTCCCCGGCTCAATCAATGCGATGTGCATGTTTGGGGCATTGCGGTCTGGGATGATTTGCATCACCTTTGCTATTGCAAAGTAACCACGCGTTTCTGCCACCTTTCTCGGCTCGTAATAGATGATCCAGTCCCCTACGCACGCTTGGACACGCCCAAGATATTGGCTCGGGAACTGATATCGTTCAGCCGGGCTATCGTCGTAGATCGAATCTGAGCGGTGAATGAAAACCCCGAATCCCATGAAAGTGTTCTAGCACGCTCCACGGCTAAGGCCACAAGGCCGATGCTGGAGCGAGCT
Source organism: Phyllobacterium sp. SYP-B3895 (assembly GCF_009647635.1). NCBI lineage: Bacteria > Pseudomonadati > Pseudomonadota > Alphaproteobacteria > Hyphomicrobiales > Phyllobacteriaceae > Phyllobacterium > Phyllobacterium sp. SYP-B3895. The sequence continues at coordinate 739 of NZ_WJIG01000003.1, read as the reverse complement.
CACCCGCCTTTCTGTGGTTACGGGGACAGTATTTGCACCTCGGGTCTAGTCTCCCTGCAAGGGATTCTCCAGTTCGGTCGGAAAGCCACTCACCTTGAGGTAATGGCGAGCGTCGCCGCGGTTGGCTTCGATTGAACTTGCCGCTTGAACGCACGAAAGCCCGGGGATGCCGGGCTTTGGTGTGGATTGGTGTTTTGTTGTGATGTTGGTTGCGGGGACAGGATTTGAACCTGTGACCTTCAGGTTATGAGCCTGACGAGCTACCGGGCTGCTCCACCCCGCGTCAATTGTGTGCGGTATGCGCTTGCGCTTTCCTTTGGTGCGAGTGCTTGCGCTTGCATGGAAAGGGCCGTTTGGTGCGGCGCTTGTGTTTGTTGTTGTGTGTTTGTCGAGAAGCTTTGTTTGTTGCGTTTGGCAGACCTGGCAGCGACCTACTCTCCCGCGTCTTGAGACGAAGTACCATTGGCGCAGGGGCGTTTCACGGCCGAGTTCGGAATGGGATCGGGTGCGGCCACCCCGCTGTAACCACCAGGTCAGCAAAGCGCAACAAGCAAATGAGAAGCTGGGTTTTGGGGAGGTGAGTAGTGAGTAGTGAGTAGTGAGTAGTGAGTAGTGAGTAGTGAGTAGTGAAGACACTACTTTGCTTTCTTTCTACTCCACTACTGACGACTTACGACTTACCTTTTTCACGCCTTTGTGGCGTTTTGGATGGATATTTGTAATGAGAATGATCAAGTCG